>NZ_JBHRWI010000042.1:0-316385 GCF_042647905.1 Amycolatopsis halotolerans
AACCAAACAGTCTGGGCCCCGGTCGAGAACCCTCGCGGTTCTCCCGGGGCCCAGACTCGTTTCCCGGCCCGCACGCGGCAAGGCCCGAACTCCTCACAGGGTTCGGGCCTTCGTCATGTCCGGGTCACAGCGGCAACCCGCGGCCTCGGACGGCCTCTCGTCGCGCTGGCGTGCTTCACGTTGCCCGCGGGGCGATACAGGCCGGGTTTCTGTCTGGCGGTGGAATCACTGCCGCGGGTGCTCCGTGTTGCGAGAAAGCGTGGGGGATGAGCCAGCAGGACCGACTGCGGAGGTCTCCCTGCCACCTAGTGCAGGCGCGCCGACGCGAGGAGTACGCGGCCAGTTGCCGGAAGCGGAGGTACGCGGCGAGGGAGTTCGGCCGGCATCGCCGTAACAGGGAAAGGCAGCCCGTGGCGGGCTTGTTTTCATCGCCCGAAGCCCGAAGCCCGAAGCCCGAAGCCCGAAGCCCGAAGCCCGAAGCCCGAAGCCCGAAGCCCGAAGCCCGAAGCCCGAAGCCCGAAGCCCGAAGCCCGAAGCCCGAAGCCCGGCGGGCAGCGAGGACCCCAGGCCAGCGCCGGACAAGCCGGATCAGCCTGGCCCAGCCGAGCCAGCCGGGCTAACCGGGGCGCCCGGATCACCCAGATCAGCTGGGGCCGCCGAAGGCCAGGCGGCTTGGCCCGTAGCCCCCCCGTCCGCTTCCGAGGCAAATGGGCCGAACCCGGCCCGTCGATCCTGTTTCCGGGCAACGAAAAAGGTGCCGGAGCACGAAGCTCCGGCACCTCTCTCTGTCGAACCGCTCAGTCGAACCGAACCCGGTCCCCGTTCTGGCCGCTGGTCTTACTGGGCCGAGCCCTTCTGCCAGTCGGTCCAGGACTTGGACCAGTCGCCGTACAGGTCCCACACCGGCAGCTGCGGGCCGCCCGAGTTGGTGACCTCTACGACGTCGCCGAGGCCGAAGTTGTTGAAGAACCACTCGGCGTTGGCGGCGTTCAGGTTGATGCAGCCGTGCGAGACGTTCGAGCTGCCCTGCTGCCCGACGCTGTTCGGGTTCTCGTGGACGAACTCGCCGTCGTTCGAGATGCGCTGCGAGAACTTCTCGTTCGAGCGGTACGCCTTCGGGTCCGGCGGGCACACGCCGTACGTGCAGGAGTCCATCGTGTAGTTCGCCTGCTTGTCCGAGATGACGTGCGGGCCGAGGTGCGTGGGCGTCGCGTCCTTGCCCATCGAGATCGGCATCGACTTCACCATCGAACCGTTGTGGAAGATCTGCATCTGCTCGCTGTTGCCGTCGGCTTTCGCGATCCACGAATCGTGCACCTTGTACGTTTCGGTGCGATCGTCCGCTCCGTACACGCCATTTCCGAAATCGACGCCGTAAATCTTCGCGGTGACGGTGAGCGTGGTGCCCGGTTTCCAGTATTCCTTCGGCCGGTAGTGGACGTTCTTGTCGTCCATCCAATACCAGCTGCCTTCTTGCTTCGGCGACGACTCGACCGTGAGCGCCTTCTCCACGGCCGCCTTGTTCTTCACGGCGGTCCCGAAGCTGAACACGATCGGCTGCCCCACGCCGACGCCGGTGCTCTTGACCGCGCCGGGGGCCGGGATCAGGTTCGCGTTCGCCTGCTTCTTCGGCGACAGCGTGGTGACCTGGCCCTGCTGTTCGACGGATTTCCCGTCAGCGCCTTGGGCATGCGCCTTCACCTGGTAGGTGCCGCCGTAGCCGAGGACCTCGGTGGTCGTCCAGCTGAGCTTGTCCGCCGCGAACTCGCCCGCGACGGGTTTGCCTTTGGCACTCGTGACCGTGACGTCCGTGAGCTTCCCGTTCGCCGCCTTCACGACGATGGGCGTGCTCGGGCTGATCCCGGACGCGTTGGCCGGTTCGATCGACACCGAAGCCGGTGTCGCGGTCTGGCTCGACCCGCCCGGCGCACCGGGCGTGCCAGCGTCGCTGCCGCCGTCCTCGGAGGAACAGGCGGAAAGCAGCAAGGTCGCCGCGAGAATTCCGGCAACCGGAAAAAATGTCTTCTTCGGGAACATTATGTCTCTTTTGTGAGGGTCGCGGACCGGCAGGGTTCAACTGCAAAACTACGCGATCGGAAAGACGCCCTGACCGGTGGATCGGTGCATTGGGGTGACGCGGATCACTCTCGCGATTTCCGGCCGCCTCGCGGTCAGGGTCGAAGCAATCCGGGGGCTCCGTACAGGCCGGGGCCGTCGACGGTGAGTTCCTTCAGATGGTCCCGCGCGGAGCGGTAGGCCTGCGACGCCAGGTCGTCGGTGCGGGTGAAGTCCAGCGGGCTCACCTGAACCGGTGCCGGGCCTGGCAGGTAGACGACCGGCACCTTCCGGGCCGCGGCCGGCGCTTCCAGGACGGCCTGATTGCGCATGCTGATCATCGCGGTGAACATCATGACCTCGGCGAACGTCCGCGGCGCGCCGGGCATTTTGCCGGGGAACGCGCAGTCGAGGACGACCAGCGACTTCGCGCCCATGCTCAACGCCTGTCGCATCGGGACATTGGCGACCAGGCCGCCGTCGTAGAGGAGCCGGTCCTCGTGCGGCACCGGCGGGTAGATGCCGGGGATCGCGCAGCTCGCCAGGAGCGGTGCCTGCAGCGGGCCCGAGGTGAGCAGAACCGGCTCGGCGGTGTCGACGTCGGTGGTGACGACGCCCAGCGGCAGCGCCATGTCCTCGAACCGGCTGCCCGCGCCGAGGTGATCGTCGATGATTTTGGCGAGGCCGGTGTTGGGGAAGAGGTGGGTTTTGCTGTGCCGGAGCGTCCGGACCTGGCTGAGCACGCCGCCGGGGAAGGCCTCGGCTTTGGTCATGTGCGCCCAGATGTCGCGAAGCCGCCCGAGTCGGTCGTCGCCGGGAAGGGAGAGCACCGCGGCGTTCAGCGAGCCGACGGACGTGCCGACCGCCAGATCCGGCGTGATGCCCGCTTCGTCGAGGGCCTGGAGCATGCCCACCTGCAACGCGCCGAGGCTGCCGCCCCCGCCGAGAACGAACGCGACCGGCTTCGGGAGGTCTAGTGCCTGCATACGGTCGAATCTAATTCGCGAACGGGACCTCGGGTGGGTGACTTCGGGTCTGGGGCGGGGGTTGGGTGAGTGAGGTTCGCCGCTTCGCTCGCTGACGGGCTGGGCGGGCGGTCGCGGGGCGGGTGGATGAGGAACGTGGCTCGCCTGGGCCGGGGGCGGGAGGGCGCGGGTGAATGGGGCGGACGCATGCGCTGACCGGCCAGGCGGGCAGGCCGTGCGCGACGCGGATCGGCGGAGGCACCCGGCGGCGGGGTGTGGCAGCCCGGCTGGTTTCGCTCGGAAGCCGGGAGGGCGGGTGAGCTGGGCGGGCAGATGCGTTGGCCAGCCTGCTGGGTGGGCTAGTGCAGGCAGAGGCGTGCCGGGCAGCGCGGGTGGAGGAAACTCGGCTTGCCTGCTTGCCTGCCTGCCTGCCTGCCTGCCTGCCTGCCTGCCTGCGCGGCACGGCAACGCAGGTGGAGAAACTCGGCTTGCCCACTCGTGCTGCCCGGCACGGCCAGGCAGTGGACAAAACTCGGCTTGCCCACCCGTGCTGCGCGGCGCGGCCAGGCAGCGGAGAAAACTCGATTTGCCCGCCCGCACTGCCCGGCACGGCCAGGCAGTCCGCCGGACGCGGCGAACTAGTTGCCGGTGCGAGCAGGCTCCTCCGCCTGTTCGTCCGGAGAACCCGCAGCCTCCGACACGCCCAGTGCCTTGCGTTTCTTCAATCGCAGCAAGAAGAACACCAATACCCCCACCGCCAGCGCGGCCACCACCAGGAATCCGGTGTTCATCGCGCTCTCGACCTGCTTGGCCGCCTCTCCGAGCGCCGCACCGAGGCTGATGTGCACCAGCGACCAGCAGAACGCGCCAGCCGCGGTTGCGGGGAGGAATTTGCGGAACGGCAGGTTCGAGGCTCCCGCGGCGGCTGGCGTCAGGGTGCGCAGCACGGGCAGGAACCGCGCGAAGAAGACCGCCCACGCGCCTCGGCGTTCGAGGACGCCGGTGGCTCGGTCCCAGGCATCCAGACCGAATTTGCGGATGAGCTTCGTCTCCCGCAAGCGCGGTCCGAACTTCCGGCCGA
Source organism: Amycolatopsis halotolerans (assembly GCF_042647905.1). NCBI lineage: Bacteria > Bacillati > Actinomycetota > Actinomycetes > Pseudonocardiales > Pseudonocardiaceae > Amycolatopsis > Amycolatopsis halotolerans. The sequence continues at coordinate 4,102 of NZ_JBHRWI010000042.1, forward strand.
GGACGTAGCCGACCGAATCGCCCAGTGCCGCGCAGACGGTGACTACCGCCCACAGGGTCAGGAAGCGGGGCACGGACGTCGCCGTGGTCGCCGCGATCAGCAGGCCTGATTCGCCGGGGGCGATGAAGCCCAGGCCGATCGTGCACTCGGCGAACACGAGCCCGCCGGCTGCCGCGACGAGACCCGGTTGGGGGAGTGCTTGCAACCAGTCGAGGAGGTCCGTTACTAAAGCCACACCATCACTTTACTGATTCTTGGGAATTGGGCGCCGCGTTCGGGGGACAGCGCAAGGGCCCCGGTACGTAACCGGGGCCCTTCGGTGAACGGGGGTCAGCGGGACAGCAGGCTGCTGGCTTCCTGCGCGGCCGGTCCTTCGGCGGTGAGGTGGGCCAGGTTTTCCGGCAGGTCCTCGCCGCGGTGGGCCTTGGTCTGGGCGTAGAGCCGTCCGGCGCGGTAGGACGAGCGGACCAGCGGGCCGGCCATGACGCCCGGGAAGCCGATCTCCTCGGCGGTCTTCGCGTGGCCGACGAATTCCTCCGGCTTGACCCAGCGGTCGACCGGGTGGTGTCGCGGCGAGGGGCGCAGGTACTGGGTGATCGTGATGATCTCGCAGCCCGCGTCGAAGAGCTCCCGCAGCGCGACGCTGACCTCGTCCGGGGTTTCGCCCATGCCGAGGATCAGGTTGGACTTCGTCACGAGTCCGGCCGCGCGGGCCTGGGTGATGACGTCCAGCGACCGCGCGTAGCGGAAGCCGGGGCGGATCCGCTTGAAGATGCGCGGCACCGTCTCCACGTTGTGCGCCAGCACCTCGGGACGGGAACCGAACACTTCGGCCAGTTGGTCGGGCTCGGCGTTGAAGTCCGGGATCAGCAGTTCGACGCCGGTGCCGGGGTTCAACGCGTGGATCTGGCGGACGGTCTCGGCGTACAGCCAGGCGCCGCCGTCGGCGAGGTCGTCGCGGGCGACGCCGGTGATCGTCGAGTACCGCAAGCCCATGGCCTGCACCGATTCGGCGACCTTGCGGGGCTCGGTGCGGTCCAGCGCGGCAGGCTTGCCGGTGTCGATCTGGCAGAAGTCACAGCGCCGGGTGCACTGGTCGCCGCCGATCAGGAACGTCGCTTCGCGGTCTTCCCAGCATTCGTAGATGTTGGGACAACCCGCCTCTTCACAAACGGTGTGGAGGCCTTCGCGGCGCACCAGGCCTTTGAGTTCGGTGAATTCGGGACCCATTCGCACCCGGGTCTTGATCCACGGCGGCTTCTTCTCGATCGGGGTCTCGCTGTTGCGCACCTCAAGCCGCAACAACTTCCGTCCCTCCGGTGCAGCACTCACGGGCTCCACCCTACGCCGGGGTTTTCCGGTGAACCGGGCCCGATCAACCCCCGGGACAGCCGGAACGCACAGGGTTCTCCCAGAAGCTCTCCGGATTCCCCCGGACCGCCCCGGCACGCTCGCCGGCATGACAGCGATCGAAGTACGCGGGCTCACGAAACGGTACGGGCCCGACACCGTGGTGGACGACCTGTCGTTCACCGTCGAGCCCGGGCAGGTCACCGGATTCCTCGGGCCGAACGGGGCGGGCAAGTCCACGACGCTCAAGATGGTCACCGGTCTCGCCGCGCCGTCCCGTGGGTCGGTGACGATCGGCGGGCTGCGTTACCGGGACCTGCCGGTTCCGCTCACCGAGGTCGGCGCGCTGCTGGACGCGGGTGCGGTGCACGGGGCCCGCAAGGCGCGCGATCACCTGCTCGCGCTTGCGGCGAGCAACCGGCTTCCCCCACGCCGGGTCGACGAAGTTCTTGCCCGTACCGGCCTGGAGAGCGTGGCCGGACGGAGAGCAGGCGGGTTTTCGCTCGGGATGCGGCAGCGGCTCGGGCTCGCGGCCGCGCTGCTCGGCGATCCCCGGGTGCTGATTTTCGACGAACCGGTGAACGGCCTCGACCCCGAGGGCATCCGCTGGATCCGGCACTTCATGCGCTCGCTCGCCCGCGAAGGCCGTGCGGTCCTGGTGTCCAGCCATCTCATGAGCGAGATGGCGCAGACCGCCGACCATCTGGTGGTCATCGGCCGGGGAAAGCTGCTCGCCGACACCACGACCCACGAGTTGGCCGGTCCGGAGGGGACGGTGCTCGTCCGCACCTCCGATCCGGACGGGTTCACGCGGCATCTGCTCGCCGCCGGGGCCACTGTGCGGGACGGTGCCGGGCGTGCGCTGATCGTGTCTGGCCTGACCAGCGACGAGGTCGGAAAACTGGCCGCCTACCACGGGATCGCGCTCAGCGAGCTCACACCGCAGCAGGGTTCGCTCGAGGACGCGTTCCTCGCGCTCACCGAGGACAGCGTCGAGTACCAGGGGGCCGCGGCATGATGATCTCCGGAGCCCTCCGGTCGGAGTGGATCAAGCTCCGCAGTCTGCGTTCCACCTGGTACACCGTGGGTGGCCTGTTCGTCGCCGGGATCGGCATCACCGCGTTGGCGACAGCTTCGGCGGGTGCCGAGTACGCCAAGGCGACGGCTGCGGAACGCGCGGCTTGGGACCCGACCGGCCTCAGCCTCAAGTCCTTCATCATCGCGCAGCTGATCATCGGGGTGCTGGGTGTTCTCGTCGTCACGTCGGAGTACGCGACCGGCCTGATCCAGTCGTCGCTCACCGCAACGCCGCGGCGGTCGAGGCTGCTCGCGGCGAAGGTGGTGCTCGCCGCCGCGGTCGCCGTCGTGGCCGGGCAGGTGCTGATGTTCGCCGCTTTCCTGATCGGGCAAGGGTTTCTCGCCGGACAACAGTTGCCGCACGCGAGCCTCGGCGACCCCGGCGTGTTCGGGGCCGTGGCGGGCGGCGGGCTGTACCTCGCCGCGATCGCGCTGCTCGCGGTCGGCCTCGGCACGCTGATCAGGGCGACCGCGGGCGCGTTGGCCGCCCTCGTCGGCATCGTGCTGCTGGTGCCCGCGGTCGCGGGCGTCTTCCCGGACTGGATGCAGTGGCTGTTCACGTTCTGGCCGTCCAAGGGTGCGGCGGCGATCTTCTCCGTCAAGCTCGATCCGGCGTACCCGGACCCGTGGCTCAACCTCGCCGGTCTGTACGCCGGAGTGGTTGTGGTGCTGGCAGCCTCATTCGCGGCCTTCCGGCGGCGGGACGTGTGACCGCGGTCTCCGTACGCTGGCTTCCATGGCAGTGATGACGCCCGCGCGTCTGCTGGTGGTCGACGACGAGGCGACCGTGCGGGAGCTGCTGTCTGCGGCGCTGCGGTTCGCCGGGTTCGAGGTGAGTTCCGCGGCGACCGCGGGCGAAGCGGTCGCCGCGGCCGACGGGGAGCCGCCTGACCTGGTGCTGCTCGACGTGATGCTGCCGGACGCGGACGGTTTCGAGGTCGCCCGGCGCTTGCGCGAACGGCATCGGCCCGGCCGGAGCGGGCCGGTGCCGGTGCTCTTCCTCACCGCCCGCGACCGGCAGGCGGACAAGGTGGCCGGCCTGTCGCTGGGCGCCGACGACTACGTCACCAAACCGTTCGACCTGGAGGAGCTGATCGCCCGCATCCGCGCGATCCTCCGGCGCACGCAAGGACACCAGGAGGTGGTGACGGTGGGCGAGCTGGTGCTCGACGCGGAAGGCCACCAGGTCACGCGGGCCGGACAGCCGGTCCGCGTCTCCGCCACCGAATTCCGGCTGTTGCGGTACCTGATGGAGAACGCCGGGCGCGTGGTGTCGAAGGCGCAGATCCTCGACCGGGTGTGGCAGTACGACTTCGGCGGCGACGCCAGCATCGTCGACACGTACATCTCCTACGTGCGGCGCAAGGTCGACACCGGCGAGCCCAAGCTGATCCACACCGTGCACGGCGTCGGTTACGTGATGCGGGAACCGCGGCGGTGAGGCATCCGCTGCGCCGGATGTCGTTGCGCACCCGGCTTCTGCTGATCACCGCGGGTCTGTTGCTGGCCGGGCTCACGCTGATCAGCGCCGTCGTCTCGGACAGCCTGGAGAGCTACCAGCTCGACCGGATCGACACCCAGCTGCGCGGTTTCACCGAACTGATCGCGCGCGTGCCGTCCGGCGGGCTGCCCGCCGGCGACCCCAGGACGAAGTCGCTCGATCCGGCGCTGGACCTCATCGGCGCCCCGTACGTGCTCTATCTGGACGCGAACGGCGCGGTGACCGGCGGGATCCATTCGTCGCGGCTGGCGGCGGAAACCCTGCCCTCGCCCGAGGATCTGCGGTCGCTCCCGGTGCACGGCGCGCCAGCGGACCTGCGGGCCGGTTCGCAGCGCTGGCGTGCGGTCGCGGCGCCGACGCCGGGCGGGACTGTGATCGCGGCGGCTCCGCTAGCCGAGGCGGACGCCCTGATCTCCCGCCTGCGGCTCAGCAGCGTGCTGACCGGCTCCGCGCTGCTCGTGCTGCTCACCGGTGCCGGTTGGTTGGCGCTTCGCGGCGGATTGCGTCCGTTGCGCCGGATCGAGCACACCGCGGCGGCGATCGCCGGTGGCGACCTCAGCCGCCGGGTGCCCGGGATCGCCGCGCCAGGAACGGAAATCGGGCGCTTGGCGGTGTCGCTCAACACCATGCTCGGACAGCTGGAGCGCGCCTTCGCCGACCGGACCGCCTCCGAGGCGCGGATGCGGACCTTCGTCGCGGACGTCAGCCACGAACTGCGCACGCCGCTTTTCGGGATCAAGGGCACCGCCGAGCTGTACCGGATGGGCGCGCTCGCCGAACAGTCCGATGTGGACGAAGCCATGCACCGGATCGACCGGGAAGCGGTCCGGCTCGCCGCGCTCACCGAGGACCTGCTTTTGCTTGCCCAGCTTGACGAAGCTCCGGAAGCGCAGCTCGACCGCGCGCCGATGGACCTGCGCACGCTCGCCGGTGACGCCCGGCACTCGTTGCGCGCGCTCGACCCGTCGCGGCCGATCGAACTGACCGGTCCCGGCGGCGAGGTCACGCCCGGCCCGGCTCCGGTGTACGGCGACGAGGCGCGGCTTCGGCAGGTCGTCACCAACCTCGTCGGCAACGCCGTCGCGCACACTCCGCCGGGCACCGCGGTCCGCGTCGGGGTCGGGACAGCGGACGGCTGGGCGGTGCTGGAGGTGGCTGACGAAGGCCCGGGAATGACTGCGGCGCAAGCGAAACGGGTTTTCGACCGGTTCTACCGCGCGGACCGTTCCCGGGCCAGGACGGCAGGGGCGGACGCGGGTCTCGGGCTGGCGATCGCCCGTTCCCTGACGCGGGCGCACGACGGCGAGCTCGAACTGGAGACCGCCGTGGGCGAGGGTGCGTGCTTCCGGATCGTGTTGCCGCTGCTGGAACTCAGCGCGGATCGGGAGTGACGCCGGTCAGCTCCGCGGTCAGCTCCCACAATGTGGTCCCGGCTTCCGGATTCCGGGCAGGCGCGAGGGTGCGCACCTTCGTCGGACGGCCACGCGCGACGAAGACCGGTCCGATGTAGTCGCCGCCTTCGATGCCGGGAGCGGTCGCGGCGTACAGCTGCGGCAGCGCGCCGCGTTCGACGCGTTGGGCCAGCAGCATTCCGCCGAGCTTGCCGACTTCCCGAAGTGTCGTGCGTACCAAGGGATTCTGGTACGAGCTCGCCATGTTCGTGGTCAGGCCGGTCGCGCTGTAGCCGGGATGCGCCAGCACACTGAGCACAGTGGAATCCGCAGCGCGGAGGCGTCGGTCCAGCTCGATGCCGAAGGCCTGGTTCGACAGTTTCGCCTGGCCGTACGCGGCCGCCGCGCGGTACGGGCGGTGTTCGGCGTTCGGGTCGTCCAGATGCAGGTGCGCGCCGAAGGCGGCGACGCTGGACAGCGTGACGACGCGCCCCGCCGGTGCGCCGCGCAGGGCGGGCATCAGCAGCCACGTCAGCGCGGCGTGTCCGAGGTGGTTCGTGCCGAATTGCAGCTCGAAACCGTCCGCGGTGCGGCCTTGTGCGGTGGCCATGACGCCGGCGTTGTTCATCAGCACGTCCAGCGCGTCGCCGGTGAGTTCGCGCACGGCCGCGGCGGCGTCCCGGACGGACGCCAGGTCGGCGAGGTCCACCCGGACGAGTTCGGGTTTGGCGCCCGAAGCCGCGGCGCGGACCTGGTTGAGCGCGGTTTCGCCGCGCTCGGGCGAGCGGCAGCCGAGCAGCACGCGGGCGCCGTGTGCGGCAAGGACTTCCGCCGAACGCAGGCCGAGGCCGGAGTTCGCTCCGGTGATCAGGACGGTCCGGCCGCTCTGGTCGGGGATCAGGGCCTCGGTCCAGCGTTCGTTCATCGGGTCAGCTAACTACACCTCAGGCACTCGGCGCGAGCAGGCGCATCAGATGCCCGACCGGGCCGCGCCTGCGGACCGGGCCCGCGTCGCCCGCGCGCAGCAGCGCGTCGAGCGTCCGCCCGACCTTGACGATCTCGTCGGCCGGTTCGCCCGGTTCGGCGAGTCCGGCGGTGAGCGCCAGCGTGTGCAGTTCGATGCGGTGCAACGGTTCCAGCGCGGGGCAGCGCTCCAAAGCGCCGTCCAGCACGGCACGCAGGTCTTCGTGGTCGTGCTGTGCCTGCCGCCACGCGCGGGTGACGGCGTCGACCTGGTCGCCGGGCACGTCCGCCTCGTCGGGATCGGCGAACTCGGCGCGCAGGTAGCCGCTGAGCAGCTGCGTCCACTTGTACTGCAGTGCCAGCAACAGGTTTTCTTCGGTGCCGAACTCGTCGGCGGCACCCGGGATTTCGGCCAGCGAAAGCGGCGCTTGCGGTGCGCGCCTCGCCTGGCGGACAGCGGCATCGAGGATCTCTCGCCGCCGGTAGAAGTCGGTCCAGCTCATGGTTGTGGCTCCCCTTCCGTGACCCGGGTCATACTGCCGGTCTGCGGCATACTCCCGGTACGGACCTGACGCAGCCAACATACCACGGGTATGGTCCGCCAGGCCCCGGCGTAAGGTTGTGAGCGTGCCGACAATGAGGTCCCGACGACTCGACTACTCCGAGTCGACCCGTTCCGCCCTGGTCGACAGCGCGGTCGAACTGTTCACGAAACGCGGATACGCGGGTACCTCGCTCGACGAGGTCGCCAAACGCGCTCGCGTCACGAAAGGCGCGCTGTACCACCATTTCAGCGGAAAGCAGGCGCTCTTCGAAGCCGCTTTCGAACAGGTGGAAAGCCTGGTCTACGACCGGCTGCAGAAGATCATGACCGGCGACGGCGAGCCGTGGGAGCGCGCGATGGGCGGGCTGCAGGCGTTCATCCGCAGCTGCCTCGACCCGTCGTACCAGCGGATCGCCATCCACGAGGGTCCGGTCGTGATGGGCTGGGAGCGCTGGCGCGAGGCCGAGGAGCAGTCCAGCTTCGGGCTCGTGCGGTCCGGGCTGCAGCTGCTCGTGGACGCGGGCGAGGTGGAGCCGGTGCCGGTCGACCTGACCGCGCGGCTGCTGTTCGGCGCGCTGTCGAGCGCGGCCACCGAGATCGCGGGCGCGGCCGACCCGAAGAAGGTCGGGGCCGAGATCGAGGACGTCATCATGCGGATGCTGTTCCGGCTGCGCCGTCCGGCAGGCGACCAGGAGCGGCCCGCCGCAGGCTGAGCGGTTCGCCGTTAGGCTGGCGGACATGGACTTGAGGATCTTCACCGAACCCCAGCAGGGGGCGAGCTACGACGACCTGCTGCGGGTCGCGCGGACCACTGAGGCCGCGGGCTACGACGCGTTCTTCCGCAGCGACCACTACCTCAAGATGGGCAGCGCGGACGGCCTTCCCGGGCCGACCGACGCGTGGATCACCCTCGCCGGCCTCGCCCGCGAGACCGAGCGGGTCCGGCTCGGCACGCTCGTCACCGCGGCCACCTTCCGCCACCCCGGCCCGCTCGCGATCTCGGTCGCGCAGGTGGACCAGATGTCCGGCGGGCGCGTGGAATTCGGCATCGGCACCGGCTGGTACGACGACGAGCACACCGCCTACGGCCTCACCCTGCCGCCGCTCAAAGAGCGCTTCGACCGCTACGCCGAGCAGCTCGCGGTGATCACCGGTCTGTGGAAGACCCCGGCGGGGAAGACGTTCTCCTACTCCGGCGACTACTACACGTTCGCCGACTCGCCCGCGCTGCCGAAGCCCGCGCAGTCGCCCGCGCCGCCGGTGATCATCGGCGGCGGCGGCAAGAAGCGCACCCCGGCGCTGGCCGCGCAGTACGCCGACGAGTTCAACCTGCCGTTCGTGGACGCCGAAACCGCGCTCGCGCAGTTCGAGCGCGTGGACGCGGCGGCGGAGGCGATCGGCCGCAACCCCAAGGAAATCCTGCGTTCGGTCGCGCTCGTGCTCGCGGCGGGCCGGGACGAGGCCGAGGTCGCGCGCCGGGCCTCCGCGATCGGCCGGGAGACCGACGAACTGCGGGCCAACGGCCTGGCCGGGACCGCGGCGGAGATCGTGGACCGGATCGGGCAGTGGCGGGAGAAGACCGGGATCACCCGGCTGTACCTGCAGGTGCTCGACCTGTCCGACCTGGACCACATCGAGTTCGTGGCCTCCGAGGTCGCCCCGCAGCTCGACTGAGCCCCCGAAAAGCCGTGAAGGGAACCCTGAGGGACTCAGAGTCCCTCAGGGTTCCCCTCACGGACAGCTGGGTCAGTTTTGCAGGGCGAAGGTGACGCCGGGGGCCTTCGGGGCCTCCGGACGCGGCAGCCAGCGGTCGTCGCTCACCGGCAGTTCGCCCTCGAGCGCCGCCAGCACCAGCTCCTTCGCCAGCGGCAGCACCTCGGCGACCGGGACGTCGCGCTGCAGTTCATACGACAGCGAGGTGACGCCCGCGTCCCGGATGCCGCACGGCACGATGTTGTCGAACGCGGCCAGGTCGGCGTTGCAGTTCAGCTCGAAGCCGTGCATCGTCACGCCGCGCTGGACGCGGATGCCGATCGCGGCGATCTTGCGCTCGATGCCGCGTTCGTCGGCCGGGATCCAGACGCCGCTGCGGCCCTCGACGCGGCCGGTGCGCACGCCGAACCGGTCGCACACCGCGATCAGCGCCTCCTCGAGCCGCCGCACGTAGTGCATGACGTCGATCGGGTCGGCGAGCTTCAGGATCGGGTAGCCGACCAGCTGGCCGGGGCCGTGCCAGGTGATCTTGCCGCCGCGGTCGACGTCGATCACCGGGGTGCCGTCGGACGGCCGGTCCTCGGGTTCGGTGCGCTTGCCCGCGGTGTAGACCGACGGGTGCTCCAGCAGCAGCATGGTGTCCGGCCCGGTCTCGTCCGCGCGCGCGGCGAGGATCTCCCGCTGCAGGTCCCAGGCCTCGGTGTAGTCGATCGTCCCGACCTCGCGCACGACCAGGGGTTCGGCGGCGATACGACAGCTTGCGCTCGAAGAACTCACCCGTCGAGGCTACGCCTTCCGCCCGCCGGAAAGGGGATCAGCCGGAGTGCGGTCGCTGACACCAGACCCACGCCGAGCACCGCGAGCACGGCCCCGGCAGTGTCGGTCACCCAGTGCACGCCGAGCACGATCCGGCAGGCCGCGGCCAGCACGGTCGCGGCGGCGGAAATCCAGATCGCCCACCGCACGAGCCGCGGCCGGAGCCAGGCACAGAGCAGGACCACGACCAGGCCGGTCGTCGCGACGGAAACGACGTGGCCGCTGGGGTAGCTCAGATCCGGGTACGCGCGCGGGCGCTGCCGCTGGAACACCGGTTTGAACGCCAGGCTCGTCGACCGGCACAGCAGAAGCACCACGGCGAGCCGTGCGCAGAGCGAGAACTGCGACCGGTCCCGCAGCACGATCGCCAGCAGCACCACACCGAGCACATACGGCAGAACCGGGCCGAGGACGTTCGTCACCACGCCCGCGACCTGGCCGGCCGGGCGAGTGTCCTGTCCTCGCAAGGCAGTGGCGACCTCGACGTCGAGCTGCAGCGGCTGCCGGTCCACCAGGAACCCGAGCCAGCCGAACGCGGCGAACAGCACCGCCCCGGTGACGATCCACCGGACGCGCGGCATCGTCACGTCGCCGCGGCGAGCGCGCTGTCGACGGTGCGGTGCCGGAATTCGTAACCGCTCGCCTCGAGCTTCCGGGGCACCGCGCGCTGCCCGTACAACGCCATCTCTTCGGCGGCCTGGCCGAGGGCGATCTTCATCGCGATCTCCGGCACCCACCACGGCGCGGGCCGGTGCACGGCGTGGCCGAGGGCGTGGGTGAACTCGGCGTTGGTCACCGGGATCGGGCCGGTGAGATTGACCGGGCCGGACAACGAGTCGTGCTCCAGGATGTGCACGAGGGCGCCGATTTCGTCGTCCAGCGCGATCCACGGCATGTACTGGCTGCCGTCGCCGAGCCGTCCGCCGAGCGCGAAGCGGAAGAGCGGGCGCAGCACGTCGAGCAGACCGCCGTGCCGCGCGAGGACGAGACCGGTGCGGATCGAGACCACCCGGGCGTTCGTCGCCGCAGCGGTCGCGGCTTCCCACTCGGTGCACATTTCGGCGAGAAAACCGTTGCCGGCTTTGGTGTTCTCATCGACCACAGTGGACCCGGAGTTGCCGTAGTAGCCCACGGCGGAGGCGTTCACCAGTACGCCGATGCCGTGCTCGGCCACCGCTTCGGCGAGCACTTCAGTCGGCTCTACGCGGCTGTCGAGCAGTTGCTGTTTGCGCATTCCGCTCCAGCGGCCGGGCAGCAACGGCGCGCCGCACAGATTCACCACCGCGTCGATGCCGTCGAACGCGCCGTCGTCGATCCGTCCCGACGGCGGGTCCCAGCCGCTCTCGTCGGAAGCCTGCGAGGTGCGCCGCACCAGCCGGCGCACGTCGTGCCCGGATTCGCGCAGCCGTCCGGTCAATGCGGTGCCGAGGAGACCGCCGGAGCCCGCGATGAGTACCCGCATGCCTCTGATCGTGTCCTATCGGCCGGGCTCGTGCACACCCGGGCGGAGCTGACCGGCGACGTCGGCGGCGGCGGTCAGCAGCACCAGCGCGGGAATCGCGGCGGTCGGCTTGAGCCGGTAGCTGCCGCGCCGGTCCTGCTCGACCAGCCCGGCCGCGGTGAGCGCCTTGAGGTGGTGGTAGAGCCGTCCCGGGGAGCTGAGTTCCGCCGCTTCCTGCAGCGCGGCACCGGTTTGCGCGCCGTCGCGGGCGAGCAGCCGGACGAGCGCGATCCGGTCGGTGTTCGCCAGCGCGGCGAGCACCTCGGCGCGCGGGCCGTCCGGCAGCGAGAGGACCGCGGGCGTGGTGAGCCGGATTTCCCAGCGCAGCTCGGGATCGCTCAATTCACCCTGATAGCCCACGATCCCCTGCGGACCGCCCTGGACGGATTCGGCGGGCCGCCCCTCCAATGCGGCCATCCGGCGTTCGAGCGCCGCGACGCGCTCGGCGAGGTCTTCGGTCATGCGGGTCAGTGTCCCAGCGCGCGCTCCAGAGCCCGGAAGGTGGCGGGTTGGCTCAGCGCGCGGACACCCAAATCGAGCAGCACTTCGTAGTGCGCGTTATCCGCTTCGGTCGCGTTCTGCAGCATGATCGTGCCGGTGCCGGGGCGGCGGTCCGGCCACAGCACGTCGAATCCGAAAGTGAGGATGGCGGGCAGGCTGCCGCCCTTGAACAGCAACGCGTCCGAGCCAGGCGGCTTCCTGGACGCGAGCACGGTGCCGAGGACTTGCTGCGCGAGAACGGCGGCGCGATCGCGGCTGGAGGCGATTTCGCGGTGCAGGCCGAACAGTTGCGCGGCGCTGCCGCGGCCGGTGGCGGCCGCCCACGCGTAAGTCTGTTCCAGCGACGGGGGATTCGCCGTGACCCTCGGGATTACCTGGGCACGGAACGATGTGTCGTAGGCGAACCGGTTCGCGAGCGCGTCGCCCGCGGCGCGGCGCACGGCGACCGGGCTGCCCGGCGGCGGACAGTATTCGGGGAACAACAGCAGCAGCACCTCGCCGCTGAACATCCGGACGTCCGGCATCGGCCAGCCGCTGCGAGCCCCCGCCGCCCGCAGTGCCCGGTCGCCGAGCCGGTGGCGCAGGTAGTCGGCCGCCGCGTTGTCGCTGACGAAGATCGTCATTTCCGCGATGTTCCGCAGCGGCACGGACTGATCCAGATTCTTCGCCATGCCGTATTCGTCGCACGGGATTCCGAGCTGCGTCAGGGCTTGCCAGTGCGCGCCCGAGCCGATCGGGCCGTCGCCGAGATAGGGATGCCAGGCGTCCCAGTCGCCGACGCGCACCGGCTCGTCCGGATCGAGCCGTCCTTCGGCGACCGCGGTCGTGTAGGCGAGCAGGTGCACCGCCTTGATCGCGGACGCGAGCGGACGCGGCCGGTCCGCGAGATGGGTCAGCCGTCGGCCGGTGCCGTCGGCGAAAACCGCCGACACGTCGTCGCGGTGCGCGGCGAGCCGGGCGAGCCAGCCTTCGGGAGTGGATTGGTCCGGTGGGTCGGCCAGCGCGAGCGAGGGCGCGACGATCGTGACGGCCCCCGCTGCTGCGACCGACGTCAGCAAGCTGCGTCGAGTGAGCATGAGCCCACTCTACTCTGCAAATCCGGAATTCCGGAATAGTTGACCACGGGAAAACAACGACGGCCCCCGCACTCCGGAGAGTGCGGGGGCCGCCAGGAGGAGTGACCGGATCAGAGACCCAGCTCGTCCTCGAAGTTGCCCTCTTCCAGGCGCTGCTTGACCGTGGTCAGGAAGCGGCCGGCGTCCGCGCCGTCGACCAGGCGGTGGTCGTAGGTCAGCGGAAGGTACGCCATCGAGCGGACCGCGATGGTGTCGTTGCCCTCGGCGTCGGCCACGACGACCGGGCGCTTCACCACGGCGCCGGTGCCGAGCATGCCGGACTGCGGCTGCACGATGATCGGCGTGTCGAACAGGGCCCCATTGGAGCCGATGTTCGTGACGGTGAAGGTGCCGCCGATCAGTTCGTCCGGCTTGATCTTGTTGGCCCGGGCCCGCGCCGCCAGATCGGCGATGCGGTGCGCGAGACCGGCGAGGCTCAGCTCGCCCGCGTCGTGGATCACGACCGAGAGCAGGCCGCGCTCGGTGTCCACCGCGATGCCCAGGTGCACGGCGCCGTGGTAGGTGATCTCCTTCGTGTCCTCGTTGTAGGACGCGTTGACGTTCGGGTGCTGCTTGAGCGCCTCGACCGTCGCCTTGGCGAAGAACGGCAGGAACGTGAGGTTGACGCCCTCGCGCTCCTTGAACGCCGCCTTCGCGCGCTGGCGCAGCTTGGCGATCTTGGTGACGTCCACCTCGTGCACCTGCGTGAGCTGCGCGGAGACCTGCAGCGACTCGCGGGTCTTGGTGGCGGTGATCTGCCGGATCCGGCTCGCCTTCTGCACGGTGCCGCGCAGGGCGGCGACCTCCGGCGAGACCGCGGCGGCGCGCGGCGCGGACGGAGCGGCGGCGGCCGGAGCGGACGGGGCCGCGGCAGCCGGGGCCGGAGCCGCCTTCTGCTTGGCCTCGGCCGCGGCGAGCACGTCCTGCTTGCGGATGCGGCCGCCGACTCCGCTGCCGGTCAGCGACGCGAGGTCGATGCCGTGCTCGGAGGCGAGCTTGCGCACCAGCGGCGTGACGTACGGGCCGTCCGCGGACTCGGCCGGGGCCTGCGCGGCCGGGGCCGGAGCTGCCGGGGCCGGAGCTGCCGGGGCCTGTGCCGCGGGGGCCGGAGCGGCGGGCGCGGGGGCCGGAGCGGCCGGAGCCGGGGCGGGCTTGGACTCCTGCACCGGAGCCGGAGCGGGCTTGGACTCCTGCGCCGGGGCCGGAGCCGGAGCGGCCGGAGCCGCCGCCGGGGCGGCGTTCGCGTCGCCGATGACCGCGAGCACCCCGCCGACCTCGACGGTCTCGTCCTCGCCCGCGCGGATCTCCAGCACGGTGCCGGCGACCGGCGACGGGACCTCGGTGTCGACCTTGTCGGTGGAGATCTCGAGCAGCGGCTCGTCGACCTCGACGGACTCGCCGACCTGCTTCAGCCAGCGGGTGACGGTGCCCTCGGTGACGCTCTCGCCCAGTTCGGGCAGCTTCACCTCGGTGCCCGAACCGCCCGCGGCCGGAGCGGTGTCCGGCTGCGACGGAGCGGACTCCGCCGGGGCGGCCGCCGCGGGAGCAGGGGCTTCCTGCTGCTGCGGGGCGGGCTCCGGCTCGGCCTGCTGGGCGGGGGCGGAGGACTCGGGCACGCCGCCGGTGCCGTCGTCGATCACCGCCAGCTCGCCGCCGACCTCGACGGTGTCGTCTTCCTTGGCGCTGATCTTCACGACCGTGCCGGCGACCGGCGACGGTACTTCGGTGTCGACCTTGTCGGTCGAGATCTCGAGCAACGGCTCGTCGACCTCGACGGTGTCGCCCTCCTGCTTCAACCACCGGGTGACGGTGCCCTCGGTGACGCTCTCGCCGAGCTCCGGCAGCGTGACGGAGTAGGCCATTGTTCGCTGGCTCCCTTGATCGCTAAGACGTGGTCTGGATTGTGCTGGTTGCGCGTCAGCTGTGCACGTGCAGCGGCTTGCCCGCGAGGGCGAGGAACGCTTCGCCGAGTGCCTCGGTCTGCGTGGGGTGCGCGTGGATCAGCGGGGCGACGTCCTCCGGGAACGCCTCCCAGCTGTAGATCAGCTGCGCTTCGCCGATCAGCTCGCCGACCCGGTCGCCGACCATGTGCACGCCGACGACGGGGCCGTCCGGCGCCTTCACCAGCTTCACGCCGCCGGAGGTCTTGAGGATCTGGCTCTTGCCGTTGCCGCCGAGGTCGTAGGTGAACGTGGTGACGTCCGAGCCGTACTTCTCCTTGGCCTGGGCTTCGGTGAGCCCGACCGAGGCGACCTCGGGGTGCGAGTAGGTGACGCGCGGGATGCCGCGCTCGTCGATGACGCGCGGGTTCAGGCCGGCGATCTCCTCGGCCACGAAGATGCCCTGCTGGAAGCCGCGGTGCGCGAGCTGAAGGCCCGGCACGATGTCGCCGACCGCGTACACGTTCGGCAGGTTGGTGCGGAGCCGGTCGTCGGTGAGCACGAAGCCGCGGTCGATCTGGACGCCCGCCTCCTCGTAGCCGTGCCCGGCCGAGTTCGGGCCGCGGCCGACGGCGACGAGCAGCAGGTCGGCTTCCAGCGTCTCGCCGGACTCCAGCGACACGCTGACGCCGTTGTCGTCCTGCTTCGCGCCGGTGAACCGGACGCCGGTCTTGAAGCCGATCTTGCGGCGGCGGAACGCGCGCTCGAGCTGCTTGGAGGCGTACTCGTCCTCGTTCGGGACCAGCCGCGGGAGCGCCTCGACCACGGTGACGTCGACCCCGAAGGAGGCCCACACGCTGGCGAACTCCACGCCGATCACGCCGCCGCCGAGCACGACGACCTTCTTCGGCACGTAGTCCAGCGTCAGCGCCTGCTCGCTCGCGATGATGCGGCCGCCGAGCTCGAGGCCGGGAAGCGTGCGCGAGTAGGAACCGGTGGCGAGGATGACGTTCTTGCCGGTGTACCGGGTGCCTTCGACCTCGACGGTCGTGCCGCCGACGAACCGGCCGGTGCCCTCGACGAGGTTCACCTTGTGCGCCTTGGCCAGGCCCTGGAGGCCCTTGTACAGCCGGGAGACGATGCCGTCCTTGTACTTGTTCACCCCCGCGATGTCGATGCCCTCGAACACGGCCTTGACGCCGAACGTCTCGGCGTCGCGGGCCTCGTCGGCGACCTCGGCGGCGTGCAGCAGGGCCTTGGTCGGGATGCAGCCCCGGTGGAGGCAGGTCCCGCCCAGCTTGTCCTTCTCGATCAGCGTGACGGAAAGGCCCAGCTCGGCCGCGCGGAAGGCCGCGGCGTAGCCGCCCGATCCGCCTCCCAGGATCACGAGGTCGGCGGAGGTGTCGCTCACTTCAATAACTCCTCGGCAGCGATAGGGGTGAAGCTTCGGTCGCCGCGGCACCCGGTATAAACGCGCGCGCGACAACAGCCATCTTGTCACTACGCCGATCGGCGTTGCGACCTAGCCGGGCCAAGGCGACACTGCGACACCGGCCACACGCGCCACCGGGAATAATGGAGGCCGGACTCTCACCTGAAGAAAGGTGGTCGAAGTGGGGATCTTCGACTCGTTGCGCCGCCGCGGCAGACGCGGCCCGTCCGCTGGAGCAAGCCGCTCCGGAGGTCAGGCCGATACCCGCTACCTGCAGGAATGGGCTGCCGCGCGTCGCGGAGTGGAAGCCTTCGTCGAGCCGAAAACCACGGTGACCGACACCACTGTGGTGCTCGTCGCGCACGACGGCGAATGGACCCGGCGGCGCATCGGAAGCTTCGACGCCGCGCAGCGGTTCGGGCACAAGAACACGATTCCGGTGTACGAGGTCGCGCGCGTCGGCTACCCGCAGCGCATGCGCGACTACACCGAACGGCAGAAGCGCCGCCCGGGCAGCTGAGCCTGGTGCTCGCTCGCCGTAGTCGGCGGGGCTGAATTCTTGGGGTGGCTCGTCGCCTGGCGGCGACATCGGCCCTGGCGTGCGTGGGGCACCCCGAAGCTTGATTGTGCTGACGGTTCGGGGGTGCTTGTCAAGGCGGGAAAGATGCCTTGACAAGCACCCCCGAACCGCAGGGAGGCTTCGTATCGGGGTGCGGGGGAGGGGCTGGGTGCCTCGATCGTTGAGTGCGTCGGTGCGGTTGGCGGGTGCTGGGGGCTAGCGCCCCAATGCGGCATTGGGTGCATGTGACGCACCGAATGCCACATTGGGTGCGTGGGACGCACCGAATGCCACATTGGGTGCGTGGGACGCACCCAATGCCGCATTGGGGCGCATCGCGGCGGGCGGTGGTCGTGAGGGGAACCCTGAGGGAATCTGGGTTCGTGAGGGTTCCCCTCACGGACTTCAGCGGGTGGGTGAGTCACGCACTCGCTTCCAGCAGCCGGTGATGGTGTTCCAGCAATGCGCGGAACGAGTCGTGCGCGGTGCTGCCGTAGGTGAGGTCGACCTCGACCGCTCGCCAGCTGTCGCCGGTGTGCGTGAGCAGGACCGTGGCGGGGTCGGAGACGATCACGACGGTGCCGTTGGCGCGCAGTTCGCGGGCGGGCAGCAGGCGCGGGAACACCACGTCCGCGGGCAATCCGTCCGTGATCGCCAGGAACTCTCGGTAGTCGTCGGGCAGGCGGAAGCCGAGGCGGTGTTCAGTCGCGGCCAGGTCGGCTTGCGACACCGGGGCGAGGGCGCGTTGTCCGCGCAGCCGGAGGATCGCGGCGACCAGTTCCGGCAGGCTGCCCGGGCCGGTCGGATGGCGTTCGCGCAGCGCGGCGATCAGTGCGCCCGCGCACTGGTCCGGCCACTCCGCGCCGAGGCCGAGCGGGTCCGCGCCGGCGGCCAGCCGGGCGGCGAGTGGGCGGGTGGCGGCGAGCGTCGCGACGTCTGGGTTCGGGTGGTTTTCCACTAGCGTGGCCCACGCGTCGAGGTCGGCGGCGGCCAGTGCGTCGCGCACTGGATCCGGTCGTTCCGGGGCGATCGCGGAGACCACCCCGGCGACGGGCGAACCGTCGAAGAGACCGTCTAAATCGGACACTCGGCGGGCGAGAAGTGCTTGGTGGGCTTGCTCTTCCGCGTCCAGGTCGAGCGGGACGAGGGCGTCTGCCCATTGTGGACGGTCGCCGCGCGCCTCGAAGAGCATCGCCCAGGCTCGGGCGCGCACGGCGTCGTCGGCGAGGACGGATGTCGGGCGGCCGGTTACTGCGTGCCATTGCGTGACAAGACGATCCGCGGCGCCGGACGCGCCCGCGGTCGCGAGGAGGAGCGCGGCGTGGCCGATCCGGCGGTCAGCGGCGGCCTCGTCGGCGGTGAGTACGTCGCGGACGGCGGTTTCGAGGTAGTCGTCGCGCTGCATGAACGCGAGCGTGCCACACGGCTTGGCCGGCCCCAATGCCACATTGGGTGCATCTGACGCACCGAATGCCACATTGGGTGCGCTGGGCGCACCCAACGTGGCATTCGGGCGTAAGCGGGTCAGCCCTGGTCGGCGATGTCCGCCAGCACCGCGGCGATGGTGCGGACCGGGACGCCGGTGCCGCCCTTGCCGGTGTAGCCCCACGGGCCGCCGGAGTTGAAGGCCGGGCCCGCGACGTCGAGGTGCACCCACGGCAGGTCCGCGGGCACGAACTCGCGCAGGAAGACGCCCGCGACGAGCATGCCCGCCCAGCGCTGGCCGGTGACGTTCGCGATGTCCGCGAGCCGCGAGTCGAGGTCGCCGCGCAGTTCGTCGGGCAGCGGCATCGCCCAGCCGCCCTCGCCGGTGGCCTGCATGATGCCCGCGACCCGGTCGCGGAACTCGTCCGAGCCCATCACACCGGAGATCCGGTTGCCCAGCGCGACCACCTGCGCGCCGGTCAGCGTGGCGGTCTCGATCAGGTAGTCCGGGTTCTCCTCGGCGGCGCGCACGATCGCGTCGGCGAGCACGAGCCGTCCCTCGGCGTCGGTGTTGAGCACCTCGACGGTCTTGCCGCCGTACATGGTGAGGACGTCGCCGGGGCGGTAGGAGGTCGCCGAGGGCAGGTTCTCCGCGAGCGGGATGTGCGCGGTGACCTCGAGCGGGTACTTCAGCTTCGCGGCCAGCACGACCGACGCGAGCACGGCGGCCGCGCCCGACATGTCGGAGGTCATGTGGTCCATGTTGGCGGCGGGCTTGAGCGAGATGCCGCCGGAGTCGAAGGTGATGCCCTTGCCGACCAGCGCGACCTTCTTGCCCGCCTTCGCCGGCTTCCAGCTGACGCGCAGCAGGCGCGGCGGCCGCGACGAACCGCCGCCGACGCCGAGGATGCCGCCGAAGCCCTTGCGCTTGAGGACCTTCTCGTCGAGCACCTCGAACTCGAGGCCGTTCGCCTCGGCGAGCTTCTTCGCGCGGTCCGCGAAAGACGCCGGGAAGAGGTCGTTCGGCGGGGTGTTGATCAGGTCGCGGGCGATGATCACCGATTCGGCGATGAACCCGGCCGCCTTGAGGGTGGCCTTGTGCTCGCGCGCGGTGCCCTCGGCCGGGCTGACCAGGTCGGCCTTCGCCAGCGGGGCGTCGCCCTTCTCCGAGCGGTACTCGGTGAAGACGTACGCGCCCAGCGCGATGCCTTCGGTGGCGGCGTGCAGGTCGACGGCCGACAGCGTGACGAACGCCCGCTCGGTGCCGCTCAGCGTGCGGGCCGCGGCACCGGCCGCGCGGCGCACCTGCTCGGCGGTGATCTCCCCGTCCTTCGGCTTGCCGAGGCCGACGGCCAGCACGACGCCCGCGGGCAGCTTGCCCAGCGTCGGCAGCTTCACGATCTCCTCGGCCTTGCCGGACGCGCCGAGCGTGCCCAGCACCTCGGCGAGCTTGCCGTCGAACGCCGCGTCGGCGACCTCGGAGCCGGCGGCGAGCGCGAGGCCGTCCTCGCCCTGGAGGGTGCCGATCACGACGACGTCGGCGCGGGTCTTGCCCAATGCCGCACCCGTGTTCTCGGAGAGGGCAAGCTTCGGCACGGTCACTTCTGGCTCCTCGCGACGTCGCGGTGGTGCCGGGCGATCTGCCCGGTCGATCGTGAGCCATGCTAATGACAAAGCCATCCGGACGGGGGAAGGGGGATCGCGGTGCGGCTCGCGGGAGCACTCCTGGTGACGCTGGCGGCAGGCGCCGCCGGGGCCGGGTTTTGGGTGCTCGCCGGGGTTGTGCTCGCCGCGCTGGCCGCGGTCGCGGCTTCCCGGCTGCCCGCGCTCGGCGACGATCCGGCTGCCCGGATCGTCGGCGGATTATCCCGGCTGACACAGATTGTCGTGCTCGCGCAAGCCTTCGGCGCGTATGTCTTCCCGCTGCGGCCCGGATACGCCGCCGCTGCGCTGGTCGTGTTCGTCGCCGCGGCGGGCTTCGCCGGGCTCCGGTTGCCGGATCTGCTGGTCAAGTGGGTATCGGGCGTGCTGCTGGCCGCCGCGGCGGTGCTGGTGGCCATGTGTCTCGCGGTCGCTCCGGTATCGCAGACGGGCGGATTCGGGACGCCGAACGCGGCCGCGATCGTCGTCGCGGCGTTGTTCCTGCTGCCGTTCCTGATTCCGGAACCAGGGGAGCGGAGCACCGGACGCGCGATCGTTCTGGGCCTGGTCGCGGTCATCGTCACCGCGGTGACGCTCTTCCAGCTGGGTCCGGTTCGGCTCGGGTTGTCCGGGACAGCGATGCGGGACCTGCTCTCCGCGGCGGACGCCGGGCAGCTTCAGCCGTTGCTCACGGTGATCGCAGTGCTGGCCACTCTTCCCGCTGCATTCACGACTTTCGTCGGGGCGCGGCAGCGGTTTGCGCCGTCCGGCGGGGCTCCGGTCGCGGTCGGCGCACTGCTGGCAGCGGCCGCCGCGGCGTTCGTCCCGCTGCCGGCGGTGCTGCTCGCGGCCGGGCTCGGCGCGGTCGTCGAAGTGCTGCTGCGGGTGCGGGTTCGTCGCTACCGTGGCGTCCATGACTGAGCACCGCTGGGCGCCGGGACAGACAGTCGTCGAACGTTTCGTCCGCCCGGACGGCAGCATCGGCCAGCACCATCCGCTGCGCGTGGTCTCCGACGACGGCGAGACGCTGCTCGGCTGGCTCCCGCTCGGCACGCCGATCGTCGGCAGCAGGCTCGCGGACGGCCGAAGCCTGCGCGAAGCGCCCCTGGAACAACGGTTTCGCGAGCCGCGCGTGCGGGTGCCGGACATCTGGCACGGCACCTCGACGCTGCGGCTGATTCCCGACGATGCCTGGTCGTCGGTGTGGTGGTTCTTCGAGGCGGACGGACGGTTCCGCGACTGGTACGTGAACCTCGAAATCCCGCGCGGGCGCACCGAAACCGGCCCGGACCGCGTCGACGGCATCCTCGACCTGGTCGTGACGCCGGGCGCGGGCTGGAAGTGGAAGGACGAGGACGAAGCCGAGGCGGCCGTCGAGGCGGGGCGGCTCACCACCGCCGAACTCGACACGCTGCGCGCGGAAGGCGAACGGATGGGCGCGCTGGCCGAGCGGGGCGCGTATCCGTTCGACGGCACGCACACCGATTTCCGCCCGGACCCGGGCTGGCCCGCGCCGGAGCTGCCCGCCGGACTCCGGCCTACTGGGCCAGCAGGACCAGCGCGATGAACAGCACGATGTTGACGACGAGCAGGATCACCACCGATTTGGTCGGCACGTTCCTGGCGATCACCTGGCCGTGCAGGTTCTTCCACCAGTAGATGCCGAACCCGGCGACGACCAGGCCGAGGAAGAAGCCGAACCCGCTGGAAAGCAGGCCCCAGCCGACCATCCCGAGCATTCCGGCCCCGAAGGTCAGCAGGGCCGCGGTGCCGAAGGTCTTGACGTCCGGCCCGGCGCCCGGCCCGGCTTGGCGTGCTGGTTGAGTGCTCACGCCGTCCATCGTAGTGGGGTGACGCTGCGAGCGCGGGGCAGCGCGGCGAGTAAAACCACAGGACTTCCGACTAACGTGCTTCCGACCAAGCGTTATTGTCTAAGCATGACGACAGCGACGCAGTTCACTCACGTTCCGAACCCGAGCCCCGCGAGTGCTGAACGCGTCGCCGAGGTACTTGCCAAGCCGGGGTTCGGCACGCACTTCACCGACCACATGGTCACCGTGCGCTACAGCACCGAGAAGGGCTGGCACGACGCCAAGGTCGGGCCGTACGAACCGTTTTCCCTCGACCCGGCCACGTCCGTGCTGCACTACGGGCAGGCCATCTTCGAGGGCCTCAAGGCCTACCGGCAGCCGGACGGCACGATCGCCGCGTTCCGGCCGGACGCCAACGCACAGCGGTTCCGCGAATCCGCCGAGCGGCTCGCGATGCCGCAGCTGCCGGTGGAGACCTTCGTCGACTCGCTGCGCGAGCTGATCGCCGTCGACGAGCGCTGGGTGCCGACCCGCGAGGGCGATTCCCTGTACCTGCGCCCGTTCATGATCTCCACCTCGGCGGGACTGGGCGTGAACAGCCCGGCCGACGAGTACGTCTTCGCGGTCATCGCCTCGCCGGCCGGCTCGTACTTCAGCGGCGGCGTGAAGCCGGTCAGCGTGTGGCTGTCCACTGAGTACGTGCGCGCGGCCCCCGGCGGCACCGGCGCGGCGAAGTGCGCGGGCAACTACGCGGCGTCCTTCGTGGCGCAGGCGCAGGCTGTCGAGAAGGGCTGCGACCAGGTGGTGTGGCTCGACGCGGTCGAGCGCCGCTGGGTCGAGGAGATGGGCGGGATGAACCTGTTCTTCGTCTTCGGCTCGGGCGACGACGTCCGCGTGGTCACGCCGGAGCTGACCGGTTCGCTGCTGCCGGGCGTCACCCGGAAGTCGTTGCTGCAGCTGGCGAAGGACGCCGGGCACAAGGTCGAGGAGCGCCGGATCTCCACTGACGAATGGGAGAAGGCGGCCGCCTCGGGCGAGCTGACCGAGGTGTTCGCGTGCGGCACGGCGGCGGTCATCACGCCGGTCGGCCACGTGAAGCACGGCGGCGGCGAGTTCTCGATCTCCGGCGGGCAGCCGGGCTCGGTCACCATGGCCCTGCGCGAGCAACTCGTCGGCATCCAGGAAGGCACCCGTCCGGCCCCCGCGGGCTGGATGACCCCGCTCAGCTGAAGCTGTCCGTGAAGGGCTCCTTGAGGGAATCAGATTCCTTCAAGGAGCCCTTCACGGCTTTCAGGACGAGAGCGGGCCGGACACGCCGGATTGCTCGTGCGTGGTCATTTCCGCGAGCACGCGGCTGGCCATCATCAGCAGCGGCAGCGCGGTGACCGCGCCGGTGCCCTCACCGAGGCGGACGTCGAGGTCGAGCAGCGCGCCGAGGTCCAGCTGCTCCAGCGCGAGCGCGTGCGCGGGTTCGCCGGTGAGCTGCCCGGACATCCACCAGCGGCGGGCACCGGGAGCGAGTTCTTCGGCGACGAGCGCGGCGGAGCAGACGACCAGGCCGTCGAGCACCACCGGCGTGCGGCGGACTGCCGCCTGCGCGAGAAAGCCCGCCATCGCGGCGATATCGGCACCAGAAGACGTCCGCAGCAGCGCGAGCGGGTCCGCCAGCACCGCACGGGCCCGGCGCAGCGCGTCGCGGACCGCGGCGGCCTTGCGCATCCAGGTGTTGTCGTCGATGCCCGAACCGCGGCCGACCACGGCGACCGGCTCGCTGCCGGTCAGCGCCGCGACCAGCACCGACGCCGGGGTGCTGTTGCCGATGCCCAGGTCGCCCGCGATCAGCAGGTCGGCACCGCCGTCGACCTCCGCGTCGGCGATCTTGCGGCCGGCATTGACCGCTGCGCGTACTTCAGCGTCGGTGAGCGCGTCCTCGACGTCGATCGAGCCGGAACCGCGGCGCACCTTGAACTCGCCGATCGACCGCATCGCGGATTCCTCGGTGTCCACGGCCATGTCGACCACGCGCACGCCCGCGCCCGCCGCCGCGGCGAGCACGTTGATCGCCGCGCCGCCGGTCAGCATGGTGCCGACGAGCTGCGAGGTGACCTCCCGCGGATACGCCGAGACGCCCTTCTGCGCGATGCCGTGATCGCCGGCGAACACGACGACGCGCGGCCGGGTGAACGGCCGCGGCGGGGCCTGGCCCTGGCACGAGGAGATCCACACGCCCAGCTCTTCCAGCCTGCCGAGCGAGCCCGCGGGTTTGACGAGCTTGTCGTGCAGCGCGATCGCGCCCGACCGGGCCTGGTCGCTCGGCGGTTCGATCTCGCCGAACTCGATGCCCGTTTCGCCGGTGTCCACAGCCAGGTTTCCTTTCGCCGCTGGGCGTCCCGGGGCCCAACCTACCGCCGTGGGGGCGGGGCCCTTAGGGTCGGTCGGCGTGCGGGAATCGACGGCGGCCGGGGTCGTGCTGGCCAGTGGTGCGGGGACCCGGGTCGGGGCCGCGCTGAACAAGGTCTACCTGCCGGTGGCGGGCAGGCGCGTGGTGGCGTGGTCGCTGGACGCGTTCGCCGCGGCGGCCGGGATCGGCGTGCTGGTGCTGGTGATCCGGCCCGAGGACGCGCCGCTGGCCGAGGAAGTGCTCGCCGGGCTGTCCGCGCCGGTCGAGATCGTGCCCGGCGGCGCGACGCGGCAGGCCTCCGAGCTGAACGCGCTGCGCCATCTCGCGCCGCGGATCGCCGACGGGACAGTGGATTCCGTGCTGCTGCACGACGGGGCCCGCCCGCTGGTGACGCCGGAGCTGATCTCCGCGGTGCTGGAACGGACCCGGGAAGACGGGGGAGCGGTACCGGGCTTGGCCGCGGACGACGTGGTCTCGATGGCCGGACCGGACAAGGTGGCGGGCCCGTTGCCGGGCGCGATCCGGGTGCAGACCCCGCAGGGCTTCCGGGCGCAACCGCTGCTGGCGGCTTACGAACAGGCTGCCGCGGAAGGCTTTCTCGGCACGGACACGGCCTCGTGCATGGAGCGATTCTCCGCGCTGCCGGTGCGGTGGGTGCCCGGCAGCGCGGAGAACGTGAAGATCACCTATCCGCACGACCTCGCGGTGGCGGAGCGGTTTCTGCTGCGGCCTTCTCCGTAACCGCCGCAGCGCCCGCGGGAGGTCCGTGAAGGGCTCCTTGCGGGAATCTAATTCCCGCAAGGAGCCCTTCACGGACGAACCCAGCTGCGGTGATCAGGGGGCGACGGTGAGCGCAGGGTCGCTGATCACGACGTCGCCGAGCGCCTCGTCGATCGCGGTCAGCAGCTCCGGCTCGAGCTTGACGCCCGCCGCCTTGACGTTGTCGTAGACCTGCTCCGGCCGCGAGGCCCCGATGATCGCCGACGCGACGTTCGGGTTCTGCAGCACCCACGCGACGGCGAGCTGCGCCATCGACAGCCCGGCGTCGGCCGCCAGCGGCTCCAGCTTCGCGACCGCGGTGAGGGTCTTCTCGTCGAGGAAGCGCTTCACCATGTTCGCGCCGCCGTTCTCGTCGGTCGCGCGCGAACCGGCGGGCAGCGGCTGGCCCACCTTGTACTTGCCGGTCAGGACGCCCTGCGCCACCGGCGACCAGACGATCTGGCTCAGGCCCTCGCGCTCGGAAGCGGGCACGACCTGCGACTCGATGACCCGCCACAGCATCGAGTACTGCGGCTGGTTCGACACGAACGGGATCTTCAGCTCGCGGGCGAGCGCCGCGCCGCGCGAGATCTGCTCGGCGTTCCACTCCGAGACGCCGATGTAGAGCGCCTTGCCCTGGCGGACCAGGTCGGCGAACGCCTGCATCGTCTCTTCCAGCGGCACCGTGCGGTCGAAGCGGTGCGCCTGGTAGAGGTCGACGTAGTCGGTGCCGAGCCGCTTGAGCGACGCGTTGGCCGACTCGATGATGTGCTTGCGCGAGAGGCCCTTGTCGTTCGGGCCCTTCGGACCGGTGGGCCAGAAGACCTTGGTGAAGATCTCCAGGCTCTCCCGGCGCTGGCCCTTGAGGCCGCGCCCGAGCACGGATTCGGCGGCGGTGTTCGCGTAGACGTCAGCCGTGTCGAAGGTCGTGATGCCTGCGTCGAGCGCCGCCTTGATGCAGGCCTGCGCCTGGTCCTCCTCGACCTGGGACCCGTGGGTCAGCCAGTTGCCGTAGGAGATCTCACTGATGTTGAGGCCGCTGCGGCCGAGACGTCGAAACTCCATGCCCACAGGGTAAACGTTTCGTTCGCCAGGCTAACGACCTGTGTGCCGCACGGCTCAGTCCGGGATCGGGTCCCCGGCCTTCAGCCGCGGCTTCGGAACCCGCAGCTTGCGGATCTGGCTCGCCCGCACGAACGCGTACCAGCCGACGCCGCGCGTGGCCGTCGACGGTTCCTTCGGGAAGCGTTCCCGGACCAGCTTCGAGATCTTGCGGCCGTTCACGAAGCCCTCGATGGCCATGACCAGCAGCATCGCCATGCAGACCAGGGTGATGTACTGCTGCACCGCCGGCGCGGGGACCAGCAGCGCGAGGAACACCAGGATCGCCAGCGGCATGAACAGGCCGAGGATGTTGCGCCGGGAGTCGACCAGGTCGCGGACGTACGCCTTGACCGGGCCCTTGTCGCGCGGCGGCAGGTACTTGTCGTCGCCCGACATCATCCGCTCGCGGCGGACGCGGGCGGCCTCCTTGCGGTCTTCCTTGCTGACCGGGTTGGCCTTGCGCAGCTCTTTGTTGCGCTTCATCGCCTCGCGCATGGAGGTGGGCGGCGCCGCGACCGGCCCGCGCTTGCGCCCCTCGGCCTCGCGCCGCTTCGGCGTGGCCTTGCCCTTTCCCGGCGTGTACGACTTGCTCGTGACCGTGGAATCGACAGCGGCGGCCTCGGCCGCGGAGTCGTCGGCGGCGGGGTCAGTGGTGCTTCGGCGCAGGAACCTCACCTCACCAGGGTATTGCAGGCGTCACGGCTTTGTTCACCAGGTCGTTCCATATGCGACGATGGAGGGGAACAGATCGGGCGAGTCCCGTGTTGTACGTACGACACGAGATGTACCCGCAGCGAGTTCGACCAAAGAGGGAGTGCCATGACGACCGCTGAGCAGACCGGTGCGGCTGCGGCCGAGACCGCCGAGGAGACCCACGGCGTGACGTTGACCGACGCCGCGGCCGCCAAGGCGAAGGCGCTGCTCGAACAGGAGGGCCGCGACGACATGCACCTGCGCATCGCCGTGCAGCCCGGCGGCTGTGCTGGCCTGCGCTACCAGCTGTTCTTCGACGAGCGCACGCTCGACGGCGACCTGTTCCGCGACTTCGACGGCCTGCAGGTGGCAGTGGACCGGATGAGCGCGCCGTACGTGACCGAGGCCGTGATCGACTTCGTCGACACCATCGAGAAGCAGGGCTTCACGATCGACAACCCGAACGCCACGGGTTCCTGCGCCTGCGGCGACAGCTTCCACTGAGTCCAGAGCCGACAACGGGCCCCGACGCATCCGCGCCGGGGCCCGTTGTTCGTTTCGGCCGCGGCTCGTTCGACTGCCGCGGAGATTCCCTGGATCAGACGTACGCGTCGAGGTCGGCGACCTGTGCGTGGCAGGCGTCGTCGACCGTCCACGGCCGCGCGGCCCTCGGCCGGGGCAGCCGGGCCTGGTCGGCGGCTTGCTCGGGGCGCAGCGCGGACGGGAGATGGGCGCAGTCGGCGATCAGGTCGCCGATCGTTTCCGGTTCGGTCGCGAGGTTCACGAACGTCACGCTATTCAGCTGGAGTTGAACGGGAAATGAGTACCGGCCGGTAGTGTCGGAACGTGGCGCGGAAACTACCCGGAAGGGTCATGACCAGCGGGTAACTTGCGTCAGGGCGCGAAAAGACAGCTCATCCACCTCGTGAGGAGAACCGGTGGCAGACAAGCCCAGGATCGCCGTGTCGGGCAGCATCGCGACAGACCATCTGATGCACTTCCCGGGGAGGTTCGCCGAGCAGCTCGTCGCCGAGCAGCTGCACCGGGTGTCGTTGAGCTTCCTCGCCGACGACCTCGTCGTGCGCCGCGGCGGCATCGGCGCGAACATCGCGTTCGGCCTCGGCGTGCTCGGCGTGCAGCCGGTGCTCGTCGGAGCCGTGGGCCAGGACTGGGCGGACTACCAGTCGTGGCTGCAGCGGCACGGCGTGGACACCGCCGGCGTGCTGGTGTCCGAGGTCGCGCACACCGCGCGCTTCGTGTGCACCACGGACGAGGACATGTGCCAGATCGCGACGTTCTACGCGGGCGCGATGGCGGAGTCTCGGAATATCGAGCTGGGGCCGATCTCGGACCGGGTCGGCGGGCTCGGGCTCGTGTTGATCAGCCCGGACGATCCTGAGGGCATGGTTCGGCACGCGCAGGAGTGCCGTCAGCGCGGGTACACGTTCGCGGTTGATCCCTCGCAGCAGCTGGCTCGGATGGACGGGGCGCAGGTGCGGGCGTTCGTGGAGGGGGCCAAGTATCTGTTCAGCAACGACTACGAGTGGGAGTTGCTGCTGCAGAAGACTGGCTGGACCGAGGCGGATGTGCTGGAGCGGGTCGGGTTGCGGATCACCACGCTGGGGGAGAAGGGCGTGGAGATCGTTGGGCGCGATGGGACTGCGCTGCAGATCGGGGCGGTGCCGGAGCGGGGGAAGGCTGATCCCACGGGGGTTGGGGATGGGTTCCGGGCTGGGTTTCTTGCCGCGGTTGATGGCGGGCTTAGTTTGGAGCGGGCTGCGCAGTTGGGGTGTTTGATCGCTGTGCTGGTGCTGGAGACTGTGGGGACGCAGGAGTGGACTTTGGAGCGCGGGGAGGCGTTGGGGCGGGTTCGCGAGGCGTTTGGGCCTGAGGCTGCTGAGGAGATTTCGGCGGTTTTGCCTGCTTGAGGGGGCGGCTCGTCGCCTGGCGGCGACATTGCGCCCATGGTTGCGTGGGGCACCCCGAAGCTTGATTGTGACGACGGCGCGGAGGTGCTTGTCAAGGCGGGAAAGATGCCTGACAAGCACCTCCGCGCCGCGTTTTTGGCTTCGTGTCGGGGTGCGGGGGTGGTGTGGGGTGCCTCGCTCGTTGGGTGCGCGGGCTGCGGTTTCGGGCTGGGGCTAGCGCCCCAATGCGGCGTTGGGTGCATGTGACGCACCGAACGCCACATTGGGTGCGTTGCGGCGGCGGGGGCGGGGGCGGGTCGTGAGGGGAACCCTGAGGGAATCAGATTCCCTCAGGGTTCCCCTCACGGACTTCGCTAGAGCTTGACTGGGTAGACCGGTTCCGGGATTTCCGGCTTGATGCGGTGTTCCACGAAGATTCCGTGCCACAGCATGAAGACCAGGAGCGCCCACAGTTGGCGGCTGCGGTCCAGTTGGCCTTCCTTGTGCTCGTCGAGCAGGCGCAGCACGGCGTTCTTGTCCAGCAGTTCGTCGGTCTTCGAGTCGTTGATGATGCCGCGGGCCCAGTCGTACATCTCGTTGCGCAGCCACAGGCGGATGGGCACCGGGAAGCCGAGCTTCTTCCGGTTCAGCACGTGGCCGGGGATGATCTTCGCCAAAGCCTGGCGCAGCGCGTACTTCGTGGTGCCGTGGGCGAGTTTCTGGTCCAGCGGGATCGAGGCGGCGACCTTGAACACCTCGGCGTCCAGGAACGGCACCCGCAGTTCCAGCGAGTTCGCCATGGTGACCTTGTCCGCCTTGACCAGGATGTCGCCGCGCAGCCAGGTGTAGAGATCCACGTGCTGCATCCGGGCCACGGGGTCCCAGCCGCGGGACACGTCGTACCAAGGGGCGGTGACGTCCTTGAAGCCGACGCCTTCCTCGTACGTCCGCAGCACCGCGCGCAGCTGCTCGTCGCGGAAGTTGCGGGCGTTGCCGTAGTAGCGGTCTTCCAGCGGAAGCGCGCCGCGGCGCAGGAGGTCCTTGCCTCGGGTGCCTTCGGGGATCTTCGTGGACACCTTGCCCAGCAGCTTGCGTACGCTGCCGGGGATTTTTTCGAACGGGGCCAGCGAAATCGGCTCGCCGTAGATCGTGTAGCCGCCGAACAGTTCGTCCGCGCCTTCGCCGGACAGCACGGCCTTCACGTGCTTGCGCGCCTCGCGGGCGATGAACCACAGCGGGACCAGCGCCGGGTCGGCGACCGGGTCGTCCAGGTACCAGACGATGAGCGGCAGCGCTTCCATCATCTCGTCCGCCGACACCGTGCGGACCACGTGCTTCACGCCGATCGCGGCGGCCGATTCCGCGGCCACGTCCACCTCGGAGTAGCCCTCGCGCTCGAATCCGGTGGTGAACGCGATCAGGTTCGGGTTGTGCTCCTTCGCGAGCGTCGCGGTCGCGGTGGAGTCGATGCCGCCGGAGAGGAACGCGCCGACGGTGACGTCCGGGTCGGAGATCATGTGCTTGCCGACCGAGTCGCGCATCACGTCGGCGATGCGCTCGTACAGCGCGTCGGCCTCGGCTTGGCCGTTGACCGGCTTCGCGGCGAACTTCGGGTGGAAGTAGCGGGTGAACTCGGTCTTCCCGCCCGGCGAGAGCCGGAACGAGGTGCCGGATTCGACGCGGCGGATCGCGGTGTGCAGCGATTCCGGCTCCGGCACGTACTGCAGGACCAGGTAGTGCTGCAGGGCCTTGCGGTCCAGCTCCTGCGCGACGCCGAGCGTGTCCGACAGCTCCAGCAGGCTCTTCTTCTCGCTGGAGAACGCGGTGCCCTTCGGGCCGGCGCTGTAGTAGAGCGGCTTGATGCCGAACGGGTCGCGCGCGCCGAAAACCACCTTTTCGGCCGAATCCCAGATCAGGAACGCGAACATGCCGCGCAGCTTTTCGACCGCTTTGTCGCCGAGGTAGTGATATGCCGCGACGATCGCCTCGCCGTCGCCTTCAGTGGCGAATTTCGCACCGAATTTTTCGGCGAGCTCGTCGCGCAGTTCGCGGTAGTTGTAGATCTCGCCGTTGAAGTTCAGCGTGTACCGGCCGGGAGCCTCTGGCGGACCCCACACCAGCGGCTGGTGCGCGTGGTCGACGTCGATGAAGGCGAGCCGGTTGAAGCCGTACACGACCTCGGCATCGGCCCAGGTGTCCTGCTCGTCAGGGCCGCGGTGGCGCTGGCAGCGCATCGCCGCGCCGACGCTCGCGCGGGCGTCCGCGGCGTCGTTTTCGGTCGCGCAGATCAGTCCAAGCAGGCCGCACACGTGTACTCACACACCTCAGGGTCGGGCCGGTCCGGGGAAGGGCCCAGTATGCCGGGGCGGGGCGCGTCGCCGGGAATGCGGGTGACGCGCGGCGCAACTGGTCACCCCTTGGTCAGCGGGAGCGGCCAACTCGGCTAGGCTCCGCCTGTCACGAAGATCGGTCGAAGAAGGCCCGGTGTGAGAGGGCCTGTTGGGTGAAAGGGCAGGGCGCAGTGGGAAAACCAGAGCGCACCCCGGTGGGTAAGCGGGTCGGGCGTGTCGCCGCGCTGGCCGTGCTGGTGGCGCTGACCGCGACGGGCTGCTCGGGAGACGAGATCCTCCGCTTCGGCTGGCCCAAGGGCGTCACGCCGCAGGCCGACCAGATGCGCACTCTCTGGACGTGGACGGTCGTCGCCGCGCTGGTCGTCGGCGCGATCGTGTGGGCCCTGATCTTCTGGACCGCGATCTTCCACCGCAAGAAGAAGGGCGCGGCCGCCGAAGGCCCCGAGGACCTGCCCCGGCAGTTCCAGTACAACATCCCGCTGGAGATCTTCACGGTCGTCCTCCCGACGATCATGGTCTGCGTGCTGTTCTTCTTCACCGCGACGACCGAGAGCAAGGTCCTCGACAAGAAGCCGAACCCGGACGTCGTCGTCGACGTGATCGCCTTCCAGTGGAACTGGGAGTTCAAGTACGAGGGCGACGCCGCCAAGCGCGCCGACGGCACCCAGGTGAGCACCGTCGGCTCCTCCGGCGAGATCCCG
Source organism: Amycolatopsis halotolerans (assembly GCF_042647905.1). NCBI lineage: Bacteria > Bacillati > Actinomycetota > Actinomycetes > Pseudonocardiales > Pseudonocardiaceae > Amycolatopsis > Amycolatopsis halotolerans. The sequence continues at coordinate 35,238 of NZ_JBHRWI010000042.1, forward strand.
CTGCTCGTGCTGCCGACCAACAAGACGATCGAGTACCGGCTCCGCTCGACGGACGTCATCCACTCGTTCTGGGTCCCGGAGTTCAACTTCAAGCGCGACGTCATGCCGGACCCGGAGAAGAACAACCAGGACAGCTCGTTCCAGAACTCGATCGACCGCGAGGGATCGTTCGTCGGCCGCTGCGCCGAGCTGTGCGGGACGTACCATTCGGTGATGAACTTCGAGGTGCGGGCCTTGTCCCCGGACAAGTACGACCAGTACCTCAAGCTGCGCGCCGCGACGAACCCGAAGACCGGCAAGCCGAACACCGCGTCCGAGGCGCTGGCTTCGATGAACTGCGGCGAGCTGTGCAGCCCGTACGCGGTGACCACGAAGCCGTTCAACACCGACCGCACCGCGCGCACCGCGTCCAACTGACGGCGAACCAGAAGGAGCAGGGGACCAATCCCATGAAGGTCGAAGCCCGGATTTTCTACCTGGTGGCGGGGTTTGCCGTCCTCATGACCGCCGTCTACTGGGTCATGACCGCGCTCTTCACCACCGACCAGAAGGCTGAGCCGGTCGGCATCGTCGCGCTGTTCCTGACCGGCGGCCTGGCGTTCCTCGCCGGCAGCTACATGCAGTTCGTGTCCCGCCGGATCGAAGAGCGTCCGGAGGACCGCGAGGACGCCGAGATCAGCGACGGCGCGGGCGAGCTGGGCTTCTTCAGCCCGGGCAGCTACTGGCCGGTCGCGCTGGCCGCGTCGGCCGGTCTCGCCGGCCTCGCGCTCGCGTTCTTCCACATCTGGCTCCTCGTGATGGCGCTCGTGGCGCTGCTCATCGCGGTCGGCGGGCTGGTGTTCGAGTACCACACCGGTCCCGAGCACGACTGAGTTCTCCGCTTCACCGAGACGCCCGGCTGGGAATTCCCGGCTGGGCGTTTCGCGTATCCGCCTTGGCTCGCTGCGGGGCCAGCGCCGCGGCGAGCACCGCCAGCATCCCGAGGCCTTCGGGCCAGGTGAGCCGGTGGCCGAACGCCAGCATGTCCACCACGACCGCGACCACCGGGTACAGGTAGGACAGCAGCGCGACCGTCGTGGTCGGCAGCTTGCCGATGCTGGCGTACATCAGCACGTACATCACCGCCGTGTGCACCGTGCCCAGGAGCAGGAGCCACAGCAGCCCCGGAGCCGAACTCGGCAGCGGCGTGAAGATCAGCGCGGGCGCGAGCACGATCGCGCCGACCGTCAGCTGAACCGCGGCGAGCAGATGCGGCCGGATGTGCTTGAGCTGCTTCGCGATGAACGACTCACCGGCGTAGAGCAGGGCCGCGCCGAGCGCGAGCGCGATCCCCGCGAGCCGGACTGGGTGTCCGTCATCTCCTTGTGCGGAAAGGGAAATCACGACAACTCCGGCGAACGCCACGCCTGCTCGCATGAGGTGCGAACGGCCGACTTTCTCGCCGAGGAACATCGCCGCCATTCCGACCAGGATCAGCGGTTGGGTGTGGTAGACGACGGTGCTGACGCCGATGGACGACAGCGAGTAGGACGCGAACAGCAGCACCCAGTTGCCCACCAGCAGCAGTCCGCCCGCGACGGCGAGGAGCAGGTCGCGGCGGGTCGGCCGCCAGTCGCGGAACCAGCCGCGGGCGAGGGACCACACGACCAGCAGGACGCCGCCGACGAGGCAGCGGGCGAACGCGACCGCCGGGGCGGCCGCACCGCTTTCGAGCACGACCGCGCCGATCGTTCCGGACAACGCCATCGCCGCGGACCAATGCAGGACCGGGCGGGATTCGGGGTTCTTCATGCGTTCCAGATTCGCCTTCGCGGCGACGCTCAACCAGTGTCAGAGATGACAATGACCGCAAAACTTGTGACATCCTGGGCGGCATGGACGTAGAACGGGTCGCCGTACTGCTCGCGGACCGGGTTTCGCCGTTCGAGCTGGGGGTCGCGTGCGAGGTGTTCGGTACCGACCGCAGCGCGGACGGCATCCCCGGCTGGGACTTCGGCGTGTGCTCGCCGAATGGGGCGGAAGTGGCCAGCTGGTCCGGATTCGGCCTCTCGGGACTCCGTGATCTCGACTTCGCGGCGTCAGCTGATTTGGTGATTGTGCCCACCCAAGCGCCGCGGACCGCGCCGCCGCCGGAGCCGTTGCTGGACGCGTTGCGCGCGGCTCGGGAACGCGGCGCGTGGGTGGCCGGGTTCTGCGCGGGAGTGTTTTCCCTTGGCTACGCGGGCCTTCTGGACGGTCGTCGCTGCACGGTGCACTGGATCTACGAGCCGGAATTCCGTCGCCTGTTTCCCGCCGCGGAAGTAGACCCGCAAGCCCTCTACGCGGACGACGACGGCGTGTTCACCAGCGCTGGCACGGTCGCCGCTGTGGATCTGTGCCTGCACCTCGTGCGGCGGTTGCGCGGCGTTGCGGCGGCAACGGCGCTGGCCCGGCGGATGGTGGCCGCGCCGCACCGCGCCGGCGGGCAGGCGCAGTTCGTGCAGGCGCCGGTGCCCGCGACGGCCGCGCCGGACGACGCGGTGGTCGCCGAGGCGCTCGAATGGGTGGAACGGCGGTTGGATCAGCCGTTCACGGTCGCGGAGCTGGCTCGCCGCAGCGGATTGGGGGAGCGGACGTTCCTGCGCCGGTTCTCCGCCGCCACCGGGACGACGCCGCATCGCTGGCTGACCGAGCGCCGCCTCGACCGGGCACAGGCGCTGCTGGAGGAGGGGCGGTTGTCGGTGGAGGACATCGCCGCGGCGTGCGGGTACGCGTCGGCGGCTGCGTTGCGGCACCAGTTTTCGCGGCTGCGCTCGACTACGCCCAGCGCTTACCGGACCGCCTTCCGCTCCTGACTCCTCGGCCCGGGGCGCCCCAATGTGGCATTGGGTGCATGTGACGCACCGAACGCCACATTGGGTGCGTCTGACGCACCCAATGCCACATTGGGGCGCTTGCGATGCACCGAGCTGAGGGTGCGCTGGAAGCTGCGTGGAGTGTGCGGTGCGCCCCCAACGCCACATTGGATGCGCAGGTGCACCCAATGTGGCGTTCGGGTCGTGCCGAAGGTCAGCGATCAGCCGAGGAGAACGCGATCCAGCGGTCCAGCAGTGTCGCTGCCGCCCCGCTGTCGATGGCCTGGCGTGCTCGGTCCAGCCCAGCCGCCAAATCGTCCTCGAGCGAATCGGAGAAGCCCGTGAACGCGGCCAGCGCGGCAGCGGCGTTCAGCACCACCGCGTCGCGCACCGGGCCGGTCTTGCCGCTGACCAGTTCCCGGACGACCTCCGCGTTCGCCGCCGCGTCGCCGCCGCGCAGGTCTTCGGCCGTGGCGCGCGGGATGTCGAGCGACCGCGGGTCGAAGGTGCGTTCCGTCACCGTTCCGCCGGAGACCACCAGCACCGACGTCGTCGTGGTGGTGGTGATCTCGTCCAGTCCGTCGTCGCCGCGGGCCACCAGCACCGACATCCCGCGCTCGGCGAAAATCTCCGCCAGGGCACGGGTTTTGTCGGCGTAGGCGCACCCGATCAGCGCGCTTCGCGGCTGCGCCGGGTTGGTCAGCGGGCCCAGCAGGTTGAACGTGGTCGGCACGCCCAGTTCGCGCCGCGGCGGGCCGGTGTGCCGGAACGCCGGGTGGAACGCCGGGGCGAAGCAGAACCCGATGCCGATCTCCTCGAGCGACGCGAGCACCGCCTCGGGCGGCAGGTCGATCTTCACGCCGAGGGTCTCCAGCACGTCTGCCGCGCCGGACTTCGACGACGCGCTCCGGTTGCCGTGCTTGGCCACCGGCGCGCCCGCCGCCGCCGTGACGATCGTCGCCATCGTGGAGATGTTCACCGAGTTCGACCGGTCGCCGCCGGTGCCGACGATGTCCACCGCCGGGCGGCTCAGCGTGATCCGCCGGGCGTGCGACAGCATCGCGTCGGCCATGCCGGAGATCTCCGCGGGCGTTTCGCCCTTGGCGCGCAGCGCGACCGCGAAGCCGCCGATCTGCGCCTGCCCGGCACTGCCGGACATGATCTGGTCCATCGCCCATGCCGTGTCCTCGCCCGCCAGGTCCTCGCCGGCGATGAGCCGGGTGAGCAGCGCGGGCCAGGTGTGCGGGGTGGCGCCCACCGGGCTCAGCCGCCGTTGACGGCGGGGACCCGCCCGGCGCGCAGCACGCCGGCGACGGTCTCCGCCGCGGTCAGCGGGTCGAGCGGATGCACCAGCACCGCGTCGGACAGCGCCCAGGTGGCGAGCCATCGGTCGTCGCGGCGGCGGACGGCCACCACGATCGGCGGGCAGTCGTCGATCTCGTGCTTGAGCTGGCGGGTCAGCCCGATGCCGCCGGTCGGCTGGGCCTCGCCGTCGAGGATCGCGAGGTCGACCGAGCCCGCGTCCATTTCGGCGAGCACGTCGGCGATGCCGGACGCCTCGACCCACTCGACGCGGCCGAGGTCGGCCGCCGGGCGCCTGCCGACGGCGTTCATGATCGCCTCGCGGACCTCGGCCTTGTGGCTGAACACCAGGATCCGCTGGGACTGCTCGCTCATTGAGCACGCCTCCGTCTCGTCACGGGTGGAACAGCCGCGATCGTATCCGCCGAGACGCATCTCACGCCGACGCGGTGGGCGAGTCACCCGGTTGCCGCGCCTCCCAGCCCGGCGCGTCGCCGCCGAGCCGCTGCGCCAGCCCGGCCATCCGGGACCGTTCCTGGGCGCAGTGCAGGGCGTCCAGCACCTGCACCCGCCGCGCGTGCGCCAGCACCCGGTCGCCGTCGCGGCTCTGCTCGCGCAGGTCGTAACCGTCCTGGGCGAGAATCGCCGCCGCCTCTTCGATCCGGTCCGCCGGAAGGACGAGGTGATGCACCAGGACCGCGGGCGCTTCGCTTGCCCAGCCGGGTGAATCGGCGAGCACCGCGGAGTCCGCGACGGCCGGATCGAACGCCGAAACGACGACCCGCAGACCGGGCGCGTCCGGGTCGAGAACCGCGTTCTCCGGCTTTCTCACCAGGTCACGGAGCTTCTCCAGCCAACTCACGAGTAGCTCCTTCCGGTGCTGGTCCGCCTCTCGCGCGCGGGTGTGACGCGAAGCTCCCACGACCCGCCGCAGACCCGGCGGGCGGGGTGCCCGCACGAGAGGACATAATGCGATTCGTGACAACGGCAGCTCCCACCATCAGCCAGCGGGTCCACTCGCTGAACCGGCCGAACATGGTCAGTGTCGGCACCGTCGTGTGGCTGTCCAGCGAACTGATGTTCTTCGCCGGACTGTTCGCCATGTTCTTCACCGTCAAGGCGCAGAACCCGGCCGGGGCGTCCTGGCCGCCGCCGTTGCACGGCGAGGAGTTCCACCTCAACGTCGCGTACGCGATCCCGTTCACGGTGATCCTCGTGCTGTCGTCGCTGACCTGCCAGTTCGGCGTGTTCGCCGCGGAGCGGGGCGACGTCTACGGGCTGCGGCGCTGGTACATCGTGACGCTGATCATGGGCGCGATCTTCGTGGCCGGGCAGGCGAACGAGTACCACAACCTCGTCGAGGAGGGGCTGACGATCCCGTCCGGCCCGTTCGGCACGGTGTTCTACCTCGCGACCGGTTTCCACGGCCTGCACGTGATCGGCGGGCTCATCGCCTTCGTGTTCCTGCTGATCCGCACGAAGCTCAGCAAGTTCACTCCGGCACAGGCCACCTCGGCGATCGTCGTGTCGTACTACTGGCACTTCGTCGACATCGTGTGGGTCGGCCTCTTCGCGGTGATCTACATCCTTCCCTGATCCCCGCACCGCCCACCACAAAACGGCCTGAACTGACAGCAAGGGTTGCCGCAAGATGACCACCAGCACCAAATCCTCGGAGCGCCGGTTCCGCGCGCGCTCGAAGATGCGCAGGCGCCTCGCGGGCGTGCTCGCACTCGGCGTCGCCCTGGTGGGGGCCGGCGCCCTGTACGCCGTCTTCGCCCCGGAACCGCAGACCGCGCAGGCACAGGGCGACCCGGCGCTGCTGCGCCAGGGCGAGCAGGTCTACAACAACACCTGCATCGAATGCCACGGCGCGAACCTCGAGGGCGTCAAGGACCGCGGTCCGAGCCTCATCGGCATCGGCGACGCGGCCGTCTACTTCCAGACTTCCTCCGGCCGGATGCCCGCGGCGCGCCAGGAGGCGCAGGCCGCCCGCAAGCCGCCGAAGCTGACCCCGAGCGAGATCGACGCGGTCGGCGCCTACGTGCAGGCGCACGGCGGCGGCGCGCAGCGTCCGGAGGAGCGCGGCGAGGCGCTGCGCGGGAACGACCCGGCGCGCGGCGGCGAGCTGTTCCGGCTCAACTGCGCCTCGTGCCACAACTTCACCGGCCGCGGGGGCGCGCTGTCGGCGGGCAAGTACGCGCCGCCGCTCGACCCGGCCACCGAGGAACAGATCTACGACGCGATGCTCACCGGGCCGCAGAACATGCCGAAGTTCTCCGACCGCCAGCTCAGCGTGGAAGAGAAGAAGGACATCATCGCCTACGTCAAGTCGGTGTCCGACGGCAACAACGACCCGGGCGGCAACGGTCTCGGCGGGGTCGGCCCCGCCTCCGAAGGCGTCATCGCCTTCGTCGTCGGAATCGGCGCGCTCGTCGGCATTACGCTGTGGATTGGATCGAAGGCATGAGTGCCGAAGGGCCCAAGCCGCCCTCGGAGGCGGAGCTGGCTGAGATGGACCGCGACGAGCTGCTCAAGCTCGGCGGTCAGCTGGACGGCGTGGAAATCGTCGACTACCCGGAACCGTGGCCGGTCGAGGGCACCCGCGCGGAGCGGCGCGCACAGCGCCTCGTCGCGTTCTGGTTCTCCCTGTCCGCGCTCGCCGGCCTGGCGTTCGTGGTCGTGATGGCCTGGCCGAAGTGGTGGGAGTACAAGGACCCGAGCGACCCGAGCGGGCACTCGACCTACAGCCTCTACACCCCGGCGCTCGGCGTCACGCTCGGTCTCGCGGTGCTGTCGCTCGGCATCGGCGTGATCCTCTACACCAAGAAGTTCGTCCCGCACGAGACCTCGGTGCAGCAGCGCAGCGACGGCCCGTCGACCGCGGTCGACCGGGCCACCATCCTGGCCCACCTCGCCGACGCCGGGACCCGCAACGGCATCGCCCGCCGGTCGCTGATCAAGCGCACCGCCGGCGCGGGCGCGGGTGCGCTCGGCCTCGCGGTCGCGGCGCTCCCGATCGCGTCCTTCATCAAGGACCCGTGGAAGGACACCGAGAACAAGGACGGCCTCTGGCACACCGGCTGGCTGCCGAACTTCAAGGGCGAGAAGGTCTACCTGCGGCGCAACACCGGCAACCTCGAGGCGGACGTCAAGGAAGGCGTCGCCCTGGTCAAGGCCGAGGACCTCGACGCGGGCGCGATGGAGACGGTCTTCCCGTACCGCGAATCGGAGAAGGGCGACGAGAAGGCCCTGTCCGAGGCGCTGATGCGGGTCGACAACCCGGTCATGCTCATCCGGCTGCGCCCGACCGACGCCTCGCGCGTCGTCAAGCGCAAGGGCCAGGAGGACTACAACTTCGGCGACTACTACGCGTACACGAAGATCTGCAGCCACGTCGGCTGCCCGACCTCCCTGTACGAGCAGCGCACGAACCGCATCCTCTGCCCGTGCCACCAGTCGCAGTTCGACGCCCTGCACTACGCGAAGCCGATCTTCGGCCCGGCGACGCGGCCGCTGGCCCAGCTTCCGATCACGGTTGACGAAGAGGGATACTTGATCGCGAAGGGCGACTTCAACGAGGCCATCGGACCGGCCTTCTGGGAGCGTAAGTCATGAGTTCACTCACCACGCCGACCAAGGGCACGAGCGCACTCCAGAAGCACCTGGGCGAGGCCGCGGACAACGCGGACCAGCGGTACAAGCTGGCCAAGGGCCTGCGGCACCAGATGAACAAGGTGTTCCCGACCCACTGGTCCTTCCTGCTGGGCGAGATCGCGCTGTACAGCTTCATCGTCATCCTGCTGTCCGGGGTGTACCTGACGCTGTTCTTCGACCCCTCCATGCAGGAGGTCACGTATCACGGCAGCTTCACGAACATGCAGGGCATGCAGATGTCCCAGGCGTTCAAGACGACGCTGGACCTCTCGTTCGACGTGCGCGGCGGCCTGTTCGTGCGGCAGCTGCACCACTGGGCGGCGCTGATCTTCGTCGCGTCGATGATGGTGCACATGCTCCGGATCTTCTTCACCGGCGCGTTCCGCAAGCCCCGCGAGGCGAACTGGGTCATCGGCGGCCTGCTGCTGATCCTGGGCATGTTCGAGGGCTTCTTCGGCTACTCGCTCCCGGACGACCTGCTGTCCGGCACCGGTATCCGCGCGACCCTGTCCGGCATCGTGCTGTCGGTGCCGGTGATCGGCACCTGGATCCACTGGGCGCTGTTCGGCGGGGAGTTCCCCGGCGACCAGATCATCCCGCGTCTCTACACGCTGCACATCCTGCTGGTCCCGGGCATCATGCTGGCGCTGATCGGCGCGCACCTCGCGCTGGTCTGGTACCAGAAGCACACCCAGTTCCCGGGCGTGCGGCGCAAGGAGACCAACGTCGTCGGCGTGCGGATCATGCCGTACTTCGCCCTCAAGGGCGGCGCGTTCTTCACCCTGGTCGTGGGCGTGCTGGCGCTGATGTCCGGCCTGTTCCAGATCAACCCGGTGTGGAACTTCGGGCCGTACAACCCGTCGATGGTGTCCGCGGGGTCCCAGCCTGACTTCTACATGGCCTGGGCAGACGGCATGCTCCGGATCTGGCCCGCCTGGGAGGTCTACCTCGGGAACTACACGATCCCGGCGGTGTTCTTCCCCGGCGCGATCGGCATGCCGATCCTGTTCGCGCTGCTGCTCGGGTATCCGTTCCTGGAACGGAAGCTGTCCAAGGACAACGCTTCGCACAATCTGCTGCAGCGTCCGCGCGACGCACCGGTCCGCACTGCGCTGGGCATGATGGCGCTCGGGTTCTTCGCGGTGATCGAGCTGTCCGGCTTCAACGACATCATCGCCGACCAGTTCGACATCTCGCTGAACGCGACGACGTGGGCCGGGCGCATCGGCGTGCTGATCGTGCCGCCGCTGGCGTACTACTTCACCTACCGGATCTGTCTCGGCCTGCAGCGGTCCGACCGGGAAGTGCTGGAGCACGGCGTCGAGACCGGCATCATCAAGCGGCTGCCGCACGGCGAGTTCATCGAGATCCACCAGCCGCTGGCCGGCACGGACAGCCACGGCCACGCCATCCCGCTCGAGTACCAGGGCGCGGCGGTGCCGAAGAAGATGAACAAGCTCGGCACCGCGGGCCACGCCGTCCCGGGTTCGATCTGGACGCCGGACCCGGCGGAAGAGACGAAGGCGCTCGACCGCGCTCGCGGCAACGGCCACGGGAACGGCAAGGCGCAGGTCGAAGGGGCCGAGGAGTCGACCGAGGTCGGTTCCGGGCACTGAGTCCCTGAGAACGCCGAGAAGGCCCCTTCCTCATCGCGAGGGAGGGGCCTTCTTGCTGTGGGGTCAGAGCTGGATGCGGCCGACGATCTCGCCGTCGTCGTCGATCTCGCCGGTGGGCTTGAAGCCGAGCCGCAGGTAGAACGGCTGCGGGCTGTGCTTGCCCGGCATCCAGCTGACCGTCACGGATGCGGCGTCGCGGCGGCGCGCTTCAGCCAGGACGGCTTCGACCGCGAACCGGCCGTAGCCCTTCTTCTGGTGTTTGGCGGCGATGTTCAGCCGCCAGAGGTAGGAGCGGTAGTAGTCGGTCGGGTTGTCCGGGTCGAAGGCGGCCATCACGAAGCCGACGAGTTTCTTCCCGGCGTAGACCAGCCTCGGCCAGGCGATGTCCGGCTGGACGTAGGCTTCGGCGAGCGAGCGGGCGACCGAGGAAACGTAGTCGCGCTGAGGTTTCGCCACTTTGAGATCGCAGGCGTCGTCGACGTTGTCGACCGTGAGTTCGACCAGACGCAGGGTCGTCATGCGAAATACGGTAGCGCGGCCCGCGAGGGTTCAGAGCCGGATGCGAGCGACGACCTCGCCCTCGTGGATCTGGCCGGTGGGCTCGAAACCCAGCCGCAGGTAGAACGGCTGCGGGCTGTGCTCGCCCGGTTCCCAGAGCACCGTCGCGGACTCGTTCCCGCGCCGACGCGCCTCGGCCAGCACCGCTTCGACGGCGAACTTCCCGTAGCCCTTCTTCTGGTGCTCGGCGGCGATGCTCAACCGCCAGACGCCGCACCGGAAGTAGTCGATCGGACAGTCCCGATCGAAGGCGGCCATGACGAAGCCGACGAGGTCATCCCCGGCGTAAATCAGCCTGGGCCAGGCCGTCTCTGGCTGGGTGTGGGCCTCCGCCAGCGACCGGGGCCACGTAATGCTCCTGGTGGGGCGCCACCGACAGATCGCAGGCCGCGCCCACGTTGTCGCTGGTGACCTCGGCCAACCGCAGTGTCGTCATGCCCCGGACGTTAGCCCGGGGTACGACAATTTCCGGCGGGTCAGGCCCCTTCGACGCCGATCTCGAACGCGGAGTCGGTGTCGGCGCGCGAGTAGGACCGGAACGCGATGTGGGTGACGGTGTCGAGCACGCCGCGAACCTTGCCGATGCGCCCGGGGATCAGGTCGGCGAGGTCCTCGTGGGCCTGCACGCGCACGGTGGCGATGAGGTCGACGTCCCCGGCGCACGAGTAGACCTCGGACACCTGGTCGAGGTCCGCGATCGCCTGCGCGGCCTGCGGGATCTCCTCGGCCTCTACGTTGATCAGCACGATCGCCGTGATCACAGCGTTCCTCCCACTTGCTGGCGGTAACTACTCGAGCGCGATCGTAGCCGGGAACGCCCCCGAGGACGCCGCGGCGGTGCGGTCAGCCTGCGATGTGTTCGAGGGAGCGGGCGTCGGCGACCTGTGCGAGCCAGGCTTGCCAGCCCGCGACGGCGGCAGGTTCGGCCCACGGCCGCGTAGTACGGACAAGCCGGGTCCCAGGCCGGGCGAGCCAGCGCAGCAGGATTCCGACTTCCTCGCCAGGAGCACCGCGCAACGGCCCATCGCCAGGCAGCACGGTTTCCCCTGCGGCGACCAGGGATTCGACCACCGGCATCGGCGGCACCCCACGGCGCGCGACCCCAGCGGAAGCGAGCCTGCCGTAGCGGATGACGGACAGTTCCCAGCCGCCATTGCCGTCCGGGGCAGCCGCGATGAGCTCCGCGACCGACGCGAGCGCTGCCTGCCGATGCGCGCGTCCGACGGCACGGACCAATCCGGCCAGTTCGTCGCGGTGCCGGGCGGCCTGTTCGTAGTGCCTTCGCTCCGACATCTCCTCCAGCCTCGCTGCGGCTAGATGCAACGGACGGCCGTCGTGACCAGCGATAAGTCCACGGGCGGCTTCCACGGCGGGGGAGTAGTCGGCGACGGTCTGCCTGCCTGCGCACGGCGCGCCGCAACGGCCGAGCTCAGCCAGAACGCACGGCGTGCCGGACGCGGAAGTGGCCGAGATGCGCTGCGTGCAGGTGCGCAGGCCGGAGGCGTCGGCGAGGGTCTCGGCGGCGGTGCGCGCGTCGGCCTGGCTGCGGAACGGACCGAGCGTGCCCGCGCGCGGCAGGCGTACCACGGAAAGCCGCGGGAAAGCCTCGTCAGTGAGGCTGATCCACCAGCCGTGGTGCGGGTTTTTCGAGCGCCGGTTGTACGCCGGCCGGTGCGCCGCGATCAGCCGCAGTTCGCGGATCTCGGCTTCGAGGGAATGCGCGCACTCGATGGCGTCCACCCGCTCCGCCAGCGCGACCATTTCCCGGATCCGGCCCCGGCTTTCGGAACCGGTGAAATAAGTCCGCACGCGCCGCCTGAGGTCCCGCGCGGTGCCGACGTACAGCACTTCGTCGCGCGGTCCCTTGAAGAGGTACACGCCGGGCCGCGACGGGAGGTCGGCGGCGAGGTTTCGCTTGCGGCGCTGGGCTGGCGTGACGTTCGGGAGGTAGTCGATCAGCTCCTCGACGGTATGGACGCCGAGATTGCCGACGCGCTCCAGCAGCGCGTGCAGGACGTCGGTGGTGGCGCGGGCGTCGTCGAGCGCGCGGTGCGTCGGCCGGGTGCGCGCGCCGAGCAGCATCGACAGCGACGACAACCGGTAGCTGCGCGCTTCTTCGCGCGGGATGACGCGGCGCGCGAGCTTCACCGTGCAGACGACGGTAGGGCGCGGCCAGACGTAGCCGTGGCCTTCGCAGGCTGCCTTCATGAAGCTGGTGTCGAAGCCGGAGTTGTGCGCGACCAGCACGGCGCCCGCGATGAACTCCAGGAACGCGGGCAGCACGCGTTCGATCCGCGGCGCGTCGTAGACCATCGCCTGCGTGATCCCGGTCAGCTCGACGATCTGCGGCGGGATCGGCGTGCCCGGGTTGACCAGCGTCGCGAACTCGCCCAGCACCTGTCCGGCGCGGACCTTGACCGCGCCGATCTCGGTGATCCCGTCCGGGCCGGGCTTGGTGCCGGTGGTCTCGAGGTCGAACACGACGAACGTGGTGTCCCGCAGCGGGGTGCCGAGCTCGTCGAACGCCAGCTGAACCTGGTCCGGCCTCGGTCGGGTCTCCATGATCGCGCACAGTAGGACCGACCACCGACAATCTTCGCGCACGCCGCCCGTGGCCCGATGGTGACCAGCGGAACGGGCCGGTGCGGCGCGGGATCCGGCGGCGGGGCCTACCCTGGACCAATGCACCCCCAGCCCGTCGAACCGGAAGAAGCCGCGGAGGCCGTCGGCCCCTCGGCGGTTCCGGCGCGGGCGGAGGAGGACGCCGAGGTCCCGGAAGCGGGGACTTGTCCGGAACCGTCGTCGTGGACGGGCCTGCCGGAGGCGGTGCGCGAGCGCATCGCCGAACTGGCCGCCGCCGCGGTCGCGAAACTGCCGGTCGCGGACGTGCCGAGGCAGCTGCGGCCGGTCGCGAAGTTCGCCCCGGCCAAGCGCGCGAAGCTCGGCGGCACCGCGCTGCTGACCGCGTTAGGAGATTCCGCGCAATTCCGGACCGCGGTCCTCGAATGGCTGCGGGAGCACCGGACAGACGCGCTGGACCCGAACGTTTCGGACTCCGTCGCGGCCGCTGCCGCCGCTGTGCTGCTCGGTGAATCCGGTGCGGCCGGACGCGTGCGGCTGGTCGCGAAAAACGCCGAAGAAACCGCGTTGCGCGCTGAGCGGGACGCGGCGCTGGCCCGGAATCAACGTCTGGAAGCCGAACTCGCCGAGCTGCGCGCCGATCTGGAAGAGGCGCGTGGGGCGGTCGAGAGCGTGCGCGGCGAACGCGAAGCCGAGGTCGAGAAGCTGCTGCGCCGACTGCGCGAGCAGGGCGTGCTGCTGCGGCAGGCCAAGGACGCGGCCGAAGCGGCGCGGACCGAGCTGGCCGACGGGGGAGTGACGCGGCAACGCGAGATCGAGACGCTGAACGTGCAGCTCGACCGGGAACGCCGTCGGGTCGCTTCCGAACGCGCTCGTGCTGAACGGGCAGTCGCGGACGCGGAGATGGCCCGACAATCGGCGCGCGAGGCCAGGGAGGCCGACGAGGTCCGGCTGGCGTTGCTGGTGGACACGATCGACGGTGCCGTGCACGGTTTACGTCGCGAACTCGCTTTGGGCGACCGCGGCGCGCGCCCTGCCGACATGGTGAGCGGCGCGCGGTCCGGGCTCGGCCCCGGCGGGCGGATCCAGGACGTCACGGCGCTCGACCGGCATCTGGCGTTGCCGAACGTCCATCTCATCGTGGACGGCTACAACGTCACCAAAACGGGTTATCCGGAGCTGGCGCTGGCCGACCAGCGAGACCGGCTGGTGCATCAGCTCTCGGCCCTGGCGGCGCGCACGTCGGCGGAGGTCACGGTGGTGTTCGACGGGGCTGGCGTGCTGTCGGTGCCCGCCGCGGTGCCGCGCGGGGTGCGAGTGCTGTTCTCCGAGCGTGGCGTGCTCGCCGACGACGTGATCCGGTCCCTGGTCGCGGCCGAGCCGAAGGGCCGCCTGATGGTCGTCGCGACGTCCGACCGGGCGGTCGCGGACTCGGTCCGCGCGGCCGGCGCGCACCCCGCTCCGTCGGCGGTGCTCGTCAGCCGATTGGGTCGAGTCTGACCCTGCCCGACGTGCGGGGCCCGAAAATTGTCGGTGGTGCTTCCTACCGTTTGTTCCCGAGGCGATTCCCGGAACCGGTCCGGGACTTCTCGGAGGAACGGAGGCTCAGCGATGGGCGAGGACAAGCAGGAGCGATTCGGGGTCGGTTCCGGCGTGCGTGCGGCGGGCTCGGCCGGGGTCAGCGGGGAAGTTCGCTTCGCGGCGGGTCCGGGGGATCGGGTCGCCGGTGTCGACGGCGGGGCGGCTGAACGTTCTCGGCCGCCGGACCGGGGCGGTCACCCGGGCGGGGTGAGTTCGGCGGTGAGTCTTGCCACTGGGGTGAATCCGGCCACGGCGGAGGCTCGGGACCGGGATCTGGAGGCGCGCCGGGAAAGCGGTGTTTCAGCTGGTTCCGGCGGGAGTGCTGAGTCTGCGGCTGTCGCGTTGCGGCGGCCTGGCGAGGCGGTCGGCGCCGGGACGGCACCGGGAGCAGAAGAAGCGGCTGATGCTGCGGGTTCGCTTGGCGTGGGCGAGCAGGTGCCGCTGTCGGGTGCGGAGGGAGAGGCGGAGACGCGGTCGGGAACAGGAACTGATGCTGCGGGCTCGCTGATCGCGCAGGAGCGGGTGCGGCCTGGTGCGGTGGACGAGGCGGAGGCCGACGAGTCGGCGGGTGCGGGCGAGCCTGCCGACCTTGCCCGGTCCCGGCGCTCGGCGCGGCGGCACTCGGGCGCGTCGCGGAGCGCGAAGCGGGCGAAACCCGTTACCTCCCACCGAGAAGAGCGGCGTCCGGCCGGTGCGGTGGACGTCGCGGTCGAGGACATCGACACGTTCGTCGTCGATTGCGACCGGTGTGCGGTGCGCGGGGCGGCGTGTGCCGATTGCGTGGTCAGCGTGCTGCTCGGGCCGCCGGTCGGGCTCGTCTGGGACGCGGACGAACGGCGAGCTGTCGACGCGCTCGCCGAGGCGGGGATGGTGCCGCGGCTGCGCCTGGTTCCGGAGACAGACAGTAGGTCGGCGTGACACCAGTGGGTGACACTGGCTCGCCGAGCGGTCGCCTCGGTGCGGTAAACGGTAAGTAACGGAGAGGGCCGTTTGCGCTGTCGCAGCGTGTGGTCTAAGTCACATTCAACTGCCTTGCTGGTCCGATGGTGTTTCACCGGACTACGGAGAGTTTTTACGGGGGGCCCGGTGGACGCGCCGACGGTCTTTTCGTAACCTGGCCGAGATCTCGCGCCAGGCAGCTGTCGGACGACGGCGACGCGGGATCGCCGCCGGTTCGGCTTTGTCGGGGAGTCAGGATCGGAACCAACCACCGTGCGCGGAAAAGCTGTTGTGGAACACGACGGCCGGAAC
This sequence comes from Amycolatopsis halotolerans, assembly GCF_042647905.1. Lineage (NCBI taxonomy): Bacteria > Bacillati > Actinomycetota > Actinomycetes > Pseudonocardiales > Pseudonocardiaceae > Amycolatopsis > Amycolatopsis halotolerans. The sequence continues at coordinate 50,617 of NZ_JBHRWI010000042.1, forward strand.
GCGAACGGAAAGCGTGCGCGAAGAGGGCCCCCCGACCTCTTCCGCGCCGGGGTTCCGGCCACGGCGGCCCGACGAGCAAAGGAGACCCGCGCGGCCGTGCAGTCGCATCCAGTCAAGCGCGTGGTGTCAGGCGCCCTCGCGGCCGCCTCGGTGATCGCAATCGTCACCGCGGCGCAGCCAGCGGGCACCGCAGCCGCTTCCCCCCTCCCCGTCCTCCAGGCCCCGCCGGACTCCGGTTCGGACGCTCTCGCCAAGTACCGCGACCTCGCGGCGCAGGCGGAGAAGGCGAACGAGGACCTCCTCAAAGCCAAAGACGACCTGTCCGCGCGGCAGGGCGACCTCGACAAGGCCAACGGAGACGTGGGCAACGCCCACAACCTCTCCGCGCAGGCCGCCGAGAACGAGAAGAAGTACAAGGTCGACGTCGACAAGTTCGCGAACGCGTCGTTCCTGTCCGGCGTGCAGATGAACAAGCTGTCCGCGCTGCTGGCGGGCACGTCGACGCAGGAGTTCCTCGACCGTTCGGCGGCGCTGGACCAGATCGCGTCGCAGAAGGCCACCGCGCTCGAGAAGCTCCAGGGCGCGGTCGACCAGGCCAAGGCCGCCGAGAAGCTGGCCGCCGACGCCGCGCAGCGGGCCACCGCGGCGCGCGACGCGGCGGCGAAGCTGACCGAAGACATCACGGCCAAGAAGAAGACTCTCGACGACCAGGTCGCCGAGCTGAAGAAGACCACGTCCGGGCTCAGCCAGTCGGACCGGAACTCGCAGAAGGACACCGGCGGCGACTTCTCGCCGGACCTCTCGGCCGCCGGCCCGGCCGCGGCGGCTGCCGTCCAGGCCGCGCTGAGCCAGCGGGGCAAGCCCTACGAGTGGGGCGCCACCGGGCCGAGCTCGTACGACTGCTCCGGTCTCATGCTGTGGGCCTACCGGCAGGCGGGCGTCTCGCTGCCGCGTTCGAGCCAGGCGCAGAGCCAGACCGGCACGCCGGTCCCGCGCAGCCAGCTCCAGCCCGGCGACCTGGTGTTCTACTACACGCCGGTTTCGCACGTGGGCATGTACATCGGCAACGGGATGATGGTGCACGCGCCGACCACCGGCGACGTCGTCAAGATCTCGCCGCTGCAGAGCCAGTACGTGGGCGCGCGCCGGGTCGCCTGACCGGACGTTCTCGCCTCACCGGGGCGGTACCGCATGACGCGGTGCCGCCCCGGTGTCGTTTCGCGGGGTCTTCGCGACTGACGAACCGGCGGCGAAGAAATCCGCTAGCTTCACGCCTGGCTGACGGCAGTGCTGACCGAAGGAGTCGACGATGTCGCTCGCGGGCGAGCTGGTCACCGAGACCTTCGAATACGACGGCGGTCGCGAGGTCACGGTCTACGTTCCGGCGGATCGGCCCGAGGCGGTCGTGTTCGCCGGTGACGGCAAGGTGATCTCGCAGTGGGGCAGTGACCTCGAAGCCGCGGACGTGCCGTCCACGATGATCGTCGGTGTGCACCGCTCGGCCGACGAGACCCTGCGGCTCCATGAGTACTCGCCGGGCTTCGATCCGGAGCGGTTCTCGGCGCACGAGAAGTTTTTCTGCGAGGACGTCCGCCATTGGGCGCGATCAAGGTTCGGGGTGGCACTGCCCGCCGAGCGCACTGCGGTGTGCGGTGTCTCGGCCGGGGGAGAGCTGGCGCTGGCTATGGGGCTTCGGCATCCGGACGGCTACGGCACGGTCTTGTGCGCCTCGCCCGGAGGCGGTTATCGACCGCCCGCTGAACTGCCGACGCTTCCGCGTACGTACCTCGTCGCTGGCACGCAGGAACCGTTTTTCCTCCAGAACGCGACTAGGTGGGCGGACGCGTTGGGCGAAGCCGGGGCGGACGTCGTCTTGACCGAGCGAGCCGGATCGCACGGCGGCGCGTTCTGGCGCGAAGAGTTCCCGCTCATGGTGGCGTGGGCGTTCGGGGCATGATTCGCCGGTGAACGAACTGGTGGCGATCGAGCTGACTGACGACGAGCGCGCGGTGCTGTCTCGCGGGCTGGGCGAGTGGGGCGGGCCAGCGGACTGCACCGAGGAACTCGCGGTGGCGATGGGCTTCCAGGGCCTGGCTGGTCTGTACGAGGACGGGCGGCGCCTCCAAGCAGCGCTCTCTGCCGGTGAGCCGCTCAGCGTTCCGGACTGGCGACGGCTGCTGGTGTCCGCCGAGATCGTGTTCGCCAGCGACGTGTTCGGTTCCGGCATCGATTGGTCGATCACGACCGGCTTTTCGGACGAGGAGACGATCAGGATCCTGCGGCGGTTGCAACGAGGGATCGCGAGCGCGCTCCGCGGCGCACTCCATCGTCGCGAGGACCGGGCCGCCGACCGGTAACCACCGCATCGTTCGCCGGTTTCGCAGGTCGGCAAGTACCCGACAAGGCGTGCTCGCTTCACCGGCCCGCTCCGGCGAAACCGCCCGTCGGTAGCCTGCGGGGGTGCTGAGGACCCTGCTCGTGACGAACGACTTCCCGCCGCGCCCCGGGGGCATCCAGAATTACCTCAATTCGCTGGCCACCCGGCTGCCCGCGGACGACCTCGTCGTCTACGCGCCCTCGTGGGAGCGCAGCAGCGGTTCGCACGTCGAGTTCGACGCGGCCGCCCCGTTCGAAGTCGTGCGGCACCCGACGTCGCTGATGCTGCCCACCCCGGACGTCCTGCGTCGCGCGAAGCAGATCATGCGCGCTCGCGACTGTGAGGCCGTCTGGTTCGGTGCGGCCGCCCCGCTCGCGCTGCTCGGGCATTCGCTGCGGCAGGCCGGCACGCGCAGGATCGTCGCTTCCACGCACGGGCACGAAGTCGGCTGGTCGATGCTTCCGGGCTCGCGGCAGGCGTTGCGGAGGATCGGCGACACCGTCGACGTCGTGACATACGTCAGCAAGTACACGCGCAACCGGTTCGCCGCCGCGTTCGGTCGGCATGCTGGGCTCGAAATGCTGCCGAGTGGCGTCGACACCACGGTTTTCGCGCCGGATCCGGCTGGTCGTGAAGAGATCCGCGCCCGGCACGGTCTCGGCGACCGGCCGACGATCGTGTGCGTTTCGCGGCTGGTTCCGCGCAAGGGTCAGGACATGCTGATCTCCGCGCTGCCCGCGATCCGCGAGCGCGTGCCCGGCGCGGCTTTGCTGCTCGTCGGCGGCGGTCCGTACCGCAAGCGTCTAACCCAGCTGGCCGAGGCGCTCAATGTCGCCGACGACGTCGTCTTCACCGGCTCGGTGCCGTGGGAGGAACTGCCCGCGCACTACAACGCGGGCGACGTCTTCGCGATGCCTGCCCGCACGCGCGGCAAGGGGCTCGACGTGGAAGGGCTCGGCATCGTCTACCTGGAGGCGTCCGCAACCGGGCTGCCGGTGGTCGCGGGCACGTCCGGCGGAGCGCCGGAGGCGGTGCTGGACGAGGTGACCGGCCACGTGGTCGACGGCCGCGACCCGGGGCAGCTCGCGGAGACTTTGGCGGCGCTGCTGTCCGACCCGGTCCGCGCCCGCAGGATGGGCGAGGCGGGCCGTTCGTGGGTCGCCGAGAACTGGCGCTGGGACACGATGGCGAAGCGCCTCTCGACGCTCCTGGACGGCGATCCGGTGGCGGCGGTCCGCTGACCCGGGATCAGGGTTCGTAGATCGCGGGGTGGCGCGGGTCGTCCACGCGGACCACGACGTCCGCGAGGGCACTCGGGTCGACTTCGTTCTCGTAGCGTTCGTATGCGGGAAGCGCCCATTCGTCGGAGACTCGACGGCGCAGTGCACCCGGGGAAAGCCACAAATGCACCACGAAATCGAACGCCAATCCCGCGCCCAGCAAGAACTCTCCGTCGACCACTACGACGCCGCGGTCCGGCACCGGGACTCGCGGCAGCCTGGTCGCGCGGTCGCGTTCGGCGTCCCACAGCGCGGGCAGCACTTCGCCGCTGCCGTCGTCGGCGAGCGGGGCCAGGACTTCCCGGCGCAGACCGCCCACATCGAGCCAATCGGTATACCGGGCGTCCGGATCTTGTTTGCCGTGCTCGAAACGGAGTGACGCTGGTCGCAAAAATCCCGTGGCGGGCACGTGCAGCGCGGCCCGGCCGAGCAGCTTCAGCGGGCCGGTCAGCGCCTCGGCGAGCGGGCCCGTTCCGGCTGCTCCGTCGATCGCGACCGCGATTCGTCGGCGGTGCGTGAGCGCGTCGACGCGCTCGGTCAGTTCGGCGGCCAGGGCGTCGGGGGAGATGGGGCGGTAGCGCACGATCGCATGATCCCGCACCGGTTTCCGTCGGTCCCCGATGCCATGATGGCGGCATGGCCAACGAGGAGGGCAAGACCGGGCGGAGTGGTTGGGAGACAGCCGTTTCCCGCACGATGCCGTACCCGGGCAGCCGGGTATGGGAGTTCCTGGTGGGGGACGGCGTGGAGATCTGGCTCGGCCCTGGCGTCGAACTGCCGCGCGAGCGCGGGGCCGGATACGAGACCGAACACGGCACCACGGGCGAAATCCGCAGTTACGCCGACGACCGCTTGCGGCTCACCTGGCGTCCGACGGACTGGGACCACGATTCCTTGCTGGAGCTCGAAGTCGCGGACCTCGGCAAGCGCAGCACGCTGAAGATCCGCCAGGAGCGGCTCGCGGACGTGGCGGAGAAGGCCGAGCAGCGGGCATATTGGAAACAAGTGGTCGAGCGCGTCGAGGCGGCATTGGCAGAGCGCTGACCGAACTGCACAGGGGGTCCCCGCAGTGAACGTCGACGAACCAACCGAAGAACTCCCTTACGCGGGCGAGGAATTCTGGCAGAGCACGCACGAATGGCTGGCGCGGCGGCGCGAATCCGGTGCGGTGTGCCCGATGACCGCCCGGCGCGGCATCCCGTCCTACCTGGTCAGCGGATACGAGCAGGCGCGCGAGCTGCTCAACGATCCGCGCGTCAGCAAGGACAGCACGGACGTGGCGCGGGTGATCGCGGCGAAGGTCGGCCAGGACGTCCAGGGGCCGGACTTCGGCACTCTGCTCACCCGGCACATGCTCAACAGCGATCCGCCGGACCACACCCGGCTGCGCAAGCTGGTGAACAAGGCGTTCACCGCGCGCACCGTCGCCCGGCTGCGGCCGCGGATCCAGGAGATCGCCGACTCGCTGCTGGACGAAATGGCCCGGCACGAGCAGGTCGACCTGGTGCAGGCGTTCGCCGAGCCGTTGCCGATCACCGTGATCTGCGAGCTGCTCGGCGTGCGGATCGAGGACCGCGGCGAGTTCACCGCCTGGTCGCACCTGCTGCTGTCGTTCGCCGCGGACGAGGAAGCCCAAGCCGCGGCGGCGGGCGAGATGCAGAGCTACCTGCAGCAGCTGGTCGAGAGCAAACGCGCCGAACCGGCCGAAGACCTGCTCTCGGACCTCGTGCACGCCAGCGACGAAGGCGATTCCCTCGACGGGGACGAACTGATCTCGATGGCGTTCCTGCTGCTGATCGCCGGGCACGAGACCACGGTCAACCTGATCGCCAACGCCACGTTCGCGTTGCTGCGCGCGCCCGACCAGGCGGAGAAACTGCGCGCCGACCCGAGCTTGATGCCCGGCGCGGTCGAGGAATTCCTCCGGTTCGACGGGCCGATCAACTTCGCGACACTGCGCTACACGGTCAAGGAGGTCGAGGCGGACGGTGTCACCATCCCGACCGACGAATTCCTCAACATTTCGCTGCTGGCGGCCAACCGGGACCCGGAGAAGTTCCCCGACCCGGACACGCTCGACGTCACGCGTCCGCCCGGCGGGCACCTCGCGTTCGGGCACGGCATCCACTACTGCGTCGGCGCGCCGCTGGCCCGGCTGGAGGCGGAGATCGCGCTGGGCTCGCTGCTGAAGCGGTTCCCGGAGCTGAGCCTGGCCGTGCCCGCCGAGGACATCGTCTACCGGCCGAGTTCGCTGGTGCACGGCGTGCTGGCGCTGCCGGTGCGGACGAAGGCGGCGTAGCGGCTGTCACTGCGGTTCCGCCCGCCGCCCGGTTAGGGTCGGCGGGTGGAACCCAGTGCTGCCGATCTCCTCGCCCTCGACGCCGCGCACGTCTGGCATCCCTACGCGCCGATGCCGGGCCGCGTGCCGCCTCTTCTCGTGGAAGAGGCCAGCGGAGTGCGGTTGAAGCTCGCCGACGGACGGGAACTGGTCGACGGCATGTCGTCCTGGTGGGCGGCGGTGCACGGGTACCGGAACCCGGTGCTCGACGCCGCGCTGGCGCAGCAGGCCGGGCGGATGAGCCACGTGATGTTCGGCGGGCTCACGCACGAACCGGCGATCACGCTCGCGAAGACGCTGGTCGAGATGACTCCGGACGGGCTTGAGCACGTCTTCCTGTGCGATTCGGGCTCGGTTTCGGTCGAGGTCGCGGTGAAAATGTGCCTGCAGTACCAGCGTTCTCGCGGGCTGCCCGGCAAACACCGGCTGCTGACCTGGCGCGGCGGCTATCACGGCGACACGTTCACCCCGATGAGCGTCTGCGATCCGGACGGCGGCATGCATTCGCTGTGGCGCGGAGTGCTGCCGGACCAGGTTTTCGTGCCGTCGCCGCCGTCCGGGTTCGGCACTGAGGTCGATCAGTCCTATGTGGACGAACTGGCGAAGGCGATCGAGCAGCACGCGGACGAACTGGCCGCGGTGATCGTGGAACCGGTGGTGCAGGGCGCGGGCGGCATGCGGTTTCACCATCCCGGCTACCTGCGAGCGCTGCGCGAGCTGACTCGTGAACACGACGTGCTGCTGGTGTTCGACGAGATCGCGACCGGATTCGGCCGTACTGGAAAGCTTTTCGCGGCCGAGCACGCTGGCGTGACGCCCGACGTGCTGTGCGTCGGCAAGGCGCTGACCGGGGGCTATCTGACGATGGCCGCCGCGTTGTGCACGCCCGAAATCGCTGACGGCATCACGCGTGGAGAGCTGCCGGTGCTCGCGCACGGCCCGACGTTCATGGGAAATCCGCTGGCTTCGGCGGTCGCCAACGCTTCGCTCGGTTTGCTGGCTGAAGGCCAATGGCAGTCCGATGTGGCGCGGATCGAAACCGCGCTGCGCCAAGGACTTGAGCCGGCCCGGGAGCTGCCGCACGTCGTGGATGTGCGGGTGCTGGGCGCGATCGGCGTGCTGCAGCTCGATCACGAGGTGGACATGGGCGTCGCGACCGAAGTGGTGACGGCTGAGGGCGCGTGGCTGCGGCCGTTCCGGGACCTGATCTACGCGATGCCGCCGTACATCAGCACCGGCGCCGACCTGGCGGTGATCACGGGGGCGATGCTGGCTGCCGCGGCGAAAGCCTGAAGTTTCTTCGGGTTTTGCCTGGCTGCACGTAGTGGACCAAGCCTAGTCGCACAACCCGATCGTGGGTAATTCGATAAAGATCCACTCCATAGGGTGGGACATAGCGGACATTTCACAGGGATCCCGGTTTCCTGGTGATCATGAGACGACTTGCCGTGCTTCGCCACGACGTGCCCGCCTCGCTCGTGGTCTTCCTCGTCGCGGTCCCGCTTTCGCTCGGGATCGCCCTCGCGTCCGGCGCGCCGATCGTCGCCGGGCTGATCGCCGCCGTGGTCGGCGGCGTGGTCGCCGGCGCTCTCGGCGGCTCCCCACTGCAGGTCAGCGGGCCTGCCGCCGGGCTCACCGTGCTGATGGCCGAGACGATTTCCACCTTCGGGTGGGCGGTCACCTGCCTGATCACTGTCCTCGCCGGCGCGCTGCAGATCCTGTTCGGCCTGAGCCGCGTCGCGCGGGCGGCGCTGGCCATCTCGCCGGCGATCGTGCACGGGATGCTCGCCGGGATCGGCGTCACGATCGTGCTGGGCCAGCTGCACGTGCTGCTCGGCGGAAAGGCACAGAGTTCGGCGCTGGAGAACATCGCCCAGCTGCCCGCCCAGATCGTCGCCCACCACGACGCCGCCGCGCTGATCGGCGTCCTGACCCTCGCTATCCTGCTGATCTGGCCGAAATTGCCCAAGCAGGTCAAGAAAATCCCCGGTCCGCTGGCGGCGATCGCCGTCGCGACGCTCGTGTCCCTGGCCGCCGGGATGACGCTGCCGCGCGTCGAACTGTCCGGCGATCTGCTGCAGATCCGCTTCGCGCCGCAGCTGCCGGACGGCGGATGGGGCCAGGTCGCGGTCGCGGTGGTCACGATCGCGCTGATCGCCAGCGTCGAGAGCCTGCTGTCCGCGGTCGCGGTCGACAAACTGCAGAACGGTCCGCGCGCCAACCTGGACCGCGAGCTGATCGGCCAGGGCGCGGCGAACATGGTGTCCGGCACCCTCGGCGGGCTGCCGGTCACCGGCGTGATCGTGCGCAGTTCCACGAACGTCGCGGCCGGGGCGCGCACGCGGGCGTCGGCGATCCTGCACGGCGTGTGGGTGCTGGTGTTCGTGGTCGCGCTGGCCGGGGTGCTGAAGTCGATTCCGCTGGCCGCGCTCGCCGGGCTGCTCGTGCACGTCGGCGCGAAGCTGGTGAATCCCGGGCATCTGCGGCAGGTGCTGCGACACGGCGATCTGCCGCTTTACCTGGTGACCGTCGCCGGGGTGGTCGTGTTCGACCTGCTGACCGGCGTGCTCGCCGGGATCGTGCTGGCGGTGTTGCTGATGCTGCGCCGCACCGTGTGGTCGGGCGTGCATGCCGAGCAGCACAGCGGCGAATGGCGTGTGATCGTCGAAGGCGTGCTGACGTTCCTGTCGGTGCCGCGGTTGACGAAGGTGCTGGGCACGATCCCGGAGGGGTCGAAGGTGACGCTGGAGCTGGTCGCCGATTACCTCGACCACGCGGCGTTCGAAAGCCTTTCCGCTTGGCAGCAGGCGCATGAACGGACCGGCGGCACGGTGGTCGTCGACGAGATCGGGCATCCGTGGTTCGCCAAGGGCAAGGAAGGCCGTCCGACGCTCCGGCGCACCGCGGCGGCCGGCGCGATGCCCAGGTGGCTGGCTCCGTGGTCGGCCTGGCAGGCCGTGGACGTGCGGGTTCCCGGGCAGCGCACGCACCGGGGCGCGACCGAGTTCCAGCGCCGGGCCGCGCCGCTGCTCAAGGACGTCCTCAGCGGTCTCGCGCACGCTCAGCAGCCGCACACGCTGTTCATCACCTGCGGTGATTCGCGGATCGTGCCGAACCTGATCACCACGTCCGGTCCGGGCGACCTGTTCACCATCCGCAACATCGGCAACCTGGTGCCGCCCGGGCAGGCCGATCCGTCGACCAACGCGGCGATCGAATTCGCGGTCGGGGTGCTGGGCGTGCGGGAAATCGTGGTGTGCGGGCACTCCTCGTGCGGCGCGATGGGCGCGCTGGCCAGCGGTCCGCCCTCGGACACGGCGCTGGCGACCTGGCTGGTGCACGCCGAACCGAGCCGGAAGCGGGGCGGGGCGGTGACCCTCGGCGGGGAACGTCCGGAGCGCGAACCGGACCGGCTGGCGTTGCACAACGTCCTGCAGCAGCTGACGCATCTGCGGCAATATCCGCTGGTAGCCGAGGCCGAAGCACGCGGGGAGCTGGCGCTGACCGGGCTGTACTTCGACGTCGGCGAGGCGCAGGTGTACCTGTCCGACCCGGCGACGGGGGAGTTCATGGCCGCCGGGGCGCCCGCGGCGGCCCCGGCCGGCTGACTCAGGCCCTCGCGCGTGCCCTCCGGTGCGCGCGAGGGAACCCCGAGTGTTGACATCGGGGAGCACGTCAATATCTTGATGGCTCGTGACGACGCTCGTGATGACCGGAACCGGGACCGACGTCGGCAAAACGGTCGCCACTGCGGCGATCGCGGCGCTGGCCCTCGCGCAGGGACAACGCGTCGCGGTGCTGAAACCCGCACAGACCGGCGTGCTCCCCGGGGAGGCAGGCGACCTCGCCGAGGTGGTGCGGCTGGCGGGCAAGGACCTGACGATCCGCGAACTGCGGCGCTACCCGGATCCGCTCTCCCCGGAAGCCGCTTCCCGCCGCTCCGGGCTCCCGGCCGTCGGCCCCGGCGAGATCGCCGCCGCCGCGAGCGAACTGGACGCCACGCACGACCTGACGCTGGTCGAGGGCGCGGGCGGGCTGCTGGTCCGGTTCGATGCGCAGGGGAGCACGCTGGCGGATGTCGCCTGGTCGCTGGGCTCCCCGGTGGTTTTGGTAGCCCAAGCCGGACTGGGCACGCTCAACACCACTGCGCTGACCGCTGAAGTCGCTACCCGGCGGGGCCTGAACGTCGTGGGCGTCGTCATCGGCTCCTGGCCCAGCGCCCCCGACCTGGCCGCCCTGGAAAACCTCCGTGACCTGCCGGTCGCCGCCGGCGCCCCGCTGCTGGGCGCCCTCCCCGCCGGATTGGGCGCCGCCGATCGCGACACCTTCGCCGAGCAGGCCCGCCTGGGCTTGTCCCCGTGGTTCGGCGGCGAATTCGACCCGGAAGCCTTCACCGCCACCGCCTCCACCCAAAACTGACGCCCCCGCGCTCAACCACTCCCTCCGCGCTTAACCACCCATGACACCCCCTGGCCTTCCGCGCAAACCCAAGCAACCCCAAGTACCTTGAAACCCCAACTCGCCCCCACCGAGAAATCGCCCCGGTTTCTGGACTGAGCGATCCGATCGGCCCCCGGGCCGAGCGGATCGGGAGGGAAGAAACCGGATGAAGGCGATTTCTCCGCCGCGACGAAGTCGCGGCAATCCAATCCAGAAGGGAGTCCCCGGTGGTCGATTCCGCGGGAAAGGCGGCGCATCGGTCGTCGGCGGTTGCCGAGGGGTGGTCGGTGCCGGTGTTGTTTCCGCCGCAGCGTCCTCGGGTGGTGGTGAAGGCCGATCTTCTCCCCGCGGTGAGCGTCTTGTCGACTGCCGCGTTGCTGGGGATTCCGATGGGCTGGTTGTGGTCTCTGCTGGCTCCGGCCGAGCGGGTTCGGGTGATCAGCACCAACGGTCAGCTGGCTGCGTTGGAGCTGGAGAGCTGGCATCGGTTTGACGATCTCGCTGTGTTCGGGTTTCTCGCGATGGCGACCGGGTTGCTGATCGGGCTGGTGGTGTGGTTCCTGCGGGAGCGGCGCGGGCCGGTGGTGCTGGTCGCGGCTGCCGGCGGGGCGTTGGTCGCGGCTTGGCTGGGGACGCAGATGGGGCCCGCTTTCGCCAACTCGAAGTATTCGGTGGACGCGCCGCCCGCGCTGGGGGCGGTGGTTGAGCAGGCGCCTCGGATCGAGACCGGGTGGGTGGTGCTGGCCGCGCCGTTGGTGACGTGTTTGGTTTACGCGTTGATGACGGCTTGGAATGGGCGGGAGGATCTTGGGCGGCGGTTGGGGTGAGTCTCTGGGGGCGGCTCGTCGCCTGGCGGCGACATTGCGCACGGTGGTTGCGTGGGGCACCCCGAAGCTTGATTGTGCTGACGGACGGCGGGTGCTTGTCAAGGCGGGAAAGATGCCTTGACAAGCACCCGCCGTCCGCATTTCGGCTTCGTATCGGGGTGCGGGGGTGGTGTGGGTGCACTGCGAGTTGGGTGCGCTGGTGCGGCTAGGTGGTGGTGCGGGTGCACCTCGAGTTGGGTGCGCTGGTGCGGTTGGGTGGTGTGGGTGCATCGCGAGTTGGGGTGCGCGGGCTGCGGTTGGGCAGTGGGTGCACGCGGCTGAGTGGCTGGTCGCGGTGGGTTCGCGATGCGGGGGTTAGCGCCCCAATGTGGCGTTGGGTGCATCTGACGCACCGAATGCCACATTGGGTGCGTGGGACGCACCGAACGCCACATTGGGTGCATCGCGGCGGTGGGGTGGTCCGTGAAGGGGTCCTTGAGGGAATCTAAGTCCGTGAAGGGGCCCCTCACGGCCGTCGGAGCGGGTGCGTGGGTCGTGAGGGGAACCCTGAGGGAATCAGGGTTCGTGAGGGTGGCCCGCACGGACCGCGGCGGAGTTAGTTCAGGTCTGCGGGTTTGGTGAAGGTCGCCAGTTCGGTCGGCGGCAGCGGCACCGCGCCGAGGGTTTCCAGGAATCCGGCTTCCCTCGTGAGCAGGCGGCAGACGATGCGCAGGCGGCGCAGGGGATGCGTTTCCTCCAGCAGCAGCTGACGATCCTCCAGCGGAAGGAGGCAGTCGGCGGCTAGTTGGTAGGCGAGTTCGCCCAGGTCGGCGTCGTCGTGCGGGGGGTGCCAGTCGTCTGCGTGCCAGGCTGCTTCGCAGTATCGCTCGTGGGCGGCGCGGGCTACCTTGGCCAGTTGGTGGGCCGTCGATTCCGCTGTGGTGGGGACCGCGTCGTCGGGAAGCCAGTCCACCACGGCCATCAGGTACGGGGCGGACGCCCGGTGCAGTTCGCGCAGGCGGAAGCGGCGGGCTGCTTTGGTGACTACGTCGTAGCGGCCGTCGGGAAGGCGTTTTGCCTCGCGCAGGATTGTGCTGCAGCCGACGCTGTACACGTGGTCCAGACCACTGACCTCGCGCACGAGCGGCGCGCGCAGGGCGACTACGCCGAATTCGTGTTCGGGGACGGTGCCGGTCACCAGGTCCGCGGTGAGCTGCCGGTAGCGCGGTTCGAAGATGTGCAGCGGCAGGTGCGTACCGGGGAGCAGCACTGTCTGCAACGGAAACAACGGCAGGGTCGCCGTCCCGCTGGGGCACTGCTCTGGCTCGGTCACGCGGTCCACGGTACGGGCTGCGGAGCGCTGGCGCAGTTCGTGTTCACCGCCGCGGCGGGGGCTTCAGGACCGCGAAAGGGTCGGTGATGTGCATGTCTTTCGCGGCAAAAGAAAACAGCGCCGCAGGTCGTCCGCCTGCGCGACCGGGGGCGGCGGTGTGGCCGGTGGGGACCAGCAGACCACGCCGTTGGAGCACGCGTTGCAGGTTCGTCGCGGCCACTTTGTAGCCGAGTGCGGCGGAGTACAGGCCGCGCAGTGCGGAGATGGTGAATTCCTCTGGGGCCAGTGCGAAACCCAGGTTGGTGTAGCTCAGTTTCGACCGCAGACGGTCGCGGGCGCGCAGCACGATGGCCTCGTGGTCGAACGCGGTGCGCGGCAGGGCGTTCACGTCGTGCCACTCGGTGTCTTCGGGGACTGCTGGGTCCACGTCGGAGGGGACCAAGCCCAGGAACGCGGTGGCTACGACGCGTGGGCCGGGGACGCGGTCTGGGGCGCTAAAGACGGCTAGTTGCTCTACGTGCTTCAGCTGGCGGACGTCGACCTTCTCGGCGAGCTGCCGTCGGATGGAGGTTTCGACGTCCTCGTCGGGGCGAAGCCGGCCGCCCGGGAGGGACCAGCGGCCCAGGTGTGGATCTAGTGCTCGGCGCCACAAGAGGACGCGCAGTGTGTCGGAGCGCACTTGAAGGACTGCCGCCAGAACCTCGTGGGCCAGGGGGGCTCGGGTGTTAAGATGGCTTCGCACGGTTTTCGATTATAAGGCGAAAACTGGGATGGGGAGGAACCGGGGTCGATCCGGTTCCTAGGCCGGCGAAAGTCGAGAGGGCCGAAGACATGACCACCACGCTTGACCAGGATCTGACCCCTTACGGCGGGGTCGAGGCGGACGCGGACTGGGCCGCCCGCGTGCGGGAGCTCGCCCGCAAGCGCGACGCGGTGCTGCTCGCGCACAACTACCAGGTCCCGGAGATCCAGGACATCGCGGACTTCACCGGCGACTCTCTGGCGCTCAGCCGCATCGCGGCCGGCAGCGACGCGTCGACGATCGTCTTCTGCGGCGTGCACTTCATGGCCGAGACGGCGAAGATCCTGGCTCCGGAGAAGACGGTGCTGATCCCGGACGCGCGGGCGGGCTGCTCGCTCGCCGATTCCATCACCGGCGCGCAGTTGCGCGAGTGGAAGGCCGAGCACCCGGGCGCGGTGGTCGTCTCGTACGTCAACACGACGGCCGAGGTCAAGGCCGAGACGGACATCTGCTGCACGTCGTCGAACGCGGTCGACGTCGTCGCCTCCATCCCCGCTGACCAGGAAGTTCTCTTCCTTCCGGACCAGTTCCTCGGCGCGCACGTCAAGCGCGTGACCGGGCGCGAGAACATGCACATCTGGGCCGGGGAGTGCCACGTGCACGCCGGGATCAACGGGGCCGAGCTGGCCGCGCGCGCCGAGGAGAACCCGGACGCCGATCTGTTCATCCACCCCGAATGCGGCTGCGCGACCTCGGCGCTTTACCTGGCCGGCGAGGGCGCGGTGGCCCCGGATCGGGTCAAGATCCTGTCCACCGGGGACATGGTGCACGCGGCGCGCGACACCAAGGCGACCTCGGTGCTCGTGGCCACCGAGATCGGCATGATCCACCAGTTGCGCAAGGCCGCGCCGGAGATCGACTTCCGCGCGGTGAACGACCGGGCCTCGTGCCGGTACATGAAGATGATCACCCCGGCCGCGCTGCTGCGGAGCCTCACCGAGGGCGCGGACGAGGTCCACGTCGATCCCGAAACGGCTTCGCGGGCCCGCGCCTCGGTGCGGCGGATGATCGAAATCGGGCAGCCTGGCGGTGGAGAATGAGCGGCCTAGTTAACGCCGATGAGGCGAAAACCTCACCGGATCCGCGCTGGGAAGCACGGGCCGATGTGGTGGTGATCGGCAGCGGCGTGGCCGGGTTGTCGGCGGCGCTGCGGGCCCGCGAACTGGGGCTGCACGTGCTGGTCGTGACGAAGGCGGCGGTCGCCGACGGCAACACGCGGTGGGCACAGGGCGGCGTGGCCGTGGTGCTCGACGGCGAGCGCGACGAGGGCGACACGGTCGAGAAGCACACGGCGGACACGCTCACCGCCGGAGCCGGGATCTGCGACGAGGCCGCGGTGCGGTCGATCGTCGGCGGCGGTCCAGCGGCAGTCACCGAGCTGCGGCAGAACGGCGCGGTGTTCGATCACAGTTCGAGCGGCCTGTCGCGGGCTCGCGAGGGCGGGCACAGCGCGTTCCGGGTGATCCACGCTGGCGGCGACGCGACGGGCGCGGAGGTTGAACGCGCGCTGGTCGCGCAGGCTGGCGAGCGGCGGATTCCGGTGCTGGAGCACCACATCGCGGCCGACGCGCTGCGCACGCCCGCGGGCGAGGTGGCCGGAGTGACGGTGCTCGACCGCAACGGTGTGCCGGGTGTGGTGCGCGCGTCCGCGGTGGTGCTGGCCAGCGGCGGGTTCGGGCAGCTGTACCAGGCGACGTCCAATCCGGAGATCGCGACCGGTGACGGGCTGGCGCTCGCGCTGCGCGCCGGGGCGACGGCGGCCGACGTCGAGTTCGTGCAGTTCCACCCGACGGTGCTGTACACGCCGGGCGCGCGCGGGCGGTGTCCGCTCGTCACGGAGGCGGTGCGCGGCGAAGGTGCGACGCTTGTGGACGGCGCGGGCGCGTCGGTGATGGCCGGGGTGCATCCGCTCGGCGATCTGGCCCCGCGCGACGTCGTGGCGGCGGCGATCACCCGGCGGCAGTTGCTGGCCCCCGGCGGCATCGACGATCACGTTTTCCTTGACGCCACTGACATTCCCGGGTTCGCCAAGCGGTTCCCGACGGTGCACGCGGCGTGCGCGGTGCTCGGCATCGACCCGGCGGTGGACGCGATTCCGGTGACGCCCGCGGCGCACTTCGCGTGCGGCGGCGTGGTGGCCACTGTGGACGGACGGTCGAGCGTGCGCGGGCTGTATGCCGCGGGCGAGGTCGCTCGGACCGGGTTGCACGGGGCGAACCGGCTGGCGTCCAACAGTCTTCTCGAAGGGCTGGTCGTCGGGCGGCGGACCGCGGAGGCGGTCGCCGCGGATCTGGCCGCCGGGTTGCTGCCGGACCCGGCACGGGGCCGGATTCCGGAACGGACGGTCGCGCCGACGGCGGAACGTGATGTGCTGCAACGGGTGATGAGCCGGTACGCGGCGATCGGCCGGGACGCGGACGGGCTCGCGGCAGCGGTCTCGGCGCTCGACTTGTCGACAACGGACAGTCCGTTGTGGACACACAGTGGGGTGGAGGACGCGGCGCTCACCTTGGCGGCCCAGGCCTTGCTGGCGGCGGCGGAGCGGCGGACGGAGTCGCGGGGATGTCACGTGCGGACGGACTTCCCCGAGCGGGACGAAGGGCTGCGGCGGAGCCAGCTGATCCGGCTGAGCCCGTCGGGACAGCCGGTACTGGTCGAGGCGGCGTCGTTGGAAGGGGTGGCATGAGCGGGGAATTCTCCGAAGCGGTCGTGCGGTCGCTGGTGGTGGACGGGCTGGATGTCGCGGACGTGCGGCGGGTCGTGACCACCGCGCTGGAAGAGGATTTGCGGTACGGGCCGGACGCCACGACGGCGGCCACGGTTCCGGCGGATGCCCGCGCGGTGGCGGAGCTGACGCCGCGCGTCGCCGGTGTCGTGGCCGGGATTCCGGTGGCACTGGCGGTTTTCGACCAGGTGCTCGGCGACGACTACGAGGTGGTCTCGATCCGTGAGGACGGCTCGGCCGCCGTCCCGGGGGAGCCGGTGCTCGTGCTGCGCGGTCCGGTGCGCGGGTTGCTGACCGCGGAGCGCACGGCGTTGAACCTGTTGTGCCTGCTGTCCGGAGTGGCGACGGCGACCGCGGCGTGGGTGTCCGCGATCGACGGAACCGGTGCGGCGGTACGGGATTCGCGCAAGACGACGCCGGGCTTGCGGCTGCTGCAGAAGTACGCCGTGCGGTGCGGTGGCGGCGTGAACCACCGGATGGGTCTTGGCGACGCGGTGCTGATCAAGGACAACCACGTGGTCGCGGCCGGTTCGGTCACCGCGGCGCTGGCGGCCGCGCGGGAACACGCGCCGCAGCTGCCGTGCGAGGTCGAGGTGGACGATCTGGCCCAGTTGGACGAGGCGTTGACCGCCGGGGCGGACGAGGTGCTGCTGGACAACTTCACGCCGGAGGAGTGCGTGAAGGCGGTCGCGCGGCGCGACGAGGTGTCGCCGAAGACGCGGCTGGAGTCGTCCGGCGGGCTCACGCTCGACCGCGCGCGGCCGTACGCCGAGTCCGGTGTGGACTATCTCTCCGTCGGCGGGCTCACGCATTCCTCGCCCGCTCTCGATCTCGGGATGGACCTGCGATAACCCTGTCGCCGCGGCCCGCTCTCCACTAGAATCTCCTTGTCCGACAAGGGGAGGGGGCCGCGGTGCGGGGAATTGCCGCCGGAGCGGTGGCCGCGCTCGTGGTGCTCGGCCTGCCCGGCACGGCGACCTCGGCCCGGGCGGCCGCGTGCGCGAATCCGTCCGGCCCGTACACCGGCGCGGTGTCCTGGGGCCAGCGGCTGGTGAACCCGCCGCGGCTGTGGGCGCTGACCAGGGGCGAGGGCCAGACCGTCGCGGTGATCGGCACCGGCGTCGACAAGCAGAACGCGCAATTCGGGCCGGGACAGGTGCTCGGCGGCGCGGGCACGGCGGATTCCGACTGCGACGGCCGCGGCACGATCGCCGCGGGCATCGTCGGCGCGCAGCCGGCGAACGAGACCACCTTCACCGGCGTCGCGCCCGGTGTGAAGCTGCTTCCCTTGCGCTACACCGAAAGCAACGGTTCGTCCTCGGACGGCGGCGGTGATCCGGGTGCGCTGGCGGGGGCAATTGACACGGCGGTCGACCGCGGCGCCGGAGTGATTCTCGTGGCGGTTCCGGCGGGTTCGGACAGCGCGGCGCTCGGTGCGGCGCTCGACCACGCGAAATCGCGCGGGGCCGTGGTGATTTCAGCCGCGGCGGCTACTCAGCAAGGGGCGCATACGTATCCGACCGCGTCGAAGGACGTGCTCGCGGTCGGCTCGACGGACGAATCCGGCGCGCCGGTGCAGACCGAAGCCGGGGACTACCTCGGAATCGCCGCGCCTGGCGCGAATCTGGTGAGTACGTCGGCCGGTGGCGGGGGCGCGGTGGCGCATCGGTGGCCGATCACCGACCCGAGCCTGGCCGCGGCTTATGTCGCCGGAGTGGCGGCGCTGGTGCGGTCGGCGCATCCGGAGCTGAAGGGCGAGCAGGTGGTGAACCGGTTGATGCTCACCGCTTCCCGGCCGCCGTCCGGGGCGCACGATCCGCGCCGGGGCTGGGGAATGCTCGACGCTTACGCCGCGGTGTCGTCGACGTTGCCCGCCAACGCGCCCGGTCCGAGTGCGGCGGCGGTGCGGTCTCAGTTGCCCGCAGTGGTTCCGGCGGCCGCGCAGGCTCGGCCGACGTCTGATGTGGCGGCCGGAGTTGTTGCGGTGGGCGGGGTCGCGGCGGCTGCGGCGGCGGGGATCGGCGTGGCGGCGTTCCGACGGGGGCGGCGGCGCGGGTGGCGGCCGTCGCGGTTTCGGGCCTGAGCCGGAGGGGAGCTGACGGCGGGCACCCCGCGTTGGCTGCGCTGCTTGGTGCGGGGTCGCGAGCGGCAATGCCGGTGCTAACCGGGATCAACACTCACGAGACGGGTCGAGCCGATGATGGCCACCCCGCGTCCGTCGCGCGCGATGTGCACGCTGAAATCCGCGCCCTCGCGCGAAAACCGCCCGATCACTTCCCGATAAGTGCTGCGGTCGTACGATTCCCAGCCCGCCGCTTCCAACGTCGGACGCACCGCTTCGGCCAGCACCCGCAACGCACCCGGGCTGTCCTCCAGCCGGACCCCGTACTGCCAGCACACCAAATGCCCCGGCTGCGCGGGATCGCAGTCCAGCTCACCGTCCACTGTGGGCACTGCGCGCGAGCCGAACGCCTCGGCGACACTGTCGATGACGTTCGTCAGCTCGGCAGCCAGATCCGTCAATTCGCGCGTGATCACGGCAGCACCGCCGGAACCGGCACGGGTGCTTCAGTGACGTGGCCGCCGGTCAGGACGCCGTAGATGTTCTCCCACGAGTCCGAACCCGGTTTGAGCACGCCGCTGTGCGAGGACAAGCCCCACTGCACGTCGCCCGCCGCGTCGCGGCCGGTGGTGAGTTCGGTGACGCCGGGGAAGGTGTCCGGGTCGGCTCCGTGGCCGATGCCGGTCCATTCCAGTGCCCCGGCGTTGCCCTGGGCGAGGATGATCGGGTCCAGCGGGGCGGTCATCGAGTACCGCTGCACGCCTGCCTGGCTCGGCGGCAGGTCCGCTGGGCTCCATACGCCGTGTCCCATGCCCGCCGACTCTACGTGCAGCACCCGGTCCACTGGCAAGCCTTGCTGGTCAGCGAGCCCGACGGTGGCGCCGCCGTAGCTGTGTCCGATCGCGGTGATCGTGGCCGCCCCGCCGGTCTGGGAGTCGACCTGGCCGCGCAGTTCGTCGCCGAACGCCTTGAGGTTCGGGGCCATTGTCTGCGCGTAGCTGGCTTCGGCGCCCTCGGTGGTGACGTTCTGCGGGAAGACCCCGTCGGCCCAGACGACCATCGCGGTCCGGCCGCTCGGGTCGGCGGCGACGAGGCTGCGGCCGAGGTCGGCGTAGGACTGGAAGGTGTCCATCCGGGTGTGCACGCCGGGCACGAACAGCCCGACGTTGCGGGTGCCCGGCTGGATCGTGCCGACGAGTTCGGCGATCCGGCCGTTGCCGGACGGATCGAACCGCAGGATCTGCCGGTGGTCGTCGAGAATGCTTTGGTACAGCGCGATTCGCCGCTGCGAGCGGGCGATGTCGTCCGGATCGGACAGTCCGGCGAGGCGGGTCCGTTCGGCGGCGAGCGCGTCGGAAACCTTCGTCCGGTTGGCCGCGATGGTCCCGGCCCAGCCGCCGCTGCTGCTGGCGGATTTTCCGGCGGAGGGAACGGCTTCCTCGGGCAGCAGCGAGCGGTACATTGCCGCCACCTGCTCGTCGGCGCGCCGGTATCCCGCGGACGAAGCGGTGAGACCGTCGCGAAGGACCTGGACGCGAGCGACGCGCTGGTCGACGTCCCCGGCGAGGGTACCGAGCGTTTTCGCCAGCCCGGCGGCACATCCGGCCGACGCGGACACCTGGCCGAAGGCCGCGGCGGGCACTCGTTCGCCCGCCACGGCCTGCTGCGCGGTCCGGAGCGCGCCGGCGCGGGCGTCCAGTTCGGACGCCGCGCCGGCGAGTTTCGCCGGGGCGACCCGGTAGCCGTCGGTCACGGCTGGTCGGTCGGCTCTTCGCCGATGACCGAGGGCGCGACGGGAGCCTGCTGGCCCCACACGTTCTCGGTTTCGACGAGCCACGCGGGAATCCGCCTGCCGGAGCCCATGTCGCCGCCCGCGCCCATGCCGCCCATCGGCATCATGGGCATCATCGGCATCGCGCTCTTGGCCGCCGCGCCCGCCGCACCGGCGGCGCCGCCCGCGAGCCCGCTCAGGACGTTCGACTGCGCGTTCCCGGCGAGCCCGGAGTGCGCGGCCGGAGCTTCCCCGGCGCCGCTGAGGCCGCCGCCGGACGGAATGCCGCCGCCGTCGATCGACGGAGCGCCCCCGCCGCCGACCGGGATCCCGCCGCCGCCCCCGCCCTCGGGACCGGCCCCGCCGCCGAGCTTGATGCCCGGCGGAGTGTCCTGCTCTTTGTCCTTGTCGTTCTTGTCTTTGTTGGTGCCCGAGGCCCACGGCGGAACCTTCGGCATGATCGACCCGAAGCGGCCGAACGCGGCGGCGGACGCGGCCGCGAGACCGGCGGTGAACATGTCGCCGAACAGCGGGCTGCCCGGGGTCTGCGCGGGATGCCCTGGCTGGGAGCCGGGCGCCTGCGTGCCGTCGGTGGGCAGCGGGTGCGAGTCGACCGGGGCGCCGACCGCGGTGCCGCCGTCCGGGCTGTTGCCGATCGGGCCGGTGGCGCCGCCGGTGGAAGCGCCGCCGCCGGGGACCGGCTTGGGCGGCGGGGCGGCCGCGTTCGGCGAGACCGGGATCGTGTCCTCGGCGGTGTCGTAATTCGTCGCGAGGTTGTTCATCACGACGATCGCCTTCGCGTGCGCGGAGCCGGCGGCGTTGGCGGCCTGTTGCTGCGCTTCGACGTTGGCGATCGCCTGCTGCCGCTGCTGCGTCGCGGCGACGACGGTGGCGGGCGGGGTGTCCGGCGGGAGCAGCGGCGGGTTGACCGCCAGCGCGACGTCGGCGGGCGAGACGTCCGGCACCGCGACCGGCGGCGGCATCTCGGTTTTCGCCTTGACCAGCGCGTCCGCGGCGTCCTCCAGCATGTCGCGCATGCCCTGCGCGGTGACCGCGACCTTGCGGATGCCGCCGACGAGGTCGGTCATCATCGTCCGGTACTGGTCGGCCGCGCCGCCGGTCCACGAACTGGAGAAGTCGGTGAGCTGGTCGGACAGGTTCTCCGCCTGGTCGTACAGCCCGCGCGAGGCCGAACCCCACTGTTCGGCCGCGGCGCGCGCGGTGGTCGGATCGCCCGCCTGCAGCATCGCGTAGAGCTGCTGATGGGTGTAACCGGCGAAGTTGGTGCGAGGGCCGCTCATGCCTTCTTACCCCCTGAGGAATCGAGGCCCAGCAACGAGAAAAGCGGGTCCAGCAGACCGGTCTGCTGACCCGATTGGTGCAGGTCGCCCGCGACCGACTGGTCGGCTTGGGCGTAACCGTCGGCGACGGTGGTGGTGACGTCCTGAGCGAACGTGATCGCCCCGCGGACCTGTTCGAGCAGGCCCTGCATTTCGGCGACCGCGGCGTGGTGGGCGTCGGCGAGCGAAGCGGCTTCCCCGAACTCCCCGAACAGCAGCGGATGCTCCCCGAGGGTGCGCAGGAAGTCGTTCGGCCGGGACATCGCGTGGATCTGGGTTTCCAGCTCCCGGACGAAGTCGCTCAGCGATTCCAGGTGGACGTAGTACGACTGGTCGGGCATCGGCCGGTGACCTCTCGTGCGGCAGGACGCGGGAAAGCCGGCCGTCCGGAGCGGGCGGGGGGTGGTCCCGCCCCGGACGGCCGGCGTCGGGGCCGGATCAGGCGAACAGGCCCTGGTTTCGGTTCTCCAGCTGGTGCTGGAGATCGTGGGCGTCGCCGACCTTGGTGCCGAACTGCGCGATGATCGCGACGATGTCGGCGGTCGCCTGGCGGAGCCGGGTCTCGGACGCGCGCGCCGCTTCACCGGCGGAGCTGCCCGAGGCGTACCAGGTCTGGGTGATCGGCTGCAGGTTCTGGTGCAGCTGCTCCAGCTGGGAGGTCAGTGCCTTCGCCTTGGCGGCGAGCGACGCGGAGCTGTGCTGCAGGGCTCCGAAGCTGATTTCTACGACGTCAGCCATGGTGTCTTGTCCTCTCTCAGGGGTTGAGGCGAGGGATCACGTTGCCCTCGACGGTGTGGCTGACGCTCTGGAAGCTCTGGTGCACGTCGGAGTCGCCCGAGTTGTAGTTCGCGTGGCTGGTGTGGACCAGCTGCGACATCGTGTCCAGCTCGCGGACGGCGGCGGTCATCTTCTCCTGGAGCCTGCGCTGCAGGTCCCAGAACGCGACGGCCTGGTCGCCCTTGTAGTTCCGCAGCGTCTCGGTCAGCTCGGACTCCAAGCTGGCCATCGTCGTCTTCGCGCTCGACGCGGTCTCCTCGAAGCCCTGGACGGCGCGCGTCATGGCAGCTGAATCTGCCTGGAATCCCGGACTGGACATCTGACGGGCCACCTCCTTCCCTCTCGTGGAAAATCCCGGTGCGCGGCGGGCCGCGCGGTGTGAATGTCACGCTAGAAAAAGAGCGGGTCCGGTCAAACGGCACAACTGCCGGTCGCTTTGACGGCACTATTACCCACAGGTGGGGTGCGCCCTACCCCCAAGACGGGGGACGACGCCAGTGTTCGGCCCCCCGCTGGCAGCCAGGCTGACCCCATGACTTCCTGGGGATTACGACTGTTCCGGCTGCATCGCCCGCTGGGGGTGCTGGCCGGGGCGATGGTGCTGCTGTTCGCCGTGTGCGTGTTCGGGCTGCTGCTGGATGATCGCACGCTCGTCAACGCGCCGCTGTGGGCCAAACCGTTCAAATTCGCTGTTTCCGTGGCGTTGTACGCGCCGACGCTGGCGTGGCTGTTGTCGCTGGTGAAGCGCGGCCGCCGGGCCGGCTGGTGGATGGGCACGGTGTTCGCCGTCGCGATGGGCGCGGACATGGCGCTGCTGGTGTGGCAGGTGCTCGTCCAGGACCGTCCGCTGCACTTCAACCACGCGACGCCGGCCGACGTGACGATCGGCAACCTGCTGGCAGGCGGCGCATTCACCGCCTGGGGCACGACCGCGGCGGTGGTCGTCCTGCTGCTGTTCCAGAAGCTGCCGGACCGCGCCCTGACGTCCGCGCTGCGCTGGGGAACCGCGCTCGCGGTCGCGGGGATGGGGCTGGCGCTCATGATGTTCCAGCCCACCCCGGCACAGCAGAAGGCGATGGACGGCGGCGGGATGCCGGCGATGATCGGCGGGCACACGGTCGGTCTCGAGGACGGCGGGCCGGGGTTGCCGCTGCTGGGGTGGAGCACGGTCGGCGGGGACATGCGGATCACGCATTTCGTGGGGATCCACGCGATTCAGGCGTTGCCGCTTCTGGCGCTCGCGTTGGTGGCGCTGGCTCGGCGGTATCCGGTGCTGGGCAACGAACTCGTGCGGCGTCGGCTGGTGTGGACTGGGGCCGTCGGGTACGCGGGGGTCATGGCGATTACGGCGTGGCAGGCGATGCGGGGGCAGTCGATTGTGCGGCCGGACGTGTGGACGCTCGCGGCGACTGCTGGGTTGGTCGCGGTGGTGGTGCTTGGCGGGGTGCTGGCGGTGCGGGCGGTGCGGCCTTCGGCGGTTCCCAGTGAGCGGCATGCGTTGAGGGGATTCTGAGATCTGTTCGGTACCTCTTGCCGGGCCGGTCGCGGGTGGCTGGCCCGACGGGAGGACGGTGTCATGGCATTTCCCCAGGAGCTGCTGGATTCGCTGCGGCGCGCGCCGGAGGACGTCGCGTTCGAGCACGGGGAGCGGCGGGTTCGCCGGGGGGAGGTGCTCGATCTCGTCGGGCGGTTCGTCGCCGGGTTGCGGGCGGCCGGGGTGCGCGCCGGGGACGGCGTCGGGATCGCTACCGGGGTGACGCCGGAGGGGTGGGCCGCGCAGGTCGCTGTGCAGACGCTGGGGGCTCGGGCGGTGGGGGTGCGGGAGGGGTTGCCCGCGGCGCATCTGGCCGCGGTGCTGGACGGGGTTGCTGCCGTGGTGACTGATGGTTCATTTCAGTTGCCCGGGGTTCGGGTGTTGCGTATCGGGGCGGAGCTTCTTGCCGAGTACGAGGAGCCGGTGCCTTGCGGGCGGCCTGAGGACCTGGGGTGGGTGGTTTTCACCAGCGGGAGCACCGGGGCGCCCAAGGGGGTCGCGTATCGGTTTGACGCGTTGGGGGAGTTCGGGATCGAGCAGCGGGGGAAGACGCCGGAAGGGGAGTATCGGCGGTTTTTGCTGTTCGGGACTTTGAGCAGTGCGGTGATGGTGTTGCATTTGCAGGCTTGTTTGCTTGCCGGGGGGACTGTGGTTATTCCGGCGGGGGCGCCGGATTTTCCGTGGGTTCTTCCTCGGCTGGATATTACGGCGGCGTTGGTGACGGTGCCTCGGTTGTATCGAATGTTGGATGTGCTGCGGCGGGAACAGGTTGATCTTTCCCGGTTGCGTGCGCTGACCGTGGCCGGGTCGCCGGTGGAGCCTGGTTTGCTGGCCGAGGGGTTCGAGCGGATAGGTTCCTCGTTGCGGCAGGGATATGGGCAGACTGAGACCGGGAAATTGACTGTGTTGTATCGAGGGGACGTCGCCGAGCATCCGGAGGCGATCGCTTCGGTGGGGTTGCCTTGTGACGGTGTTTCCGTGGAGGTTCGGGATGCTGCCGGGCGAGCGGTTCCCGCTGGGGTTTCCGGGGAGGTTTTCGTTCGTGCGGCTCGGGCTTTCGCGGGGTATTGGGGGGATTCCGCGTCGAGTCGTTCGGTGCTGGTTGACGGGTGGGTTCGCACGCAGGACATCGGGCGGTTGGATGAGCGTGGATTTTTGTATCTGACCGGGCGCGCGCGGGATGTGGTGATCGTTAACGCGGTGATTCATTACACCGGGCCGATCGAGCGGGTGCTCGCTTCGCATCGCGAGGTGGATCAGGCGTACGTCGTGGCTGTGCCGGATGAGCGGACCGGAGAGGCGGCGCACGCGTTTGTTGTTGCCGCGCCGGGGTGTGTGCCTGATCCGGTGCGGTTGCGGGAGGCGGTCGCCGCGGAGCTGGGGGAGGGGGCGGTTCCGGCTTCGGTGACCGTGGTGGGGGAGGTTCCGGTGGCGGAGTCCGGGAAACCGGACAAGGGGGCGTTGCGGGGGATGGTTGTGCGGGGCGCGTGAAAGCCGTGAAGGGCTCCTTGCGGGAATCTGATTCCCGCAAGGAGCCCTTCACGGCTTTGTGTTACACGCCTGCGGTTTGCTTGATCCAGTCTCGGCTGGTGGCGACGCTGGCGTAGTTCTGGGTGCCGTGTTCGTCGCTGCCGGAGTTTTCGCCGGTGGAGCAGACGCCCACCTGGACGCCGTCGGCCAGCTGCGGGCCGCCGGAGTCGCCGTGCCACGAGGAGCCGGTGACGCCCTTGCTGGCGATTGCCTTGCCGTTGAAGGCGTCCGTGCTCTCACCGGTCACCTGGACGTCCGCGGTCTTGAGGGTGTCGGACGGCGGGCTCTGGTCCTTGGTGCGGCCCCAGCCGTAGATCTGGTTGGTGGCGCCGTTTTCCGGGTCCTTGTCGGCCAGCTTCATGAACGTCGTGTCCACCGCGGACTTGAGGTGCAGCAGGGCGATGTCGCCGTTGGGCGAGGCCTTCTGCTCGTCGACCGCCGCTTCAGTGCCCTTGCCCAGCGAGACGTCGCCGACCTTGACGTGCATGCCGCCCTTGTTCAGGCAGTGCTGCGCGGTGAGCACCCACTGCGAGGCGATGATCGTGCCGGAGCATTCGAAGCCGCCGTAGTCGGTCACGTCATCCCAGAAGATCTGGGCGCCCCACGGGGCCGACTTCACGGTGCCGCCGCCGATGATGTGCGTGTCGGCGCTCGCCGGGAGTGCCGCCCCGACTCCGAACGCCATCGCTGCCCCTGCGACGACGGCCGCCGCTTTCGCGTAACGCATGGAAAATCCCTCCGCCTCGGTGGTGATTTCCCGACCGTAGGCGGCATCTGGAAATCCGGTAACCTACGGAAGTCGGTCTTCGATCCACGTTTCGCGGAGCGTGCCGTCCGGGTCAAGACGCTGGTAGAGGGCTTCGGCTTGCTCCGGACGGGTGAGCGCGGCGACGGCGGCTTCCTGCTGAAGACGCAGTGCGCGGGCGGAGACGCGGAGTTTGCGGATCCGCCCGCGTACCCGGACGCGGGCTCGCCACGGGTGCCAGAGAACGGCTAGCAGAAGGCTGGTGGTTTCGGCGCGGTAAGTCTGGGCGGCTTGGGCGAGCTGGTCGGCGTTGGCGTTGGGGATACCGCCTAGGCGTCGGTCGACAGTTGTCACTACGGCGCTTTCCAGGACGCGTTCGTGCGCGCCGCCGGCGAAATCGGCTACTCGGCGGGGGATTCCGGCGACCAGTACCGCGGTGAGGAGTTCGGACAGAGCGTCGTGGAGGGCGCGGTGGGCGTCCGTGCCGTCTTCGAGGACGGCGGCGATCCCGAGTGCGTTGGCGAGAGTTTTCCGGCTGGTCAAGGTGTTCGGGGGCAAACCGATCCGGATTTCGTGCACGCCGCCGGAGATCGCGCGGGTCGCTTCGAGCCGGCGGTATACCTCGGCGCGGAGCTGGCGGCGTTCCTGGACCTTGGCAAGGTAGTTCGTCAGCGCGGCGCCGACGACACCTCCGCCGGTGGTGTAGGCCAGTTCGACCAGGCCGGGCATCCGGGCTCCCTCCCTCGCGGACTGCATATGCTGGCAGGCAAGCGAGAACTACAGGGGAGTGGGATGCGAACGGTGACCTTCGGCGCGGCTCGCGGCGACCGGCTGGTGATCGCGGTCCGCGGTCGGGCGCATCCCGGCGCGGACGACTTCTGGGACGGGAACTGGCTGGTCAGCCCGATCGAAATCGTGTCCGGCGGGTTCACCGCGCGGTTGGACGCGGGGTTGCGGGTCAATGAATTGCAGGCGTTTCGCCAGGAGTTGGCTGCCTGCACGGAGTCCGGGGGCAGCGCGCGGCTGACGTCGCTGGAGGACTGGCTGGACCTGACCGTGACCGTCGAGGACGGCCGCGTCGAGGCGGAGGGTGTGGCGGTCGCGGATCATTCGAGCGGGAACCGGTTGTTGTTCCGTCTCGAGGGGATCGAGTACGCGCAGGTGGCGGAGGTTGTGGCCGCGTTGGCTGCGGTGGAGGAGGAGTTTCCGGTACTGGGGCTTCCGTGAAGGCCTGCCTGCAAGCGGCGTACGGATTCACTGTCAACGTGGGTGAGGAACGCTCTATGACGGCGGGATGCGCGGATGGCGTATGAGATCCACTTGTACTGCAGGACTGGCGGGGTGGACGCCGCAGCGGGGTTCGATGCCCTGACTGCGGGTGCTGCGGTGTCGGTCGAGGATCGGCAAAGCGGCGAAGGCTGGGTGTCCGCGGAGGTGGGCGACGGTTGCCAGCTCCAGTTCTCCGCGGGGACTCCGGTGGCGGCCGCGATGATCGCCGAACTGGCGCCGAGCGACGAGTCGGGCCGGGTCGGCGTCTCGGACGCGATAGCGACGCTCACGCTGAGCGGCGAGGTCGAGTGGTCGACGGTGTCGGCGGTGTGGCGTTCGGCGAAGTCGTTGTGGGACGTGGTTCCTTACGATGACGGCTCCGGTTTCGCAGTGGACCTGGACGCGTTGTGACCGGCGACAGTGGGGATGCTCCTGGCTGCTGGCGGGACGGTATCCGGAGCTGGCGGTCGCGGCGGAGCACCCGGTGCTGACGCCGGTGTGGGCCAAGCGAAGCGAGGTGCCCGCTGATTCCGGTGTGTCGCGGGAGCTTGCCGCGATGGAGGCGTTGGTTCGCGGGGAGTTGTGCGGGCCAGAGTTTCCCGGGCCTGGGGTGCTGCTTGGCGGTTGTCCAACGAGCGTCGGGAACGGTTGCGGACCCGTTCTATCTGGTCTTGAACCACCTCTGCTTCGTGCTCGAGGACTATCCGATCGATCCGACGCTGCGCGACCCGGGCGACGTGACGGACGAGGAGCTGCTCGCCGAGGTGCGTGCGGCGCTGCGACGGCTGGCGGCGGCGGAAGGCTTCTCCGTCCGCGGTCCGGTTGCGCGGGGGATCCAGCTGTACTGCCGGACCGGCGGGTTGAGTGCTGCCGCCGGGTTCGACGCGCTGACTGCGGCGTTGCCGGTCGACGATCGCCGCGACGGTGAAGGCTGGGTGTCTGCTGAGGTGGGTTGTCATCTTGAGCTCTCCGCGGTCGCGCCGCTGATTTCGGAGGCGCACTTGGAGATGATCCTGAAGTTGTCGCCGGGTGACGAGCCGGGTCGCGTCGCCGCTGCCGACGCGATCGTGACGCTCGCGGTGAGCGACGAGGTCGCGTGGCCGGAGGTAACGGCGGTGCGGCGGGCGGCGAAGTCGTTGTGGGACGTGGTTCGGTACGGCAGCGGCGCGGGCAGGGAGGCTGAGTGAGCTACATTTTCACTACTGTCGACGACGAGGACGTGTGGAGTCCGGCACTTCGGGTCGGCCGGTTGTTCGTGAGCATGGGTGTGACGCTGGCGCACAACTTCGACCTGGACATCAGCGACGCCGGGCTGAGCCCGATGGCCGCCGATTTCTCTTACGTGGATCCGGCGAAGCTTGCCGTGTTCGTGCGGACGGTGCTCGACAGTTCCGTGATGACTCATCAGGTGTACCGGGAATTGGCGCGCGGGTTTCTCGGGGTCTGCCTGGTTCTGCTGGAACGGTCCGGTATTCCGGTCGAAGACGTGCCGCCGGATGTTGCTCGCTGCCGGGATTCGACGCGGAATATCCCGAGCTGATGTCGTGGCCGGAGATCCCGCGGTTGGTCAGGTTGTCGTTGCGGGAGCGGTTCGAGTGGTGGATCGGCGGGGGACGGCTGCCGGACGGAACGCATCCGCGGGGCTGGAGCGAGTTGCTCAGTCTGTTGTTCAGCGGGTTGTGGAGAGAGATCGACGAGGGGCAGGCGTGGTCGGAGGCGGAGAAGGACCGGTATCTGCGCGCGGCCTGTGACGTGCTCTCGTACGTGGAGGAACACGGGCTGCTAGAGGAGGACGAACTGCTGAACCGGCAGATGTTCATGTCGATCGGGCTCGTGAAATCCGGTTTTTCCTTGCCTGGCAAGGGGTATGCTGCGGAGGACGCCATCCGGCAGATCATGGCGGTGCTCACGCCCGAGCGGATCGACGAGTGCGAGCGGCTGAGCCCTGGGTGGACGAAGTTGTCGACGCCGGAGATCGCCCGGCTGCATCGGGTCAAGCAGCTCATCAAGCTTGCCGGAGAGATGCGGGACCATCTCGTCGATCCGGAGCTGCGTGCCGTCGTGCTTCGGTGGGAACCGCTGTATCCGCGATTGCCCTGAGAGAGGCGGAAATGCTGAGCCAGCACGAACGCATGGCCGACGTGATGAACCGTCCCGGCGTGTACGGGATTTACCGCCTGGAGCAAGCCCTCGCCTTCTTCGGCGGGTTTAACGCGGCGGCCGAACTCGGGTACTTCCGCGGATTCGAAGCATGGCTGGCCCGCAACGGAGGCCCTGGGCCGAACCTCGCCTGGCCGTATCAGGCGGAGAAGGTGGTCGCCGCGCGGGCGGCGAAGCAGGCGGACGAGGTAGAAGAGTTTTTCTCGCTGGTGAGGGAGTTCCTCGCCGAAGTACGGCAGCTCACGCTTCCGCCGCCGCCTTCGCCGAGTCGCTTGCTTTCGCAAGAGCGTGCCGGTGCGGAGGAAAGCCGGTGATTGACCCGGAGCCTCAGCGACCGGTCAGTTTCTGGGACTTCCACCGGATCTCGGACATATTCGCCTGGCCCACTCGCCGCAAGTCGCTCCCCGCGGAACGGCCGGATATCCAGTGGCGGTCGATCAAGGTCATGGTGGAATGGTGCGCCGACCCGCTGTGGATCTTCGATCCGTACACCCACGACGTGACGATCCCAGTCAACCCCGCGTCGCCGGAGCTGGGGTTGAGCGCGGAGCTGGCTCGCGACCTGTCCGACTGGCGGGACGAATGGGAAGCCACGAGGAACTGGGCTGACCCGCCTTCGTCCGCGTTTCCGTCGGACGAGGCCGAACGTCGCTTCGACGAGCGCGGCTGGGAACTCGCCCGGCGGGTTCGGCGGGAAGTGCCCGCGGAGTGGGACGTTTCCTACTCGGGCCATCTGTCGAGCCGAGAGATCTTCCTCGACTGAGACCCCTCAGTCCTCCACCGGTTTAGTCCACGCCACCTGCACCAGCTCCGTCCCGTGCCGTCGCGAAACCAGCGTCCCCCGGCCAGCCGGTTGCGGAGTGGGCTTCACATCCCCCATCAGCGCGCCCTCCTCCTTGCCGCCGGACATGACCAGACCAGGCGACCCCAGCTCCCGCACCCGCTGGATCACCGCCTCGTACATACCCCGCCCGGCGCCGCCGGAGGAGCGGGCCAGGATCAGGTGCAGGCCGATATCCCTTGCCTGCGGGAGGAATTCCAGCAACGGCAGCACCGGGTTCCGGCCCGCGGTCGCGACGAGTTCGTAGTCGTCGATGACTACGTACAGGTCCGGCCCCCGCCACCACGATCGGTTGCGTAGCTGATCGGGCGTGACATCGGGACCGGGGAGGCGGTTGCGCATCGCGGTCGCGCATTGGTTCACCAAGTCCGTCAGGGTGTTCTCCGCACCGGCATAGCCGAGCAGGTGCGGTTGGTCCACCACGCCCAGCAGACCCCGGCGATAGTCGCCGACCAGGATCAGGGCCTCGTCGGGGGTGTTAGCCGCACAGATGCCGGTGACGAGCGAACGCAGCAGCGAGCTCTTGCCCGATTCGACGTCGCCGAAGGCCAGGAAGTGCGGGTCCGTCCGGAAATCCAGGTGGACGGGGCGCAGGGTCGATTCGGCCAGACCCAGGGTGATCCGGCCGCGCGGGGCGGCGGGGAACGAGTCCAGCGGGACTTCCGGCGGAAGAAGGCGGACCTGGGGCGCGCGCGGGCCGGTCCAGGCTGCGGAGACTCGGCGGACCAGGTCCAGGCCGCCGGCGCCGACGGTTTCCGGGCGTTGGTCCGAGTCGATGCGCGGGAGGGCCGCGAGGAAGTGCAGTTTGTCCGCGGTGAGACCGCGGCCGGGGCGGTCGGCGGGGACGTTTTGGGCTACCTTGCGGTCGATCGACGAGTCCGCCGGGTCGCCCAGCCGCAGTTCGAAGCGGGTGCTGATGGCGTCACGCAGCTGCGCGCGGGCGCCGATCCACTGGTTCAGCGAGACCAGGACGTGGATGCCGAAGCCCAGACCCCGTTGCGCCAGCGCGGTGATTTGTTCTTCCAGGCGTTCGTACTCCGAGCGGATGGTGGTCCAGTTGTCCACGAAGAGGAACACATCGCCGAACTCGCGGTCGTCGCTGCTTTCGGTGAATTCGCCGCGGCGGCTGCGGAAGGAGGCCATCGACTCGATCCCGTGCGCGGCGAAGAATTCTTCCCGTTGTTCCAGCAATGTCACGAGTTCCGCGACGACCCGGCGGCAGCGTTGCGGGTCGCGGCGGGTGGCGTAGCCCGAGACGTGCGGCAGGCCGGCGATCGGGGCCAGCGCGCCGCCGCCCATGTCCAGGATGAAGAACTGCACCTCGGCGGGAGTGTGCGTGAGCGCGAGCATCGCCGCGATGTCCTTCATCAATGTCGACTTGCCGCTTTGCGGTGCGCCGACGATCACCGCGTTGCCCGCCGCGCCGGAGAAATCCGCCCACAGCATGTCGCGACGCTGTTCGAAAGGCTTGTCCACCAACGCGACCGGGATGGTCAGCTTTCCGTTGCCGCCCCAGCCGAGGGGACACAAACCGCGGTGGGGGTCTTCGCCGATCGGGGGCAGCAGCTGGTCCAAGGTGGGCGGTTCGGCCAACGGCGGCAGCCAGATCTGGTGGGCGGCCGGGCCGCGTCCTTCCAACCGGGACAGCATCGCGCCGATGATGGTTTCGCCGGTGCCTTTCGCGGGGGCCTCGGCGGCGGGTTGTTCGGCGACCGGTACTTCAACCGGCCCCAAAGTGAACGGCAGGACGCCCAGTTGTTGACCGTCTGACCGCACAATCCGGCTGCGTGGCGGGAGTTCGCCGGAGACGTATGCGGCCTTCAGCCGGATCAGGGTGTCGTTGTCGGACTTCAGATACGCCGAACCCGGCACCGGCGGCAGCTGGTAGGCGTCCGCGACACCCAGCACCGCACGGCTTTCCGCGGCGGAGAACGTCCGGAGGCCGATCCGGTACGACAGGTGCGAGTCGAGCCCGCGCAGGCGGCCCTCTTCGAGACGCTGCGAAGCCAGAAGCAGGTGGATGCCCAGGGAGCGGCCGAGCCGTCCGATGGCGACGAACAGGTCGATGAACTCCGGGCGTGAGGACAAGAGCTCGGAGAACTCGTCGATGATCACCAGCAGCGACGGCAACGGCTGCAGCGGAGTACCGTCCGCGCGCGCCTTTTCGTAGTCGCGCACCGAGGCGTAGTTGCCTGCCGCGTGCAGAAGTTCCTGCCGTCGCAGCAGTTCGCCGTTCAGCGCGTCCGCCATGCGGTCGACGAGCGCGAGGTCGTCGGACAGGTTCGTGATCACCGCGCAGGTGTGCGGCAGGTCGGTCATGCCGGCGAACGTCGCGCCGCCCTTGAAGTCGATCAGCGCGAGGTTCAGCTTTTCCGACGAATGCGTGACGGCCAGCGCGGTGACCAGGGTCCGCAGCAGTTCGCTCTTGCCGGACCCGGTCGCGCCGATCACCAAGCCGTGCGGGCCCATGCCGCCCTCGGCGGATTCCTTGAGGTCGAGGTCGACGGGACGGCCGTCGGGGTTCACGCCCAACGGGATCCGCAGGCGGTCGCGCGCGGGGCGCGGGGCCCAGGTGACGGTGGTGTCGGTGTCGCGCGGGTCGCCGATGCCGAGAAGACCGGCCAAGCCGAACGTCGAGGACATCGGTTGTTCGCTGACCACCGCGCCGCCGTGGTGCAGCGGCGTCAGCATCCGGGCCAGTGCTTCGGCCGCGCCGTGGTCGAGCCGGTCCGGCATGCCGAGGAAGCCGAGCCGCGCTTCGGTGCCGTCGAGCACCACCATGCCGAGCTGATCCGGTGAGACGTGCAGGCTCAGCAACCGCTCGGTCGAGGTCGCGCGCGGCTGGTCGCCGCCGACTTCCAGCACTGTGATGCCCAAACGGCCTTCTTCGGCCAGCAGCCGAGGTTCGCCGTGGGAGTCTCCGCCGTCGACGACGAGCACGATGTGCGGCAGGTCGGCCGACACCCCGCGGCGCGAGAACGCGGGGCGGTCGCCCAGGTCCGGGCCGAGCAACCGCGCCAGTTCCGCGGCGTTGTCGGCGAACAGCCGCCGCTGGCCGGTCGCGTCGGCGAGCACTGGCGCGGTGGCGTGCGGCAGCCACTTCGCCCAATCCCAGTCGTGCGAACGGTCCGGGGCGACGCAGAACGCGACGCGCAGGTCGGTCGGCGAGTGGAACGTGACCAGTTGAGCCAGCACCGCGCGCGTCATCCCGAGCACGTCGAACCGGCGGCCGGACAGGGTCGCGGCCGCGTACGAGCGCAGCGACACCGAAACCGGCAGGCCTTCGACGGTGGAGAAAGTCTGGATGAAGTGCTTGAGGTTGGTGGAGGAAACCGGGTCCAGCTCTTCCAGCGGTGCGATCTGCGGCGCGCGCAACGGCGTCGCGAGGGGCTGCGGGCCGGTGGCCGCGCGCACCATCGCGAACGAGCGGTCGGCGCGGCGGCGGTCCCAGTGCTGGTCGGTTTCGACGTAGGACCACAGGTCCGCCGGATCCGGCTGCTGCGCGATCAGCGTCGCGCGCTGGGAGTCGGCCACCGCGCGCACGCGCGTGCGAAGACCCGCGAGATACCGCTGGTAGTCGCGGCGCTCCTCGTTGATCTGCGCCTTCTTCGCCATGCCGCCGCGGCCGAGCGACATCACGATCATGCCGCCCATCGCGGTGACGAACAGCGCGCCGAAGATCCAGGTCATCACCCCGCCGTCGCGTCCGATGTAGACGAACGACATCGCGCCCATGCCGAGCATCATCGGCAGGAACATCATGAGCTGCATCACGCCGCCGGAGCCGCTCTTGGGCAGCATCGGCGGGGACTGCAGCATGATCTCCCCAGGCTGCTCCCCGAGCAGGCCGAGGCGGTCGCGGGTGGAACTCATGCCCCGTATTTTGGCCGCCTGTTGTCCGGTCGCGGTGGGTACTTTTGCCGTCCGCTCGCCCGGCGGCGCGAACTTACGCTCTGCGCAGACGCCCCGCACCGGTGCGTCGTACGCACGGAGCGGGAGGGAGAGCCATGGGCACGACCGGCGAGTACCGGGCCGAGCCGGAGGCCATGCGCTCCACCGTCGGCAACGTGGGCGGCATCATCGCCCACGGCATCAACGCCGTCGCAGACCTGGAAAAACTCGTCCTGCAGCCGACGACGTTCGCCAGTTTCGGCAGCGTCGTCGCGGCGGCGAACGAGGCGCTGCACTCGCAACAGGTGACCGCGGTGCGTTCGCTGCTGCAGCTGCTGCAGGAGATCAACGGCCTGGTCAAGCACAGCGCGGACGCCTACCAAAGCGCCGACGAAGCAGTTTCCGACGGCTACGGCGGCGGTGCTCAGTCTGCTGGGTCTTCTACGTCGCTGACGTCGATCTGGGGAGCCCCGCACGCCGCGCACCTGGCCGCGGCGGCGATCACCGACAGCACCGGCGCGCACGGCGAACCGTCCTCGGTCGGCAATGTGCTGCGCTACCTCGGCGACGCGGACCTCGGCAGGCTCGCCGAGCACCCGCTGACCGACGCCCGGTTCCACGGCGTCGCGGACTTCAACGACTGGCTCGCCGGCGACGCCGACAACCAGGCGCGCGTCGGCCTGATCGAGGTGTATTCGGGCACCGCGCGCACCTTCGGCGACGTGCCCGGCGGCGTGCACAGCGGCGACGTCGTCGTCGTGGAGCCGCTCCTGCTGCCCGACCACCACCCGGTGATCGGCGTCGCCGGGGACGGCGGCGCCCTCTACAACCACGGCCTGCTCGACCCGGGCCTCGGCGGACTGGCCAAGGTCAGCGTTTACCGGCCCGCCTCCGTCTGACCCCGAACCCCCGACCAAGTGAGGTCCGAAGCCGATGTTCTTCCCGAACTCCAGCGCGATGGACGCCACCGCGACCAGCGGCGGCCCGATCACCGTGCTGCCGCAGATCGTCACCGGCCAGCCCGAGCAGATCGCCAAGCACGTCCTCGACCTGCTGCACAAGGCCGCCGAGCTGACCTCGCTCTACACCGAGCTCAGCAAGGCCGCCGACCAGCTCGGCAAGGTCTGGTCCGGCGGGGCGTCGGAATCGGCGCTGCAGAAGATCTCCCACTCGCTCGAGCAGCTCACCAAGATCATCAACGTGATCGAGAAGGGCGCTGAGCTGCTCGGCGTCTCGGGCACGCTGGTGAAGGCGGCGCAGGAGGCGTACCGGTCGGTGGTCGCCGCGGTGAACCCGACCGTCGCGTCGCTGATGTCGAACTGGTGGACCTACGGGGCCGCGGTCGCGCTTTCCACTGCCACGAGCGCCACGCTGCGCGGATTCATCACCGCGGTCGGCGGTCTGCTGAAGGCGCTCGGCGCGGGGGACCTCGCGAACCAGATCACCCAGGTCGCGACGATCATCGGCGACATCGAAAAGCTGTTCCACCACGGTTCTTCCGACGCCAATGGCGCGGCGGGCAACGCGGCGGTCTCGGGTACTCCGGTCACCGCGCCGCAGCTGCCCGCGCCGGTCGCGAGCGCGTCCGGACAGGCGGCCATCGGCGGCAGCGGCGGGGGAGTACCCGGGGGCAATCCGTCGTTCACGAACTACACGCCGCCCGCGTTGTCCAACGGCGGCTGGCCTTCGGGCAGCGGCACTGGCGGTTGGCCGTCCGGCGGAGGTGCCGGATCGGCGGCCAACGCGGGGAACAGCTGGATTCCCGTGGATCCCGCCCCGGCCCCGGCTCCGTCCCCCGCGCCGTCGGTGCCGGGACAGTCGACCGGTGCGCACGAGGTGGTCATCCACACCGACCTGAACACCGGCCAGTCGACGGTCGAAGCTCCGGCCGGGCAGGACGTGGACATCGATGTCGACGTCACCTACCAGGGCAAGCACTTCCAGCAGCACGTCGACATCGACGCGAAGGGCGCGTAGCCGGTGGCCGTGGACGCGTCCGGAGTCGTCAGCTCGGTGCTGTCGAACTACCGGCAGGTGCTGGTCGAATACCAGCGCCGGGTCACCGGCGACCCGGCGGCGCTCGAAGCGGCGGCGAACCGCTGTGGCACCAACGCGTCCACGATTACCGGCAAAGCCACCGAAATCGCGGACGCCGCCACGGCATTGCACGCTGACTGGGACGGCGCTGCGTACACCGCGTACGCGACAGCAGCGTCCGATGTCGCGCACGCCTTGACCGAGGACGGCACGAAGCTGGCCGACCAAGGCAAGCGGTTGTCGATGGCCGGACAGTTGTTGCGGTGGGCGCGTTCTGGCGTTGACTCCGTCGCCGCGCAGTTCGAGCAGTACGGCACGCAGCTGATCAACCAGGCGCGCTCGGCGGATCCGAACGCGGTGGGCGCTTTCATCGCCGCCGCAAGGGATTTGGGCGAGCAGGCGGTCGCCGCGGCCGGGCAGGTCGCCGACGAGTTGTCCGACGCGTTGGCGGAGTTGTTCCCCGCGCCGTGGGCCGGTCCGATGAGCAAGCCGGGCAAGCTCGGCAAGCGCAACTACGGCCCGTTGTCCTGGGTCAACGGCGACACCCTCGACGGACGGAAACGGCCTCGTTCGGCGCCGTCGTGGTTCGGCAATTCCGGCTGGAAGAAGCTGACCTGGAACGGTTTGGAAGGCACGCGGGCGCCGAAGAAGGCCGACACGCCGTTCGGACAGCCGAAGCTGAAGAGCGAGATCGCCCGCGCCACCGAGATCACCTACTACAAGACCGCGCACGAGCAAGACGGCTTCATTCCGGAGTACGACGGGAAAATCTCCTCGCAGGGCTGGGACGCGAAAGCTTCGGGCCACGCTGAACTGGGGTTCCGGGAGGACATCGGGACCAGCGGGAGCTACGGAGTTGCGCACGGCAGCGCCCGCGGTTCCGCGTTCGCGGGCGGCGAGGTCAGCGCTTCGGGCCAGCTGGGGATCCACGGACTCGGCGTGCACGCCAACGCCTTCGCGGGCGGCAAGCTTGAGGGCCAGGTCGCGGCTGACGTCGCCGGGGTCGGCGTCGGCGCGAGCGGGAGTGTCCAATATGGAATCGGCGCTCAGCTCGACGGGCAGTTCGTGTACGACAACGGGCATCTGAAGATGAACTTCAAGGCCGGCGCCGCGCTGGGCCTCGGCGCCGGACTCGGGGCGAAGATCGACATCGACCTGCCGAAGGTCGGCGCGGCGGTCAGCGAATACGGCGGTGCGGCGGTCGACGCGGTCGGCGACGCGGCGAGCGAGGCGGCCAACGCGCTGGGCGGGGCCTGGGACGACGCCGCGCAGTATGTGGGTTCCTGGTGAGCGCCATGGCCGATCTGGTGACGCTCCCGCTGGGCTTCGACGTCCCCGAGGGCTGGACGCCGGTGCCGCCGATCGCGCCCGGGCTGGTTTTCGTCGCCGTGCACCCGAAACCGGTCGCGGACTTCACGCCGAACATCACGCTCGGCATCCAGCAGCGCCGGGATTCCTTGCCGATGAAGGACATCGCCGACGAGGCCGTCGAACGGCTCGGCCGGACGATGGCGCTGCTGGACGTCCTCGACCGCCAAGAGGTCGGCAGCCCCGCCGCGCCCGGCTGCACCCAGACCTTGCGGATGCGCACCGGCGAAGGCCAGGATCTGCTGCAGATCCAGGTGTTCCTGACCGTGCCCGGTCCGGCCGGGCGGGTCGTGCTGGAACTGGTTTGCACCGCCGATCCGCGGGACGCGCGCACGCTCGTCCCCGACTTCCGGAAGTTCGTCGCCAGCGTGCACGTCCGCCGGGAAACCCCGCAGGAGAAGGAGAACGACGGTGACTGAACCGTATGCCGTGCCGGACATGGACGACCTGCTCGCGCAGGTCCGCAAGCAGACCGAAGAGGTGCAGCGGATCCAGCGCACGGTCGAGGCGATGGAGGTCAAGGCGGCTTCGCGGCAGAACGAGGTGACCGTGACGCTGCGCGGCGACGGCCGGTTCACCTCGGTCGACATCGACCAGCGCGCGATCCGCGAGTACGACGCGCGCACGCTGTCGGAGATCGTCCTCGAAGCGGTGAACGCCGGCCTGCAGAAGCTCGCCGAGGCGAGCAGCGCGAAGTTCGCCCCGGTGATCGAGGCGTCCAGGTCCCAGCTGTGAGCGCGCCGGCCGTCGCCGGGTCGACCCGGCGCGTCACGATCGTCACCCCGCGCGCCAGGGTGGACGTCGCGCTGCCGCAGCAGAGCACGTTCGCCGAACTGGTGCCGCAGCTGGTCCGGCTCGCCGGGGCGGCCGGGCAGGCGTCGGCCGAGCATCCGGGCTGGGTGCTGTCGCGGCTCGGCGGCGCGCCGCTCGCGCTCGGGCTCACCGTGGCCGCCGCGCAGGTGCGCGACGGCGAAGTGCTCCACCTGACCCCGCGCGAACGTCCGCGGGGTCCGTTGCTGTTCGACGACGTGGTCGATTCGATCGCGAGCGTCGGCGATTCAGCATCGACCACGTGGGGTCCGAAGGTCGCTCGCCGAGCTGGGATCACGGCCGCCGCGGCGCTGTTTTTCGCGGGCGGGCTGCTGGTCCAGGCCTCGCTGGCGGGCAGCGTGCTCGCGCCGATCGGCACCGGGCTGCTCGCCGTCGTGCTGCTGCTCGGCGGCGGTGCGTTGAGCCGGGCGTACGGCGACTCGGGCGCGGGTGCGGCCGGTGCGCTGGCCGGGGTCGGTGTGGCGTTCCTGGCCGGAATTTCTTTGCTGCCACCGCATTCGGTGTTCTCCCTCTCCGCCGGGCCGCTTGCTGCGGGGCTCGCGGCGGTGACTGTTTACGGTGTGCTGGCTGCGGTTTCCGTCGCCGACCGGTTGCCGTTCTTCGTGGCGGTCGTCGGTTCGGCCGGGATCGGCGCGATCGCGACCGGTGTGGTGCTGCTGACCGGGTCGAAGCCGGTCGCCGCCGCGGCTGTCGCGGCGGTGTTGGCGACGGCGTTGGCGGCTGTCGCGCCGATGCTCGCGCTGCGGCTGGGCCGGATGCCGCTTCCGCGCGTGCCGGACGACATGGAATCCTTCCGTGCCAACGAACAGCCGTCGCTCGGCGTGGAAATGGCCGGGCGGACCACGTACGCGCAGGCGTTGCTCACGAGCCTGCTGGTGGCGCTCGGGCTGGTGGTGATCGGTTCCTCGATCGTGCTCACTGCCGGCGGGCCGTGGGAAGCCGGGCTGGCCGCGCTCGTGGGGACGGCCTGGATCCAGCGGTCGCGCTCGTACGCGGGCCGCACGCAACGGCTGGTGCTGGTCGGCTTCGGCCTCATTGCCTTGCTGACGGCGGGTTTCTGGCTGATCGCGGCCAACCAGCGGATCGCGCTGCTCGCGGTCGGGCTGGCGCTGGTGGTGGCCGCGGTGGTGTCGCTGTTCTACGCGACGCGGGTCGCGCGCGGGGTGCGGTCGCCGTATTGGTCGCGGTTGCTGGACATTTCGGAATTCCTGGTGCTGTTGTCGCTGGTGCCGTTCGTGGCGTTGATCGCCGGGGTGTACGAGGCGGTCAGCGGCTGAGCGGACTCGCGGCTTTCAGCGTCCGCAGGACCGGCGCGGTTTCGCAGGAACGGATGCCGGGCAGCGCGCCGAGCCGGTGGGTGAGGTAGCGGTGCAGCGCTGGGGGATCGGCGCAGAGGGCGTGCGCGAGCAGGTTTGTCGGTCCGGTGGTCGCGGCTACGACGGCTAGCTCGCGGTGGGTGGCGAGTTCGGTGGCTACGGCGTCGAGATCGGCTGGGGCGACCGCCATCCACAGCAGAGCCTGTGTGGTCGCGCCGAAGAGCCGGGCGTCGATTTCCACGTCGAAGTACAGGGTTTCGGCCGCTCGCAGGTCGGCGATCCGGCGTGCGACGGTCGCGGCGGACCAGCCCGTAATCGCCGCCAGTTCGGTCTGACCGAGGCGGCCGTCTCGCTGCAATGCGGTGAGCAGAGGTCCGTCGGCGGCGGTCGCTGGGGCAAGCGTGGCGCGGGTTTCCGGTTCCAGCTGGCGGCGTTGGGCGTCGGTCAGGACTTCGGCGCGGCCCAGCCAGGCGGTCGGCCCGCCGTGGTACAGATGCAGCAGCTGGTGCGCGGAGACGGCGGTGATGCCGGT
Organism: Amycolatopsis halotolerans; assembly: GCF_042647905.1. Lineage (NCBI taxonomy): Bacteria > Bacillati > Actinomycetota > Actinomycetes > Pseudonocardiales > Pseudonocardiaceae > Amycolatopsis > Amycolatopsis halotolerans. Next base: position 90,722 of record NZ_JBHRWI010000042.1, read on the forward strand.
CGTGCGCGGGATGTCGTGCAGCAGCAGGCCGTGCTCCGGCGTGGAGTCGTTGGCAGCGTGGACGATCACGCAGATTTCCGTACCGCCTCCGGCCAGCTTGACCCAGGTCGTGTCGGTGCGCCGGACGAGCGCGTCGGCGACCCGTTGCGCGACCGCCGGGACGACGGTGAGCCGCACGAGCCACTGCGTCTGCCCGGCGCGATGCGGCGCGGCCAGCCCGACGACGCGTAGTCCGGCTTCGGCGAGCAGCCGTCGGTACCGGCGGGCGACAGTTTGCGTCGAGACGCCCAGGACGGTGCCGATCCGCGCGAACGGGGCGCGGCCGTCGATCTGGAGTGCGTGGACCAGGGCGTGGTCGAGGTCGTCGAGCATGGCTTGATTCTGCACCAGACTGTCCCGAGTGGAAGATTTCTGCTCGTTGTGGACGGCGGCTGGAACCTTGCTGGGCTGCTGCCCAGGCTGGCGGCATGAACGATTCACGCCGCTGGACCGCGCTGGCGGTCCTGCTCGTCGCGGAAGCGATGAACCTCCTCGACACCACCATCGTCCAGGTCGCCGCGCCCGCGGTGCACGCCGAACTGGGCGGTGCGATCTCCTTCTACACCGTCGGGTACACGCTGCCGTTCGCGCTTTTGCTGATCACCGGCGGACGCCTCGGCGACATTCTCGGCCGGCGCCGCACTTTCCAGTTCGGCATGGCCGGTTTCGTTCTCGCCTCGGCCCTGTGCGCGGCCGCGGCCACCCCGGGGTTCCTGCTCGTTTTCCGTGCCCTGCAAGGGGCTTCGGCCGCGTTGGTGATCCCGCAGACGATCGGGCTGATTCGCGTCCTCTTCGACGGCGCGGCCCGGGCCCGGGCGCTCGGCATGATCGGCCCGGTGATGGGACTGGCCGCGGTGAGCGGACCGGTCCTCGGCGGACTGCTGACCGACGCCTGGTCGTGGCGGGCGGTGTTCCTGGTGAACGTCCCGCTCGGACTCGCCGTGCTCGCCGCGTCCGGGCTGCTCACGGAGGACCGTTCGGCCGCCCGGCCGCGGCTCGACCTGCTCGGGACCGCCTTGGTCGTCGTGGGCGCCGGGCTGGTGGTCTATCCGCTCCTCACGCGGTGGAACGGCTATCTCGTCTCCGCCGGAGTGGTTGTGCTGGTGGTTTTCGCGGTGCAGCAACGGTTTCGCGACGGCCTGATCGAACGCAGCCTCTTCCGCGGCCTGGGTTTCCCGGCCGGGTTGGCGACGTCAGTGCTGTTCTTCGCCGTGATGACCGGCCTGACCCAGGTCGTCGTCCTGTTCCTGCAGTTGACCCAGCACGCCGACGCCCGGACCGCCGGACTCTCGTTGCTGCCATGGTCGTGCGGGCTGGCGGTATCGTCCTTTGCGGCCGGACGCTGGCTGGTCCCGTGTTATGGCAGCCGGATTCTCTTTGCTGGCTTGGGCTTCCTGGCTGTCGGCATCGCCGGGATCGCTTGGGGCTGGCCACTGCTGCTCTCGCTGGCGATCGCGGGAACGGGAACCGGGTTGTTCACCGTGCCGTTCTTCACCGCGGCGCTGGCGCTAGTCCGTCCCTCGGAGACGGGTTCGGCCGCGGGCCTGCTGAACGCGGTGCAGCAGCTCGGCGGAACCGTCGGAGTCGCTGTGCTGACCGCGGTTTTCCTCGCGACCGATGTAAGAGTCGCGTGCTGGACGGCCGTCGGCCTGACCGTCGCGGCCGGGCTGACCGCGCTTGGGCTCACCCGCGGAACGCGCGCCGGTAGTCCGTCGGAGCCGTCCCCAGCCGGAGTGTGAAATGGCGGCGGAGGTTGGCCGCCGAGCCGAGGCCGCTGCGTTCGCCGATCAGTCCGATCGGCAGGTCGGTGGATTCCAGCAGGCTGCGGGCGTGCAGGACGCGCTGGTCGAGCAGCCATTGCAACGGCGTGGTCCCGGTGGCTTCGTGGAACCGGCGGACGAACGTGCGCGGGCTGACTCCGGCCTGGCGGGCCAACTGCTCGACGGTCAGCGGCTGGTCGAGGTGCCGGGTCGCCCAGTGCAGCACCGGGCCGAGCCCGGCGTCGTCGGTCTCCGGCACGGTCGCGGACACGTACTGCGCCTGGCCGCCGCCGCGGTGCGCGGGCAGCACCATCCGGCGCGCGACCTCGTTGGCGACGTGCGCGCCGAGGTCGCCGCGCACGACGTGCAGGCAGAGGTCGATTCCCGCGCTGCGTCCGGCGCTGGTGAGCACCCGCCCGTCGTCCACGTAGAGCACCGACGCGTCCACCTGGACCCGCGGATACAGCATGCCGAGGGTGGCGGCGTACATCCAATGCGTCGCCGCGCGCCGACCGTCCAGCAACCCTGCCGCCGCGAGCGCGAACGCACCCGTGCACAGCGAGACGATCCGCGCTCCCGCCTCTGCTGCCTCCCGGATCGCGCTGACCAGATTCGCCGGCATGGGCTGTCCAGTTTGGACACACGCATACGGCAACGCGGGGACCAGCACGGTGTCGGCGCCCTTGAGCGTCTCGAGACCGTGACTGGCGTGGTGCCGGAACCCGAACTCGGTGCGGGTTTCCGGCTTCGCCGCGCAGAACCGCAGCTCGTACCAGGGGTCGGCGAGGTCGGTCCGGGACGGCCCGAACACCTCCGCCGCGATGGCCAGCTCGAACAGCGGCATGTCGTCGACCAGCGCGACCGCGACGGTTCGCATGGTTCGAGGATACGGCAGGAATTGTGCGGAAGGTGTCAGTCCTGCCACTCGCTCTGGCGATGGCGAGGTGGCAGATTCGCCGCGGTGACCGTCGTGGAGCTTCGCCAGTACACCCTCCGTCCCGGGCAACGGGACGTCCTGATCGACCTGTTCGACCGTGAACTGCTGGAACCGCAGGAGGCGGCGGGCTGCACGGTCGTCGGCCAATTCCGCGACGAGGACGACCCGGACCGCTTCGTGTGGTTCCGTTCCTTCCCGGACATGGCGTCGCGGCACGCCGCGCTGACCGCGTTCTACCTCGAAGGCGAGGCGTGGCGGACACATCGCGACGCCGCCAACGCCACCATGCTCGACAGCGACAACGTCCTGCTGCTGCGCCCCGAAGCGGACTTCCCGCCGTTGCCCCGGCCAGTCGATGCCGCGTCATCGCGAATCCTGGTGCTGATCGGCCCGGCTTCTACGGACTTTGTCGCACCGTTCGCTTCCTTCGTCACCGAGCCCGCGGAGAACACCTTCCGTGCGCTGCCGGTGCGGGAAGGGGAGAACGTCCGGGTGGGAGTCTGGGTTTTCCCTGACCTGGCCGCCCGGCAGGCTTTCGAACGCGGGTTGGCTATGCCCGACGTGCAGCGGCTTCGCTTGGCTCCGACGTCGCGTTCTTCGCTTCGCTGATCCGCTGGGCGACAAGCTGATCGATGCGCTGCCAGGCCGGACTGTCGAGATGCTGAGTGAGAAGCTCGACAACCTGATGGGGCACTTTCCGGAAGTTCGGCAGATCAGACGGCAACGTCATCCGCTTCGCGAGCTCCGCTGCGGTGTCGGCGATCTCTTCGAGCCGTGGATCGTCGGGACTCCACTCGATCGCCTCGTCGTACGCGCGGAGAACGGCGACGTACTCCGGATCGTCCAGCAACGCGATGCGACTGGCGAGGATCGCGCGGCTGATGTCCGGAGCCAGCGCGCAGGCGAGGATCCAGCCGTCGCGGATCGCGTGCTCGTGGCGCTCGGACAGCCCCATCGGTCGGAGCCGCTCCATGAACGCGATGGCTTCGGGCGGCAGGCAGAGCCGATCGGGCTGATCGAGATCCCGCAACCGGACGCGACGTTGCTGGAGCTGCCGGATCCGGTCGTGCAACTCGGCGTCGATCTGCTCGAGCGCGGTTTCGTCGGCGTTCAGCACCTGAGGAATGCGCGCCAGCGGGACGCCCGCTTGGGCGAGCGTGACGATGCGGGCGAGGTCGATGACCGCCTGCGCGTCGTAACGGCGATACCCGGAGGCGTCGCGTTCGGGCTCGGGAAGCAGCCCTTTGGCGTGGTAGACGCGGACCGCCTTGGCCGAAACCCCAGCGTGGCGGGCGAGCTGGCCGATGGTGAGCATGTCTCCAGTATCGCGCTTGACCTTGTCCCTAGGGCAAGGTTGGAAACTGGCCGCATGGCTGACTACGACACCCTGCGCGCGCTCGCCGACGAAGGAAACGAGACCGCACTGGACCGCCTAGCCGACCTCGCCGACGGCCGCGGCGACCTGACCGAACTGTCGGATCTCCTGGATGAGGGCAGCGAACACGCGGGCCGGTTGCTGACCCGGCGGGCGGTGGAGAACCGCGATCTGCGGGAGCTGCAACGGCTTTCGGACGCGGGGAGCGGCGAGGCGGAGACGGAGCTGGAACGGCTGCTTCGCGCTGATTGACTCGGCTTGCCAGGTTCGGGGGCCCCTTCGCGGACTGAATCAATGCCAGGGCCTTGAAGCGGCGCTGCGGGTGCGGTGTGCCCAGGTCGGAGGACCTGGGCGGGGTTAGGCGTCCGTGAGGGGAACCCTGACGGACTCAGAGTCCCTCAGGGTTCCCCTCACGGACTTCAAGACCTAGCCGCCTGGCGACAAATCGGGCGCGGGCTACGCAGCTTGCCGTAAGTTCCTGGCAGCGGGTTTCACGTGAGGGCGAGCGGCAACGTCCGCCGTACTGCCGCGGCCTGTTCGCCGTGCAACGGGACCACCGAAACCCCTTGCGGCACCGGCGCTTCCTCTGCCCGAGTCCCCACCCGGATGGTCAGCTCAAGCTTCTCCCGCCCACCCGGCGTGCGCCGCAACGTCGCGGAAGTAGCCGTAAACGCCGCCCCCGGCACCGCCACCCCCAGCGTCCGCGCAAGACCCCGAGCAGACCGCGGCGAGTAGCACGTCTGCGTAAGCCCGCCCCACTTCCACGCGCGCCACAAATCCCCATCGGACTGCGGGTCGCCGGTCGAAACCCCCAGCGCCACTCGAAGCTCGTTGGTCAGCTCCCCAGCTTCCAGGACCGTCGACGGATGCCCCGACTCCGCCAGCGCCACCATCAAACTCAACGCCGCACTCGCGGTACTCCGCAGCGCCCCTAGCTCACCGCCGCCCCGCGCGAGGGCGGCGATCGGCGCGTCCTCCGGCCGGTAGCGCACCGCGAGCCAGCGCACCCGGTACACCCGCGAATCCCTTGGCACCGCCCACGTCAGCAGCTGCGCGGCGGCCAGCGGGATGTCCGTGTTCTGGAACGTCGTGCGGAGGATCGCCAGCAGCTCGTCCGTCGAGGGCTCACCAGCACCAGGGGTGAGGCGGACGATCGCGCTCCAGTCGCCGTCGACCTCGGCGACGCCGAATCGGTTGCCCGCGCGGTCGACGTGCTGGCGGACCTTCACCGGACCGGCGATGCGCAGCAGGGCGTCGGGACTGTCGCGGCGGCTGTCGTGGCGACGCAGGCGGTGCGCGAGCCACGTCCACGCCCACCCGGCGAAATGCCGCCCGGCGACCCGCACCGACGTCGTCACCACCAGCAGCCCGGCCAGCGCGGCGACGGTGATCCGCACCGGCTGGGCCAGGCCGTGCACGGTGAACGCGAGCAGCAGCGCCAGCGCGGCGATCTCCCACCCGGCCGCCTGCAGCGGACGGATCGGCAGCAGCCACGGCCACGGCGCGGTGCCCGAAATCCCGGCGGTCCCGGGGGCGCGGGCGTGAGCCGGGGCAGGCGGCGCGGACACGGACAACGCATTCCCCTCTTCCCCGGGCAGCGACCCGGCCCCGCGAACGCTAGCGTCCCCGCGCGGGCGCGTGGGCGTAAAAATTACCCTCGTAGGCCGTCGGAGAACTGTCTAGCCTGCGCGAGAAGCGGATGTGATCTCCAGGGGGCCGGGACAGCGTGTGGACGCAGCGGGACCAGATCCAGGCGTACCAGTTCCTGCGCCGCCGTCTCGTGTCCGCGCTCGTCGCCGCGGACGCCAACCATCCGGTGTCGCCCAGCCGCCGGCTCGTGCTCGGCACGGTGCTCGGCGTCGGCGCGGCCCTGCTCGCGACCGCGGTGTTCGGGGTGATCGGCCTGGTCAGCCCGTCCGGCGGGAAGGACTGGCTCGCCGGCGGCAAAGTGATCGTGGAAGCGGACAGCGGAGCGAGGTTCGTGCTCGGCGCGGACGGCGCGGTGCACCCGGTGCTCAACTACGCGTCCGCGCGGCTGCTCGCCGGCGGCAACGGCCATGAGACCGTCACGGTGCCCGCCGAAAAGCTCGGCACCGCCCCGCGCGGCACGCAGATCGGGATCGTCGGCGCGCCGGATTCGTTGCCCAGCACGCTGATCACCACCCCGTGGACCAGTTGCAGCCGCACCACCCAGGACGCGCCCGCCTCGGCCGAACCGCTCGTCGCCGTGCTGCTGGAAGCGGCGGCTTCCGGGGTCGAGCTGCCCCGAGATTCGGGCGTGATCGTCCGCGTCCCGCAGGGCGGCCGGTTCCTCCTCGCGGGCGGCCACCGCTACCGGCTGAGCGACGAAGCCGCGGCGGCTCTGCAATTCGACAGCTACCCGACGATCACCGTGTCCGCGCGCTGGATCGACACCGTGCCCGCCGGACGCGACCTCGGCGAGATCCCCGTCGACGGCGCCGGAAACCGCGGCCCGCGCGTCGGGACGCAGGAGACGCGCGTCGGCCAGGTGCTGTCGGTCGTCGACCCGATGGCCGGGGCGGCCACCGCCTCGACGTACTACCTCGTCCGCCCGGACGGTCTCGAACCCGTCGGCCAGACCCAGGCCGCGCTGCTCGTCACGACCCCGGCGAACGAGTCGGCGTACTCGGGCCGCCCGGAACCGGCGCGGGTGCGCGCCGCGGACGTCGCGGCGGTCAAGAAGGTGAGCGAACCCCGCTCCGGCGGCGCGGATCCGGCGGCCTATCCGGACCGGATCCCCGGCAAAGCGCCGATCACCGGCAGCGCGGTGACCCTGTGCGCGCAGAACGGCCGCGTGACGGTCTCGGCGGATCTGCCGGTCCCGTCCGGCGCCCGCGCGCTGCCGGTGCAGAGCCGGACCGACGCCCGGGTCGCGGATGTCGTCTACGTCCCGCCCTCGCGCGGCGCGGTCGCGACGGACGCCGGGTCCGGCACGATTTATCTCGTCACGGACACAGGACGAAAATATCCGGTGGCGAACGGGACGGCGCTCACGTCGCTGGGCTACGGTTCTGGGTCCGGGCATCCGGTCGCGGGCGGGCTTCTCGCGCTGATGCCGACCGGTCCCGCGCTCGATCCCGCCGTGGCCGGGCAGCCTGCGGGGACGGGGTGAGCGAGCCGGTGACCACGACAGCGCAGCGACCCAGCGGCGTGGGGGAGCCGGAGCCGGAACCGTTGGCTCCCGGCGCCGTCCGGGTGGCCGTGATCGAAGACCACCCGCTTTACCGCCGTTCGGTGGAACGCGTCCTCATCGAAGCGCCGGACGTCGAACTGGGCGCGGTGGTCGATTCGGTCGCCCGCTTCCACGTCGCGCGCCAGCCGGCCGGCAGCGTCGTCCTCCTCGATCTCGGCCTGCCCGGCGTCGCCGGCGCGGCCGCGGTGCTCGAAGTCGCGGAGCTGGGCCATCACGTGCTGGTCGTGTCCGCGCAAGCCGAACCGGAGACGGTGCTCGCCGCGATCGCCGCCGGCGCCAAGGGATTCCTGTCGAAGGACGTCGACGTCGACGAACTGCTCATCGCCATCCGCGCGGTCGCGGGCGGCGGCGCGTACGTGTCGGCCGTCGTCGCCGGAATGATCATCAAGGACAACACCGACCGCCCGGTCACGCGGCCGGAAATGGAGCTGTCGCCGCGCGAAGTGCAGGTGCTGCGGCTCGTCGCGGCGGGGGAACGGGACGTCGACATCGCGCGGATCCTCGACATCGGCGTCCGCACCGTGCGCGGCTATCTCGACCGGATCCGCGACAAGACCGGCGAACGGCGGCGCCCCGGCCTCGTGAAGGAAGCGATCCGCCGCGGGCTGGTGGGGAAGGAAACACTGAGGTGAAAGCCGACGAGGGGCGGCGCCGGAGCGGACCCATCCAGGTCGGGGTGATCGAAGACCACCCGCTGTACCGGGACGCGGTAGCGCGCGTGCTGAACGAGGCGCCGGACATCGAACTGGTCGCGGTGGCCGACTCCGTGGCGCGGTTCGCGGTCCAGGACCAACCGCCGGGCAGCGTGGTCGTGCTCGACCTGAAACTCCGCGGCGTCCAGGACGCCGCGGCAGTGCTCGAGGTGGGGCAGATGGGGCACAAGGTGCTCGTGGTGTCCGCGCACGCGGAACAGCCGGAGGTGCTCGGCGCGATGCAGGCCGGCGCCAAGGGCTTCCTGTCGAAGGACGTCGACGGGGACGAGCTGCTGCGCGCGATCCGGACTATCGCGGAGGACAACGCCTACGTCTCGCCGACGCTGGCCGGGATGATCATCCAGGACAGCGACGAACGGCACGCCGGTCCGAAGATCGTGCTGTCGGAGCGGGAAAAACAGGTCCTGCGCCTGGTGGCGGCGGGGGAGCGGGACGTCGACGTCGCGGAGATCCTGGACATCAGCGTCCGCACGGTGCGGTCCTATCTGGACCGGATCCGGGACAAGACGGGGGAGCGGCGCCGGGCCGGTTTCGTCCGGGTGGCGATCCGGGAAGGGCTGCTGCGCTAGAACTTCGCCCGCCCTTGGGCTTTTCCTCGACCGGTGCGCTCGGCGCGCGATGGCGGATGTCCGTGAAGGGCCCCTTGAAGGAATCAGATTCCCAATGCCAGGGACTTAAGCTGCGCAGCCCACGACCGTCCACAAAGGACGGCCGTGCAGCCGGAATGCCTGATTTATGACAAGGTGACCGTTTGCCGATGTCCGTGAGGGGAACCCTGAGGGACTCAGAGTCCCTCAGGGTTCCCCTCACGGACATCGGTGGGAGCGGAGCCACGCGGCCCGTCTCAGCTGGTGCTTCGCGCCGTCCCAGCAAGCATCGCGGCAGCGAACCCGCCGCACACCGCGCTGCTGAGAAACCCCAATGCCACATTGGGTGCGTCTGACGCACCGAATGCCACATTGGGTGCGTCGCATGCACCGAACGCCGCATTGGGTGCGTCGCATGCACCCAATGTGGCATTGGGGCGCAAGGGAACCCGGGTCACAACCGCCGATTCGCCAGTGCCCCGGTAGCCGTCCGAGCCTTCCCCGCGACCTCCGGCTCGACATCCACCACCAGCATCTCCGCCCCGGCCCCAGCCTGCGCCTCCACCCGGCCAAAACCGTCCGCCACCAGCGAGTACCCGATCCCGGTCGGCGCCTTCGGATTGACCTCCGCCCCGGTCACCGCAGGATCAGCCTGCCCGCAAGCCGCCACCCAGCAGCCGGAGTCCAGCGCCCGCGCGCGCACCAGCACCTCCCACTGCTCCCGCTTCCCGGCCCCGGCACCCCACGAAGCCGGGACCGCCACCACGTCCGCCCCGTCGTCGGCCAGCCGCCGGAACAGCTCAGGGAACCGCAGGTCATAGCAGGTAGCGACGCCGAAAACCGTCCCCTCCGCGGAGAACGTCACGACCTCCGACCCCGGCGCGACAGTGTCCGACTCCGCGAACCCGAACGCGTCGTACAGGTGGATCTTGTCGTACCCGAGATGCTGCCCCAGCCCGGTGACCAGCAGCGTGTTCCGCACCCGCCCGTTGTCCGCCGGCGTGAACATCCCCGCGATGACCAGCACGTCGTGCTCCGCCGCGATGGAGGCCACCGCCGAGGCCCACGGGCCGTCCAGGGACTCGGCCACCGGGGCGAGCGGGCGGCCGAAGCGGGCCATCGTCGCCTCCGGGAACACCACCACCCTGGCGCCGGCGGCCGCCGCGGCTTCCGCGCCGGAGCGAACCGTCTTCAGGTTTTCTTCCGGGTCGTCGCCCGAGTTGAGCTGGCACAACGCGATCCGGGGCACACGAGCCTCCCTGGTCCGGGGACAGCGGGTCGACACCGAGTATCCCTGCCGGGAGCGCGCGGGCCACCTCGTACCCTGGTGTCCATGTTGAACCGCACCGACCTGCGCGGGCAGGTCCCCTCCGCTGCCGAGCTCCGTGCTGCGCTTCCGCGCGCCGAGTACGACGTGGACGCGGCGCTGCATCACGTCCGGCCGGTGGTCGAGGCGGTGCGCGAGCGCGGGGTCGAGGCGGTCCTCGAGTTCACCGAGCGGTTCGACAAGGTGCGCCCGGAGACGGTCCGGGTGCCCGCCGAGGAGCTTTCGAAGGCGCTGTCCGAGCTGGCCCCCCAGGTCCGCGCCGCGCTGGAGGAGTCCATCAAGCGCGCCCGGAAGGTGCACTCGGACCAGCGCCGCCAGGACGTCACGACGCAGGTCGTCCCCGGCGGCACGGTCACCGAGCGCTGGGTGCCGGTCGACCGCGTCGGCCTGTACGCGCCGGGCGGGCTGGCGGTGTACCCGTCGACCGTGGTGATGAACGTCGTCCCGGCGCAGCTGGCCGGCGTGCGCTCGCTGGTCGTGTGCTCACCGCCGCAGGCCGCGTTCGGCGGACGGCCGCACCCGACGATCCTGGCCGCGGCCGCGCTGCTCGGCGTGGACGAGGTCTGGGCGGTCGGCGGCGCGCAGGCGGTCGCGCTGGCCGCGTACGGCGGCGTCGACACCGACGGCGCCGAGCTGGCCCCGGTGGACATCGTGACGGGGCCGGGCAACATCTACCTCACCGCGGCCAAGCGCCTGGTCCGCGGCGTGATCGGCATCGACTCCGAGGCCGGTCCCACCGAGATCGCGATCCTCGCCGACGAGACGGCCGACCCGGCGCACGTCGCCGCCGACCTGATCAGCCAGGCCGAGCACGACCCGCTGGCCGCGAGCGTCCTGGTGACCACTTCCGAGGAGCTGGCCGACGCCGTCGACCGCGAGCTGGCCAAGCGGGCCGCCGCGACGAAGCACTCCGAGCGGGTCGGCCAGGCACTGGGCGGCAAGCAGTCCGGCATCATCCTGGTGTCCACTGTGGACGACGGCTTGCGCGTGGTGGACGCGTATGCCGCCGAGCACCTGGAAATCCAGACCGCCAACGCCCGCGAAGTGGCCGCCCGGGTGCGCAACGCCGGGGCGGTTTTCGTCGGTGCGTACGCCCCGGTTTCGCTGGGCGACTACTGCGCGGGCTCGAACCACGTGCTGCCCACCGGCGGGTTCGCGCGGCACTCCTCGGGCCTGTCGGTGCAGAGTTTCCTGAAGGGGATCCACGTCGTGGACTACTCCGAGGACGCCCTGCGCGAGGTCGCCCCCCGCGTCGTCTCGCTCGCGAACGCCGAAGACCTGCCCGCCCACGGCGAAGCCGTCACCGCACGCTTCGAAGGAGACGGCCGATGACCGAAGCCATCCCCGGCGGCGAGGTCACCCTCGCCGAACTCCCGCTGCGCGAGGACCTGCGGGGCCGCACCCCGTACGGCGCGCCGCAGCTGGACGTCCCGATCCGGCTCAACACCAACGAAAACCCGTACCCGCCGCCGCCCGAGCTGGTCGACGACGTCGCCGAGGCCGTCCGCGCCGAAGCCGCTTCGCTGCACCGGTACCCGGACCGCGACGCGGTGGCGCTGCGCACCGATCTGGCGGATTACCTGACGGTGTCCACGCGAGTGGTGCTGTCCGAGTCCAACGTGTGGGCGGCGAACGGGTCGAACGAGATCCTGCAGCAGATCCTGCAGGCGTTCGGCGGTCCCGGCCGCACCGCGCTGGGCTTCGAGCCGTCGTACTCGATGCACCCGATCATCGCGACCGGCACGCGCACCGACTGGCTGCCGGTGCCGCGCCGCGCGGACTTCTCGCTCGACACCGCACAGGCCGCCAAGGCGGTCGCCGAGCGCAAGCCGGACATCGTCTTCGTGACCAGCCCGAACAACCCGACCGGCGGGTCGATCCCGCTGGACCAGCTGCGCGGCGTGCTCGACGCGGCCCCGGGGATCGTCGTGGTGGACGAGGCGTACGCGGAGTTTTCCTCGCAGGCCAGCGCGATCGAGCTGATCGCGGAGTATCCGGCGAAGCTGATCGTGTCGCGCACGATGAGCAAGGCGTTCGCCTTCGCGGGCGGCCGGCTGGGCTACCTCGCCGCCGCACCGGCCATGGTGGACGCGCTGCAGCTCGTTCGCTTGCCGTACCACCTGTCCAAGGTCACCCAGGCGGCCGCCCGAGCCGCCCTCCGGCACGCCGACGCCACCCTCGCGTCGGTGCACCGGCTCTCCGCCGAACGCGACCGCGTCGTGGAAGCCTTGCTGGGCTTGGGTTTCACCCCGGTGCCGAGCGACGCCAACTTCGTCCTCTTCGGACAGTTCAGCGACGCGCCGGCCAGCTGGCAGTCCTATTTGGACCACGGTGTGCTGATCCGGGACGTGGGCATCGAAGGCCACCTGCGGGTGACCGTCGGCACCCCGGAAGAGAACGACGCTTTCCTCGAAGCGAGCAAGGAAGTCAAGCGATGAGCCGCATCGGCAAAATCGAGCGCACCACCAAGGAATCGTCCATCCTGGTCCAATTGGACCTCGACGGGACCGGCCAGGTGGACATCGCCACCGGCGTGCCGTTCTACGACCACATGCTCACCGCGTTCGGCGTGCACGGCTCGCTGGACCTGAAGGTCGAAGCGACCGGCGACGTCCACATCGACGCCCACCACACCGTCGAGGACACCGCGATCGTGCTCGGCCAGGCACTGCGCCAGGCCCTGGGCGACAAGAGCGGCATCCGGCGATTCGGCGACGCGTGGATCCCGATGGACGAAACCCTCGCCCACGCCGCGATCGACGTCTCCGGCCGCCCGTACTGCGTGCACGTGGGGGAGCCGGAGGAGTACAACACGTTCACCATCGGCAACAACTACCCCTTCGTCCTGACCCGGCACGTGTTCGACTCGCTGGCGTTCCACGCGCAGATCGCCCTGCACGTCCGGCTCGTCCACGGCCGCGACCCGCACCACATCGCGGAGGCGGAGTACAAGGCCGTGGCGCGGGCGCTGCGGGCGGCTACGGAGCCGGATCCCCGGGCTGGCGGGATTCCGTCCACGAAGGGCGTGCTTTAACGGCTATGGACGTGCGCGGTTCTCTGAAAGAAATACTGCGCGCTCCTGATCAGCAGGCCGCGGCACTGGCGACGGAGCTGGTCCGAGCAGAAGATACGGGAGTCGACGACGCGATACTCGCAGTGGCGACCCGCGGGACCTTGTCTGGCGCGGTAGTCACGCTGGCAATCCGGATTCTCGTGGAGCGCGACCGCGATCGCGATCCGGCTCCGCTGCTCGACCTCGTCCCGGACGGACAGGTCCGAGCCGAGGACCGCCGACCCGCCTGGCCGGTCAGAGCTCCGATCGTCACCCGCTACCGATTCGGGTTCAGCCGGCTCCGCCCGCTCGACCCAGTGGCCCAGTACGAGAGGGTCCTCGACCACTATCCCGCTGTGGTGCGGATGGACGCGGCAGTCGGGCTGGGAGATTCCGGAGAGATCAGCGCTCTTGATCCCTTGGCGAAGGCGTTGAAGGACCGCAATCCCGCAGTGCGCACGCTCAGTGCGAACGCGGTCCGCAGGCTGGGCAACGCGGGCTTGCGCGAAGCAGCGCGGGAGCACCCCGTCCGGGAATTGCTGATCGATCTTCTCCAGGACATCCTCCGGGAGACCAGGATCGCCGCGGCGCGAGCACTCGCTTCGCTGGGGGAGTTGGAGGTTCTGGCGGAGCACCGTCCGAAGTCGGCTCGTGACCAGCGCGAATGGGCGAGGATGACGCGGGGCGAGATTCCGCCCCTGAAACGAACCTGGCCAGGGGATCTCACGATCTGATTCACACGCGGAACACCGTGCGCGGCGCGGCATAGGTCACTGGCCCGGGAAAGTGTTCGGCAGCAAGGCGAACCGCGTCGCGCGCGGTGACGGTGTGGCCGAGATGCGTGAGCACCAGCCGCGCCGCTCCGGCAGCCGCGCGGCCCGCTTCCTCAGGCGTCAGGTGTTCCGCGGACGGTTCGATGCTGTCCGCCTCGCACAAGAACAGATCCGTCCCCTCCGCCAACGTCGACAGGGCCTCGCACGGACCGGTGTCACCGGAGTACGCGAAAGTCCGTTCCCCGTCAGTGATACGCACTCCGAACGCCGGGAATCCGTGCGACACGGCCACCGTCTCCAGTTGCAGGCCGCCGACCCGGGTTCGGTGTCCGTCGTGCAGTTCCCGGACCGCGAACGCCTCCTCGATCGGCGCGCGGCCGGTGTTGCTCAGGAACGCGGAGATCCGCGCCGCCGTGCCCGGCGGGCCGTACAGCGGGATGGGGCGTCGCAGGCGCAGATCCGCGAACAACAGTGCGTACACCGCCGGTAACAGATCCGCGACGTGGTCCGCGTGCAGATGCGAGATCCAGATCGCGTCCAGTTCCGCCGGCGAGACGTGTTCCTGCAGGGCAGCGAGGGTGCCGGGGCCGGCGTCGAGCCAGATCGCGGTGTCCTCGTGGCGCACCAGGTACCCGGAGCACGGAGCGTCCGGGCGCGGGTACGGCGTCGCGCTGCCCAGTACCGTCACGGTGAAAGCCATGTGGCACGCTAACCCCTGTGAGCAAAGAGCTGATCGCGGTCCTGCTGCTGGCCCTCGGCGGCTTCCTGGGCGGCGGAGTCTACTCGCTGTGGAAGACCGCGAAGTTCTTCGCCGTGGTGCTGGGCATCGCGGCAGTGCTGGCGATCGGCGGGGCCATCGCCTGGCTCGTCAGCTGACCGACGCTGGCCCTTTCGCCGCCGACCCGTGCTTCTCCGCGACTGACGCGGACCGCTCCGAACCTGACGCTCGCCTCCCTCCGACCAACGCGGACCTCCTGCACCTCACGCGGGCCTTCCCGCACCTGACCGGGCTCTCCCCGCGACTGACGCGTGGGTTTCCCCTCCTGGCGCGGGCACTGCACACAACGAGCGCGCGCCTCTCCGCGCCCAACGGGGCGCGCAACGAGCGCGCGTCTCTCCGCGCCTAACCGGGGCCCCGCAACGAACGTGCGCCTCTCCTCGGCCAACGGGGGCCCGCAACGAACGTGCGCCTCTCCGCACTTAACGCGCGGCCCTCCCTGCGCCAAACGCGCGCCCCTCGGCACCTAACGTGGGCACTCCCCGCGACTAATGCGCGGCTCTCCGCACCCGACGCAGGCTCCTCCCACGACGAACGCGCAGTCCTCCGCACGCGACACGGGCCCTCCCAGCCACTAACGCGCACCCTCCCCGCGAACTAACGCGAGCGCCCCCTAACGAACGCGATCCTCCCCACGACCTAAGACTCCAACGGCTGATAAATGCACTCCGCCAACGTCGCGTGCTTCTTCCACCCCAACGTCTCGTACAGCGCCCGCCCGGCATCCGTAGCCCCGAGAACGCCAAGCACCGCACCATCCGCAACCGCGCGATCGGCCAGCGTGCGCATCACAAAACCACCCAGTCCGCGTCGCCGGTGGGCCTCCTCGGTTACCACCCGGTCGACGATCACCGCGTCGCCGACCCTCGCCAGCTGACCCTTCGCCGCCTGCTCGCCGGACGCGTCCAGCACCCGCAGGAACGTGACGGCTCCGCTGGTCTCCGCCGCCACGGTGTAGCCCTCCGGCGCGACCGGGTTCGTCGCCAGCAGATCCGTCGCCATCAGATGGCCGGTGTCCTGCCAGGCGACGATCCAGCCCTCCGGCATCCACGGCTCGAGCGTTTCCGGTTCGGCGGGCGTCTTCAGCCACGTCCGAGGTTCGCTGACCGCGCCCGCGGCGGCGCGGACCAGCGATTCCTCAGCCTCCGGCAGGACGTGCCTGCCGACCTCCGCGGGATTGTCCGGGACCTCGACGAAAAGACCCCATGGCTTCTCGACCGGCGGCGGTGTCCGCCGCGACAACGCCCATCCCGCCACCCAGGTCCGCACCGTGTCTTCGATCATGAAAACAGGGTACGAACCACCACCGACAAAAATCCGGCAAAAGATCAGACCCGCGTCAGTTCGCGTTCGTCGTCGCCGGGTGTGCCGAGTTCGCGGACCAGCCCCTCGCCTTCGACATCGACGTTCGGCAGGATCCGGTCCAGCCACTTCGGCAGCCACCACGCGCCGCGCCCGAGCAGGGACATCACCGCGGGCACGATCGTCATCCGGATCACGAACGCGTCCACCAGCACCCCGAAGGCCAGCGCGAACCCGATCGACTGGATCAGCGTCGACTCGGCCAGCACGAACCCGGCGAACACCGAGATCATGATCAGCGCCGCCGCCACGACGACCCGCGCCCCGTGCCGGAATCCGGTCACCATCGCTTCCTGCGGCTCGGCTCCGTGCACGTGTTCCTCGCGCATCCGGGTCACCAGGAACACCTGGTAGTCCATCGCGAGCCCGAACAGGACGCCGATCAGCAGGATCGGCAGCATGCTCATGATCGGGCCGGTCGAGGCGACCCCGAGCAGGTCGGTCAGCCAGCCCCACTGGAACACCGCGACGACCGCGCCGAACGTCGCGACCACCGAGCCGAGGAACCCGAGCGTCGCCTTCAGCGGCACCACGACCGACCGGAACACCAGCATCAGCAACAGGAACGCCAGCCCGACGATCAGCGCGAGGTAGGGCAGCATCGCGTCGGACAGCTTCTGCGAGACGTCGATGTTGGCCGCGGTCTGGCCGGTCACCGCGAGGCTGCCGCCGGTGTTTTCCTGCAGCGGCGCGGATTGCGCGCGGATCGCCGACACGAGGTCTTCGGTCTGCGTGCTGCTCGGTCCGCTCTTCGGGATCACCGTGAGCACCGCGGTGTCCCCAGCCGGGTTGACCTTCGGCGGCGTCACCGCGGCGACGTCCGGCAGCTTGCCGATGTCCGCGGCGGCCTGCTTCAGCGACTCGGGATTGTGGTTCGGGCCGGTGTCGACGACGACCAGCAGCGGTCCGTTCGCGCCCTCGCCGAAGCCCTTGCTGACCAGGTCGTACGCCTTGCGCTGCGTGGTGTCCGGCGCGGCAGTGCTGTCATTGGGCAGGCCGAGCTGCATGCTCAGCGCGGGAATCGCGACGACTGCCAACCCGACCAGAGCGGCCAGCAGCACCGGAACCCGGTGCCGCGCAACGAAACGCGCCCAGCGCTCGCCGTGCGTCGGGCCCTCGGTGCGGCGGCGCACCCGGATCTTGTTGCTGCCGACCCGGGCGCCGGCGAAGCCGAGCACGGCGGGCAGCAGCGTCAACGCGATCAGCACGGCCACCACGACAGTCGCCGCGGCGGCAACGCCCATCTGGCCGAGGAACGGAATGCCGACCACCGTGAGCCCGGCGAGCGCGATGATCACGGTGAGCCCGGCGAACACCACGGCGGAGCCAGCGGTGCCGACAGCTCGACCGGCGGCTTCCTCGGGTTCGCGGCCCTCGGCCAGTTCGTGCCGATAACGGGAGACGATGAAGAGCGCGTAGTCGATGCCGACCGCGAGCCCGATCATCAACGCCAGCACCGGGGTGTTGGAGTTCAGCTCCATCGAACCCGACGCCAGCATGATGCCCGCCATCCCGACGCCGACCCCGATCAACGCGGTGAGCAACGGAATCCCGGCGGCCAGCAGCGAGCCGAAGGTGATGATCAGGACGACCGCCGCGACCGCGACGCCGAGCCCCTCGGTGGCCCCGGTCGCCGGAACGCCCTGCACCGCGTCGCCGCCGTACTCGACCTGATACCCCAGCTGCTTCGCGTGCTCGCCGGTGGCGAGCAGCGCTTGCCGGTCGCTGTCGCTGAGCTCGAAGCCCTTGACCTGGTAGCTCACCTGCGCGAGCGCGACCCGGCCGTCGGGGGAGACGGACTTGGCCTGGAACGGGTCGACGACCCCGGCGACCTTCGGCGCGGACTTCAGCTTGCCGACCACGCCCTCGACGGCCGCCTGGCCCGCCGGGCCGGTGATCTTCCGCCCGTCCGGCGCGGCGATCGCGACGCGCGCGGTGCCGCCGCCCGCCGCGGCCTGCGGGAAGTGCTCGGCCAGCCGGTCGATCGCCTGCTGCGATTCGGTGCCGGGAATGGTCACCGAATCCGACAGCTTGCCCGACAGCGTGAGCGCGCCCGCGCCCAACGCCATGAGAACAAGCGCCCAGACCGCCGCCACGAGGGCCCGGCGGCGGAACGACAGCCTGCCGAGCCGGTACAGGAAGGGTGCCACGAGTCGTCTCCGTTTCGCGCCCGAAGCGGGCTCTCCGCACTGGAATCGCCCTTTCGAAGCTAGCCGTTCGGCAAGGAGCTGCCAAGCCGATCGGCTAGGATGTGACTAGCCGCACGGCAAGTTTCGGGCTAGTCGTTCGGCTAGTATCATGATGTGCTGCGGAGCCGCGCACTCCGCTTGAGGAGGAGGGCGCGATGACGACCGTCGAACCGGTCGCGGACACCCGCACCAGGCTGCTCGCCACTGCGCTGCGGCTGTTCTCCGAGCACGGCGTGGAGGGCACGTCGCTGCAGATGATCGCCGACGAGCTGGGTGTCACCAAGGCCGCGGTGTACTACCACTTCAAGACGAAGTCGGAGATCACCGAGGCGGTCGCGGAGCCGGGCATCCGGGAGCTGGACCAGCTCGTCGTCGAGGCCGCGAAGCACCCGCGGCACGGCGCGCGAGTGGACCACCTGGTGGACGGTTTCGTCGATCTCGTGGTGCGGCACCGGGTGCTGGTCGCGCTGTTCTCCAGCGACCCGGGCATCGACGCGGCGCTGGCGAAATCGGTGCACGGCGTCGAAGGGTTCAAACAGGCGCTGATCTCGATCGTGGCCGGCGGGCCGGAACTGGACGTGACCGCGCGCGTGACGGCGATCGTGGCGTTCACCGGCATCGCGATGGCGGGCGGAGCGCCCGACCTGGCCGAGGTGGACGACGAAACCCTGCGCCGGGAACTGGTCCGGGTGGGCAGGCGGCTGCTGGGCAGGCCGCGTCGCCGGGTCTGCTGAACACGTCCGCAGTTCTCGAATGCTGAGAACTCTGTTGCAGTATTTGGGAACTCGCTCCTAATCTCGAAGCATGCCTTCGGAAAGCAGCTACGGGCAGGGTCACGCGGAAAGCGTCGTACGTTCACAACATTGGCGCACCGTCGACAATTCGGCGGCCTACCTCGCACCGGAGCTGCTTCCCGGGCGGAGCGTGCTGGACGTCGGCTGCGGTCCCGGGACGATCACAGTGGACATCGCCCGCCGGGTGGCCCCTGGCGAGGTGCTCGGCATCGATTTGTCGGAAGCCGTTCTGGAACAGGCGCGTGCGCACGCTGAGCGCGAAGGCGTGTCCAATGTCCGGTTCGAGCGCGCCGACATCACGGCGTCCGAGGTGGCTGGCCGATTCGACATCGTGCACGCGCACCAAGTGCTGCTGCACCTGACCGAACCGGTGGAAGCGTTGCGGCACATGCTGGCGCTGGCCAAGCCCGGCGGTGTCGTCGCCGCCCGCGACACCGACTACGCCGCCGCGTTCTGGTGGCCGGCGGACTCGCGACTGGACCGCTGGCTGGAGGTCTACCGCGCGGTCGCGCACGGCAACGGTTCCGAACCGGACGCCGGACGGCGATTGCTGGCCTGGGCGCACGCCGCCGGTGCTCGCGACGTCCAGCCGAGCGCCTCCATCTGGTGCCATTCCACGCCGGAAGGACGGGCGTGGTGGGGCGGCATGTGGGCGGACCGGATCCTGGACTCCAAGATCGCCGAACAGGCCGTGGCAGGCGGGTACGCGTCCGCCGAAGACCTCCGCGAGATCTCCGAAGCGTGGCGTGCCTGGGCGGCGGATCCGGACGGCTGGTTCTCGATCCCGCACGGGGAAATCCTGTGCCGCGTGGCCGAAACCGGCTGATCGCCGCGCGACCTCTCGCGGCGGCCCCGCTCGCGCAGAAGTACGTGAGGGGAACCCTCACGGAATCAGATTCCCTCAGGGTTCCCCTCACGGACTTCCGCATCGCGCATCAGGCCGACCGGCGAAGGGGAACCCGACTGTGGTTGATTACGGCAGCCGGGAGTCCTTCAGCGCTTCGGCCGCGCGCAGTTCCTCGGCGCTCAACTGGTCCGCGGAAACCTGGACGACGGAGCGGAAACGGTGGCACACCGGGCATTTCTGCACCCGGCGCTCGCCGAGCCGGATCGCCTTGAGCGACACGAACGGGAGCCAGATCGTGGAGAAGTAGTGGCCTTGGCTGCACTGGACGATCGTGTAATCCGGCATGGCCACCTCCTCAGGCGCGACAGGGTCAGTATGCGCTACTCGGACACCGTCAGAAACTCTGCCGGGACCGCCGAAGTAAGCCACACCCCGTTGTCACTCACCTGAAACGCGTGCCCGCGCGCGGCCATCTCCCCGGCCGCGACCGTCAGCACCACCGGTTTCCCGTGTCGCGACCCGACTTTCCACGCCGTTTCGCGGGTTGCCGACAAATGCACCGCGTGCCGTTTCATCGGCCGCAGACCCTCCGTCCAGATCGACGGCAGGAACCGCGTCGCCGTGCCGTGGAAGAGGGTTTCCGGTGGCACAGCGTCGGACAGGTCCAGATCCACGCGGACGCTGTGCCCCTGGCTGGCGCGGATCAACGTCCCCGTTTCGTCAAAGGAGAACCGCTGTTTCGCGCAGTTCGCGACGACCTCGTCCAGTTCCGCGCGGCTCACCGGGAACCGGTGCCGGGCCAGCGCCGCGAGCAGTTCGGCGACCGGGACCCAGCCGCCGGGGGACAAGGTCAAACCGAGTCCGCCGGGATCGTGGCGCAGGTGCCGGGACAGTCGTTTCGATACCCGGGTTCGATATTTCTCGTTCATTTCAACCCGCAGTAACCCACACCGACGCCCTGGCGCGCAACGGAATTCAGATGCCGCCCTCCAGGACCGGGCGCAACTTGCTGGCACCGGGGCCGAAGCGGGAGAGTTCGTCCTCCGCGTTGTACAGGCCGCAGCTGCGCAGCGACAGGCATCCGCAGCCGACGCATCCGGTCAGCCGGTCCCGCAGCCGTTGCAGCGCGTCGATCCGGGCGTCGAGTTCGGTCTGCCATTCGCGCGACAGCCGCGCCCAGTCCGCCTTCGTGGGGGCGTGGTCCGCGGGGAGCGTCTCCAGCGCCGCGCTGATGTCTTCGAGCGACAGCCCGACCCGCTGCGCGGCGCGGATGAACGCGATCCGCCGCAGCACCGAGCGCGCGTAGCGGCGCTGGTTGCCCGCCGAGCGCTCGGACGTGATCAGGCCGCGCTCCTCGTAGAACCGCAGCGCCGTGTGCGGGACCCCGCTGCGTTCCGCGACCTGCCCGATGCTCAGCTTGTCCGCCAACCTCGTCATTGCTTCAGGTTAGCCCTTGACCTTCAGTTTGGTCGAGGTTGCATTGTCGAGACCATGACCACGACGACGCACGAGCCGGGCTACGCGGACCTGCCCCGGCTGATCTCGCTGATGACCGGCGACGACAAACACCACGCGGCCGCGGAGTCCACAGTGGACGTCCTGTGGGTGCTGTTCGACCGCGTCCTGCGCCTCGGCCCGGAGACCGCCCGCCGGCCCGGGCGCGACCGGTTCCTGCTGTCCAAAGGGCACGGGCCGATGGCGTACTACGCGGTGCTCGTCGCGAAGGGCTGGCTGGGCGAGGACGAACTCGCCGACTGGAGTTCGGCGCGCTCGCGGCTCGGCCACCATCCCGACCGCGTCCGCGTGCCCGGCGTCGAGATCTCCAGCGGCTCGCTCGGGCACGGCCTGCCGATCGCCATCGGCGCCGCGCTCGGCCTGCGCGCCCGCCGGTTCAGCTCGCGCATCGTCACGCTGATCGGCGACGCCGAACTCGACGAGGGCTCCAACCACGAGGCGATCGTCGTCGCCGCGCGGCTCGGGCTCGACAAGCTGACCACCGTGGTCGTGGACAACCAGTCCTCGAGCCACGGCTGGCCGGGCGGCATCGCGCGCCGCTTCGAAACGGAAGGCTGGGCCGTGCGAACGGTGTCCGGCCGCGACCACGAAGCGCTGTACGACGCGTTCACCACCCCTCATCCCGGACGGCCGCTCGCGGTCGTCGCCGTCGTGGAACCGAAAGGCGCGCACTGATGCCGAACATGCGGGACACCTTCCTGTCCACCGCGGAAGAAATCGTCAACACCGACCCGGACGTGGCCGTCGTCCTCGCCGACATCTCGGCCGCGGCGCTCGCCGAGGCCGCGCGACGGCATCCGGACCGGGTGATCAACGTCGGGATCCGCGAGCAGTTGCTCGTGAGCACCGGCGCGGGCCTCGCGCTCGCCGGGCTGCGGCCGATCGTCCACACCTTCAACGCGTTCCTCGTGGAGCGCGCGTTCGAACAGATCAAATTGGACCTCAGCCACCAGGAACTCGGCGCGGTGCTGGTGTCCTACGGCGCTTCCTACGACATGCCGATGGAAGGGCGCACGCATCAGGCTCCCGGCGACGTCGCGCTGATCGATTCCCTGCCCGGCTGGTACGTCCACGTTCCCGGCCATCCCGAGGAAGCGCGGCGGCTGCTGCTCGATTCGGTGCCCGGGGACAGCCGGACGTACCTGCGGCTGTCCGCGCAGGAGAATTCCGCGCCGCACCTCGGGGTCGGTCTGCAGACGATCCGCACGGGCACGCGCGGCGTGGTGATCGCGGTCGGCCCGATGCTGGACCGGGTGCTGGAAGCGACCGAGGGCATGGACGTGACGGTGCTCTACACCTCGACGGTGCGTCCGTTCGACGCCGAGGGACTTCGTGCCGCGGTGACCGACGTCGCCGATGTGGCGTTGGTGGAGCCGTATCTCAAGGGGACGTCCGCGCATTGCGTCGCCGACGCGCTGGCCGACCGGCCGCACCGGCTGCTGA
The DNA here is from genome assembly GCF_042647905.1 of Amycolatopsis halotolerans. Classification (NCBI taxonomy): domain Bacteria; kingdom Bacillati; phylum Actinomycetota; class Actinomycetes; order Pseudonocardiales; family Pseudonocardiaceae; genus Amycolatopsis; species Amycolatopsis halotolerans. Next base: position 113,427 of record NZ_JBHRWI010000042.1, read on the forward strand.
ACCTCGGCACCCGCCGGGACACCGAGATCCGGATCTACGGCACGCTCGCCGACCACGATCTCGTGCACGGGCTCGACGCCGGTTCGATCGCGTTGTCCCTCAAGGAATTTTTCACCGGATAAGGCGGGACTCCGGCAGCGGGCAACCGCTCGCGGTCACCAGCCGGTGTCGGCGCGCCGCACGGGGTTCGCCGTGCGCGCGGCCGGCCGGCGCGCCAGGTCGATCTCCGCACGGGTCTTCTGCGGCGGGATGGTCAGCTCCCTGAACTGCGGGAACGGCACGCTGTCGATGTCTTCCCGCCACGCTTGGAACATCCGGCACAGCAGATCGGACTCGGACATCTCGTCCTCTTTCCGGGTCCGGGGGCACCGGCGGCGCCCACGCATAGCGTGATGGGTACCCGATCGGGGCGAGAACGAAACGGCCTCGGAACGAAATTCTCCAGGGGACTAGGCTCGGACGCGTGTCTCGTGTGGTGATCCTCGATTACGGTTCCGGAAACCTCCGCTCCGCCGAGCGCGCCGTCGCGCGCGCGGGCGCCGAGGTGGAGGTCACCGCCGACCCGCACGCCGCGGTCGAAGCCGACGGCCTCGTGGTGCCCGGCGTCGGCGCGTTCTCCGCGTGCATGAGCGGGCTGCTGGGCGTGCACGGGCACCGGATCATCGGCAAACGGCTGGCGGGCGGACGTCCGGTGCTGGGCATCTGCGTCGGCATGCAGATCCTGTTCTCGCGCGGCGTCGAGCACGGCGAGGAGACCGAGGGCACCGGCGAGTGGCCGGGCACGGTCGAGCGCCTGCACGCCGACGTGCTCCCGCACATGGGCTGGAACACCGTCCGCGCGCCCGCCGATTCGCAGCTGTTCGCCGGGATCGACCCGGAGGAACGGTTCTATTTCGTGCACTCCTACGCCGCGCGGAAGTGGGAGCTGGACTCCGGCCTCGCCGGCCAGCAGCCCAAGGTGACCTGGGCCAACCACGGCGAGGATTTCGTCGCCGCGGTGGAGAACGGTCCGCTGTGGGCGACCCAGTTCCACCCGGAGAAGTCCGGCGACGCGGGGGCGCGGCTGCTGCGCAACTGGCTCGGCACGCTGGCGTAAGAGGTCGGGAACTCCGCTGCGGCAGAAAGGATGTGCCGCTGCTCACGTTGTCGGCACAGGCCGCACGCCGTACCGCCCAGATCGCCGGTGCCGTCGGGGCGAGCGCATATCCCCCGGACGGTGCGCCCGACCCCGCCGCATAGTCTGTGCGCGTGACTTTCACGCTCCTTCCCGCAGTTGATGTTGCCGACGGCCAGGCGGTCCGACTCGTCCAGGGCGAGGCGGGCACCGAAACCTCCTACGGCAGCCCGCTCGAAGCGGCCCTGCAGTGGCAGCGCGACGGCGCCGAGTGGATCCATCTGGTGGACCTCGACGCGGCGTTCGGCAAGGGCAGCAACCGCGAGCTGCTCGCCGACGTCGTCAAGCGGCTCGACGTGCAGGTGGAGCTCTCCGGCGGCATCCGCGACGACGCGTCGCTCGAGGCGGCGCTCGCCACCGGCGCGCGCCGGGTCAACCTCGGCACCGCGGCGCTCGAGGACCCGGACTGGACGGCGAAGGTCGTCTCCGAATACGGCGACCGCGTCGCGATCGGGCTCGACGTGCGGATCACCGAGGCCGGGCACCGGCTGTCCGCGCGCGGCTGGACGTCCGACGGCGGAGACCTGTGGGAGGTCCTGGAGCGGCTCGACCGCGACGGGGCCAGCCGGTACGTCGTCACCGACGTGAGCAAGGACGGCACGCTGCGCGGCCCGAACCTGGAGCTGCTGCGCGAGGTCACCGCCCGCACCGACGCCCCGGTGATCGCCTCCGGCGGAGTGTCCAGTGTGGACGATCTGCGCGCGCTGGCCGGGCTTGCTTCGGACGGCGTCGAGGGCTCGATCGTCGGGAAGGCGCTGTACGCGGGCGCTTTCACCCTGCCGGAGGCTCTCGCCGCGGTTCGCTGACGGCGGGAATTGGTGCTGGGCAACGGAAATCACGCGGCCCGGTCGAGCGCGAGCTGTCCGGCGGGCCGCATCCGGCCTTCCCTCCGGAGCAGTTCCGCGCGGGCGAGGTTTCGTGCTGACCAAGGGCTTTTCGGCCGTCGCGGCGTGTACCGCTGGGTGTAGGTGGAGCTGTCGCGGCGGCGGGTCAGGCCGTCGATCCAGCCGTGGCAGAGCGCTTCTTGGAGCGCCTGCTCGTAGGTGAGGCCGGGCGCGCCCTTCTTCGCCAGCACCACCCACACCTCGGCGGCCGAATCGTGGTGCTCGGCCAGCCAGTCCCGCCACGACGCGGCGTCGCTGAAGATCAGCATGCCCGCACCAGCGTTTCCCGGACGGAGACGTAGTGCGGGTTGTACATCAGCCCGAGGACGTTGCCCCACGGGTCGATCACCGACGCGGTGATGAACCCGGTGCCGCGGTCGCGCGGGGTGTCGTGGACCTTCGCGCCCATCGCGACGACTCGCTCCAGCGTCGCCGCGACGTCCTCGACGTGCCAGAAAACGACCGCGCCCGCGGGCTGGCCGACGGTCGCGAGGTCAGCGGTCCGGGAGAGTTCGCTGGTGGCGTACGAGCTGTGCACGATGCCGAATTCGTGCTGGTAATCGCCGATGCGCCATTCCAGGTACGCCGGGGTGTCCAGGTACGGCGCGACGCCGAGAAGGTCGGTGTACCAGCGCTTCGCCGCCTCGAAATCGGGGGAGTAGAAGGTGACGGTGCTGAGTCCTCGAAGCATGTCTGATTCCTTGTCTGCTCGGTGATGGAACTAGCTTCTCTCTAAAAGTGCTCATCTTCTGAGCACTTTTAGAGAGAGAATCAAAACCATGCGAGCTGACCGTCTTGTCGCTGCCGTCCTGCTGCTGCAGGCTCGCGGCCGGGTGACCGCTGCCGAGCTGGCCGACGACCTGGAGATCTCCGTGGCGACCGCCCGCCGCGACCTGGAAGCATTGTCGGCGGCCGGGATCCCGGTCTACCCGCAGCCCGGACGCGGCGGCGGATGGTCGCTCGTCGGCGGGGCGCGCACCGATCTCAGCGGGCTGACCGCGGCCGAGTCCCAGGCGTTGTTCCTGATGCTGGGCCCGGCGGCGTCCGGCGGCCCGGAGTTGTCGTCCGCGTTGCGCAAGCTCGTCCGTGCGCTGCCCGCCACGTTCCGAGCTGATGCCGAAGCCGCCGCGCGAGCCGTCGTGTCCGATCCTGCGGGCTGGGGCGAGCGGGATCGCGAGCCGCCCGCGCTCGTCCAGTCGCTGCAGCAGGCCGTCGTGGGGCGGCGGAAGGTGCGGTTCGACTACAGCGGCAAAGGGCGGCTAGTCGATCCTTACGGCCTCGCCGACAAGGACGGGGTTTGGTATCTCATCGCCGGAACCGTTGCGGGACAACGGACTTTCCGCGTCGACCGGATCTCGGCGGCGGAAACCACGGACCTGCCTTCGCCGCTGCCGGACGACTTCGATCTCCGGGAACAGTGGGCGCGGGTCGTGGCGGAGATGGAGCAGCGGCGTTCGCTCGTGTCCGCGACGGTGCTGATCGACGCGCGGTACTTGTCCGTGCTGCGGACGCATTTCGGGCGGCACTGCGAGGTCGTCGGGGAGCAGGACGGGCGGGTTCGGGTGAAGGTGGCGGCGCACTGGGCGCGCTCGGTCGCGGAGCAGCTGGCGGGGTGGGGCGACCTGGCCGAGGTGGTGGGACCGGAGTCGGTCCGTGCCGAACTCGCCCGCATCGGACGGGAGCTGACGGCCCGCTACGGGAGCTGATCGATTACCCGCGAGGTAATCGACTCCGTGCCCCGGAGCGGACAGGATTGGCTGGCAGCCAACGAAATCGACCCGAGGAGCCGGACATGAACGCCTACGCCATCGCCCACCTGCGCCAGCCCGGAACCGTGGACCCCGAGGTCTACGAGTACATGGAGCTGATCCAGGCGACGCTCGACCCGTTCGAGGGCCGTTTCCTGATCCACGGCGGACGCACCCGCGTGCTGGAAGGCAGCTGGCCGGGCGGGACCGTCATGATCGAATTCCCGGACTTCGCCGCCGCTGAGGCGTGGTACGCGTCGGCGGACTACCGCAAGATCCTCCGCCTGCGCACCGACCACCTGGTGGGGGAGGTGATCCTGGTCGAGGGGTGCGGGCCGGACCACGATTCGGCCGCGATGGGCGCCCGGCTCCGCGCGGAGGCCCGGTGACTCACTCGGCGAGTTTGATCCCGATCCCGATGGTCCGCTCGGGTCCGCCGCGGAGGCGGCTGAAGAACATCGTGACCCGCCCGACGAGGCCGTAGTCCCGGGCGATCACGCCGCGGACGCGGTCGCTGTCGGCGGCGTCGAGCAACCGCGCTGTTCCGTTCACTTCGGCACCGTGCACCCGGCGGCCGCGGACGTCGCACGCCTGCAGCCGGACCTCGCCGTTGTTGCGGATCCGCTTGACCTTGCCCGCGGTGCGTTCGGAGAACAGCACCAGCTCGTCGCCGTCGCGGGAGACCCACACCGGGGTCGGGACCGCGCGGCCGTCGCGGCGGAAAGTGGTCAGCACGACGTACTTCTCGGCGCCGAGACGCTCCAGTTCGGACATAGCTCCACGGTAGACGGCGTCAGAGTCCTTGGCAGCGGTCGACAGGCTGCGGCCCGCCGGGCGGCGTCGTCGGCACGGAGACCGACGTGCCGTGATCGGCCACCTTGTGCATCACCACGTGGGTCGCCGCGACATAGCCCCAGGTGAACAGAATGACCAGAGCCGCGCAAATGCCGAGAGCCGCCTTTCGCACTCCGATTCGCCCGAGGAGCGCCGAGATTCCGGCTCCGGCGAGCAGGAACAGCACCAGGGAACTCACCTGCCACAGCGTCACGCCCAAGCCCGACCACGGCACGAGATTCCGCAACCGGCAGGTCAGCTGCTCGCCCGCGGTCAGCTGGGCCAGATAGTTGGCACCGACGCACCAGGCCACCAGAACGGCGATGATCGCCGCGCCGATCCCGACGGCGGTCGCTATCCGCGAGAACGTGCTCCGAGACTCCCCCAAGTCGGACATGCGTTCACGGTAGCGGTCAGCGGGTGCCGAGCCAGGCGTAATCCGGTGCCGAATCGAGCACGATCCCGTCCGCCACCGCGACGAGCTGTTCGCGCGGCAACCGGCCGGAGGCAGTCAGCCAGCGTCCGGCCGACAACCGCACGGTGACCTGCGCGTCGGCCGGTCCGGAGGCGGGCACGTAAGCCCCGGGCAAGCCGCGCACTCGCACCGGTCCGGACCCGCCGAGAGCCGGGGACCCGCTGCCGACCGTCACGCGCACCTTGCCCGCCGGGCCGCCGGCGTCGAGCACGGTCGTCGCGTTGCCCGAGTCGCTGCCGCGCACCGTCGTGGCTTCTTCGCGCATACCCGCGGGCAGCGGTCCGAACCGCGCCTCGCCGCGGACCAGCACGGGTTCCTGGGTGACCGAATCGGCCACTTGCTCAGCCGCCGCACGCGCGTCCGGGACGCCTTCCACCTTCGCGGTCAGCACGTGGCGGTCGTCCGGCATCCAGGTCAGCGTCGCGATCGTGTCGCTCGGCCCGGTCACCATGGCGACCCGTCCGTGCACCACGACCTGGTCCTTCAACGCCGAGATGCGCAGCGCGGTCTGCGCCCATTCCGGATCGGCCGTGGAGTGCGCCGCGATTTCCACCCGGCTCGCCCCGGCCTGCCATTGCCGCACCTGCGCGGTGTTTCCGGGCCCGCCTGAGCGGTACTGCTCGGTGAAGCCGTCCGGCAGCCAGCCCGGCGTGTACGCGAGCACCGGCCGTCCGGCGGCGGGCGTGAGCTGCGCGGGCACATCGGTGACGGCGTTGACCACCAGCGGCACCCCGGCGGCGACCGCGATCACCGCGGCGGCCGCGGCGGCGAGCGCGAGGCGAGGACGGCGCCGGTGCTGGCGTTGCCGGGCCCGCGCGAGCGCGTTGAGGACCTCATTGCCGTCCGGCGCCTGCTCCGCGAGCCGTTCGAGGCTGTCGCGCACCAGCGTCTCGGTCTCGTTCGACGGGGTCATTCTCCTGCTCCGGTGGTGAGGACGGACGGCAACGAGGGCATACCGGCGCGCAGTGTCGCCAGTGCGCGCGAGATTTGGCTGCGCACGGTCGAGACGCCGCAGCGGAGGAAGTCGGCGATTTCGGCGTCGGTGTAGTTCTCGTAGTAGCGGAGCACGACCGCGGCGCGCTGTTTCCGCGGCAGCGTGGCCAGCAAGGCGAGCATTTCGTCGCGTTCGTCGTAGGCGGTGCTGGGATCGGCGGTCGGCGGTCCCAGGGAATCGAGCACCGAATGGTTCGACGGGACCACGCGGCGGGCGGCGCGGCGGCGCCACGAGAGGTACTCGTTGGTGATCATCCGGCGGACGTAGGTGGGCGGCGAATCGATCTTCGACCAGCGCTGCTGGGCGCGCAGGAGCACGTCTTGGACGATGTCCTGCGCCAGATGCGGGTCGTCGGCGAGGACGGTCGCGTAGCGCAGCAGCCCGTCGAGGCGTTCCGCCACGAAATCGTCGAAACCGATGGTCACGATCATGAGACGCGCGAGGGTGCGGTTTTGATGCATCGGATCCGAAAATTAGTGACGAAGCCGTCGCGGCGGGCTTGGGTGAGCGGCCGACTAGGCTGGAGCACATGGCTGTGGCGGTTCGGGTGATTCCCTGTCTCGACGTCGACGCGGGCCGGGTCGTGAAGGGCGTCAACTTCGCCGACCTGCGCGACGCGGGCGACCCGGTGGAGCTCGCGCGCCGGTACGACGCCGAGGGCGCGGACGAGCTGACCTTCCTCGACGTCACCGCGTCCTCAGGCGACCGCGAAACCACCTTCGACGTGGTCCGCCGCACCGCCGAGCAGATCTTCATCCCGCTCACCGTCGGCGGCGGCGTGCGCTCGACCGACGACGTCAACCGGCTCCTGCGCACCGGTGCGGACAAGGTCAGCATCAACACGGCCGCCATCGCGCGCCCGGAGCTGCTGCACGAGGCGTCGCGCCGGTTCGGGGCACAATGCGTCGTGCTGTCCGTCGACGCGCGGCGCGTGCCCGAAGGCGGCGAACCGACGGCGTCCGGCTTCGAGGTCACCACGCACGGCGGCCGGCGCGGCACCGGAATCGACGCGGTGGAATGGGCCGCGCGCGGCGAGGAGCTCGGCGTGGGCGAGATCCTGCTCAACTCGATGGACGCGGACGGCACCAAAACCGGCTTCGACCTCGAACTGATCGACCTGGTCCGCAAAGCGGTGCGAGTCCCGGTGATCGCCAGCGGCGGCGCGGGCGCGACCGAACACTTCCTGCCCGCCGTGGAAGCCGGCGCCGACGCGGTGCTGGCGGCGAGTGTATTCCACTTCGGACAGTTGACGATCGGCGACGTGAAGGGCGCACTGCGCACCGGCGGGGTGGTCGTGCGATGAGCCTCTCGCCGGAACTTTCCGCCCGGCTGAAGTGGAACGCCGACGGACTGATCGCCGCGGTCGTGGTGGACCACGCGACGTCGGACGTGCTGATGATGGCGTGGATGAACGACGACGCGCTGGACTCCACGCTCACCACGCGCCGCGGGACGTACTGGTCGCGCAGCCGGCAGGAGCTGTGGGTGAAGGGCGAGACCTCGGGCCACGTCCAGCACGTGCGAGAGGTCCGCGTCGACTGCGACGGCGACACGGTGCTGGTGCGGGTGGACCAGACCGGCCCGGCTTGCCACACCGGGACGCACACCTGCTTCGACACCGGCGAACGGCTGCTGCTCGCGGACGAGAGCGCGTGATGACCGTCGTCGCGAACGTGCTGATCGGGCTCGTCGCCCTGATCCACCTGTACATCGTCGTGCTGGAGATGGCCCTGTGGACCACGCCGCGGGCGCGCGCGGCGTTCGGCACCACCGAGGAATTCGCCCGCGAGAGCAAGACGCTGGCGGCGAACCAGGGGCTGTACAACGGTTTCCTCGCCGCCGCGCTGATCTGGGGGCTGATCGCCGCTGACCCGGCGGGCTTCCAGCTGAAGCTGTACGGCCTGGCGTGCGTGATCGTGGCCGGTCTCTACGGCGCCGCGACGGCGTCGAAGCGGATTCTGTTCGTGCAGGTGCTGCCGGGTGGGCTCGCGCTGGTCTTTTTGCTGCTGTCGCGCTAGTCGATATCCCCGGTGAGATAACGCTGCAACGTCGGCGCCACTGCGGTAATCAATGTGTCCACCTCCGCCTCCACCATCGGCGGGAACCGGGCCACGTACCGGACCAGCCCCATCCCCACCAGCTGCGACGCGCACAACGCCACCCGCAGCTCCCGCCGGTCAACGCCGGTCTCGCTCAGCAGCGTGGTGAAAAACTGCGAAAAGAACTCCCGCAGCACCGTGCTCGCCGCCTCATGGCTGGCGATGCTGCGGATCAGCGCCTGGAACGTGTCGCCGCCGACGCCGTCCCAGCGGGTCAGAAAAGTGTGCGCGATCCGGGCCCCCAGCTCGTCGACCGGGCCGTCGCGCAGGACCGTGACCAGTTCCGCCGGTTCGAACGGCAGTTTCAGCACCGCTTGCGCGAACAGGCCTTCCTTGCCGCCGAACCAGTGGTTGACCATGGCCGCGTCGACGCCGGCGCGCGCGGCGATGGAGCGGACCGTCGCGCGTTCGTAGCCGTTCTCGGCGAATACCGCGCGGGCGGCTTCGAGCAGGACCGCGCGGGTGTCCTGACCAGCGGGGCGGCGGCCGCGGCGGCGGGCGGTAGTGTCTTCGGTGCTCACCAGTCCATCTTGACCGGTCGCCGCCTCGAATTCAACAGTCATTGAATTGAGAGCCCGCTGACCGGCGGACGCGGCCGTAGCGGCACAATGAGACGCATGGTCAGCTCAGCAGCCACGTCCACGGCCGGGCCCGGCCCGGTCAGCCCGTCCCGCGCCGACTTCCGCGCGCTGGCCGAAAGCCGCCGCGTGATCCCCGTGGTGCGCCGGGTGCTCGCCGACGGCGAGACCCCGCTGGGGATCTACCGCAAGCTCGCCGCCGACCGGCCCGGCACCTTCCTCTTCGAATCGGCCGAGAACGGGAAATCGTGGTCGCGCTGGTCGTTCATCGGCGTGCGCAGCCCGGCGGCGCTCACCGTCTCGGGCGGCAAAGCGGTCTGGACCGGCACCCCGCCGGACAACCTGCCCACCGAGGGCGACCCGCTGCAGGTGCTGCGCGCGACCGTCGAGGCGCTGCACACCGAACCGCTGCCCGGCCTGCCCCCGCTGACCGGCGGAATGGTCGGCTACCTCGGCTACGATTCCGTGCGCTGGCTGGAAAAGCTGCCCGAGCTGGCCGAACGGGACCTCGACATCCCCGAGCTGACCATGCTGCTCGCCACCGACCTCGCCGCGTTCGACCACCACGAGGGCACCGTCACGCTGATCGCCAACGCGGTCAACTGGGACGACTCGGCCGAGCGCGTGGACGCCGCGTACGACGACGCGCTGGCCCGGCTGTCCGCGATGACCGAGCAGCTGCGGGTGCCCGCGCCGCCGACCGTCGCGACGTTCGACCGGCCGGTGCCCGAGTTCCGCCGCCACCGCGCCAAGGAGGACTTCCACGCGGCCGTCGACAAGGCGGTCGAGGCGATCAAGGCCGGCGAAGCGTTCCAGGTCGTGCCGTCGCAACGGTTCGAGATCGAGACCGGAGCCGACGCGCTCGACGTGTACCGCGTGCTCCGCACCTCCAACCCGAGCCCGTACATGTACCTGCTGCGGCTGGAGGGCTTCGACATCGTCGGCTCCAGCCCGGAATCGCTGGTGACGGTCCGCGACGGCCGCGCCACCACGCATCCCATCGCGGGCACCCGCTGGCGAGGCGCGGATCCGGAGGAGGACGCGCAGCTGGCCAAGGACCTGCTCGCGGACGAGAAGGAACGCGCCGAGCACCTGATGCTCGTCGACCTCGGCCGCAACGACCTCGGCAAGGTCTGCAAGCCGGGCACCGTGCACGTGGTCGACTTCTTCCAGATCGAGCGCTACAGCCACGTCATGCACATCGTGTCCACGGTGACCGGCGAGCTGAAGGACGACGCCACAGCGTTCGACGCGGTCACCGCCTGCTTCCCGGCGGGCACGCTGTCCGGCGCGCCGAAGGTGCGCGCGATGCAGCTGATCGAGGAGCTGGAACCGGTGCGCCGAGCGCTGTACGGCGGCGTCGTCGGCTACCTGGACTTCGCGGGCGACGCGGACACCGCGATCGCCATCCGCACGGCGCTGATGCTCGACGGGACGGCTTACGTCCAGGCGGGCGGCGGCGTGGTCGCGGACTCGGTCCCGGACTACGAGGACACCGAATCGCTCAACAAGGCCCGCACCGTGCTGTCCGCGATCGCCGCGGCGGGCACGATGATCCCGGCGGGCGAGCTGGACCCGGCCGAGGACGCGGCCGGTGTCTGAGCGGTCCGGGGAGGCGGAACCACGGCGCGGCGGCGCCGAGGCGCGAGAGGACGCGGTCCGCCCGGCGGATGTCGGTGAAAAATCTTCTGGCGCGGGGAAAACCGCTGCCGAAGCGTCCTCGGACAGCGGGAAATCGCCGACGGCGCCCGAACCCGCCGCGGCGTCCGCCCGCCGTCCACTGTGGACGATCATCCTCGCCCTCCTGCTCGGCGCGCTGGCCCTCTGGGGCGCGTCCCGGATGGTGTGGTTCGCCGAATTCCGCGACGAGGGCGTGCGCGGCACCGTGCTGTACACCGAACCCGGCGAACAGCGCTCCACCGCGCTCGTGCCGCTCGCGATCCTCGCGCTCGCGGGCGTCGCCGGGGCCATCGCCACCGGCGGCTGGCTGCGCCGCGTGCTCGGGATCGTGCTGGTGCTCGCCGGTGCGGCGGGCGTCTGGAGCGGCGTCGACGGGATCGAGTTCGGCGGGTTCGCGCCCGGGCTGCCGGGCACGGAAATCGTGCTCGGCCACCTGATCGCGGTGCTGGGCGGAATTCTTGTCGCACTCGGCGGGTTGGCAGCGATCAAGTGGGCGGGAGCCGCGCGCAAGCTCGGCGCCCGTTACGCCGCACCGGGGGCCAAGGCGGCGCGGAAGGATCCGGACACCGAGCTGTGGGAGGCGCTGTCGGAGGGCGACGACCCGACCGACGGCGGGGATTCGCGGCGCTGAGCAACCCGGAACCGGCCGGTCCTCGAGCGGGGGTTAGCATCGTTTCGGCGGGAAGGGGAAGGTTTTTGTGAGCGAGCTTGCGAGTGGACCCAGGAGTGCGGCAGCGGGTAGGGGCGTCCGATGAGCGTGCTCGAAGACATCGTCGCCGGCGTGCGCGAGGATCTCGCGCAGCGGGAATCCGCCCTGCCGTTCGACGAACTGAAGGCCAGGGCGGCCAAGGCCGTCCCGCCGCGTGACGTGATGGCGGCGCTGCGCGAATCCGGCATCGGCGTCATCGCCGAGGTGAAGCGGCGCAGCCCGTCCAAGGGCGAGCTGGCCACGATTCCCGATCCGGCCGCGCTGGCGCGGGACTACGAGGACGCCGGCGCGCGCGTGATCAGCGTGCTCACCGAGCAGCGCCGCTTCGGCGGCTCGCTCGCCGACCTCGACGCGGTGCGCGCCGCGGTCGACATTCCCGTGCTGCGCAAGGACTTCGTCGTCAGCCCGTACCAGGTGCACGAGGCCCGGCTGCACGGCGCGGACATGGTCCTGCTGATCGTCGCCGCGCTGGAGCAGAACGCGCTCGCCGCGCTGCTCGACCGCGTCGAATCGCTCGGCATGACCGCGCTCGTGGAGATCCACAACGCCGAGGAGGCCGACCGCGCGCTCGAAGCGGGCGCGAAGGTCATCGGCGTCAACGCGCGCAACCTGCACACCCTCGAAGTGGACCGCGACGTGTTCTCCCGCCTCGCGCCCGGCCTGCCGATGGACGTGTTCAAGGTCGCCGAGTCCGGCGTCCGCGGCCCGGGCGACCTGATGTCGTACGCCGGCCACGGAGCGGACGCGGTGCTCGTCGGCGAGGGCCTGGTGGCCTCCGGCGACCCGAAGGGCGCGGTCGTCAAGCTCGTCACCGCCGGTTCGCACCCCGCCTGCCCGAGGCCCTCGCGGTGACCGACCGCGGCAAGCACGACCCGGACGAGCGCGGCTACTACGGCCCGTACGGCGGCCGGTTCATGCCGGAAGCGCTGATCGGCGTGGTCGACGAGGTCGCGGCGGAGTACGAGAAGGCCCGCCACGACCCCGGGTTCACCACTGAGCTGAACCGGCTGCTCGCCGAGTACGCGGGCCGTCCGTCGCTGCTCACCGAGGCCAAGCGCTTCGGCGAGCACGCCGGCGGCGCGCGGGTGTTCCTCAAGCGCGAGGACCTCAACCACACCGGTTCGCACAAGATCAACAACGTGCTGGGCCAGGCGCTGCTCACCGTCCGGATGGGCAAGAAGCGCGTCATCGCGGAGACCGGCGCGGGCCAGCACGGCGTCGCTACGGCCACCGCGTGCGCGCTGCTCGGCCTCGACTGCGTCGTGTACATGGGCGAGGTCGACACCGAGCGCCAGTCGCTGAACGTCGCGCGGATGAAGCTGCTCGGCGCCGAGGTCATCCCGGTGAAAACCGGGTCGCGGACGCTGAAGGACGCGATCAACGAGGCGCTGCGCGACTGGGTCACCAACGCCGACACCACGCACTACCTCTTCGGCACCGCCGCCGGCCCGTACCCGTTCCCGATGATGGTGCGCAACTTCCACCACGTCATCGGCGAGGAGGCGCGGGCGCAGATCCTGGAGAAGGCGGGCCGGCTGCCGGACGTCGTCGCGGCGTGCGTCGGCGGCGGGTCCAACGCCATCGGCATCTTCTCCGGCTTCTACGACGACCCGTCGGTGCGGCTGGTCGGCCTGGAGCCGGGCGGCGAGGGCATCGAGGGCAACCGGCACGGCGCGACGCTCACCAAGGGCACCCCGGGCAACCTGCACGGCGCGATGTCGTACCTGCTGCAGGACGAGGACGGCCAGACGGTCGAATCGCATTCGATCTCCGCCGGGCTCGACTACCCGGGAGTCGGCCCGGAACACGCGTGGCTCAAGGACTCCGGCCGCGCCGAATACCGCCCGGTCACCGACGCGGCCGCGATGGACGCCTTCCGGCTGCTGTCGCGCACCGAGGGCATCATCCCGGCGATCGAATCGGCGCACGCGCTGGCCGGGGCCCTGGAACTGGGCCGCGAGCTGGGCCCGGACGGGCTGATCGTGGTCAACCTTTCCGGCCGGGGCGACAAGGACATGGACACCGCGGCCCAGTGGTTCGGGCTCGTGGACGGGGAGGGCAAGTGAGCGGCCTCGACGAGCTGTTCGCGGCGACGCGGGCGGAACACCGGGCCGCGCTGGTCGGCTACCTTCCCGCCGGGTTCCCGTCCGTGGACGGCTCGAAAGACCTGCTGGCCGCCACCGTCGACGGCGGCGCAGACCTGGTCGAGGTCGGCGTCCCGTACTCCGACCCGGTCATGGACGGCCCCACCATCCAGGCGGCCGCCGAGGCGGCGCTGGCCAGCGGTTTCCGGCTGAAGCAGCTGTTCGAGGTCGTGGAATCGGTGTCGGCGCGCGGCGGTCGCGCGGTGGTGATGACGTACTGGAACCCGGTGCACCGCTACGGGGTCGACGCGTTCGCGCGCGACCTGGCGTCCGCCGGTGGCCTGGGCCTGATCACGCCGGATTTGATTCCGGACGAGGCCGACGAGTGGATGGCCGCGTCCGCCGAGCACGGGTTGGACCGGATTTTCCTGGTCGCGCCGTCGTCGTCGGAGGAACGCCTGGCGAAGACCACGGCGGCCTCGTCGGGTTTCGTGTACGCGACCGCGGTGATGGGCGTGACGGGTGCCCGCGACGCGGTGGGTGTGCACGCGGAGGACCTGGTGCGCCGGACTCGCGAGCACACCGAGCTGCCGATCGGGGTGGGCCTCGGGGTCCGTTCGCGGGAGCAGGCCGCGCAGGTGGCCGGGTTCGCCGACGCGGTGATCGTCGGATCCGCGCTGGTCACGGCTGCGGCGGACGGTCCGGACGGGGTGGCGAAGCTGGCTTCGGAGCTGGCGCAGGGCGTGCGCGAGGCGGTTGCTCCGGCCTGATCTCGGGTCGGTCGCCGGAAACTGTCGGTGGTCATTCGTACTCTCTCGGTATGCAGACCAACGACATCAACCCGGGTGAGGCTCCGGGGTTGGCGGAAGTACTCGCCCTGCCGAACGAACAGCTCCTCGGCAACCGGATCGAAGGAGTCGACGGGACCCTCGTGATGGGTCCGGCTCCGACAGCGCTGCACCAGCAGTGGCTCCAGCGATTGCAGCTCGCAGTGGTGCCAGCCTTGCCCAAAGGCACTGCGCTGCTCCCCGGCGTCGCGGTCCGCTGCGGTGAAAGCCGGTTGCTGATCCCGGACTTCGTGATCGTCACCTGCCCGGACGTGGCCACGACCTGGTATCCGGCGTCCGAGGTGCTGCTGGCCGCGGAGATCGAATCGCCGTCCACCAGGGTGCAGGACCGGATCTTCAAGAAAGCCCTCTACGCCGAAGCGCTCATCCCGTACTACCTGCTCGTCGACCCGGAGCAGGAAGCCGCCACCGTGTACGCGCTCTCCGAAGGCGATTACCTGCCGCACGCGAAGAGCGAGGGCGGGGTGCTCACCCTGGCCGAACCGTTCCCCGCGGAGCTGAACCTGCGCGCCTGAGCGGCCGGTTGTACGCATCGTGTACGCCGTCCGCGCACAGTGCGGCGCATGGCTTTCGACATCGGACAGGTTCCCCGGAGGACGTTCCTGCGCGGGGCGGCCGGCGTGAGCGCTGCCGCGGCGGCGGGGCTCGTGCTGCCCGGCCTCGCGCACGCCGCGGCGGCGCCGCGCATCTACAGCTGTGCGGAGTGGGGTGCGCGCCCGCCCGCGGATCCGCTCACCACGCTCGACCATCCGGCCAATCGCGTGCTCATCCACCACATCGACTGCCCCAACAGCACCGACTACTCGCTCGAGCACGCGTTCCAGGTCGCGCGCAACGACCAGGCCGACCACATCGACAACAACGGCTGGTCCGACACCGGCCAGCACTTCACCGTCTCCCGCGGCGGCTACCGTCTCGAAGGCCGCCACGGCAGCCTGGACGCGTTGCGCAGCGGGAAGAAGATCGTCCGCGCGGCGCATTGCCCCGGCCAGAACGACAACGCGATCGGCATCGAGAACGAGGGCACCTACATGCAGGTCGCCCCGCCGAAGGCGCAGTTCGATTCGCTGGTGGTGTTCGTGGCGTACGTGTGCCGCCAGTACGGCATCCCGGTCAAGGAAATCAAGGGACACCGCGACTTCTACAACACCGACTGCCCTGGCGACAAGCTGTACGCGATGCTGCCCGAACTGCAGTCCCGGGTGGCGGCCTTGCTGCGTTGAACCGGGTCAGTGCAGGAAACGCATCACCCGGCACAACTCCGCCGGTTCCAGCGACCCCAGCTCGGCCACTTCGGCACGACGCACGTCCGCCAACGTCGTGGCCAGCTGGGGTCCGAACGCGTCCGGCAGCGCGTCGTCGGCCTCGAACGCGGCGATCGCCTCCGACAGCGATTGCGGCAGCCGGGCGACTCCAGCCGCTGCGGCGTCCGAGGGGGAGAGCGAGCCAGGGTCCACGCTGACCGGTTCTGGCAAGCGTGCCGCAGCGTCGATGCCTGCCTTACCGGCGAAAAGCAGTCCCGCCACCACCAGATACGGGTTCGCGGTGAGGTCGAAGCACTTCACCTCCAGGTTCGCCGCTGTGTCGCGCTGTCCGGCCGCGCCGCGGATCAGGCGTAGCGGTGCTTCGCGGTTTTCCAGTCCCCACGCGGTAAACACACCTGCCCAGTGGTGCGGTTCCAGTCGCAGGTAGCTGACCACCGACGGTGCGCCGACGGTCAGCAGCGCGGGCAACCGGCGGAAAATGCCCGCACCGAAGGATTCCGCGGTCGAGGTCAGTCCGAACGCCCCGGTCCCGCCCGCGCACAGATTCCGTTCGCCGTCCCAGAGGCTCAGGTGCACGTGTCCGCCATTGCCGACGCCGCCGGGTTCGAACTTCGGGGTGAACGACGCGCGCAGCCCGTGCGCGGCGGTCACCGTCCGCACGGTTTCCTTTGTCAGCACGGCTAAATCGGCCGCACGTACTGGATCCGTCGCGGCGATCGACAGCTCGAACTGGCCTGCCGCGTATTCCGGGTGGATCTGCTCCACCTTCACGCCACACTTGTCCAAAGTGGACACTATTGCGCGGAGATACTCGTGGTTCGCGCTCAGCCGGGAGTAGCCGTAGGCCGGGCCGGGCAGCGGAACCCCGTCCGCGTCCGTCGTGATCCACTCCAGTTCGAAGGCCATCCGCGCGGTCAGGCCGCGGTCGGCGAGCTGTGCCACGGCGGCCGCGGCGAGACCCCGGGTGTCCTGCGGGTGCTGGTGCCCGTCCTGGTCGTATCGCCACGCCGGGGCCCACGCCCAGCCGGGCTGGGCGGCGAGGACAGTGAGCGCGTCGAGGTCGGGGTGCAGTCGCAGGTCGCCGACTGGGCCGAGGGAATGCTCGCCGTCAGCGATGCTGTCGGTGCCGAGGAAGAAGTCGAACGAGTTCGACGCGCCGACGCCCCACGCCGCGACCGTCGCCAGCCTCGCCACCGGAACCGCCTTGACCCGCGAAATCCCGGAGTTGTCCACGAAACTCAGCGCGACGAGCTCGACGCCCGCCTGCTCCATCCGACCGGCTGCCGCCGCGCCGAGTTCGGCGAGCCGGTCGCGGTCGAGGTTGGCCGAAGACGAGAAGGGGGACGACAAGGTTTGCTCCTTCAACGCTGGATGAGAGGTTCAGCCGATCGAGGTTGACGGGAAACGAGGCGCTCTTCCGCACCGCACGAGAGAGTTCAGCCGGTCGGCGCTCGCTCTCCGCACCGCTCGGAAGGTTCACTGTGTACTCCTCGGGAAAGGAGCGCGTCCGTGTCCGGAGACCGTCCCGAATTGCGGCGCACCCTGTCGGTCTGGCAGGCCGTCGGGCTGTCCGTCGCGCTCATGGCACCCAGCATGGCCGCGAACATCAATCCACAGCAAACAGCGACGGCCGCCGGACGCGCGGTTCCGCTGGCGTTCCTGCTCTCGGCGGCGGGGGTGCTGCTGGTCGCGTACGGCTTCGTCCAGCTCTGCCGCCATTATCAGCACGCGGGATCGGTCTACGCGTTCGTCGGCGCGACCCTCGGTCCGCGCGCGGGCGTCGTGTCCGGCATCGGGCTGCTCGGCACTTACACCTTCTACGCCGTGGTCACCAGTTCCGCCGCGGGCGTGCTGGGCACGGCGTTCCTGACCCAGGTCGGGATCTGGCCGCACCCGCCGTCGTGGGGGCCGTTCGTGCTGACCGCCGTCGCGCTGCTCGGCAGCTGGCTCCTCGCGGTCGCCCCGGCCCGTCGCGGCACCAGCACGTTGCTCGCCGTCGAAGGCGCGACCATCGCGCTCATCCTGCTGGTCACCGTGGTCATCCTGGTCCGGCTGATCGCCGGAGACGCGCCCAGCGGACGGTTCACGCCGCAGGTTTTCGTACCGGACACCGGAGTCTCCGGCATTTTCCTCGGCGCGGTGTTCGGTTTCCTGTCGTTCGCCGGTTTCGAGGCCGCCGCGACGCTCGGCGAGGAAACCCGCGACCCGCGCCGCAACATCCCGCGCGCGATCCTCGGCACGGCCATCTTCGGCGGCGCCTACTTCGTGCTCGTGACCGCCGTCGAGATGATGGCCTTCGGCGGCGACGCCACGGCGTTCCACAATTCCCCGTCGCTGCTGGGCGATCTCGGCAGCCGCTTCGTCGGCCCATGGGTCGGCGACGTCATCAGCGCGGGTGCCGCGATCAGCGCGTTCGGCTGTTGCCTCGCCTGCGTCGTCGGCGGCTCGCGACTGCTGTTCGCCCTCGGCCGCGACGCGTTCGACGGGCGCGGCATCGGCCGGATCTCCGCCAAAGGCACTCCCGCCATCGCCGTGACCGTGGTTGCTCTCGCGGCGGCCCTGATCATCTTGGTGTGCGCGGTGTTCTTCGGTGCCACCGCCGACGACACCTTCGCCTGGGCAGGATCCATCGGCACTTTGATCCTGTTAGTCATCTACCTGCTCACCACGCTCGGCGCGATCCTCCTGCTGTTCGTGCGACGGCGGATGCGCGTTCCGTGGTGGCACTTGGCCTTCCCGATCGGCGCGCTGGTTCTGCTCGGCTACACCGTGTACGTCAACGTCGTGCCGTATCCGACCGAAGGCCCCGCGCGGTGGTTCCCGGTCGTGGCGGGTGGGGTGCTCGTGCTGGCTGTCGTCGTGGTCGCCTCGGCGCCCGGATTCGCCCGTAGGGTGGGGGAGAGGCTCGCTGAAGGAGAGGCATGACCGGACTGCTCGATTTCGTCGCGGACCTGCCGCTGGTCGACCATCACTGTCACGGCGTCCGCACCGGCGGCGTCGACCGCGACGGGTTCGAGCGGATGCTCACCGAGGCGGACACCGTGTCGCCGCTGGGGACGTCGCTGTTCGACTCGCTGATCGGCCTGTCCGTGCGCGAACGCTGCGCGCCGATCCTCGACCTGCCGAAACACGCCCCGGCCGACGACTATCTCGCCCGCCGCGCCGAATTGGGCGCGGCGGAGGTCAACCGGCGGTTCCTTCGCGGCACGGGCAGCACGGATTACTTGCTGGACGGTGGTTTCCTGCCCGAATCCCTCACCACCACGAAGGACTTCGCCGAACTGGCCGACGCCCGCGCGCACGACATCGTCCGGCTGGAGCAGGTCGCGGAAGATGTCATCCGCGAGAGCAGCGCCGCCAGTTTCGCCGACGACTTTGCCGCCGAACTCGACCGCCGCAGGACGAACGCGGTCGGCGTGAAGTCCATCGCGGCGTACCGGGTCGGGCTGGAGCTGTCGGGTGAACGCCCGGCCCCGGCCGAGGTCGAAGCCGCCGCCGGACGCTGGCTGGCCCGGATCGAGGCGGGCGAACCGGTCCGGCTGGCCGACGAGGTCCTGCACCGCCACCTGATCTGGTCCGGGATCGACCGGCGGCTCCCGGTGCAATTCCACGTCGGCTACGGAGATTCCGACGTCGACCTCCACCGCTGCGATCCCTTGCGGCTCACCGGTTTGCTGCGCGCGACCCGCGACGCGGGCGTCCCGGTCCTGCTGCTGCACAATTATCCGTTCCACCGCAACGCCGCCTACCTCGCGCAGGTCTTCGAGCACGTCTTCGTCGACGTCGGCCTCATCACGCACAACGCGGGCTTCCGCGCGCCCGCCATCCTGGCCGAGACGCTGGAGCTGGCGCCGTTCGGGAAACTGCTGTTCTCCACCGACGCGTTCGGCCTGGCCGAGCTGTATCACCTGGGCACCGCGCTGTTCCGGCAAGGACTGTCCGACTTCCTGCGCACCGCCCTCGCCGCGGACGCACTGTCCGAAGTGGACGCGATCCGGCTGGCCCGCTTGGCCGGGCATGAGAACGCGGCCAGGATCTACGGGCTGGAGCGGGCATGAACGATCTGGTCGAGGCCTGGCGCGCGGCGCTAGCAGAGGAACTGCCTGCCGCGGTTGAACTGCGGCACCGGATTCACGCCGATCCGCGTGTGTCCGGCGACGAGGACGACACCGCCCGGCTTGTGGCTGCCGCGCTAGGCGAGGGCGAGCAGGTCGCGAAGACCGGGCGGCTCATCGAGATCTCCGCACCCCACCCGGGCCCAGCCGTAGCCCTGCGCGCCGAGCTGGACGCTCTGCCGGTAGTCGAGCGCACCGGCGTCGAATGGGCCGCGAAGACCGGCTTGATGCACGCCTGCGGCCACGACGTCCACCTCGCCGCCCTGACCGCGGTCTGCCGGGCGGCGCGGCGCGTCGAGCTCCCGCGTCCGCTGTTCGCGATCCTGCAGCCGCGCGAGGAAACGTCTCCGTCCGGAGCGCTCGACCTGGTCGAATCGGGCATTCTGGAAGAGCGCGGTATCGACACGGTGATCGGCGCGCACGTCCAGCCGCGGCTGCCGTACGGCGTCGTCTCGGCCGCGCCCGGGCCGGTGAACGCGTCCACCGACGAGTTCGAGGTCGTGGTGCACGGCCAAGGCGGCCACGCCGGATATCCGCACCTGCTGCGCGACCCGGTGCTGGCGCTCAGCCAACTGGTGGTGAGCCTGCAGCAGGTAGCGAGCCGCCGGATCGACCCGATGCACGGCGCGGTCTGCACGATCGGGAGGCTCAGCGCGGGCACGGCGGCAAATGTCGTGCCGAACACGGCGTCGGCCTTCGGTTCGCTGCGGCTGATGCGCGCGAGCGACCGCGAACGCGCGCTGGCGGCGCTCGACGAGGTCGTGCACGCCACCGCCCGCGCGTACGGCTGCACTGCAGACCTCCGGATCAGCCCGTGCGAGCCCGTCCTGGTCAACGATCCAGCGCTGGCCGCGGCCGCGCGGATCTGGCTCGAACGCGCGGACGTAGACGTCGACGTCGATTTCCGGTCCTTCGGCGCGGACGATTTCGCGCATTACTGCGGCGACGGCGTCCGCGGCCTGATGCTGTTCGTCGGCCTCGGCGAGACCGCGGGCGCGCCCAGCCTGCACGGCGAAACGTTCCTGCCCGAGGACGCCGCGGTCGGCCAGGTCGCGGACGCGCTGCTGGCCGGATACCTGGCCGCGGCGTCCGACCCGCAGTACACAGTGTGACCCTGGACGGCCGTGACCGGGCTGTGACCGGGTCTTGACTAAGGGTTCCGCGGCACCCGGACCACGACCGGAGCCCGACGCGCTACGGTGGCCGCGTGTACTCCGCAGCGTTCCTGGCCACGATCCCGAGCCCCGACCAAGGCGTCTGGCACCTGGGCCCGATCCCGATCCGGGCGTACGCGCTCTGCATCATCGCCGGCATCATCGTCGCGATCTGGTGGGGCGAGCGGCGCTGGGAGGCCCGGGGCGGCACGAAGGGCACCGTGCTCGACATGGCGGTGTTCGCGGTGCCGTTCGGCCTGGTCGGCGGCAGGCTCTACCACGTCATCACCGACCCCGAGCTGTACTTCACCGAGGGCAAGAACCCCTGGAACGCCTTCGCCATCTGGGACGGCGGCCTCGGCATCTGGGGCGCGGTCGCGCTCGGCGCGGTCGGCGCGCTGATCGCCTGCCGGCGCCGCGGGATCCCGCTGCCCGCGATGGCCGACGCGATCGCGCCCGGCATCATCGTCGCGCAGGCGATCGGGCGGCTCGGCAACTACTTCAACCAGGAGCTGTACGGCGGGCACACCGACCTGCCGTGGGGCCTGGAGATCTACCAGCGCTTCGACCCGGCCACCGGAGCCCCGGACGCCCTCGGCGGCGTCGCGACCGGGCACATCCCGCTGCCGGAAAGCCCGGTGCATCCGACGTTCCTGTACGAGCTGGTCTGGAACCTGCTCATCGCGCTGCTCGTGGTGTGGGCGGACCGCAAGTTCAAGCTCGGCCACGGCCGCGCGTTCGCGCTCTACGTCGCGGGCTACACCGTCGGCCGCTGCGGGACCGAACTGCTGCGCTCCGACCACGCCAACCACATCCTCGGCCTGCGGGTCAACGTGTGGGTGTCGATCCTGCTGTTCGTCGGCGCGATGGCCTACTTCGTCGTCGCGGCCAAGCGTGGCCCGCGCGAGGCCCCGGAGACGTTGCGCAGCAAGGGAGACGAACGGGACGCCGCCGTCGAGTCCACTTCGGACGACGCGGGCGAGAAGCCGGAACCGGACGAGAAGGCTTCGGAGGACACTGTGGACGCGGGCTCCTCCTCCGGGGAGAACGGCAAGTCCGAGAAGTCCTGAGCATCGCGACGGAAACGAGGCCCTCGCCCGGGTTGGGCGGGGGCCTCGTTTCGTGCGTGGTGGGCTGAGGTCCGTGAGGGGAACCC
Source organism: Amycolatopsis halotolerans (assembly GCF_042647905.1). NCBI lineage: Bacteria > Bacillati > Actinomycetota > Actinomycetes > Pseudonocardiales > Pseudonocardiaceae > Amycolatopsis > Amycolatopsis halotolerans. The sequence continues at coordinate 135,224 of NZ_JBHRWI010000042.1, forward strand.
TGAGGGAATCAGAGTCCCTCAGGGTTCCCCTCACGGACTTCGGCGAGAGCGGAGCGGGGTTCAGCTGAGGAACGAACCGCCGAAGTAGTCGTCGTCATCGCCGGAGTCCTGACGTCGGGCACGGCGGCCCGGAGACGGCGGCGGCTGGGGCGCGGACCGCTTCGGCCGGTCGCCTCGGTCGGCGAGGGGATCGGCGAAATCGTCCTCCGGCTGCGGTTCCGGCGCGCGATGCCGAGGCGGAGCGGGAGGAGCGGGTGGTTCTTCCTTCGGCGGAGCCGGAGCCGGGGGAGGCGGCGGCGTCCGGTCGGCGAGCGGATTCTCGTTCGAGTACTCCGCGGGACCCGGCGCGGGCGGGGCCGGGGGCTGCGGGCGGCCGCTGCTCGCCAGCGGGTCCGCGGCGGAGAACCCGGCGGGCTTGTCCGGCGTGTCCTGATACGTCGCGCGTCCGTTGTCCGACAACGGGTTCCCGGCGCCGCCGGTGCGCGCCTCGAGGATTTCTTCGGGGGACTGGCCCTCCTCCAGTTCCTCGAGGATGTCCTTGGCCTCGCTGAGCTTTTCGTCGGCGAGAGCGCGGACCTCGGGGTCGGCGAAGGCCCGGCCCGCGGCGACGTCCTCCCAGGTGAATTCGCCCGCGTCGACCTTTTGCTTGACCAGGCGCAGCTGGGCGGGCGCGTCCGGACGCGAGGCGGCTTTCTTGATCGCCTCGATCCGCTCCGGGGTGTCGGTTTTCGGCAGCGGGCGGAGCTTGATCTTCTCCAAGTCCTTCAGCAGCTGCTGGGACTTGCGGACCGTCCGGTCGAGCGCGGCCTCGGCCTCCCGCAGCTCAGGCGTCTTCCACGAATCGTCCGCGGTCGCGGGTTGGGACATCTCGGCAGTTCCTCCTTAGTCGATGCGGCCGTGGATCCGGCCGCTCGCCGAGCGACGGGGCGGATGGGACGGCGGGTGGTTCGCGGGCGGGTGATTCGGTTGCGCCGGCGGGTGGTTCGGTTGCTGCGGAGGCTGGTGGTTCTGCTGGTGCTGCGGGGGCTGGTGCTGCTGTCCGTTCGGCTCGGACCGCTGGTCCTGCCCTCGGTCGCCCGAGCCCTGCGGCCGGTCGCCTTCGTCGCCGGAGCGGCGGTTGCCCTCGTCGCCGGACCGGTGGTCGCCGCCCTCGTCCCCGGAGTCGCCTTCGCGCGAGCGCCGGTTCTCCGCGTGCGCCTCACGCGACTCGTTGACGCCGTCCTTGCCCGCTTGCACGGCGTCCTTGGCGTCCTGGCCGATGCCCTTGGCGTTGTCCTTGATGTCGCCGACGTCGCCGCCGATGTTCTTCGCGATGTCGACGAGGTCGCCGATGCTGCCGACGTCCTTGATCTTCTGCAGCTGCGACCCGATGTCCTTGATCGAGTTCCAGATGTCCTGGACCTTCGTGATGATGTCCTGGATCATCTCGATGATCGAGATCAGGGCGTTGATCAGCGGCAGCAGTTCGCTGAACGCGGTGATCGCGTCGGCGATCCAGCCCGCGATCGGGACGCACGCCTCCGCGGCCATCACCAGCAGCCGGTCGATCAGGCTCTTCAACAGGTCCAGCGCCTTGGCCGCGAGCTTCTTCGACGTGTCCGACAGCAGGTCGAAACCCTTGGCGATCAGCGACGCGATCCCGGCCTCGGCGGCGAGCCCGGCCCGCCACCCGGCCTGCACGTAAGCCTTGTGCTCCAAGGAAGCCATGCCGTGCCAGGAATCGCTGACGGTCTTCTCGTTGGCGACCATCACCTCGGAGAACGCCTTCATCGCCTCGGAGATGTTGCGCCACGCCTCGGCGTCGGCCGACATCTTCGAGAAGTCGCCGGTGAGCGGTTCGATGAACTGCTGGGTGAGCGTGGTGCCGGTGAACTTCTGATACACCCACTCGACGGCCATCACCTCGACGCCGGCGTCCTTCACCAGCGCCTGGACGTCCTCGCCGGAGGTGTCTTCCGGCGGCTGCAGCAATTCGACGATCGAATCGCCGCGGTCGAAGTCGCCGGTGCCGCCGGGAACCCCGCCTGGGTCTCCGCCCGAACCCCCGGTATTGCCCTCGCCGCCGTTGCCGCCGCCTTCGCCGCCCTCGCTGCCGGAGCCGCCCTCGTCGCCCCCTTCGCCGCCCTCGCTGCCGGAGCCGCCTTCGCCGCCCCCGTCGCCGCCTTCACTGCCGGAGCCGCCCTCGTCGCCTCCCCGGCCGCCGCCTTCGTCGCCGCCCTCGTTGCCGCGATCGCGACCCCGGCCGTCGCCGCCTTCGTCGCCGCCGTCCTGGCCGTCGCGACCGTCCCGGCCGTCGCGACCGTCGCGACCGTCCCGGCCGTCGCGGCCATCCCGACCGTCCCGGCCGTTGCCGTCGTCATTGGACTGTCCGTTGTCGTCGCCGTGCCGGCCGCGGTGCCTGCCGTTGCCGTCGTCGCCGGGGTTTCCCCCGGTGCCGCTCGGATGCGTCTGGTCGTCCCCTCCGGACGGACGGCGTCCGTCCGGGCCGGTGCCGCCCGGATGATTCCCGCCCGGGTGGCCAGGCTGATTCCCGCCCGGGTGCGGCTGATTCCCGCCAGGAGGCGGCTGATTGCCGGGGTGCGGCTGGTTGCCCCCGGGATGCGGCTGGTTGCCGCTCGGGCGGGACGGCGGATGCGTCGTCCCCGTTCCCCCGGAGTGGTGGCCGCCGCCGTGGCTGCCGCCATGGCCTCCGCCGTGCCGTGCCATGTCTTGTCCCCCTCGTCAGAACCGTGCGGTGCGGATGCGCATCAGGCCGCGCCGCGGCCGGAGTCGATGCCGTCGAACTGGTCGATGAACTTCTGGAGCAGCTGCGCGGAATTCGCGTCGTGGTGCGCGTAGGCCTGCGCCGCCTGCTTGACCCCGTCGGACAGCGAGGTCAGCCGCGAGTGGCCGAAATCGAGCGTGCCGCCGTAGAGGTTCCCGACCAGCTGCACCACCGGCTGCAGCACCACGAACAGGCCGGTGAAACCGGACGTGTCGCACGCGGTGGAGCGCATGTAGTCGTTGATCTTGCTGATCTTCTCGTGGAGGCTGTCGAGCACCTCGGCGTACTGGTTCATCGTCTCGACGTCGACTTCTATGCCGGACATGAAAGAAACCGCCCTCCCCGTGAGCTATTCGGTTGCCGAACACTATGGCAACCGACGATCACCGGGCGTGGGCGGTTCCCGGAAATTTGTGCGATTACCTGGGAGGATCGGACGAAGGGGACGAAGCGGGCGGATCGACTTCGTCACGTGACAGGTGCGCGGGGCCGCTTCGGGGCTTATGCTTCGCGGACCGAAGCATCTCAGAACCCATCCGGAACTATGTCGTTCCGCGCAGCCGGATCGTTACCGTTCTTCCCCGTTCGGGGAGCTCCGAGGCGCTGCTGGGGTGTTTCCCAGGTGTTAAAGTCGCGCTAACAAGCGGGCCATCGTCGTCCCGTGCGCTCCCCGCGGCCGGTTCGCCGGCCACCGCACGAAACGACGAAGGAGGTCCCTTTTCCATGATCTTCTCCGCCATCCCCGGCAAGCAGGGTCTGTACGACCCGGACACCGAGCAGGATTCCTGCGGCGTCGCCATGGTCGCCGACGTCCAGGGCCGCCGTACGCACGGGATCGTCACCGACGGTCTCGCCGCGCTCACGAATCTCGACCACCGCGGAGCCGCGGGAGCCGAGCCGACGAGCGGCGACGGCGCCGGGATCCTGCTGCAGCTGCCCGACGAACTGCTGCGCGCCGAGGCGGGATTCCCGTTGCCCGCCAGCGGCGGATACGCCGCCGGGATCGCGTTCCTTCCCGCCGAGGACGAGCAGCGCCGCAAGGCGATCGGGCTCACCGAACGGATCGCGGCCGAAGAGGGGCTCAGCGTCCTTGGCTGGCGCGAGGTCCCGGTGGACACCGACGGCGCGGAGATCGGCCCCACCGCGCGTTCGGTGATGCCGCACTTCGCGATGCTGTTCGTGTCGTCGCCGCACGGCGAAACCGGCCTGGAGCTGGACCGGCTGGCCTTCTGCCTGCGCAAGCGCGTCGAGCACGAAAGCCTCGCTTCCGGCTGCGGCACGTACTTCCCGTCGCTGTCCGCGCGCACGATCGTCTACAAAGGCATGCTCACGCCCGAGCAGCTGCCGCGGTTCTTCCCCGATCTGCGCGATTCCCGGCTCGCCAGCGCGATCGCGCTCGTGCACTCCCGGTTCTCCACCAACACTTTCCCGTCGTGGCCGCTCGCGCACCCGTTCCGGTTCGTGGCGCACAACGGCGAGATCAACACGATCCGCGGCAACCGCAACCGCATGCGCGCCCGCGAAGCACTGCTCGACTCGGACCTGCTTCCCGGCGATCTCTCGCGGCTGTACCCGATCTGCTCGGCCGACGCGTCGGACTCGGCGTCCTTCGACGAGGTGCTGGAGCTGCTCCACCTCGCGGGCCGTTCGCTGCCGCACGCGGTGCTGATGATGATCCCGGAGGCGTGGGAGAACCACACCTCGATGGATCCGGAACGGCGGGCCTTCTACCAGTTCCACGCCAGTCTGATGGAACCGTGGGACGGCCCGGCGTGCGTCACCTTCACCGACGGCACGCTCGTCGGCGCGGTGCTCGACCGCAACGGACTGCGCCCGGCGCGCTGGTGGCACACCGCCGACGGCCGCGTCGTGCTGGCCAGCGAGGCCGGAGTCCTTGACGTGGCACCGGAAAACGTCGTCGCGAAGGGCCGGCTGCAGCCCGGCCGGATGTTCCTCGTGGACACCGCGGCGGGCCGGATCGTGGACGACGAAGAGGTCAAGTCCGCGCTGGCGCGCAAGCAGCAGTACAGCGACTGGCTGCACGCCGGGCTGCTCAAGATCGCCGAGCTGCCCGACCGCGACCACGTGGTGCAGAGCCACGATTCGGTGCTGCGCCGCCAGCTCGCTTTCGGCTACACCGAAGAAGAACTGAAGATCCTGCTCGCGCCGATGGCCGCCAACGGGGCCGAGCCGATCGGGTCGATGGGGTCGGACACCCCGGTCGCCGTGCTGTCCAAGCGGTCCCGGCTGCTCTACGACTATTTCAAGCAGAACTTCGCGCAGGTGACCAACCCGCCGCTGGACGCGATCCGCGAGGAGCTCGTCACGTCGATGAGCCGGATCATGGGGCCGGAGCGCAATCTGCTCGCTCCGGGGCCCGCGTCGTGCCGGCACCTGAACCTGCCGTACCCGGTGATCGACAATGACGAGCTGGCCAAGCTCATCCACATCAACGACGACGGCGATCTGCCCGGTTTCGCCTGCAGTGTCCTTTCCGGACTGTACGAAGTGGACGGCGGGGCGGCCGCGCTGGCGGCGGCGATCGAGCGGGTGCGGCGCGACGCGTCCGAGGCGATCGCGGCGGGCGCGCGCACGCTCGTGCTGTCCGACCGCGATTCCGACCACCGGATGGCGCCGATCCCGTCGCTGCTGCTGGTTTCCGCGGTCCACCACCACTTGGTGCGCACCAAGGAACGGCTGCGCGTCGCGCTGGTCGTGGAGACCGGCGACGCCCGCGAGGTGCACCACATCGCGCTGCTGCTGGGCTACGGCGCGGCGGCGGTGAACCCGTACCTGGCCTTCGAAACCATCGAAGACATGATCAGCCAGGGCGCGATCACCGGCATCGAACCGGCGAAGGCGATCCGCAGCTACGTGCAGGCGCTCGTCAAGGGCGTCCTGAAGATCATGTCCAAAATGGGCATTTCCACAGTCGGCGCGTACACCGCGGCGCAGGTGTTCGAATCCCTTGGCCTGAGCCAGGAACTGCTCGACGAGTACTTCACCGGGACGTCGTCGAAGCTCGGCGGCGTCGGGATGGAGGTGCTCGCCGAAGAGGTCGCGGTGCGGCATCGCCGGGCGTACCCGGACAACCCGACCGACCGGGTCCACCGTGGACTCGAAACCGGCGGCGAGTACGCGTACCGCCGCGAGGGCGAGCTGCACCTGTTCACGCCGGAGACGGTGTTCCTGCTGCAGCACGCGTCGAAGACCGGCCGCGACGAGGTGTACCGCGAGTACACCGAAGAGGTGCACCGGCTTTACCGCGAGGGCGGCACGCTGCGCGGGCTGTTCAAGTTCCGCGACGGCGCGCGCGAGCCGATCCCGCTGGACGAGGTCGAGCCCGCGTCGGCGATCCTGCGCCGGTTCAACACCGGGGCGATGTCGTACGGCTCGATTTCGGCCGAGGCGCACGAAACTCTCGCTATCGCGATGAACCGCATCGGCGGCCGGTCCAACACCGGCGAGGGCGGCGAAGACCCGGAGCGGCTGTACGACCCGCAGCGGCGCAGCGCGATCAAGCAGGTCGCGTCGGGCCGTTTCGGTGTCACCAGCGAGTATCTGGTGAACGCGGACGACATCCAGATCAAGATGGCGCAGGGCGCGAAGCCGGGCGAAGGCGGGCAGCTGCCGCCGAACAAGGTGTACCCGTGGATCGCGCGCACGCGGCATTCGACGCCGGGCGTGGGGCTGATTTCCCCGCCGCCGCACCACGACATTTACTCCATTGAGGACTTGGCGCAGCTGATCCACGACCTCAAGAACGCCAACGAGAAGGCCCGCGTCCACGTGAAGCTGGTGTCCTCGCTGGGCGTCGGCACGGTCGCGGCGGGCGTGTCCAAGGCGCACGCGGACGTCGTGCTGATTTCCGGGCACGACGGCGGCACCGGCGCCTCGCCGATGAACTCGCTCAAACACGCCGGGACGCCGTGGGAGATCGGGCTCGCCGAAACGCAGCAGACGTTGCTGCTCAACGGTTTGCGCGACCGCATCACGGTGCAGGTGGACGGTGCGATGAAGACCGGCCGCGACGTCGTGATCGCGGCGCTCCTCGGTGCCGAGGAGTACGGTTTCGCGACGGCGCCGCTGGTGGTCGCGGGCTGCATCATGATGCGCGTCTGTCACCTCGACACCTGTCCGGTCGGCGTTGCCACGCAGAGCCCGGAGCTGCGCAAGCGCTACACCGGGCAAGCCGACCACGTGGTGCGCTACTTCGAGTTCGTCGCCGAAGAAGTGCGGGAAACCCTGGCACAGCTGGGATTCCGGACTCTCGACGAGGCGATCGGCCACGCGGAGATGCTCGACACCGACGAGGCCGTGCAGCACTGGAAGGCCTCCGGGCTCGACCTCGGCCCGGTCTTCGACATGCCCGCGGAAACGCCGTACGGCGGTGCGAAGCGGCGCATGCGCGAGCAGGACCACGGCCTGGCGCACGCGCTCGACCGCACGCTCATCCAGCTCGCCGAGGCGGCGCTGGAAGACGCGCACCCGGTGCGCCTCGAACTGCCGGTGCGCAACGTGAACCGCACGGTCGGCACGCTGCTGGGCTCGGAAATCACGCGCCGCTACGGCGGCGAAGGCCTGCCGGACGGCACCATCCACGTGCTGCTCACCGGTTCGGCCGGGCAGTCGCTCGGCGCGTTCCTGCCGCGCGGCATCACGCTGGAGATGGTCGGCGACGCCAACGACTACGTCGGCAAGGGCCTGTCCGGCGGCCGGATCGTGGTCCGCCCGCATCCGGGGGCGAGCTTCGCCGCCGAACAGCAGACGATCGCGGGCAACACGCTGGCCTACGGCGCGACGTCCGGCGAACTGTTCCTGCGCGGGCAGGTCGGCGAACGGTTCTGCGTCCGCAACTCCGGCGCGACGGTCGTGGCCGAGGGCGTGGGAGACCACGCGTTCGAGTACATGACCGGCGGCCGCGCGGTGGTCCTCGGCCCGACCGGGCGGAACCTGGCGGCCGGGATGTCCGGCGGCAGCGCGTACGTGCTCGATCTGGACCGGGCGAAGGTCAACCAGGACATGGTGGACCTGCTTCCGCCGGCCCCGGAGGATCTGGCCTGGCTCAAGCAGATCGTGCAGCAGCACCACGACCTCACCCGCTCGGCCGTGGCCGCGTCGCTCCTGGGCGACTGGACCCGGCGCGCGGCGGCGTTCACCAAGGTGATGCCGCGCGACTACCAGCGGGTCCTCGATGCGGCGAAGGCAGCGCGGGCTGCCGGCCGCGATGTCGACGAAGCGATCATGGAGGCGGCTCGTGGCTGACCCCACCGGTTTTCTGAAGCACGAACGGCAAGAACCGAAGAAAAAGTCTTACGAGGAAAGGCTTTCCTCGTGGGGCGAGGTCTACGCGGACGTCTCGCCGGACGAGCGCAACGAGCAGGTGCGCACGGAGGCTTCGCGGTGCATGGACTGCGGCATCCCGTTCTGCCACTCCGGCGGTTCCGGTTGTCCGCTGGGCAATTTGATTCCGGAATGGAACGACCTCGTCCGCCGCGGCGACTGGGCGGCGGCCAGCGATCGCTTGCACGCCACCAACAATTTCCCGGAATTCACCGGGAAATTGTGCCCCGCGCCGTGCGAGGCGGGCTGCGTGCTGTCGATCTCGCCGCTGTCCGGCGGACCGGTCGCGATCAAGCGCGTCGAAGAGACGATCGCGGCGCAGTCGTGGGAAGCCGGATACGTGCAGCCGCAGGTGGCCGAGGTGTCCTCGGGCCGCAAGGTGGCCGTCGTCGGCTCGGGTCCGGCCGGGCTCGCCGCGGCACAGCAGCTGACCCGCGCGGGCCACGAGGTCACCGTGTTCGAACGGGACGACCGGCTCGGCGGCCTGCTGCGGTACGGCATTCCCGAGTTCAAAATGGAGAAGAAGGTCCTCGACCGGCGCCTCGCGCAGCTGCGCAAGGAAGGCACGAAGTTCGTCACCGGCTGCGAGGTCGGCGTCGACCTGTCGGTGGAAGACCTGCGCGCGCAGTACGACGCGGTCGTGCTCGCCGTCGGCGCCCTGCGCGGCCGTGACGACCGCACCACGCCGGGCCGATCGCTGCACGGGATCCACCTGGCGATGGAACACCTGGTGCCGGCCAACAAGTCCGTGGAAGGCGACGGCCCGTCCCCGGTCGACGCGGACGGCAAGCACGTCGTGATCATCGGCGGCGGCGACACCGGCGCGGACTCCTACGGCACCGCCACCCGGCAAGGCGCGCTGTCGGTCACCCAGCTCGACCAGTACCCGACGCCGCCGCAAACCCGCGACGACGAACGGTCCCCGTGGCCGACCTGGCCGTACATCCTGCGCACGTACCCGGCGCACGAGGAAGCGGGCGAACGGAAGTTCGCCGTGGCGGTGAAGCGGTTCGTCGACGACGGCAACGGCCGCGTGAAAGCCGTGGAACTGCAGGAAGTCCGCGTGCAGAAGGACCCGGAAACCGGCCGCCGCGAGGTGGTCCCGGTGAACGAAGAGGTCGAAACGCTGCCCGCGGACCTGGTCCTGCTGGCGATCGGCTTCGAAGGCGTCGAGGAAATGCCGCTGCTGGAAGGCCTCGACCTCACGCTGACCCGCCGCGGCACCCTGTCGTGCGGTTCGGACTGGCAGACGGAAACCCCCGGAGTCTTCGTCTGCGGCGACGCCCACCGCGGCGCGTCGCTGGTCGTGTGGGCCATCGCTGAAGGCCGCTCCGTGGCCGCCGCGGTGGACACCTTCCTGACGGGAGCTTCCGACCTGCCCGCCCCCGTGCACCCGACCGCATTGCCGCTCGCGGTGGTGTGATCGGTCCATGGCTCGGGCCCCGGCGCAACGGCGCGCCGGGGCCCGTTTCTTTAAGCTGGGTTCTGTGCGGATCGGCGAACTAGCCCAGCGGACCGGAGTCAGCGCCCGCTCGCTGCGGTACTACGAGCAGCAGGGCCTGGTGCGGAGCACGCGGTCCGCAGGCGGCCAGCGGCACTACCTGGCGACTGAAGTCGAGCGGATCGAACTCATCCGCCGATTGTTCGACGCGGGCTTGAACAGCAAGGTGATCGCCCGGCTGCTGCCCTGCGTGCACAGCGACGACGCGGCCGTCATCGAAGACGCTTTCACCACCATGGTGGGGGAGCGGGACCGGCTGACCGCCGACATCGCCCGCCGCGTCGAGGCCCGGGATGCCCTGGATGTGCTGATCGAGGCGAACACCCGATACCGGCAGGGCGAAGGCGTCTCGTGCTAGATGCTGATGACTAGCTTGCCCGACGCGTGCCGGGATTCGACCAGCGCCAACGCTTCCTGCGCCCGCGTGAGCGGATAAGTCCCGGTGATGTGCGGATCGAGCCGCCCTTCGGCCATCAGCTCAGCGACCCTTTCCAGGCCTGCCCGATCGAGACGACGACGGACGAACTCTCCGCCGAGTTCGGTCACTGACGGGTCTCCGACTGCGATGAGCTTCTTTCCCAACGGCGCGACGGCGCGCAGGGATTCCCCGCCGACCGTGTCGACCACAGCGTCGAACTGGCCCACGACGCTGCCCGCGGTGTAGTCGACGAACACCGCGCCGTACTTTGTCGCGAGCTCTCGCTTGGCCGTGCTGCCCGTGCCCGTCACCGCTAGGCCCCGATTCTTTGCGAGCTGCGCCAATGCGATGCCGACTCCGCCGCCGATCCCGTTAATGAGCAACGACGCGCCCTCCGGCAGGTCGAGTTGGTCAAGCACGTCGAGTGCGGTTGTGCCCGCGACGGGGATGGTCGCCGCCCAAGTCCACGGCAGCGAGTCGGGGATACGGGCGGTGGACTCGCCGAGCAGCAGCGTCGTTTCCGCGTACGTTCCCGCCCCGGTCAACGCGAACCCCGTGACCCGGTCGCCGACCTCGAGCCCCGTCACGTCTTTCCCCGTTTTGAGCACCGTCCCTGCGGCTTCCATCCCGATGACCTGCGGAAACGGCAGGTCCCCATTGAGGTCGGGGACGTTTCCCGACCGCAGCAGATGATCGAGCGGATTCACCCCCGCGGCCGCGACCCGGACCAGAACCTCAGCGGGACCGGGCATCGGATCCGGCCGGTCGAAGAACTCCTGGACCTCGGCCGTACCGAATGCCCGATATCCCAAGGCTGTGCTCATCGCGTACTCCTCTATTACGGTCGGTTCGAGACCGACGCTAGGCGTTGACACCGGTGTCAACATCCATCCGATGTGACCGAGCCGACACGGTTCGTGGGAAGCTGAACCGTCGGAGGGGGACTCCAGATGGACGACGACGTGCGGATCACGAACCAGGTCCTGGGTCCGGTGACAGGCAAGGTCGTGCAGGTGGGCCACGCGGATTCGGTCGCGTACGCCGGCACTCCGCCCGCCCGGTCGCGGTATCTGGAATGGGTGCGGACGAGTGCGCCGCGCGAACTCATCGGTCGCTCGGAAGAACTGGCCGAACTGGCACGCTTCTGCACCGCCGCGGACGGGCTGGATTACGTTTGGTTCCGCGCCGAACCCTGGACGGGTAAATCCGCTCTGATGGCGTCATTCGTGCTGGCCCCGCCTGGCGGGGTGCGAATCGTCTCGTTCTTCGTCACCGCCCGCTCGGCCGGAGACGACACGCGAGAGGCATTCGTCGACGTCGTGCAGGAGCAGTTGGCCGAAATCCTCGGCACGGCGAAGGACCCGAAAGCGCGGAACCTCCCCGCGGTGTTCGCCGATGCCGCCGCACGCTGCCGCACCCGCAGCGAACGACTGGTGCTCGTAGTCGACGGCCTGGACGAGGACCGCAGCGCGGGCGGGCACAGCATCGCGGCTTTGTTGCCGTACCCGTCCGACGGGCTGCGGGTGATCGTCGCAAGCCGCCTCAACCCCGACGTGCCCGCCGACGTCCGATCGGACCATCCGCTGCGCGCCCCGGGAATCGAACGGCTGCTGTCCCCTTCTCCTGCTGCCCGCTTCGCTCGTGGTGACATGGAACGCGAACTGGACGCCCTCCTTTCCAGCGAACCGGATCTGCTCGGCCTGCTCGTAGCCGCCCGCGGCGGCCTCACCGCCCCGGACCTGGCTGAGCTGACCGGGCAGCGGCCCCGCGACGTCGAGCGGATCCTCAACAGCGTCGCGAGCCGGTCGTTCTCGCGCCGCCCGGCGCACTGGCGTTCCGGTGACGCACCCGAGATCTACCTGCTGGGCCACGAAAGCCTCCAGCGCGCGGCGGAAGATGCACTGGGCGTCGCGGCACTCGATCGGTATCGGTCCGCATTGGTCACCTGGGCGCGCGGCTATCGTGATGCGGGTTGGCCGTCGGACACCCCGCAGTTCCTGCTGCGCGGCTACTTCTGGTTGGTGCAGGAGGCAGCCGACGTCGCGGCACTGGCCGACCTGGCCGCCGACCCCCATCGACATCAGCGGCTGTTGGACGTGTCCGGCAGTGACGCGGCGGCACTGGCGGAACTGGACGATGCGAGTGCTGCTGCACTGGGCGCGGCGGAACCGGATCTGGTCCGGGTTATCACGCTGGAGACCTACCGGGAGAACGTCCGTGATCGCAACAGGCGGATACCGGCAAGGCTTCCTGCTGTCTGGGCCGAGCTCGGCGAGGCGGGCCATGCCCTGGCACTGGCAGAGGCCATGACCGACCCCGGCAGTCAGCGGATCGCATTCATCATGCTCGCCGGTGCGCTGGTACGTGCTGGGCAGCTGAACATTGCTCAGCAGCTGTCGGACAATGTGGACGACCAATCCCTTCGTGGTGATCTGCGCGCAGAGATTTCGCTCGTCTTGATCGAGACCGGTCGTCGTACCGAGGCGATCGCGCTCATGGACGGTGACCTCCGCGAGGACCACCGCAAGCAAATCGAGGCGCACCTCGCGATTGCCCGCGCCGATCCTGATTTTGCCCGGGCCGTCCGCCGGACAGCGGAGATCTCGTCGGGCGCCGTGCAGTCCAAGGCATTCGACCGGTTGGGCGAGCTGGTTATGAACGCGCACCCGGAGCTGGCCGAGAAGTTCGTTCAAACAGCGGACGCTCATCCAGGCCGGAGCCTCGGCAGGGAATCGATTGCGGTGGCCTACTCCTTGTGCGAAAGAGGCGAGGCAGCCAGGGCTCGTATGATGCTCGCCCAGCATGACTTGAATAAACACGATCGATTAGGGCTCTTTGTCGATCTGATGGCTGCCGACGACCTGCATGAGGCAGCTGCGGCGTCACGGTTCGACGTGACCGAGGACGACCGATCTGCGGTGCTGGTCGATGCTCTCGCGAAGACAGGGCAGCTGTCCGGGATCCCGGCGGTGCTCGATTCGATCGCCGAATCCAGTCGATACCGGCTCGCAGCCTCCTGGTATCTCGCTGCGCTCGCCGAGCGCGGCGAGTCAGCTCGCGCGGCCGAGCTGGCAACCAGTTTCCGTTCTCGCCAGCCGGCCGTGGATTCTGACAGCGAGATCGCTGCCTTCCTGATGGCCATTACTGACGGACTGCTGCGAGCTGGGGATCGCGTCAGCGCGCGGGACTTCGCTGCCAAGGCGGAGAGGGAGGCTCGTCGGCCCGTCCTCGGCGACTACGTCGTGAACGCGGTCACGGCGCTTGCTCGCGCGGCTGCTGATTCCCGTGACATCAGGAGAGCCGAGAACCTTGCCGCGTTGATTCCCGCCGATCAGTTCATGTGGAACAAGATGGCCGAGTTCGTCGAGTTACTCGCGGCCGAGGGAGACCCTTCGATCGCGGAGAAGGTGATCACCCGGCTCCAGAGTTGCTACCAGGTGCGTAAGCCGATGGTGTCGCTGGCCCGCAGGCTGCGGCGTGCAGGAGATGCGGCTGCGCTCGCGCGACTTGCTGCGCACGTGCATCGCCTGATCGAGCTGCTCGATGAGAACGAGCGTATGAACTGGCGGCACTGTTTGACGATGATGTGTGCGGTAGGCAGGCCCCAGGAGATCACTGACGTGATCGATCGATTCCGGCAAGTCAGCCCGCAGATGCTCGACTATCCGGAAGACAGCGTGGCCGAACTGGCTGCGAGGGGAGAATCGGGTATCGCACTCGAACTGTGCGACCTCGGTGAGGGTGGCTCGCCGACCGCGATGTCCGTCCTCGTCGCTGGGCTGGCAGAAGCCGGTTGGGCAGACGAGGCTGAGTCGATAGTGGAACGGGCCGTGGAAAAGCAGAAGTTTGGAGCGACTCTGCTGAGTGCTTTCGTCCGTGGCGTCGCCCGCTGCGACCTTGAGCGGGCGCTGTCGAAGGCTGCTCAGATCGGCAGTTCATGGTCTCGGTCCAAGCTGCTGGTCGACTTGGCCGCGCACGCCGACCCGAAGCAGCGCAAGCGCATCCTCGCCGAAGCCGCAGCCATACACCACTGGTCCGCCATCGTCCCGGCCCTTGACGCAGACGAACTCTCCGACCTCCTCAACTTAGCCGACCGCTTCGGCTCCCTTTATCACCCGAACGACCCGGACGCGTGACCCTCGACGCCCACCGCCCCGGGCAAAGGCGGCAGACCCTATCCTGAGACGCGTGAACTGGACAGTCGACGTTCCCGTAGACACTCTCCCCGAGCTGCCGCCCCTGCCTCCTGAGCTGCGGGACCGCCTCGACACCGCCTTGTCGCTGCCTGCCGCGCAGCAGCCGGAGTGGCCCGACGTCGCGCTGGCCAAGCGGGTGCGCGGCGTGCTGGAGAGCGTGCCGCCGATCACTGTGCCCGCCGAGATCGACCGGTTGAAGAGCCGGCTCGCCATGGTGGCTCGCGGGGAGGCCTTCCTGCTGCAGGGCGGCGACTGCGCGGAGACGTTCGAGTCCAACACCGAACCGCACATCCGGGCCAATCTGCGCACGCTGCTGCAGATGGCCGTCGTGCTCACCTACGGGGCCAGCCTGCCGGTGGTGAAGGTCGGGCGGATCGCGGGCCAGTACGCGAAGCCGCGCTCGTCCGGCACCGACGCGCTCGGGCTGCCCGTCTACCGGGGCGACATCATCAACTCGCTCGTCGCCAAGCCGGAGCTGCGGGTGCCGGACCCGGGCCGGATGATCCGCGCCTACGCGAACGCCGGCGCCGCGATGAACCTCGTCCGCGCGCTCACCGGGGCCGGCATGGCCGACCTGCACCAGGTGCACGACTGGAACAAGGACTTCGTGTCCTCGTCGCCCGCGGGGGAGCGGTACGAGGCGCTCGCCGCCGAGATCGACCGCGGCCTGCGGTTCATGAACGCCTGCGGCGTCACTGACACCTCGCTGCAGTACACCGAGATCTTCGCCAGCCACGAAGCGCTCCTGCTCGACTACGAGCGCGCGATGCTGCGCCTTGACCAGGCTGACGCGGCGAACCCGAAGCTCTACAACCTGTCCTCGCACTTCCTGTGGATCGGCGAGCGCACCCGGCAGCTCGACGGCGCGCACATCGCGTTCGCCGAGCTGCTGTCGAACCCGATCGGGCTCAAGATCGGCCCGACGACCACGCCCGAGCAGGCGCTGGAGTACGTCGAGCGGCTCGACCCGCGCAACGAACCGGGCCGGCTCACGCTGATCTCCCGGATGGGCAACGGCAAGGTCCGCGAGGTGCTGCCCGCGATCGTGGAGAAGGTCGAATCGTCCGGGCACAAGGTCATCTGGCAGTGCGACCCGATGCACGGGAACACGCACGAGTCGTCCACCGGCTACAAGACCCGGCACTTCGACCGCATCGTCGACGAGGTCCAGGGCTTCTTCGAGGTGCACCACAAGCTCGGCACCTACCCTGGTGGCATCCACGTCGAGCTGACCGGCGAGGACGTCACCGAATGCCTCGGCGGGGCACAGGAAATCTCCGACGTCGACCTCTCCGGCCGCTACGAGACCGCCTGCGACCCCCGGCTCAACACCCAGCAGTCGCTGGAGCTGGCCTTCCTGGTCGCGGAGATGCTGCGCGGCTGACCTCCGCTCGGGAGTGCTGATCCCGGTTGGAGCGGACACCGGACCCGGCACGCGATGCCGAGGTACGTGAGGGGAACCCTGAGGGAATCAGATTCCCTCAGGGTTCCCCTCACGTACCGTTCGCGGGAACGGCGCGCGGCCCATCGGCCAGCGAGTGCTCCGCATCCTCTGGCCAGCACCGCGGCAACGGACCCGCCGCACCCGGCACTGCCGAGAAACCCCAATGTGGCGTTCGGTGCGTGAGATGCACCCAATGTGGCGTTCGGTGCGTTGAGCGCACCCAATGCCACATTGGGGGTTTTTCATCTTGGTTTGTGCTGGTCTTGGTGGGTTGACGGGGTGTGGTAATTCGTCAGGCTGGGGTGGTGTGGGCGGTGTCGCGGGCGTGTTGTTCGTGCTGGGTGAGGACGAGCAGGGCGCGGACGAGGGTGGTGGCGTGGCGTGGCGCCATGCGGAGTTTGTCGAGGATGCGCCAGGTTTTGAGGGCGGCGAAGCCGCCCTCGACCGCGCAGCGCATCGCGTTGAACGCGGAGTTGGCGGTTTTCTGGGCGTCGGTGAGCGGCCGGTTCGTTTCGGCTTTGTAGGGGGTGAGCACGGTCTGCGCGCACGGACCGCCGCAGTCCGGGCAGTCGCGGGTGTCGCGGATGTCTTTGTGCCAGCCCTGGTAGCCCTTGTCCGCGGCCGGGGTCAGGCCGTGGGCGTGGAGGCGGTCGCGCAGCCGGTGGCGGCGGGCGGCGGTGATGTCGGCGGTCTTGCCCGGCAGCACGGCCGAGACCCAGACCAGCCGTCCGTCCTCGTCGGTGAGGCCTTGGACGTTGAGGCCGTGGTGTTTGTGCTTGCCGCTGTAGTGACGGCGGTTGTCTTTGCCGGTGCGGCGGCGGGTGCGGATGAGGGTGCCGTCGGCCAGCACCACCACCGCGCCGCGGGCGGCCAGCCGCCGCAGCACCCGGTCCAGCCGCGGGGCCCGGGCGGCGAGCAGGTCGACGGCTTCCAGCAGCCAGCGGCGGATCGTGGCGGCCGACACCGCGTTGGCGCGGGACAGGTCCAGCAGCCGCTGGTCGTGGCGCAGCATCGCCAGCACCAGCACCGCCTGCTCGGCCGGGGACGCCTTGCGCCAGCGGGACCCGATCGCCCGGCGACGGCGGGAGATCAACCCGGCCAGCATCGCGATCGTGGGCGGCGACACCGGCAACGCACTGCGATACGAGGCCGGGACCTGCTGTGAGACAGTGGGAGCGGAGCCCCCGGACGTTTTTTCTTGAGTCACGACTTGATCAACATCCGGGGGCTCCGCCACGTTCCCGGCCACCGGCAGGCAGCCCGCGAATCCGTTGCCGCGCAACCACCCCCGCCACCGTCAACCCCACCCGACCAGCACCAACAGGATGAAAAAACCCCATTGGGGCGCAAGACCGCGCACAACCCGAAGCCGCAGCGCACCGCTCACGACGCGGCCAGCAACTCCGCCGCCGATTTGGCCACCGCGTCGCGCAGCGATCCGAGATCCGCCACCGCGTCCGCGTTCGCCTGCAGTCCGATGTGGACACTGTCGAGATACGGCGCCACCGCGATGCCCACCGCCTGGTGCGGGGCCAGCGGCACGAACGGGTACACCTGCGTCAGCGGCGCTCCGGCCAGCGCGTGCCGGGCAGGCGGCACCGGGACGGTCGTCACCACCAGGTCGAACAGCAGTGGCGCGGCCAGCCCGGCGGTTCGCGTGCCCAGCCAATGCAGCGCGGCGGGCACCCGATCGGCCAGCAGCGGGAAAGCCCCGGCACCCCGCGAAGGCCCGGCGGCTTTGTTGCGCGTCATCGCGGCGCGCACTTCGGCCAGCCGACGCACCGGATCGTCCATTCCGATCGGCAAATCGCACAAATAGCCGGAAAGCTTGTTCCCGCCCACTTGCTCGGCCGCTCTCCCGCGCACGCTCACGGGAATCAGCGCGCGCACGGAACGTCCCGCCGCGCGAATGCCGCGATTGATAAGCCATTCGCGCAAAGCACCGGACAACACCGCGAGCACGACGTCATTCGTGGTCCCGCCGTGCGTTCGCCGGATCCGGCGAAGATCGGCCGAGGCCAGCCGGGCGAAACCGAGGCGGCGTTCGGCGGTGGCGGGTGCGGCCAGCGGCAGGCACGGCGGACGGGCCGCCCGGACCACCGACGACGCGATTCCCGCTGTCTCCAACGTATCCCGCACCGCCTCCATCGGCGTGCGCGGCTGCGGAATCGCCGGTTCGGGCTCCGGGATCGGCAATCCGTCCAGGAGTCCTACCGTGACGGCGTACGCGCCCGCGCCGTCGGTGAGCGCGTGGTGGAGTTTTAGCAAGATCGCGAAGGTTCCGTCCGGAAAACCTGTCACCACAGTGAGTTCCCACAACGGACGGTGCGGGTCGAGCGGTTCGGCGATCCACCTCGCCGCGAACTCCGGGAGCGGGTCCGGGTCGTACAGCGTGGTCAGCCGGTGGTGGTGAATGTGTTTCACTGCCCGGAAATCCGGGTCGTCCACCCAGGTCGCGGAGCCGGGCGGGAAGAGCCCGGCGCGGATTTTCCGGCGCAGCGGCGGGATATGCGCCGCCCGGCGGGCGAGCAGCGCGGCCAGCCGGTCCGGATCGATCGGCTCCTCCGGTGCGAACACCAGGGCCACGCCCATCTGCATTGGCGCGGTTTCCCTGGAGAGGCAAAGAAAAGCGACATCGAGCGAGCTGAGCGGGGCAGGCGCCATGGTCCACCTTCCAACGTCCGGCGTCGAGTGCGAATGTCGAGGGCGAATGTCACGACACTACTCGGGTATGACCGGCGGACGGCCGTTATGTTTCGGGGACGCTAATTCCCGCGGATTTCACTCGCCCGGGGCACGGCGCGGCTGCCGTTGCGGCAGTCCGGGGCCGGCGGAGTCGTTGACCTCGGCGGCGATCTGGCGCATCGCGACGCCGTTGCCCGGCCGTTTCGGCAGCCCTGGCCACAGTTCGCTGGCCTCGTGCGCCGCCGCGCGCAGCCGCCCGCCGTCGAGTTTGGTGTGCGTTTCCGGGATCTCGCGGTCGAGCCACTGCACGATCAGCTTCACCGGGCCGGCGCTGGGCAGCGGCCACACGAAGACCGGCTGCTCGTAGTGGAACTCCGACCCGCCGCCGTCCTCGACGCGCAGCACCGGTTCGTGCGGTTCGCCCGCGCTCGGCACCGAAACGGTTTCGGAGCTGGCCCGGCCGCCGTCCGGGAACAGCACGCCGACCAGCAGCGAGTTGTAGTCCGGGATGCGCCGGTGGCCGATCAGCGGCGCGCCGTCCATGCGGTCGCGCGAGTACACCGCGATCCGCAGCGTCATCGCCTCCGGCCACACCTCGACCGCGCGCAGCGCCACGATGGTGCGCTCGGACCGGCCCAGCGGCGTCGCCCACGGCACCAGCGCGGGCACGATGTGGTCGGCGGGCGGGCCCGTCCACGGACGGCCCTCGTAGCCGAACAGCTCCTGCTCCCGGACCGGGAACAGGGGTCGCTCGCGAGGACCGTCCGTGAAGAAGCTCATCAGTCCTCGCGGGGGGCGACGCTGCCGTCGGAACCGGACTGCTTGGGGCCCATGGCGTCCATCAGCTGGCGGGCGAGGCCGAGGCCCGTGCCGCCGAGGGAGAGCGCCTTGGTGAACATGTCCGACATCCCGTCCGCGCCGTTCAGGACCACCATGTGGTCGACATTGCTGAAGGCCTGCGCGCCGGCTTCGACGATCTCCGGCCAGCGCTCGGCCAGCTGTTGTGCTACCACAGCCTCCTGGTTCTCCGCCAGTGCGGCCGCTCGCGCCTTGATCGCCTCGGCCTCGGCGAGCCCCTTCGCTTTCGCCGCTTCGGCTTCGGCCAGACCCTTGGCTTTCGCCGCGTCCGCGTCCGCGAGGCCCTTCGCCTTGGCCGCCGCGGCTTCGGCCTCGCCAGTGGCCTTCGTCGCGCTCGCGCTGGCTTCCGCCCGGGCCTTCGTCGCCTGCGCTTCGGCGTCCGCCGCGGTCTTGACCCGGGTCGCGTCCGCGCCCGCTCGCAGTTCGGTTTCCTTCGCCTGTGCTTGCGCGCGGGCGATTTGCGCGTCGCGTTCCGCGTCGGCCGTGGTGCGCGTTTCGTACGCCTTCGCGTCGGCCGGTTTCCGCACCTGCGACTGCAGCCGCTGCTCGGACAGCGCCGCTTCCAGTTCGGCCGCCTTGGTCTCCTGGACCACGACCTCCTGGCGCGCCGTCGCCTCGGCCAGCGGACCGGACTGGCTCGCCTTCGCCTTGGCCTGGTCCACCTCGGCCTGGTACCCGGCCTGCTGGATCTGGCTTTCCCGGATCGCGCCCGCCTTGCGCGCGGCGGAGACCTGCTCGGCCTCGGTGGCCTCCTGGTCGCGCTGCGCCTCGGCGATCCGCGCGGCGGCGGCGATCGCGGCCGCGTGCGGTTTGCCGAGGTTGACGATGTAGCCGGACTCGTCGTCGATCTCCTGGATCTGCAGCGAGTCCACGATCAGCCCGAGCTTGATCATCTCGGTCGCCGACGACTGGCGGACCTCGCCGGTCAGCGCGTCGCGGTTGTGGATCATCTCCTCGATGGTCAGCCCGCCCACGATCGAGCGCAGATGCCCGGAGAACAGCTCGTGGATGGTGTCGTTCATGCCCTTCTGCTGGTCGAGGAACCGGCGGGCGGCGTTCGCGATCGAGGCGAAATCGTCGCCGACCTTGTAGATCACGACCGCGCGCACGGTCACCGGAAGACCCTGTTTCGTCACGCACGAGACCTGCAGGTTCACCCCCCGGGTGTCCAGCGACAGCCTGCGCGCGGTCTGGAAGCCCGGCAGCACGTTCACGCCGCGGCCGGTGATGATCTTGAACCCGAGGCTGTCGGCCGTTTCGGTGCGCTCGACCCGGACGCCCCAGCCGGAGATGATGAGCGCCTCGTTCGGCTCCGCCACCTTGTACAGGATCCGCAGGAGCCCGAACAGCAGGATCACGGCCACGACCGCGATCACCACGATGACCCAGATTTCCATAGCCCTCGCCGCACTTTCCGTATTCAGCTGGCACGGCGCTCAGGCGCCGTCAGCACTGCGACGCGGTCAAGCGCGCAACGGTTGCCACCTTTCCACGTAGACCGTGCGCGGAGGCTCGAAATCGACCACCAGAACGGGTGTTCCGACGGCGAACGTGGTGTCCGGCTCGGCCGGGTAGGCGTAAAAGGCCTCGGTGCCGCCGCGGACGCTGAGCAGCACCTCGCCGATCAGCCCCGGCCCGACGGTGCCGGTCACCCGACCGCGGCTGCCGATCATCCGCCGAACCCCCGGATCTTGACCTTGGTGCCCTTGGGCACGAACGAGCCGGGGGCCGGGTCCTGCTGCAGGACGAAGTCGAAGCCGCCGCCGTGCCCGTGGCCGTTGCCGTCGCCGCCCTTGCGGTCGACGTCGAGCCCGGCCTGCTTGAGCATGTCCGCGGCCTGGTCGAACGTGCGGTACCGGACGTCCGGGACCTGCACCGCGTTCGAAACGTAGACCTTGACCTTCTTGGTCCCCGCCGAGCCCGCGCCCGGGTCGGTGCGCGTGACCGCGCCCGCGGGCACGGTCTGCGAGAACTCCTCGCCGCCGTCCTGCGGCTGGAATCCGGCCTGCTGGAGGATCTGGAACGCCTCGGCCTTGGACCGCCCGGTGACGTCCGGGACCGGCGGAAGCGGCTCCGGGCCCTTGGACAGCACCAGCGTCACCTGGCCGCCGATGTCCACCGGCGTGCCCGCCGCCGGGCTCACGCTCACGACGGTGCCCTGCGGCGCGGTGTCGCTGTACTCCGGCGTGCCCTGGACGACGGTGAGCTTCTGCTCCTGGATCGCCTTCGTGGCGGTGTCGAGCGCGGTGCCGACCTGGATGTTCGGCACCTTCGGCTTGCCCTTCGACACCACCACGGACACGGTGGCGTCCTGGTCGAGCGTGGTGCCCGGGGCCGGGTCCACCTTGATCACCTTGTTGGCGTCGACGGTGTTGTCGAACTCCTGGCTGTAGCGCGGGTTCAGCTTCGCCGCGCGCAGCTGGTCGCCCGCCTCGGCCTGGGTCAGCCCGGCGAGCTTCGGCACCGTCGTGGTCGTGACCTTGGAATCGCTGAGGATGAACGCGAACGCGCCGATCAGCCCGCCGAGCACCAGCACCCCGGCGATCGCCAGCGCGATCAGCTTGCGCTTGTCGCGCGGTTTCCGCGGCTCAGCGGGAGCGGGAGCCGGCGGCCCGGCGTGCGGCGGCCCCGCCGGGGGAGGCGCGGCGGGCACGGCGCGGGTCATGGCGCGCGTGCCGCGCGGCCCGGAGACCGGCATGGTCTGCTGGCCCAGCGGAACGTTCTGCTGGACCGCCGGGATGTTCGGGAGCGTGCGTTCGACGTCCGACACCCGGTCGCCGTCCGGCGGCGGGGGCACCGGCACCGCGACCGGCTGCAGCCCCAGCTCGGCGCGCGCGGCCTGCAGCTGCGCCAGGAACTCGCCGGCGTCGGCCGGGCGCTGCTCCGGGTCGCGGCGGGTGGCGCGCAGGATCAGGTCGTCGAGCACCGGCGGCAGGTCCGGGCGCAGTTCGCTCGGGCGGGGCACGTCGTCGTTCACGTGCCGGTAGGCGACCGAGATCGCCGTGTCGCCGGTGTAGGGCAGCCGGCCGGTGAGCATTTCGTACAGCAGGATGCCCGCCGAATAGACGTCGCTGCGGGCCGTGGTGTCGCCGGTGGCGACCTGTTCGGGGGCCAGGTAGCCCACGGTGCCGAGGATGACGCTCGAGCTCGTGGTGCCCGCGCTGGCCACCGCGCGGACCAGGCCGAAGTCGCCGACCTTGACCACGCCGCCCGCGAGCTGCCCGCTGCGGCCGATGAGCACGTTCTCGGGCTTGACGTCGCGGTGGACCAGCCCGGCGGCGTGCGCGGCGGCCAGCGCGGCCAGCACCGGCTCCGCGACGCTCAGCGCGAGCGAGACGTCCAGCTGGCCCTGCTCGTCCAGCAGGTCGCGCAGCGTGCCGCCGTTGACCAGCTCCATCACCAGGAACGCGAGACCGGTGTCCTGGCCCGCCGGGGTGTCGAAGCCCTGGTCGTGCACGGCGACCACGTTCGGGTGGTGCAGCTGGGCGGCCGAACGCGCTTCGCGCACGAACCGGTCGACGAACGACCGGTCGTCGGCGAAGCGCGGGTCCATGATCTTGATCGCCACCGCCCGGTCGAGGCGGGTGTCGAGGCCCCGGTAGACGGCCGACATCCCGCCCCTGGCCAGCAGCTGGTCAACGCGGTACCGGCGTTCGAGCAGGGTGCCGACGAGGCTGGGCTGGGTGCGCGTCACGGTGGGCAATCGTACGGAAGGGCGCGCGCGGCGGGGCGGGTCACCCGTGCGTAGCAGTGGGCCGGACGGGGGAATGTGGCACAGTGTCACCTGTGAGTGGGATTCCTGTCGCCGACGACATCCTCGACACCGAGGTCGCGGTCAAGCCGTTGCCGGAGGTGGCGGCCGCATTGGGGGTGTCGGCCAACAAGGTTCGCCAGATGCTGCGGGACGGCGAGCTGATCGCTGTCCGGCGCAAGGGCGAACTCTGCGTGCCCGCCGCCTTCTTCGTGAAGGACGGCATCGTCAAGGGGCTGGGCGGCACGATCACCGTGCTCGCCGACTCCGGCTTCAGCCGTACCGAGATGCTCCGCTGGCTCTTCACTGCCGACGACACGCTCCCGGGCAGCACGCCGATCAACGCGCTGCGCACGAGCCACGGGACCGAGGTCAAGCGGCGCGCGCAGGCGATGGCGTTCTAGTCCCTTCCCGCATTGCTCCGGAAGGGCTGACAACAATCGCCCTTCCGGACAGAAACCGCGTTGGTCGTTGACGCGGTCAATTGGTCCAGTCCATCCTCGGGAACCGTCCTGAAAATCCTGCTCTGCCGCATGCTGGAGAGGAGCATCGGGCATGGGAGGACGGGTTTCCGGAAGACGCCGCGCGGTCGTGTCGATCGCGCTGGTGCTGGGCAGTTCCGCTTTGCCGGCACCACCCGCGGCGGCCGCGCCCTTCACAGCGGCGGCACCGCGAGCGCGAGAAGTGACCTTGCCGACAGGGGACCGGCTGACGGTTTTCCCGGGGCCGAACGGCGGCACGAATTACGCCTTTTCGTCGCCGCCGCGCACCACTTTCCAGTCGTATCAAACCGACGGCGGTGACCGTTATGTCATTCCGGGCGAGGCCGTTCCGTTTCTCGGGCGGCTGGACAAATCGCTCTTCGACGTCACCGCGCTGGCCCGGCTGCAGTCCGGGAAGACGCCGCTTGAGCTGACGTTCCCCGCTGGCTCGGCCCCGACGGCGTTGCCCGGCATCACGCTCGCCTCGTCCGCCGGGAACACCGCGACCGGATACCTCGCTTCGGCCACGGAATTCGCCGCTGACCTGCACCGACGCCTCGCGGAGGACGCCGCCGCCGGTCGTCCGGCAGGCAGCAGCGCGCTGCCCGCGACGATCCGGCTGGCCGGCGCTCCCCGCGAACAGCAGCCGCGGTATCCGATGAAAATCCTCGAACTCCGGCTCCTCGACCTGCAGGGCCGCTCGGTCAACGGAATCGTGTCGCTGATCAACACCGATTCCGCGGCCAAGCTGCTGCGGCATGTCGACGTCGACGGCGTCACCCGGATCGCGGTTCCCGAAGGGCATTACACCGCGTCCTCGACCTTCTCCGACTTCGACAGCACGGGGAGCGTGATCGCCACGCGGACCTCGTGGGTCGAGGGGTTCACAGTCGGCGATTCGCCGGACGCGCAGACCCTCACCGTGGAGGAGAAGTACGCGACCGCCGAGGTGAAGGTGGCTCCGTCGAAGTCGACCACGCAGGCTTCGCTCACCACCAACTTCTTCCGCGAGGACGCGACCGGCCGCGGATTCGCCGTCGGCATCTCGGGCAGCACGACCAAGCAGTACGTGCGGCCGGTGCCGAAGCCCGCTCAGGGCTTGCTGCACTACGTCGTGCAGTGGGCAGGCAAACCGCCCAAGCCCGAGGACCGGTACCGCGTCGACCTTTCGTTCGCCAGCGACGGCATCGCCGAGAACCAGTCGTTTTCCACAAAGGACAGTGAACTCGCGACGGTCGAGGACCGGATGTACGCCGATCCCGCCGACACCATGCCGGTCGCGATCGACAGCGGCCCGGTGGACCCGGTGATCCTGCGGCACGGCCTCGGCGCGAGCGGCTTCTTCATTCCCGCCCCCGGCGTCCTGACCGACTACCTCGGCACCACGCACACCACGGAATGGGTGCAGTACGAGCAAAAAGGCTCGTCGTACACGCTCATGACCGCCGATCCGCGTACCTACCGGCCGGGCAGCACCACGACCGTCGACTGGTCGCGCGGCCCGCTGACCGCCGGTCTCGGGCAGTGGAAGCGGGACCGGCTGTGCGAGGCCTGTTATTCCGGCGGCATGGTTTCGGTTGCCATCCCGGAATTGCGCGACAGCGAACCGGACCACACCGCGATCCCGTTGTTCTACGCCCCGCAACTGCACTTCTCCTTGTACCGCAACGATCAGCAACTGTTCGATCAGGACGGTGCCTACGGCGCGTCGGTCGAAGTGCCGAAGACGCCAGCGACTTTACGAGGCGTGCTGGACGTCGACCGGACCGCGATCCCTGGCGTCGGCCAGGCCGGAAAACTGCGCACTGAACTGACGCTGCAGTACGACCCGGCCGCGGCTGGCCCCGCACTGCCGTCCCCGCATCGTTGCCAGGCAGTCGATCCGACGCAGCCGTGCCGGATTCTCGGCGCGCTGACGGTGGATTACCGGCTGGATTCCGATCTCTCCACGACGTCGTCCTCGCCGCTGCAGGTGCTTGAACTGCACGTCGGCCACGCCGCTTACAGCGGTGCCGGATCGCATTCGCCGATCACCTCGGCGACCGTTTCGGTTTCTGTCGACAACGGAACCACTTGGCAGCCCGCGCAGGTCTTCGGATTGTTCGGCGAATACGTCGCCATGTGGTGGAATCCGCCAGCCGGGACGTCGCCGTCGCTGAAGGTGACCGCGCAGGACCTGGCGGGCAATGCGATCACGCAGACGATCAGCAACGCCTACACCGTCGGGAAGGCTGAGCGATGAAACGCATCCTCGCTGTGCTGCTTCTCCTCGGCGCGCTCATCCCGTCCGTCGCGTCCGCCTCCCCGCGTGACATCTGCGGTCCCGCCGCGCCCGGATTCGCCCGCTGCTACGCCAAAGTGGACAGTCGCGCTGCCTTGCGCGCCACCGGATACAGCCCCGCTGACCTGCGTTCCGCCTACCGCCTGCCCGGCACTGGCGGCGCGAACGAGACGATCGCCATCGTCGACGCTGGCGACGCCCCGACCGCCGAAGCGGACCTGGCGGTATATCGACAAACCTACGGCCTCCCGGCCTGCACCACAGCGAACGGCTGCTTCCGCAAAGTCAACCAGCACGGCGACGCTGCTCCACTCCCGCCGCGACAGGGCGACTGGCCAGTGGAGATCGCTTTGGACCTGGACATGGCGTCCGCTGCCTGTTCCCAGTGCAAAATCCTGCTGGTGGAAGGCGACGACGCGTCCTTCGACGCACTTGGCACCTCGGTGGACACGGCCGTGAAACTGGGCGCGACGATTGTGTCGAACAGCTACGGCGCACCGGAAAGCCATTGGTCCGGCGATTTCGCCGCGCACTACCGGCACCCCGGCGTGGCGATCGTCGCGTCGAGCGGTGACGGCGGATTCGCGGCACCGAGCGCGCCCGCGGTGTACACGAGCGTCGTCGCGGTCGGCGGCACCTCACTGTCCAAAGCGGACAATCCGCGCGGCTGGACCGAATCGGTGTGGAAGGGCGCGTCGAGCGGATGTTCGGCCTGGGTCCCGAAACCCGCGTGGCAGAAGGACCCGAACTGCCCAGGCCGGACCGTTGCGGATGTGGCCGCGGTAGCCGATCCCGTCACCGGACCCGCCGTGTACGAGACCACAGTCCTCCACGGCTGGACGGTAGTCGGCGGCACCAGTGCGTCTGCTCCGTTCATCGCGGGAGTCATCGCATTGGCCGGACACCATGATCAGTATCCGGACGCTTCGCGGCTGTACGCTGGGAAACTCAACGACGTCGTCGGCGGAGACAATGTCGTATTCGAGGAATGCGGAGACTACCTCTGCACCGGCGTCCCCGGATACGACGGCCCGACTGGCAATGGAACGCCTAATGGACTAGCTGCTTTCTGACCGTCCACAACGGATGCGCGACCGCCGCGACCACCTGCATCCCCGCCGCCGCAACCAATCCGACGGCGGGGGAGCAGGCGGCTAACGGCCCGGCAGCGGCGTTCCCCAGCGCTATCCCGGCGATCTTGACACTGGCCGCGGTGGTGAACACCTGCGCCCGCATTTCCGGCGGCGCTTCCCGATGCCGAACCGCGAACAACGACGCGAGCTGCGGCCCTTCGCCAATCCCGGTGAGTGCCACGGCAATCACCAATAGCGGCGCGTTCGGTGCCACCGCCGCCCCCGCGAGCCCAATCCCGATCGCGACCGTGCTCAGCTGCACCGCACGATCCGGCGAATACGACCGCCGCGAGAGAACCGCATTCGCCAGCAACGACGCGACCGACAAGCCGACGAGCAACAACGTCCCGTACCCCGCGCTGCCAAGCCGTTGCTCGCCGATCAACGGATAGCAGACGAACGCCATCCCGATCCCGACGCACGACAACGTCGAGGTAGCGGTCGACTGGCGCAGCGCAGGATTCCGGACAAGAACCGTTGCTGCTGCAAAGAATCGAGGCCGCTGCTTTTCACGGTTGCGGGGGAGCCGCCACGCGAACGGCGCCGCGATCAACGCCAGCGCCCCAGCCACGACCATCGCAACCGGAGCCCCCGCCGCCGTGGCGAGCACTCCCGCGAGCCCCGGCCCGACGAGCGCCGCCGCGGTGAACGTCATCGCGTCGAGCGTGCTCGCCCTGCCGAGTTTCTGTGCGGGCACCAATGCGGGGACCTGCGCCGTCCACCCGCCCCCGATCGCCGGTGCCAGCAACCCGCTCGCCACCGCAATCCCCATCACCAGCGCAAACGGCACCGCCCCGAACAGCGCGGTGATCGCAGCCAACCCCGCCGCGTACCCGATCAGCCCGACCGCGAGGATCCGGCCCGGCGTGGGCGACCGGTCCAGGAGCGCGCCCAGCACCGGCCCGCCCACCGCCGCCGCGACAGTGAGCCCGGCCAGCAGCGTCGACCCCGCGACCGCCCCCGAAGCGCCCACGCCGAGCAGCAGTACCGCCGGGCCGGACAGTTCGTCACCAGTGCGCGCAGCCGTCGCCCCGGTGAGATAGGCCGCGAATCTGTAACGGCTTGTCACCCGCGAGATGTTACAGTGGCTCATGCCTGGAACGCAGCCGGATTTCGCGGGCCGCTCCGCCCGGGACGCGGTCCGCCGTGCCGTAGCGCTGCTCGATGTGCTGCTAGCGGCGGATCCTTCGCCGGATTCGGTAGCCGCAGTGCTGGTCGAGCACGGCGAACCGCAACCCCGGCTTTCCGCGCGCGACGTGGCCGAGTTGCGTGCCGCCGCGCTGGAACTGCGGGAGGTCTTCGCCGCCCCCGACGCCGCTTCGGCCGCCGAGGTGCTGAACGCCCTGTTCGCCGCCTACGCCGGACCCCCGCGCCTCACCGCACACGACGACGACTTCGGCTGGCACCTGCACGTCGACTCGTCCGACGACGGCCCGTGGGGAGCCTGGCTGATCACGTCCTCCGCACTGGCCTTGGCCAACCTGCTGGCCGACCGCCAAAGCGTCCCCGGCGGCCTGTGCGCGTCGCCGTCGTGCGGGAAACCCTTCGCGCATCTGGGCGGGGGAAGCCCGCGCCGGTACTGCTCTTCCCGTTGCGCCACAAGGGAACGCGTGGCCGCCCACCGCGCCCGGCTGACCTGAGCGTCATGGAGACTCTGCCATGGCTGCGCTCGTACGACGCCAGCGCCGAACCAACCCGCGTTATCGAGACCTGGAAGTAATTGCGCGCCGTACCAACGCAGGTACCGCGACCGCGACCCGCCGCCCCTTGCCGACGACCGCGCGCCGGTTCAGCACGGCGTAGTCCATCGCCTCGATCTCGTCCAAAATTCCTTCGTACAACGTGACAGCCGTCCGCACGCAAGGCCGAGATTCCGGTCGCAGCAATGGAATTCCCGCCTCAGCCCGCCGATACACCGCCCGGGTCCGCGAAACCGCCACCGCAAGCGCCGCCCGTACCCGAGGATCCGGCCGCCCACTCCGCCGCGCGTCCAGCAACACCGCCCGATCCACCCCGAACGCCGCCAGTTCCTCCGTAGGCAGATACAACCGCCCACGGTCGAGATCCTCGCCGACGTCCCGCAGGAAATTGGTCAGCTGAAACGCTTCCCCCAACGCCGCCGCGCTAAGCGAAGCCTCCTCCATCGGAACGACAGTCCCGAACACCGGCAACATCTGCAGCCCGATCACACAAGCCGAACCGTAGATGTACTCGCCGAGATCGGCGTAAGTCGCGTACTCGGAAACCGTCAGATCCATCCGCATGGAATGCAGAAACGCATCCACCAAAGCACGCCGGATGTCGTAGCGAGACACCGTATCCGCGAGTGCGGCCAGCACCGGATCGCCCGGGACGCTTCCGTCGTAAACCTCGTCGACGAGCCCGGCCACCTTGTCCAGCGCGACCGCCGGATCGGTGCCGGGCTCGGGGTTGTCGACCAGTTCGTCGGCCATCCGCGCGAAGCCGTACAGCGCGTGCGCGGCCGGCCGGGCCCGCGCCGGAAGCAGCCGCGTGGCAAGGAAAAACGTGCGGCCGTGATGGGCATTGATGCGCCGGCATTCCGTATAGGCAGAACGCAGCGCGGGTTCGACGATGCCGGCCGCGTCGAGTTCGCTCACCGGCCGGTGATCCTTTCCGCGGCGAGCCGTCCGGAGATCAGCACCGGCGGGATGCCGACGCCCGGCGTCGTCCCGCACCCGGCGAGCACCACGTTTTCCGCCGCCCGCACCAGGTTCGCGGGCCGGAACGGGCCGGTCTGCGGGAAGGTGTGCGCGAGCGAGAACGGTGTCCCGGCGGCCAAACCGCGCGCCGCCCAGTCGGCCGGAGTGAGCTGTTCGTCCACAATGTAGGTTTCGCGGAACCCGGTGAGCCCGCGCGATTCCAGCGTGCGCACCAGTTCTTCGCGGTAAGCCGGGCCGACGCGCGACCAGTCGATCGGGCCGGTGTTCAGGTTCGGGGCCGGGGCGAGCACGGAGACGATCTCGCCGCCGTCGCCAGCGAGCGACGGCTCGGTCGCGGTCGGGCGCGTGACCAGCAGCGACGGATCGCTCATCAGCTTGCCCTCGCGGACAATCTCAGCGAAGGTCCGCTCCCACGCCTGGCCGAAGAAGATCGTGTGGTGGTCCAGTTCCGGCCACGAACGGTCCGCGTGCCCATGCAGCACGAAGGCCGACGGCGAGTACTTCAACGGCAGCACACGCCGCGGACGCGCGCCGATCAGCCGGTACGCCGCCGAAAGCTCTGTCGCGAGCACCACGGCGTCACACTCAATGCGCTCGCCCGAACGCGTGCGTACAGCGCGTACGCGCGACGACACCCGCTCAAGCCACGCAGCTTCCGTACCGAACCGCAGTTCGGCTCCAGCGCGCGTCGCAGCGTCGGACATCGCGCGGGCGATCGCGCCCATGCCGCCCCGCGGGTAGTACACGCCGCCGACAGTGTCCATGTACGCGATGACCCCGTACGCGCCGAGCGCACGCGTCGGGTCGAGACCTGCGTACAGCGCCTGAAACGAAAAGAGCCGCCGTACGCGCTCGTCGCGCAAGAAGCTGGCGACACGCGGGCCTAACCGGCCGAAGCCGCCCAACGCCGCGAGCTTCACGAGTTCCGGACGGACAAGGTCCAGCGGCGAGTCGAAGTTCGCGCCGATGAAGTGGTCCTTCTGCGCCGCGTACAGGTCAGTGAGCCACCGTCGCAGCCGCCGGTAACCGTCCGCCTCGGCCGGACCGGCGAACGAACGGATCTCGGCTTCCATCGCGTCGCCGTCGGTGTGCACGGCGAGCGAGCTGCCGTCGGCGAAACGAGCCCGGTATGCCGGATCGAGCCTGGTCAGCGGCACGGTGTCGGCCAGCGATTCGCCGACCGCGTGCAGCGCTTCGTCCACCAGCTCCGGCATGGTCAGCACGCTGGCCCCGGTGTCGACCGCGTTCGCGCCGAAGTCCTGCTGCCCGGCCCGTCCGCCGGGCGTCTTCCGCTGCTCCAGCAGCGTCACCCGCCGTCCCGCGCCGAGCAGGTGCAACGTGGCCGAGAGCCCGGCCAGCCCCGCGCCGACGACCACCACGTGGTCGGCGTGCCCGTTCACCGTCCGCATCAGAAGTTCCGCTGGGTAGCCAGCCGGATCAGTTCGGCGAGCGCCGACGGGGCGGGCTCGGCCAGGTGCGCGCGTTCCAGCGCGGCGTTCGCGGAGGCGGTCAGCTCGTCGATCTGGCGCTCCACCGCGGCGACCGCGCCGACCGAGGTCAGCGCCTCGCGGACCTGGTCCACGGTGCCGCCGGTGAGGTCAGCGGCACCGATCGCGTCGGCGATCACCTTGGCTGCGGCGTGGTCGCCCTTCTCCTCGGCCAGCTGCAGGCCCAGCGCCACGAGCAGCGTGCGCTTGCCCTCGCGCAGGTCGTCGCCGGCGGGTTTGCCGGTCACTGACGGGTCGCCGAACACGCCGAGCAGGTCGTCGCGCAGCTGGAACGCCACGCCCACGTCGCCGCCGAACTCCAGCAGCGTGGCGATCAGCCGGTCGTCCGCCCCGGCGAGCGAAGCGCCGAGGTGCAGCGGCCGCTGGACGGTGTACGCGGCCGTCTTGAGCCGGTCGATCCGCAGCGCGGCCTCAGGCGAGGCGTCGCCCACGGCCTGCGTACGGACGTCGAGGTACTGCCCGGCGAGGACCTCGGTGCGCATCGCGCGCCAAGCCGGGCGAGCCGCCGCGATCGTGGCAGCGGGCAGCGGGGCCTCGGCGAACATGTCGTCGGCCCAGGCCAGCGCCAGGTCGCCCACCAGCACCGCGCTGGCCAGCCCGAACACCGACGGCGACCCGAGCCAGCCACGGTCCGCGTGCAGTTTCTCGGCGGCCACGTGCACGGTCGGCCTGCCGCGGCGAGAGTCGGAGGAGTCGATGAGGTCGTCGTGGATCAGCGCGCAGGCCTGGATCAGCTCCAGGCTCGCGACCGCCCGCAGCGCGCCCTCGGCGAGCGGACCGGAAGCCGCGCCGCCCGCGCCGCGCCAGCCCCACCAGGCGAACGTCGGGCGGATCCGCTTGCCGCCGCCCAGCACGAAACCGGACAGCGCCTCGATCCCGGCCGCGACGCTCGGCTCGGTGCGCAGGATCTCGGTCCCCGCCCGGCCGAGGAAATCGGCCAGCGCACGCTCCACGTGCACGGGGAGATCGGCGTCGAATCCGGGCGCGTCCATGTCTTCATCCTCCGGGACGCGGGCGGCCGGGGTCACGCCGGGCGCCCCCGGATGTGGCGCACCAGACGCGCTCAGCCGCTCCGGAACGCGTCAGGACGCCCGCTCGCCGCGAAGTATTCCGCCGCCTCCGCGGGCCCGCGCGGCCGGTAGCCGGGTTCCAGGCAGCCCGCGTACCAGTCCTTCGCGAGATGCCACAGCGCGTCGAGCCCGAGCACCTCGCCCGGACTGTCCACACAGGACTCGGCGCAGTACAGCCGCTGCTTCCCGCGATCGCCCGCGAGCTGCTCAGGCGAGGCCGGGAAGTACGCGACCTGCGCGCCCTCAGGCGGCCGGTCCCGCCGCACGACCAGCGCGGACGGCTCGCCGCAGCCCGGGCAGCGCGTCGCCACCAGCACCTCGGGCTCGCCGGAGACGAGGTGCGGGATCGCGAACGAATCCCAGGCGCACCCGCCCCACCACATGGTGTGCTCGCCCATCACCGCGAACCCGAGCGGGACCGCCGCGAACGGCGCGGCCAGCGCCACGTGCTCGCATTCGTCGAGCCACAGCCATCTCGGGTCGGCCATCCGGTGCAGCGCCTGTTTCGCCACCGCGAGCGACCCGTGCGCGGCGTCGGCCAGTTCGGGCGCGGTGGGCGGGCGGCCGCGCGAGGCGAACGCGCGGTAGACGGCCACGCGCACGTCTTCGTCCCAGGCCAGATCGTCTTCACTGCTCATGGGCTCGCCTCCCCGGAGGGTTCGCCCCCTGACGGTACGCGCGCCCACGCCCGCCGGGAGGGTTTGCGGTCCGTGAGGGGAACCCTGAGGGACTCAGAGTCCCTCAGGGTTCCCCTCACGGACGTCCCCGGCATCGGTACGCCGCGTGGCCAAGGCCACCCGTCGGCTCTGCCGGGGCTCGAGCCGAGCCACTACCATTTCACTCCATGACGTCGGTGATCGAAAGGCTGCGGGGGGACGGGCCCGCGTTCTCCGTCGAGTTCTTCCCGCCCCGCGACGAGGCCGACGAGGCCGTCCTGTGGAAGGCCATCCGCGAGCTGGAACCGCTGGACCCGGCGTACATGTCGATCACCTACGGCGCGGGCGGTTCGAGCCGCGACGGCACCATCCGCAGCATCGCCCGCGTCGCCACCGAGACCACGCTCTGCCCGATGGCGCACCTGACGGCGGTCGACCATTCGGTGTCCGAACTGCGGAACGTGATCGGCTGGTACGCGGCGGTCGGCGTGCGCAACATCCTCGCGCTGCGCGGCGACCCGCCCGGCGACGTCTACGGCGACTGGGTGCCGCACCCCGAGGGCCTCACCTACGCCGAGGAACTGGTCGAACTGGTCCGCTCGCTCGGCGACTTCTGCGTCGGCGTCTCGGCGTTCCCGTACGGCCACCCGCGCTCGGCGGACCTGGAATCGGACACGAAGCACCTGGTGCGCAAGTTCCGCGCGGGAGCCGATTTCGCGATCGCGCAGCTGTTTTTCGAGGCCGAGGACTTCCTGCGGCTGCGCGACCGGGTCGCCGCCGCGGGCTGCGACGCGCTGGTGCTGCCCGGCATCATGCCGCTGACCACCCTGCGGACGCTGCACACCACGATCAAGCTGTCCGGTGCCCCGGCGTCGCAGCGCCTGCTCGACCGGCTCGAACCGCTGTCGGACGACCCCAAGTCCTTCCGCGCGGCGGGCATCGACTGGGTCACCGAACTGTGCGAGAAACTGATCGCCGAAGGCGTGCCCGACCTGCACTTCTACACCTTCAACCGGTCCAAGGCGACCCGCGAGGTGGTGACCCGGCTCGGACTGGTGCCCGCCCGCGCGTAACTGCGTGGGCTCGGGGCGCCTCCGGCCGGTAGCGTGCCGGGCATGGCTTCCACCGAACAGAGCGTTCCGGAGATCTGCGACCGGTACGTCGACGATTACGTGGCCGTGGACCCGGTCGCGGCCACCATGCTCGGCGTCGCGGGCTATGACGACCAGCTCACCGACTATTCGCCCGCCGGCCACGACGCCCGCGCGGAGCTGGCGCGGCGCGCGCTGGCCGCGGTGACCGCCGCGGAACCGGCGGACGCGGGGGAGCGGGTCGCGAAGGCCGTCTTCAGCGAGCGGATCGGCCTCGAGCTGGAGATCCACGACGCGGGTCTCGACGCCGCTTCGCTCAACGTGATCGAGAGCCCGGTGCAGGGCCTGCGGATGGTCTTCGACCTGATGCCGACCGACACCCCGGACGACTGGGCGAACGTCGCGGCCCGGCTGCCGAAGGTGCCCGAGGCGCTCGCCGGGGTCCGCGCGTCGCTGCTGGCCTCGGCCGACAAGGGGCGGGTTTCGGCGCTGCGGCAGGTCTCGAAGGTCGCCGAGCAGTGCGAGACGTGGGCCGGGCTCAAGGACGGACCCGGGTTCTTCGCCAGCATGGTCGCCGGCGCGGGGGTCGATTCGCTGAAGTCCGACCTGGCCGCGGGAGCGCGGGCCGCGGACGAGGCGTTCGCGGAGTTCGCCGGATTCCTGCGCGCCGAGCTCGCTCCGAAGGCCCCGGTCAAGGACGCCGTCGGCGAGGACACCTACCGGCTGTGGTCGCGCTACTTCATCGGCGCGGAGCTGGACCTGCGCGAGGCGTACGAGTGGGGCTGGCACGAATTCTCGCGGCTGGAAACGGAAATGCGCGCGGTCGCGAACCGCATCAAGCCCGGCGCGACGCCCGCGGAGGCCGCCGCGGTGCTCGACGCCGACCCGCGCTACCGCGTGCAGGGCCGCCCGCAGTTCGAGGCGTGGATGCAGCAGCTGTCCGACGACGCGTTGAAGTCCTTGCGCGGCAAGCACTTCGACATCCCGGACCGGCTGATGGCGCTGGAGTGCAAGATCGCCCCGCCGGGCGGCGGCGTCGGCGCGTACTACACCGGGCCGAGCGAGGACTTCAGCCGTCCCGGCCGGATGTGGTGGTCGCTTCCCGCGGACCGCAACGAATTCACGACCTGGCGCGAGGTCTCGACGGTCTACCACGAGGGCGTCCCGGGCCACCACCTGCAGATCGCGACGGCGGTCAACCAGGCCGAGACCCTCACGAAGTACCAGCGGCTCATGACGTTCATCTCGGCGCACGGCGAAGGCTGGGCGCTGTACGCGGAACGCCTGATGGAGGAACTCGGCTACCTCTCCGACGACGGCAACCTGCTCGGCATGCTGTCCGAGCAGATGTTCCGCGCCGCCCGCGTCGTGGTCGACCTCGGCATGCACCTGGAACGGGAAATCCCGGCGGGCACCGGATTCCACGAGGGCGAGCGCTGGACGCCCGAGCTGGGCCTGGAGTTCATGCTGACCCGCACGATCACCGACCACGCGCACGTCCACGACGAGATCGACCGCTACCTCGGCTGGCCGGGCCAGGCCCCCGCGTACAAGCTCGGCGAACGCCTGTGGCTCGCCGCGCGCGACGACGCCCGCGCGCGGCAGGGTTCGGCGTTCGACATCAAGCAGTTCCACACCAAGGCCCTGCAGATGGGCGGCATGGGACTGGACACCCTGCGCGAGCAGCTGGCGCAGCTGGACTGAGACTGCTTTCCCGGGCCGGTGTTCCCGCACCGGCCCGGGTGTCTTCCTCTCATGGTTACCGCTCAGCTCATCGAAACCGCCCGGTTGGACCTGCTGCCGCTGTCTGTCTCGCATGCCGAGGAGATGGCGTCAGTGCTGTCCGACCCGGCCTTGCACACGTACATCGGCGGCGCGCCGGACTCCTTGGCCGCTCTCCGTTCGCGCTACCGGCGGATGACCGCAGGCTCGCCCGATCCGGCGGTGTCCTGGCTGAACTGGGTGATCCAGGTGCGCGATTCCGGCCTGGCGGGCACTGTTCAGGCGACGGTCGACGGTTCGGTCGCCGAAATCGCCTGGGTGGTGGGAACTCCGTGGCAGGGCCGAGGCATCGCCACCGAAGCCGCGCGAGGACTCGTGGGCTGGTTGCTCTCGCAGCCGGTGGACGCGATCATCGCCCACATCCACCCGGAAAACCGGGCCTCCGCCGCCGTCGCGGCCGCTGCCGGGCTCACCGCCACCGACGAATGGCAGGACGGCGAAATCCGTTGGCGCCGCACGCCGCAAACCCGTTGATCGTCCCCTCGGCCTCTGGTTAAGCTCCCGTCCGTGCAGTGGCTCCTCGTCGTCATCCCACCACCAGCCTCCTGAGCGGGGCAGTTTTCGCCGCGTGCGCCCGAAACCGGGCCCGCGGCCACCGGATGACGTCCTGAACCGGCCCGTGCACGCTGCCCCGCGTCGTCGATTTCCGATTCCTTCGACGCAGGAGCCCACTTCCGAATGTCTGTTCTCGTACCTTCGCGCGCCCGCTCGTCGGCCGCCCTTGTCGTAGCCGGTGTGCTCTGGGGAACCGGCGGCCTGTCCGGCTCGCTGCTCGCCCAGCAAGCCGGCCTGCACCCGCTGGCCGTCGCCACCTATCGCTTGCTCATCGGCGGCGCCGCGAGCGCGGTCTACGTCGCTCTCACCGGCGGACTTCGCTTTCCAGCCAAGCAAAACTGGTGCCGTCTCGTTCTCATCGGAGCCCTCTTCGCGCTCTTCCAAGCCAGCTACTTCGCCGCTGTCGCGCTCAGCTCAGTCAGCACAGCGACGATGACCACGATCGGTGCCGCACCCGTTGTCCTCACGGTGTTTTCCGCGGTGCGGCGGCGTCGCGCACCCCAGTTGTGGACGCTGGTGTCCGTCGGCGGCGCCGTCGCGGGGCTGGTGCTGTTGCGCTGGTCGCCGGAAACCGCGGCGTCACCCGCCCGGCTGGTCGGCGGCCTCGGCTTCGCGCTGCTTGCGGCGACCGGGTTCGCCGTGCTCACGCTCATCACGGCGAAGCCCGTCGACGGCCTCGATCCGTTGGCCACCACGGCATTCGGCTGCCTGACCGGCGGTTTGCTGCTGACGCCCGCCGCACTGTGGCTCGGCATGGACCTGCCCGCCCGCGCCGACGTGCTGCTGCTGGCTGTGTATTTCGGCGTGGTCCCGACAGCCGTCGCGTATGCCGCATACTTCCGCGGTCTCGGCGGCGCCCACCCGGTGCTGGGCGCGCTGTCCGCGCTGCTGGAGCCGCTGACGGCGTCCGTGCTTTCGGTTGTTTTCCTGCACGAACGGCTGAGCGCGTTCGCGTGGGGCGGCGCGGTGCTGCTCGTGGCGGCGCTCGCGGTCGGCTACTGGCGGCCTGAGCCCCGGTGAGCATCATTCACGGACTGTCCGCATTTTTGGAGATTTCGCCACGAACGGGTGA
The DNA here is from genome assembly GCF_042647905.1 of Amycolatopsis halotolerans. Taxonomy (NCBI): domain Bacteria; kingdom Bacillati; phylum Actinomycetota; class Actinomycetes; order Pseudonocardiales; family Pseudonocardiaceae; genus Amycolatopsis; species Amycolatopsis halotolerans. The sequence continues at coordinate 172,495 of NZ_JBHRWI010000042.1, forward strand.
CAGATTCCGCTACGGTGCCGCGCATGATCACCGAAAACCGAATATTCCGGGCATCGGCGCTGGCTGCTGGGGTGGCTCTGCTGGCGTTGCTCGCGGGCTGCGGCGGCTCGACCGCGGGCACCGCCGCCGCGGACTCTCCCACCTCCGAAGCGAAACCCCCGATCACCGACCCCGCGGTGCAGGCGGCGGCCCTGCGCACCGTGGATCCGTGCGCGCTGCTGGACAGCAAGACCCTCGGCGGCGTCGGCGCCCCGGACCAGTCGAGCCTTTCCTCCTCCGAATGGGGCGAGTGCCGCGTCGACGTCAAGGACGCCGGCGGCAAGACCGTCGAATTGGTGCTGCGCGTCGGCGACCAGCTGATCATGTCGAAGGACCCGGTCGAGAAACTCGAAGGCCTTCCGCTGGTCGTCGACGGCGACAAGCCAGGGTCGTGCTGGGTCTCCGTCGTGACGTCGTTCGAACAGTCGCTGGGGATCACCTTCCAGACCAAGTCCGCCGGCGACGCCTGCGCGCCCGGCCGCGCGGCGCTGACCAAGGTCGTGCAGGCCCTGCACAGCTCCCCGCCGCAGTACAAGCAGGTGCCCGGCTCCGTGCTGACGACCGATCCGTGCGCGGTGGCGGGCAAGCAGGCCGTCGAGACCGCGCTGGGGCAGAAGTCCTTCGTGGAGCCCAAGAGCCTGCACGAATGCGACTTCTGGTCCGGCGACGGCACCCATTACCCGCAGGTGTCCGTGCACCTGCACCAGGGCCTGCCCGCCGATGCCGGGGACGGCCAGCCCGCCGACCTCGGCAATGGCGTCACGGCCATCCAGAAGAAGGACGCGGACAGCAGCGTGGTCAGCTGCGACGCGACCTGGCGCAAGGTCGAGACTCCGAAGGACGACGAGGCTCACGGGTACGGCGAGATCGTTTCCGTGCAGTTCAGCGGCGAGCCCGAAAGCGGCCTCGACACCGCCACCGCCTGCACGAAGGCGGTCGCCGTGGCCAAGACGGTGGCGCCGTCGCTCGGTCACGCCTGATAGCTCGCAATCACTGGCGCGCACGGCCTCTGGGGGCCGTTTCGCGGAGACGCTCCGCTGCGGTAGGCGAGCGCGCCGCACGCCCGGTCCGGCACCGGGCGTGCGGCGTCCTACGCCTGACCCTGCTGCGCTTCGAGCGGCAGCGACCGGCCGAGAATCGCGAACGGCCGCGGATCGCCGGTGAACTGGTAATCGCGCAGAACGTCGACGAACCCCATGCGCCGGTACAGCTTCCACGCCCGGCTCGTGCCTTCCGGCGTGGAGAGCAGGACGTTCGCGCTGGGGACGCCGTCGAGCAGCCGGCGCAGCAGGTCCTCGCCGATCTGCTTGCCCTGGTTCTCCGGCCGCACGTGGATCTCGGTGAGCTCGAAGTAGTCCGTCAGCCAGCGCTCGGCTTCCTCCGTCCCGGCGCGGCGGGTGAGGCCGTGCCGGACCTGCTCGTGCCACCACTGCCCGGCGCGGCCCTTGTAGCCGTACGCGACTCCGAGCAGCACGCCGTTGTCGTCGAGGGCGGCCATGCAGCGCCAGCCCTCGCGCAGCGCGTGGGTGAGCCACATCGGCGCGCGCTGCTCGGCCGTGCCCTCGGAGTAGCGCATCGCGTTCACGTAGATCGCCAGCGCTTCCGGCAGCCGGGAGCGGAACTCGTCGGCGGAGAGCTGCACGTACCGGGAACACCCGGAGGAGGACATGGCGGTCACAGTCGACCATCCTCCCCTTCGCCCGCCAGATCGCCCGGGGTGCCCCCGGTGAGCGTGACGAGCGCGTCGAACGTGGTCGGGAAGACCGATTTCGGATGCCCCGCCGCGGCCCACACCTCGGGACAGTCGCGCAACGCCGTGTCCACGAGCGTCACGAGCCGCTCCGGATGCCCGACCGGAGCGACGCACCCGATCGGCTGTCCCGTGTGCTCCCGGACGAACGCCGCGTCCGCCTTGCCGACCTCCGCGACCCCCGCGAGTTCCGCCAGCCGGGACTCCTTCGCCCGATGCGCCCCCGAGGTGAGGGCAAGCAACGCCACCTCGGCCCCGTCGCTCGTGCGGGCCCGGAAAACCAGGCTGTTGGCAATAGCGCCGACCGGCACGCCGAGCGCCTCCGCGGCCTGCGCGGCAGTGCGCACCTCGGCGGGCAGCACCCGCACTCCGTCAGCGGCGGCGTGCTGCCCGGCCTCGCCCAGCGCGGCGGTGACCTTGGCGACAGCGGGATGGTCGTGGGTGCTCACTCCGTTATGAGACCACGCCAGTGCGGCCGTGTCCCGCACCACGTGCCCCGATTCCACCGGCGGGGTTGAGCGGAGTGGCCGGCGCGGCTACTCTGGAAACAGATCGAACAGACGTTCGATACCCGGTGGGAGCGCACCGGCCGGTCCCGGGGTGGGGGAAGCACCTCGGGCCCCGGCCGGGCCCACCCGAGCAGGAGGAGGGTCGCCATGTCCGTCTCGGTCGTGTCCCCCGCGGACCGTGCGTTGGAGGGCAGCCCAGACCGACCTGGCGCGGTTGGCGAACAGCTGACGTTCGGCGCGGCGGTGCAGCCGGGAAGTGCTGGTTCAGCCTCGGCCGCTTCCGCGGCCGTTCCCTCGGACAGTGCTGCTCAACCGGCGGCTTCCGCTGCGCACGTGGTTCCCGAAGGCAGTGCTGTCCAACCGTCGGCTTCTGGCGCTCCGTCTGCTTCGGCTCCGTCGTCCGCTTCGACGGCTGGCTCTGCTCGGCGTGCTGCTCCGGCGACCGACCCCGCGCTGCCCTTTGCGCCAGAGGACATCTCCACCGCGCGATCCGCCGCGGCGGCCCAGCCCGCTCTCCAGCCTGAGCGCACCCCGGCGGGTTCCTCCGCATCCAGGCTGTCGGAGAACCGCTCCACCGCACCCTCTGCCGCAGCGGCCAACCCCGCTCCCCAGCCCGAACGCACCCCGTCGGGCGCTCCAACCTCCAAGCCAACCGTGCACCACGTCCCCGAACCCGCCCTGCCCAGTTCGCCGCCCCCGAGGCAGGTCGTCCACCGCAGCCGAGCCGCCGTCCGGCCCTCCGCCGAGTCGGCCGCCCATCGCTCCGGCGGCCCGGGCCAGCCGCAACTCCCGCTGTCCTTGCGCCCGCCGGTCGCTCCCGAGGCGGTCACCCTCCTGGCCCAGGCCAATCGCGGACTCGACCACGCGGAAAACGAACACGACCCGGCCGAACGCTTCATCGGCGCCTACCTCGCCGCCCTGCGCGGCGCGGGTGCGGTGCTCGCCGTCCGGGGTCGTCCGCGTCGAGGCCGGGGCCGTCCCGCCAGCGGCTGGGTGCTGCTCGACGCCGTCGCTCCCGAACTGCGCGAATGGTCGGCCTTCTTCGCCGACCATTCCGAAACCCGGGCCGCCGCCGAAGCGGGCATCACCGGCCGCGTCACCGCCGAACTGGCTGAGGGCCTGCTGCAGGCAACAGCCCAGTTCCTCGAATTGGTCCGCCGGGTCGTGCACGGCCTGCCGATGTCCGGGGAAGCTCATGTCGCGTGAACTCGGCACGGTCGACCACGGCCGGTTGCTCGAGGCGTTCTCCGCGGAGGCGCTGCTGCTGGGGGAGGTGGCGCACTCGGCGTCGCCCGATTCGCCGGTGCCCACCGCCCCGGGCTGGACGTTGAACGAGCTGCTCAAGCACGTCGGCGCCGTGTACTGGCAGGTGCTCGGCTGGATCCGCGAAGGCCGCCGCCCCGAACTGTGGCGCGAACCCCTGCCCGGCCAGCCGGTCGTCGATTTCTACTCCGCCGCCCGCACCGAACTCGAGGTGGAACTGGCCGACCACGACCCGGCCTCCCGAGCCGCCACCTGGTGGTCCGCCGACCCGACCCACGGTTTCTGGCGCCGCCGCATGCTCCACGAAACCCTCGTCCACCGAGTGGACGCCGAAAACGCAGCCGGAACCGGCGACTCGACAGTCCCGGACGACCTGGCCGCCGACGGCGTCGACGAGGCCCTCACCCTCTACTTCGGACACAAGCTCACCACCATGGGCATCTCGGGAACCCGAAACGGCACAGTGGGTTTCCACACCGGAGGCCACAGCTGGATCGCGAGAGCGGGCCCCGGCGAAACAGAAGCCTGGCGCTGCTCTGCCCGAGAAGCCGACGCCGCGGACGCGATAGTCACCGGCTCGCCCGAAAACGTGTACCTCTGGCTCTGGGGGAGAGTCCCGGTGACCATGGTCCACACCGACGGCGACCACGAGCTGTCCGCCCAAACCTGGGCCCTGCTGCGACTGGCCACCAGGTGACCGCCTAGAACCGAAAGCGGGGAAGCTTCTCGGTTTCTCACCGGCCACCTGGCGATCCGGCTGTGCCGGCAAGCGCGATACCCCCGCGCTTGCCGGCACAGTTCTTTCACCCGGTCTCGCCAGCGCACGATCCGCCGTTTTTGTCGGACCTCCCCGTTACCGTGGCGACATGGCAACCCGTCTGGTCAACCTGGCCATCGCCGCCGAACAACCAGCCCGCCTGGCCCGGTTCTGGTCCGGCCTCCTTGGCTGGCACACCACCGCGGAATCCCCGGACGAGGTCCATCCCGCAGCGAACGACGGCTGTGATCTCAACCTGGTCTTCGCCCGCTCGTCCCGTCCGAAGACCACCAAAAACCGGCTGCACCTAGACCTCTCCAGCACGTCCGGCGAACACCAACGCGAAACCGTCGCCCGAGCCGTTTCCCTAGGCGCCCGCCCCATCGACATCGGCCAGCGCGACGTCCCGTGGATCGTCCTGGCAGACCCCGAAGACAACGAGTTCTGCGTGCTGGAACCTCGCCAGGAATACGCCAGTGCCGGTGCCCTGGCAGCGATCGTCGTGGACGCAGAGGACCCCGCACGCCTAGCGCATTTCTGGTCTTCGCTCACAGCCTGGCCCATCACCGCCGATGAGCCCGCCATCACTACCCTCCGCAACCCCTCCGGCCGCGGCCCCACTCTCGAATTCCTCCGCGTGAAAACCCCGAAGCACGACCGAAACCGCCTTCACCTGGAACTAGCCCCGGCCCTCGACGAGGACCACGCCGCCGAAGCCCGCCGCCTCCAAGCAGCCGGTGCCCACTTGATCGGCCAGACCGACTTCACCGACCCGGAAGACAACGAATTCCGCCTGCTCGCCCCACGCTGATCCGCGCCACGTTTCCCGCAGATCACGCATTCCCGGGCACCCTCTGACAAACCCGAAACACCACAGGACGCCCCCGGTTACGTGCGTCAGGAACGGTAAGTCCCATGGACATGCCTTCGACGCCCCGCAGCCTCCTCGCAAACGCCCTTGCCGACGAGCCGGCACACCTCGCTCGCTCCGAGCCAAACCCCAGCCATTCCAAAGAAAACCGCCCACCGGCCCGAGCCTGGCGAGTACGCGTACGCTCCGACGACTACCCCGGAACGCTGGCCCGCTTCGCGATCCGACTAGCCGACCTCGAATGCCGCATCGTCGGCCTCACCAGACACCCCGTACCCGGCGGCGTCCTGGACGAGTTCGTGCTGCGCCCCGCAACCGGCCTGCCGCAACACCTCCTGATAGACGCCCTCCGCGACGAAGGCGGCGATTGCCTGGGGATGACCGAAACCGCCATCCCCGAACTCCGCGCACCGGCCCCCGCACCCGAGGATTCGATCGCCGAGGCCGTCGCCCGGGAACTCCTCACTCCGATCACGGACACACCCGCTCCCGGCCGGACGACTGCCGCTGCGCCTGATACCGGGGAACACGGTGTTCCGGAGGCAACTGCGTTCCGCGCCGACCGGGAGATGCGCGCTGGGATGCCTGCGTGCGAACACCATGCTTCGTCAGCGTCGGCGGCTGACCAGACGACCCGCTCTGAAGCCGATGCCAGCGAACGCTCTGCGGCAAAACCGCTCCCGGGTGCGGAGCACCCGCCCGCTGATTCCGTCGTCGGAGAATCGCGCGGCCTTGGAGCAAGTGCTTTCGCTGCCGATCGAGAGGCCACCTCCGGCACCGGCGTCCGGAAGCCTGCCGCAGCTCAACCGCTCGCGCTGGGGAAGTCCGACGGCGATGCCGCGATCCGGGAGTCGCCTGCCTCGGCGGTGAACGGATTCGTCGCAGTTCAGGAGGCCGCAACGGGAGCCGGTACTACGGAACTCCGTGCGGCGACTGCGCTCCCCGTCGCGGGGGAGTTGTGCATCGGGACTGGAGACCTGCCCGCCCCGGCAGCACCCGCGCGCGCCTTAGCGCGAGAGGCAGCTGTCGAAACCAGCGTTTGCGGCCTTCGCGATTCGACCGCAACGGCCCTCAGCGCCGCTCGGCGGGCGATTGCCGATCCCGGTTGCCGTGCTCCGATGCTGCGGTCGGTCCTGTCCGCCGACCTCGTCACGCTGGTTCCCGCGAACGAATCCAACCCGGCGCGCACGGAGGGCGGGCACCGGGCGGTCTTTCCCTTCGGCGACGGGCAGGCGTTCGTCGCGCGGCGGCGGTGGGTGGCGTTCGCCGACTCCGAACTTGCTCAGGCTGCGGCGTTCCTGGAATTACTCGCCGCGGCGGAGCAGAATCTGGCCGGGCCGATGGTGCTTGACCGTCCGGACGGGGCCGCGGTCGTTCTGCGGATCGGCACTCCGCGCGACATCGACGCGATCGGCGCGGTGCACCTTCGCTGTTCGGCGAAGACATTGTTCAACCGCTACCACACCGGGCTGCGCACGGTTCCCCGAAAATGGCTGCACCGCTTGCTCATGCCGCCGCGCGGAACCAGCTTGCTCGCAGTGTGCGGCCCGGACGTGATCGGGTTCGGACAGCTGATCTCTCAGCGCGACGGCACGGCTGAGGTATCGCTGCTCGTCGAGGATGCTTGGCAGCGACAGGGAATCGGCACGGCGTTGCTCGCTCGGCTGATCGCCCTCGCCGGGGCGGACGGGATCACGGAACTGACCGCGGTCCGCCTTCCGAGCAACGACGCCATGGCCCGGACTGCCGCGCGCGCCGGACTGTACGTCGAAACCAGCCCGGACGACGACACGGTGCTGCGGCTCTTCGCCGCCCGGACGCCCCGGGCTCCGCGGCCGGTCAGCGGTTCCAGAACCAGTCTTTGCCCCGCGCCTCGCGCAGCGCCTGCTTCTTCCGGTCGGGAGTGAGCCGGTCGAGGTAGAGCTTTCCGTCGAGGTGGTCGGTTTCGTGCTGGAGGCATTGGGCCAGCACGTCGACGCCCTCGACCTCGATCGGCTCGTTGCGCAGGTCGACGCCCCGCACGACGGCGTGCTTCGCGCGGACTGTCGGGAACCACAGCTCCGGCACGGACAGGCAGCCCTCGCCGATTTCGTGCGTCTCCTCGGAGAGGTGGGCGATCTCCGGGTTGATGACGTACCCGGTCAGCCCGCCGACGTCGTAGCTGAACACCCGCAGCCCGACCCCGATCTGCGGAGCCGCGAGCCCGGCCCGGCCCTCCGGCTGCACGCTGTCGAGGAGGTCCTTCACCAGCGCCTCGATCTTGCTGTCGAACGTGGTCACCGGGTCGCACACGGACTTGAGCACCGGGTCACCGAAGTAGCGCAACTCGCGCATCGCCATGATCGAACGTCCTTTTGTCCACCGAGGGGCCACGAGAAGTCTAGTGACGCCACCTGCTTCCCCGACGCGGGTCCGCCGCGCGCGCCCGCTGACCGCGCGACGGAGGCAGCCGATCGGTGGGACTATGGGCCGGACGCGTCCATGCTCATGGCTAGGCCGAGCAACAACCCAGGCAGTGTCAAGCTCTCAAACGGAGTCCCTTCGGAGTCGCACGGAAGCCGGCTTCCTGCAGGATCTCGGCCAGCTCCGAGGTCAGCGCGTGTTCTCCGTCCGCGCGCTGCACGGCCAGTTGACCCAGCCAGCCCTCCCGGACCGCAGTCGACAAGGCAGCTGCGGCGGCCTGCAGCGAACCGCGTTCCTCCGTGAAGCTCAGCAAGGAGCGACCGCCGCGTTCGACGTACAGGGCCGGGATTCCGTCGACTAGCACCGCCAGCGCTCCGGCTTTGCGCGCTGGCCGGTGTTTCGTGTCGCCAGTCGCGGCAGGCCAGGACAGTGCCGCGCCGTACGGCTGTGCTGGGTCCGCGGCGGCGAGAACTACGGCACGAGCGCTGTCGTTGCGGCTCGCAGTGGCGGGCGCGGTGCTGGAGAGGGCGCGCAGCCGGTCGACTGCGCCCTTCGCCGCGAACTGTGCGGCGCCGAGACCCTCGACGACGTAGCCGCGAATGACCTGCCCGGTGTCCTCCATGCCGCGCAACACCTTGTAGATCCCGGAAAAACCGCCGGTGACCCGTTCGGTGTCGAGCGCGCCTCGGGTGAGGACGCCGTGCCGTTCCAGGAACGCCTCGGTGCGGGCGTGCGCACGACGAGTCGGCTCGGCTTCCCGAAGTGGGGTCAGCGCCCATCGGCCAGCGGCGGTCGGCGGTCCGGTGCGTGAGGGCATCGCCGGACGCCCGGCGCGCATGCGGGCGTACCGGCCGCGTGGTGCTTGCCGCCGCGGCTTGTGCGCGCCGTGGCCCGCGACCTGCGCGCGCAGCGGCGCAAGCGTGTCGCCGGTGACCAGCCCGGCCCACACCAGATCCCACAGCGCGGCCACCACGGCACCATCGTCCGGCGATTGCTCCAGGCCCGGCGTGACCCGGTCGACGAGCTGCCGGAAGAACAACGCTCCGCCTTCCAACGCCGTCACGATCGCTTCGTGCAGTGGGCTGGTCGGCGGATTCTCCTCGACCTCGGGCAGCAGCAGATCCGCGACGTCGGACGGAGCCAGCGCCAGCCAGCCGTCTCCGCCGGAGAGCGCGCCGCAGCCCGCCCAGGTGACCTCGCCCGCGGTGGTGAGTTCGTCGAGCAGCGCGGGGGAGTAGCCCGGCAACCGGCTGGGCAGGATCAGCGACTCCACCGCGCTCGCCGGCAAGGGCGCGCCGGCAAGCTGTTCGACCACCGACAGCACGTCGTCGGCCGTCGGCGCGGACCGCAGCCGCGCGCCGATTCCGTGCCACGAGGGCAAGAACCGGCCCAGCGCCGCCGGTTCCACGGGCTCGACCTCTGCCCGCAGCCGGGCGAGCGACGCGCGCCGCAACCGCCGCAGTACGGCCGCGTCGCAGTATTCGACGCCCACACCATGGGTTTCCGGATGCCCCACCGGACTCAGCTCGCCGCGGACCAGCCTGCCTTCACCGGTGAGCCGGTCCAGCACGCCGGTGACAACTGCTGTTCCTAGCCCGAACCGGTCTGCCGCAGCAGTCGCGGAGAACGGACCGTGAGTCCGCGCGTAGCGGCCGAGCAGATCGCCCACTGGATCCGCCACCGGCTCGGTGAACGCCTCGGGCACGCCGACCGGAAGCGCGACGCCCAGTGCGTCTCGCACCCGTCCGGCGTCCTCGATGGCCAGATACCGCTCCTCGCCGCCGATGCGCACTTGGATCGCACGCCGTGCCGAGGCGAGTTCTGCCAGCCACTCCGGCTGGATCCCGCGCTCCGCGGCTTCCGCGATGGACAGATCGCCGAGGAACCGCAACAAGTCCGCCGCGTCCTCCGCCGACCGGGCGTGCCGGTCCGGATCGAGCCGCTGCAGCGACCGTTCGACCTCGGCCACTGCCTCGGGATCGAGCAGTTCGCGAATCGCTTCCGTACCGAGCAATTCGGCCAGCAGCGCGGAATCCAGCGACAACGCCGCGGCCCGCCGTTCGGCCAGCGGGGCGTCTGTCTCGTACAGGAACATCCCGACGTAACCGAACAACAGGCTCCGTGCGAACGGCGACGGGGCCGGTGTCTCCACTTCGACCAGCCGCACCTTGCGCGCCCGGACGTCCGACATCAGCTCCCGCAGCCCGCCGACGTCGTAGACGTCCTGCAGGACCTCGCGCATGGCCTCCAGCACGACCGGGAACCGTTCGTACTTCGCCGCCACTGACAACAGCTGCGACGCCCGTTGCCGTTGCTGCCACAACGGAGTGCGCCGCCGCGGATCACGTCGCGGCAGAAGCAGCGAGCGTGCCGCACACTCCCGGAACCGCGCCGCGAAGACCGCCGAACCGCCGACCTCCGCCACGATCAACTGCTCGACCTCCTCCGGGTCCAGCAGGACGTCGTCGGCGCCGATGGCGACTTCGCCGCCGTCGGCGTCGAGCGCGTCGGGCAGCCGCAGCACGATGCCGTCGTCGGAGTGCGCCACCTGGGCGTCGACGCCGCGGTTTTCCCGCAGCCGGGCGGCGATCGCGAGCGCCCACGGAGCGTTGACCTGAGCGCCGAACGGCGAGTGCAGCACGATTCGCCAGTCGCCCAGTTCGTCGCGGTAGCGCTCGAGCAGGATGACCCGGTCATTGGGCACGTGCCGGGTCGCTGATTTCTGTTCTTCCAGATACGCCAGCAAGTTGTCACAGGCGCGCTGGTCGAGCCCGGCCGCGGCGGCCCGGTCTCGCGCCGCCGGGGTGTCCGAAGTGGACAGTTCGCGGACGAACGCGCCGAGCGCCCGCCCCAGTTCCAGCGGGCGTCCGGCGGCATCGCCCTTCCAGAACGGCATCCGGGCGGGCTGGCCGGGAGCGGGCACGACGATCACGCGGTCATGGGTGATGTCGGTGATCCGCCACGACGAGGTGCCGAGCAGGATCGTGTCGCCGACCCGCGATTCGTACACCATCTCCTCGTCGAACTCGCCCACGCGCGAGCCGGGTTTGCCTTCGTCGCCCGGCGTCATCACGGTGAACAGCCCGCGGTCCGGGATGGTGCCGCCGGACGTGACGGCGAGCCGCTGCGAGCCCGGCCGCCCGTGCAGCTCGCCGCCGACCCGGTCCCACGTGATCCGCGCCCGCAGCTCGCCGAACTCCTCGCTCGGATAGCGGCCGGCGAGCATGTCGAGCACCGCGTGCAGCGCGTCGTCCGGCAGCGAGCTGAACGGCGCCGCCCGCCGGACTAGCGCCGCCAGCTCCGGAACTGTCCACGGTTCGAGCGCCACCATCGCCACGACGTGCTGGGCCAGCACGTCGAGCGGGTTGCGCGGGTAGCGCACCGCCTCGATCGCCCCGGTCGCCATCCGTTCCGCGACCACCGCGCACGACACCAGGTCGCCGCGGAACTTCGGGAACATCACGCCGGACGACACCGCGCCGACCTGGTGCCCGGCCCGGCCGACGCGCTGCAGCCCGGACGCCACGGTGGGCGGAGCCTCGATCTGCACGACCAGGTCCACCGCGCCCATGTCGATGCCGAGTTCGAGCGACGACGTGGCCACCACGCACGGCAGCCGCCCGGACTTCAGTTCCTCTTCGACGTGGGTGCGCTGCTCGCGGGACATCGACCCGTGGTGCGCCCGCGCGATGACCGGCTCCGCACCCGACGTGACGCCGGACTGCCCGACCGCCTCCGCCGGGAACGCGTCGTTCTGAGACAGACCGGTCTGCTCGGACGCGAGTTCGTTGAGCCGCGCGGTGAGCCGTTCGGTGAGCCGCCGCGAGTTGCCGAACACAATGGTGGAGCGGTGCGCGCGGATCAGCTCCAGCACCCGTTCCTCCACCGCGGGCCAGATCGACGGCCGCTTCACCGCCGCGCCGGCCACCTCTTCCTGGGTGCCGATCCCGCCTTCGGACGGCAATTGCGACAGCGACGTGAGGTCGTCGAGCCGCTCCATCGGAGACGGTGCCGGGCCGTCGAGGTTCGCCATGTCCTCGACCGGCACTTCCACCCGCACCTGGATCGTCTTCGCGAGCTTCGGCTGCACGACGGTGACCGGGCGACCGCCGGCGAGGAACGCGCTCACCTCGTCGACCGGGCGCACGGTGGCCGACAGCCCGATGCGCTGGGCCGGCTTGGGCAGCAGCGCGTCGAGCCGTTCCAGCGACAACGCCAGGTGCGCGCCGCGTTTGCCGCCCGCGACGGCGTGCACCTCGTCGACGATCACCGTCTCGACGCCCTTCAGCGATTCCCGCGCCGAGGACGTGAGGATGAGAAACAGCGACTCCGGCGTGGTGACCAGCACGTCCGGCGGGGTTTTCCCGAACGACCGGCGCTCCGCCGCCGTGGTGTCGCCGGTGCGCATGCCGACCTCGATCTCCGGCGCGGGCAGGCCGAGCCGGTGCGCGGCCTGGGAGATGCCCGCCAGCGGCGCGCGCAGGTTGCGCTGCACGTCGACCGCCAGCGCTTTCAGCGGCGAGACGTAGAGGATCCGGCACCGCTCGCGCGGGTTCGCCGGCGGCGGTTCCGCCGCCAGCCGGTCCAGTGCCCACAGGAACGCGGACAGCGTCTTGCCGGACCCGGTGGGCGCCACGACCAGGGCGTGCTGCCCGGCGTGTGCGGCCCGCCAGGCCCCTTCCTGCGCGGCCGTCGGGGCGGCGAAGGCTCCGGCGAACCAGGTGCTGGTCGCCGGGGAGAAGAGGTCGAGGACGTCGTTTGCCACGGGATCCATCATGCGCGGCACCCCCGACAATTTCCGGGGCCAGGGCACAGCGGTCCGAGCCGGATCCGCTCGTGTGGGTGACCGATCGGCTTAGATCGCGTACTTCCACACAGTCAGCGAATAGGCCGAATACCAGGCCCCGACCAGCACGAACACGGTCGTCGCGGCGATCATCGTGGACTTCTTGCGACCGGCCAGCCCCATCGCGACGGGCAGCAGGAGAGCGAAGTCCGGAAGCAGGAACCTCGACTTCAGGGCAGGCAGCCCGGCGCTGCACAGGACCAGCACCACGACCCCCGCCGCATACGCGGCCAACGGCCACGGAATCCGGCGGCCGGTCACGGAGACGACCGCGAGCGCGATCGCCGCGAGCGTCACGAGCACGACGAGCGTCTCCCACGCATTGCCCGAGGTGAAGAGCGTCTGCGTGATCCACTTCCAGGCTTCGGAACCGGCGTCGAAACGCGTGTTCCAGCCGCGAAGCTCCACGTCCTGCCAGCCGGTCAGGCTGCCGGTCTGCACCGCGACGAACATCCAGTAGCCGAGCAGCCCGAGCGGCGCGACGAAAACGCACACGAGCGCGTTCCACCGCTGTCTGTTCCGCCACACGTCGACGGCCGCGGCGATCACCACGACAGCGACCAGCACGCACGCGGTGGACCGGGTGAGCCCGGCGAACAGCGTCGCGGTAGCGGCGAGGTACCACTTGCGTTCGAGCACGCCGACCAGCGCCCACGCGGCGAACGCGGTGAAGAGCGCCTCGGTCATCACCATGCTCTCGGCGATCGCCATCGGCGCGGCGCCCCACAACACGGCGAGCAGCAGCCCCGCCCGCTGGCTGTGGACGAGCTGGCCGATCCGGTACATCGCCGTCGCGGCCGCGATTCCGGCGAGCGTCGACACGAGGATGCCCGCCCCGAAGTACGACACCCCAGGCAGCTTCTCGAGCATGCCGGTCAAAGCCGGGTACAGCGGGAAATAGCCGTACGCCGCATCGGGATAGGGCAGCCCGGCGGCGTCGAGCGGATTGCTCACGCCGGTGTAGCTGTGCTCCGCGATCTGCAGATACCACCAGCCGTCCCACGACTGCAGCCGGTCGCCCAGCGGCAGGTCCCGGGGCGCGGCCATGGCTGCGAGCGCGCCGACGCCGACCAGTCGCACCACGAGGAACAGCACTGCCGCGTGCACGTAGCCGGAACGGCCCCATTTGGCCGCCGCGACCCGCCACGGTCTTGCCGGACCGCCCGCCGCGGTCTGTCCGAACTGTGCTCGGCGAGTCTTGTCCACTAGCTCTGTCATTGCCTCCCCGTCCTCGGAAGACGAGACGTTCCGTTGTCTCCCGGGGTTGCGCGCGCCGCGAGTTTCGCGGGTCCGCACGCACGGTGACCGGGCACGTGGCAGCATCTCCGCCAGCGCTGCTTGAGTCGAGGGGAAATTACTGTGCGGATCCTGTCGGTGGACCTCGGGACGTCCAACACCGTTGCCGTCCTTTCCGCGCACGGCAGGCCGCCTCGCGTCGTAGAGGTCGACGGGTCGGCCAACATGCCCTCCGCGGTGTTCGCCGGTGAAGACGGCACACTCATGGTCGGCCGGGACGCCGAACGTCGCGCGCGCCTCGACCCGACACGGTTCGAGCCCAACCCTAAACGGCGCATCGACGAGCAGACGCTGCTGCTCGGCACAGACGTCGTCCCGGTCAACGAAGCGCTGGCCGCGATCCTGCGCCGGGTGCTCGACGAGACCACGCGCCAGCTCGGCGGCGAGCAGCCGGACGAGGTCCGGCTCACCCACCCCGCGCAGTGGGGCCCGGTGCGCCGCAACGTATTGCTGAGCGCGGCGCGGCTTGCTGGCGTTCGCGGAAACGTAGTCCTCGTGCCGGAGCCAGTCGCCGCCGCGGCGCACTTCGCGTCGTTCCCGGAGCGCGCGTTGGCGCCAGGACAGGCTCTCGCGGTGTACGACCTCGGCGCGGGCACCTTCGACGTCGCAGTCGTCGGCGCGAACCAGAACGGCTACACAGTGCTTGCCGAAGACGGTCTGCCCGATCTCGGCGGCCTCGACGTCGACCAGGCGCTGATGGTCCACGTCGGACGTGAGGTGTCGCACTCGGACCCGCAGCGCTGGCAGCGGCTGCTTCGCCCCGAGTCCACTGCGGACCGGCGTACGCGACGCGCGCTGCAAGAAGACGTGAAGGCCGCGAAGGAAGCACTGTCTCGGCATCCGCAGACAGAGGTCCCGATGCCGGAGCCGTTCAAAGACGTGCTCGTCACGCGCGGAGAGCTCGAAGGCTTGGTGCGTCCCGCGATGCTGCGCAGCGTGGAGCTGCTTTCGCGGACGCTGCGTTCGGCTGGGCTGACCTCGGATCGTCTTGTCGGCATCTACCTCGTCGGTGGTTCGAGCCGGTTGCCGCTGGTCGGGTCGATGATCGCGGAGAAGCTCGGCGTTGTCCCGACGAGCCTTGACCAGCCCGAGACGGCCGTTGCGCTGGGTGCGCAGCACGTCGCTAAAGACGGACTGTCGATGCGTACGCAGAACGTCGAGGGCCAGGTGGCGTCAGGCGCGCCGTACGCGCCGCCTGTTGCGCCACAAGGCAACTACCCGGCGTACTCGCCGACGCAGCCACAGCCGATGCCGCCGTTCCAGCCTTCGCCGGCACCGTCCAACTTCCCGACGTACACGCCCGCTGCGCCGGAGAAGAAGAGCCGCACCAAGCTGTTGATCGGCATCGCGGCGGCTGTGGTGGTCGTGCTCGCGGCGGGGCTGACAGTGTTCCTGACAACACAAGGTTCGTCGGTGAAGACGTACACCGCTGATGAATGCCGTACGCCGGGGCAAGCCGACTCGTCCGGACTGACCGGCTGCATGCGTCAGCTGGCGGGCAAGGTCGCTGACAACGGCGGCTGCGCTCCCGGCATGGGCAACGGTCCGGCCGCGCCGGCGAAGAGCCTCGGTGCCGCGTCGACGTGCGCCGCGCCGGGACGCGCGGGCACTCAGGTGACGTACGTGCAGGGGCAGTCGGCAGCGGAGCTGAAGCAGTACACCGACGGACTGCTCTCCTCCGCGGGCGGCGACCGCACCGAAGCGGACTGGAAGGGCAACGCCCTCGAAGGCCACTACGCGGCGGCGGCCGGGCAGTCGTCGGCGGTCCTCGTTTTCACGGTGAAGGACCGGCCTCTCGTCGGGTTCCTCTATCAGGTGAATTCCGGCGGGCAGGCGGCCACGCCGGGTGCCCTGGCCGACTACTTCGAACAGAACGTCCAGCCGGGGGAGTGATCCGCGGCGGAGCGGGAAAGCTAGCATTCGCCCGATGCGTATCACGGTGTTCCGACGGCTGATGGCCGAGGAGTTCGGGTCCGGACGCGCCGAGATGCTCGCCAAGGACCACGTGTTCAGCGGGCTCGGCGGGCGCACGGTCGAAGAGGCGCTGAACTCGGGGACGTCGGCGAAGGAGATCTGGCGAGCGGTCTGCGTCGAGTTCGAGGTGCCGCCGGAACGGCGCTGACCTGGGGGTTCCAGCTCCGGAAGCGGCGGAGGGCGAAAACCTCGCCGGACGGGCGTGTCGCTGTAAACCTCGAACACCTGTTCGTCTATGGTGTTGTGCACAACGGGGCCAGCGATCCACAGATCAGTCGCCGCGCCTGGAATTGTCGGTCCCTCCCCGTAGCGTCGGACCGGACAGAGCTTGGACCCCGGACAAGCTTGATCTGGACAACCGAACAGACACAGGCCCCAACCAGCGAGGTGGACTTCCATGCCAGCAGCACCCGACAAGGACAAGGCGCTCGAACTCGCCCTTGCGCAGATCGACAAGCAGTACGGCAAGGGCTCGGTGATGCGCCTCGGCGAGGACAACCGTCCGCCCATCGCCGTGATCCCCACCGGCGCGATCGCCCTCGACGTCGCGCTCGGCATCGGCGGCCTGCCCCGCGGCCGCGTCATCGAGGTCTACGGCCCGGAATCCTCCGGTAAGACCACGGTCGCCCTGCACGCGGTGGCCAACGCGCAGCGCAACGGCGGCATCGCGGCGTTCATCGACGCGGAGCACGCGCTGGACCCGGAGTACGCCAGGAAGCTCGGC
Source organism: Amycolatopsis halotolerans (assembly GCF_042647905.1). Taxonomy (NCBI): domain Bacteria; kingdom Bacillati; phylum Actinomycetota; class Actinomycetes; order Pseudonocardiales; family Pseudonocardiaceae; genus Amycolatopsis; species Amycolatopsis halotolerans. The sequence continues at coordinate 188,927 of NZ_JBHRWI010000042.1, forward strand.
GTCGACACCGACGCGCTGCTCGTGTCCCAGCCGGACACCGGCGAGCAGGCGCTGGAGATCGCGGACATGCTGATCCGCTCCGGCGCGCTCGACATCCTGGTCATCGACTCCGTGGCCGCGCTCGTGCCGCGCGCCGAGATCGAGGGCGAGATGGGCGACTCGCACGTCGGCCTCCAGGCCCGCCTGATGAGCCAGGCGCTGCGCAAGATGACCGGTGCGATGAACAACTCCGGCACCACCGCGATCTTCATCAACCAGCTGCGCGAGAAGATCGGCGTCATGTTCGGCTCGCCGGAGACCACAACCGGCGGCAAGGCGCTCAAGTTCTACGCCTCGGTCCGGCTCGACGTCCGCCGCATCGAAACGCTCAAGGACGGCGGCGAGCCGGTCGGCAACCGCACCCGCGTCAAGGTCGTCAAGAACAAGATGGCCCCGCCCTTCAAGCAGGCCGAGTTCGACATCCTCTACGGCGTGGGCGTCTCCCGCGAGGGCTCGCTCATCGACATGGGCGTCGACCAGGGCATTCTGCGCAAGTCGGGTGCCTGGTACACGTACGAGGGCGACCAGCTCGGCCAGGGCAAGGAGAACGCGCGGAAGTTCCTGCGCGACAACCCGGACATCGCCAACGAGATAGAGAAACGCATCAAGGAGAAGCTCAACATCGGCCCGCAGGTCGACGCCGAAGCCGAGGCAGTGCCCGCGCCGGTCGACTTCTGATCCGGGGAGGGGAGGGGATCGGCAGGTTCCCTCCTCGGTGCTCGGGTCAGGTATCGGGCTGTCGCTGAAGCCTGGGTCTGGTGCGGTTCGCCGCGCCGGGGTCCCCCGGTGAGGTCCAGGTCCGCTGCGATCCGTCGCGCCGGGATCTTCGACGGGTCTGGGCCTGGTGCGGTTCGCCGTAGCGGGATATTCGGGCGTGGCGGTGTTCCGGCGGCGGCGTCCTGTTGCTTGGCGGGGGAGAGGATTCCCTGCCTGGGTGCGGGGCTGCTGGGTGCGGTCGGCGGATCGTGAGCTGGCTGCAGCTGAGCCTCTCAGCGGATCGTGTGCGATTGCGGCTGCGCCGGTCAGCGATGGGGACCGGATTGCGGCTGGGGTCGGTCGGCGCGGTGTGCGCGGTCGGCCCGAGACGGCGGGCGCGTGGGCTTGCCGGTGCCGGGATTCGCTGGCACGGAGGCTGGTCGCGTCCGGTCCGGGGTGAGTTTCGTCGGCCGCGGTTCGGTCGGCGGGAGGCAAGACGGTGCTGAACCGGCGGTGTCCGGCACCGGGTGAGAAACGGTGTGGCGGTGCCGTCGTCCGACGGCGGCACTGGGAACGGGAGTGTGGTCGTGGCCAGGGCGCCGAAGGTCGATCCGATGGAGTTGCCTCCGGAGGAGCGGGCCAAGAAGGCCAAGGAGATCTGCTTCGACCTCCTCGCCGCCCGGCCGCGGGCGGTCGAGGAGCTGCGGCAGACGTTGCAGCGCAAGGGTTTCGACAGCGAGACCAGCGAAACCCTGCTCGGCAAGCTCGACCGGGCCGGTCTCGTCAACGACGCCGAGTTCGCCGAAGCCTGGGTCCGCGACCGGCACGCCAACCAAGGGTTGTCGCGCACGGCGTTGGTCGCGGAGTTGCGGCGCAAGGGCGTCGACGACGAGGTCGCCGCACTTGCGGCGGAGGAAGTCGACCGGGAATCCGAGGAACAGCGGGCTCGCGAGCTGGTGCGCAAACGGCTGAGGTCGCTCGGGAACGTCGACGAGCAGACCGCGATCCGCCGGTTGCTCGGGTTCCTCGCGCGCAAGGGCTATCCGCAAGGACTGGCGTACACAGTGATCCGCGACGAGCTCCGCGAGTTCGGCGCGGAATCCAGCCTGCTGGACGACGCGACGGTCGACTGATCGGGCCTGCGCCACCAAGAAACCCGCCGCCTCCAGCACGAAGGCGACGGGTTTCCGGGAAGGCTCAGCGCAGCGCGGCGGCTTCGGCGGCCAGCTTCTCGACGGCAGCGAAGTCCTTGGCCGCCACCAGCTTCGACGGCGTCAGCCACGAACCGCCGATGCAGCCGACGTTCGGCAGCGCCAGATACGACGGTGCCGACGACACCGTGATCCCGCCGGTCGGGCAGAACTGCAGCTGCGGCAGCGGACCGGCGATCGACTTCAAGAACGCCGCGCCCCCGCTGGCCTCCGCAGGGAAGAACTTCAGCGCGCTCAACCCGCGTTCGGCCAGTCGCATCGCCTCCGACACCGTGCTCGCGCCCGGCAGGAACGGCAGCCCGGTGGCGAACGCGGCGTCCAGCACCGAGTCCGTGCAGCCCGGCGTCACGAGGAACTTCGCGCCCGCGTCGGCGGCCTGCTTCGCCTGCTCTGGCGAGGTCACCGTTCCGGCACCCACGACGATGTCCGGCACCTCCGCGGCCACCCGCTCGATCGCGGCCAGTGCGACCGGCGTGCGCAGCGTCAGCTCGATCACCCCGATCCCGCCGGCGTGCAGGGCGCGGGCCGTCGGGACCGCGTCGTCGACGTCGTCGATCACCACGACGGGCATCACGGGGGACAGGGCGAGCAGGTCCGTGCCGGTGGTCACTGACCGACCTCCTGGGTCTGGAGAGCGTAGGGGGACGAGTCCATTGTCCCGCTTCCGAATGGCGGAACGCCCCGGGCGAGGTCCAGCTCCGGCGTGAGGGCCCCGAAGACGCTCGCGCCCTGGTCAGCCGGGCCGATCGCGCGCCGCAACGCCCCGAACAGCTCCCGCCCGGTCCCACTCCACGCGGCCTCCGACGGCGGAGCGTCCGCGAGGTCCCGCCGCGAAAGTTCGTCGTCCGCGATCAGTACGTCGAGGGACCCGGACCGGGCGTCGAACCGGATCACGTCGCCGTCGGCGATCCGGGCGATCGGTCCGCCCACCGCGGCCTCCGGCGTCACCTGAATCGCGGCCGGGACCTTGCCCGACGCGCCCGACATCCGTCCGTCAGTGAGCAGCGCGACCCGGAAACCCCGGTCCATCAGCACGCCCAGCGCCGGGGTCAGTCCGTGCAGCTCCGGCATTCCGTTCGCCTGCGGACCCTGCTGCCGCAGCACCACGACAACATCCCGGTCCAGTTCCCCGGCCTCGAACGCGACCTGGAACCCCTCCTGCGACGTGAACACCCGCGCCGGTGCCTCCACCACCCGGTGCTCAGGAGCCACCGCCGACACCTTCGTGACGGCCCGGCCCAGGTTGCCTTCCACCATCCGCAGCCCGCCGTCCGGCGCGAACGGCCGCCACACCGGACGCAGCACCTCCTCGTCGAGGCTGCGCGTCGGCACGTCTCGCCACACCAGTTCGCCGTCCGACAAGATCGGCTCTTGCGTGTACCGGCGAAGACCGGGACCCGCGACGGTGCGCACGTCCTCGTGCAGCAGGCCCGCGTCGAGCAGCGTGCCGACGAGGAACTGGATGCCGCCGGCCGCGTGGAAGTGGTTGATGTCCGCGCTGCCGTTCGGGTACACCCGCGCCAGCAGCGGCACGACCGCCGACAGGTCCGAGAAATCGTCCCAGCTCAGCTGAATCCCGGCCGCCGCGGCGATCGCCACCAGGTGCATCGTGTGGTTCGTCGACCCGCCGGTGGCCAGCAGCGCGACGATGCCGTTCACGAACGCTTTTTCGTCCAGCACCTGCGAAATCGGCGTGTACGCCTCGCCTCGGGACAGTTCGACGACCCGCCGTCCGGCCTCTGCGGTGAGCGCCTGGCGCAACGGCGTGTTCGGTGGCACGAAGCTGGCTCCCGGCAGGTGCAGGCCCATCACCTCGACCACCATCTGGTTCGAGTTGGCGGTGCCGTAAAACGTGCAGGTCCCAGCGGAGTGATACGACGCCGCTTCGGCGTCGAGCAGGTCTTCCCGCGTCGCGAGCCCCTCCGCGTACAGCTGGCGCACGCGGGCTTTTTCCTTGTTGGGCAAGCCTGAATTCATCGGCCCGGCAGGCACGAGCACCGCGGGCAGATGCCCGAACGACAGCGCGCCGATCAACAATCCCGGCACGATCTTGTCGCACACGCCGAGCAACAACGCCGCGTCGAACATGTCGTGGGACAACGCGATCGCCGTCGCCATCGCGATCACCTCGCGGCTGAACAGCGACAACTCCATGCCCGGACGACCCTGCGTGATGCCGTCGCACATCGCGGGCACCCCACCCGCGAACTGCGCGACACCGCCGACTTCGCGGACAGATTTCTTCAGCCACGCCGGGTAATCCTGCATCGGCTGGTGCGCGGAGAGCATGTCGTTGTAGGAGGACACGATCGCGACGCCGGGCGCGCGCAGCTGCCGCAGCGCCTGCTTGTCGACGCCGTCCATCGCGGCGAAACCGTGCGCGAGGTTGCTGCAAGCGAGGCCGCGGCGGACCGGCCCCTCCTCGAAAGCGGCCGCGCTGCGGGCGAGGTACGCCGCGCGCGTGTCCGCGCTGCGCTCGGCGATCCGGTCGGTGACGTCGGCGAGAACGCGGTGCACCGCGGCGGTCGGGTTCGGGCTGCTGCTCATCTCAAGCTCCCGGCTCGTGACGGGTTCGCGAGACGGCGGCGCTGGCGTCGCGGGAACGTGACGGTGCACACGGTAACCCGAAAACCCTCCGGAAACAAAATCGATTCAGAAGACCCCCTATGGGGTGACGGTGCCGGGCCTGGGCCGGGCGGGCGGCGCTGGTCCGGGAGGTGCGGCTGGTGCCGGCGAAGCCGGTGACGCGGCCGTGGAGCTGGGCTCAGGGGGTACTCAAGACTGTGTCGTCCGCTGCTGAAGACACGGATCGGGCGATGTGAATAGGTGTCAGCAGCTTGGGACAGGCACTATCCGCGGCTGGAGGTGACTGTGGATGCGAGATTCGGAGATGCCCGCCCCGTACGACCGCGTTTTGGGCACGGCACTGCGGAACGCCCGGATCGAGGCGAGCTTCGGTTTGGGCGAGCTGGGCCGGTGGCTCGGGGTCGACCCGGCGCTGCTGTCGAGCTGGGAGCTGGGCCAGCGGATGCCGACGCTGGAGGACGTGGCAGGGGTACTGGGCGCGCTCGGAGTGGTCGGCGAGAAGAAGGCGCGGATCATGGCGCTGGCGCGCGAGCTGGCGGGGTCGAGCTGGGTCATGCGGGGATCGCAGGAGGACACGGCGCACTACGCGATGGTGGCCGGGCACGAGCGGACCGCGGAGTCGGTGACAGTGTGGGCTCCGCTGCAGATCCCGGAGTTGCTGCAGATCCCCGATTACGCGCGGCTGGTGTTCGGTCCGGGCCTGCGGGACAAGGAGATCTTGGAGCAGGTTGTGGAGAACCGCTTGAGTCGCAACGAGATCCTGTTCGGTGCGGAGGCGGTCGAGGCGCAGCTGTTCGTCGGAACCGAGGCACTGCGGAACCACCTTGGCGATGCCGAGGTAATGCTGCGGCAGGTGCGGTACCTCATGGAGGTTTCGCAGACGGTGATGATTCGGCTGGTCCCGAGTCCGGCCGTTTCGGAGGACGCGTTCAGCCGGTACCGGCAGCGGGACGAGACGGAAGTCGTGTACTGCCCGCACCATCGCGCGGGTGTCTTTCTGGTCGGTCGGCAGGCTGCCCCGTACGCGGGAACCATCGAGCGGCTGGCCGAGTCCGCACTGTCTCGAACGGATTCGCTGCACAGCTTGTCGGCCGCGGCCGCCGGTTTCGCGGAGGAGGTGAAAACCCAGCGGCTGGCGAATGAGGCCGGACTGACGAGGCTCTTGGCAGGCGAGGATCCCGTTGGCTAGCGGAACAGGCGGAAGAACCCGCGCACTTGTTTGACCAGCGACTCCGGCTGCTCCAGCGCGGCGAAGTGGCCACCACGGGGCAGTTCCTCGAACCAGCGCAAGTCGGTGAACCGCAACTCGGCCTCCCGCCGCGACGGGCGGGTGATGTCGCGCGGGTAGACCGACAGCCCGGACGGCGCGGTCACCTTGTCCCGGAAGTCGGCGAAGCTCTCCCAGTACAGACGCGCCGACGACGTGGCCGACGCGGTGAACCAGTAGACCGAGATCTCGTCGAGGATCGCCTGCCGCGACACCGCGTCCTCGGGATGGCCGTCGTTGTCCGTCCACGCCCAGAACTTCTCGGCGATCCAGGCGGCCTGCCCCGCCGGGGAGTCGGTGAGGCCGTAGCCGAGCGTCTGCGGCCGGGTCGCCTGGATGGCCGCGTACCCCCGGCCGGTGCGCTCGATCTCCTTCTGAGCCTCGAGGCTCGCCCGTTCAGCGGGCGTTGGGTCGTCGAAGTTGCCTAGCGTCACAGACCCCATGTTCAGGTGCACAGCGGCGACCCGCTCGGGCGCTACTTCACCCAGCGCGCCGGACACCGCCGAGCCCCAGTCACCACCTTGCGCGCCGTACCGGTCGTAGCCCAGCGAGACCATCAACGTGTCCCAGGCGCGCGCGGTGCGCGTGAGGCCCCACCCGGTCGTCGACGGCTTGTCACTCCAGCCGTATCCGGGCAATGACGGCGCGACCACGTGAAACGCGTCCGCCGGGTCACCGCCGTGCGCGCGCGGATCGGTCAGCGGGCCGAGAATCTCCAGGAACTCGAGCACCGAACCCGGCCACCCGTGCGTGAGCACGAGCGGGAACGCGTCCGGCTCCGGCGAGCGGACGTGCAGGAAGTGGATGCCCAGCCCGTCGATCGTGTCGCGGTACTGCGGGAACACGTTCAGCCGCTCGGCGAACCCGAAGTCGTAGTCCTCGGCCCAGCTGCGGCACAGCTCCCGCGCATACTCCAGCGGCAAACCCTGTGACCAGTCGTCCACCGGCTCGCGCTCGGGCCACCGGGTCCGTCGCAACCGTTCACGCAGGTCCGCGATCTCGGCTTCGGTGACGCTGACCTCGAATGGCTCGGCGGACATGGCAAGGCTCCTTACTGGTCAAGGCCCCTTCCGCGCGGGAGCGTCCCTGCCAGGTATGTTGTGACATGCGAAAGTGCATTTGCATGTCACGCTACGGGGCAGTGAGGAGATACGTCAAATGCAGGACGCATATCACGGCCCAGTGGCAGTCCAGGCGGCCGTCGACCTGGCCAACACCTTGAGACCGATCAAGGGTGAGGACGCGCTCGAGACCGTGGAGCAGCTCCGGAAGTTCCTCGACGGCCATCCCGCGGCTGCCCCTCCGAGTTCGGCCGCAAACCAAGGCCCGCGGCATCTCACCCGCGCCGATCTGACGGAGGTCCGCGCGTTACGCGAGACGGTGCGCGAGGTGCTCGAACGGGCGGCCGCGGACCCGGTCGAAGCCGCGGGCCTGATCAACGACGGCCTGCGTCGCAACCGCGCCACCCCGGTACTGCGCCACGAGGACGACCGCTGGTGGACCGAGGTAATCTCCGACACCGACCGCTGCTCGGCGCACCTAGCGGCGACTTTGCTGAGCGCACTGGCCTCCGTGATCGCCACACTCGGTCCCGCTCGTCTCGGCGTATGTGCCGGGTTGAACTGTCGAGCCACTTTTGTTGACCTGTCGCGCAACGGCTCGAAGCAGTACTGCACCCGAAACTGCGCACACCGGGCGAGTGTCGCGGCCTACCGGAGCCGTCGCAGCCCGCGTTGAACGCCGACTGACGGCCCAGAGACGGCCCAGGGACGTCCTGGACCCCACTTTCGGCCCCTATCTAGGGAGAAATCCCCAGGTCAACAGGTACAACATGCCCCGCTCTGGTAAATGTGCTACTTGTCACAGTGCACCGCGCGAGGCAGAGTCGTACCCGGCGACGTTGATCGTCACCCGAACTGCCGGCCCCACCATCAGGGAGGCTTCCGATGTCCACCACAGAGATCGCCGAACTCCGGCGCACCATCGGCCAGTTGCGGCAGTGCGTGGGCGCATTGCGATCGCGCTACGGCGACGCGTCCGCGGTGCGCCGGCTGGCCAACGACGTCGAGCGGCTCGACATCGACACCGCTGATCTGGACGGGCACCCGCCCGCTGTGCCCGCGCAGGCGAAAGCCGTCGAACGCGTGCCTGTCCCCGATACTCCCTACGATCCGGCGCTGTGGAATGGCGCTGACGACGAAGGTGTCGGTGGCTACAAGCGCGACCAGCGGTGAGCGCCCCCGCTGACAACGACGTCAGCCGCGCCCCCACCGGCGTTCGAGCGCCGGGGCGGGCGCGGCTCGCCGCCCGGACACTGCGCACCGACCGGTGGTGGCTGTCGCCCCTGCTCACTGTGCTGGGGCTGGCCACCTTCGTCGTTTACGCGACTGTCCGGGCATTCGTGCGCACCGCCTACTGGGTGCCCGAATACCACTATCTGACGCCGTTTTACTCCCCCTGCGTGTCCACTTCCTGCGTCCCGGGATCGAGCCACTTCGGGCACTGGTTCGGCGAAATGCCGACCTGGCTGCCGCTCGGCGTGCTCGTGCTGCCGTTCCTGCTCGGGTTCCGGTTGACCTGCTATTACTACCGCAAGGCCTACTACCGCTCCGTATGGTTCTCCCCGCCTGCCTGCGCGGTCGCCGAACCGCACGCGCGCTACACCGGCGAGACGCGGTTGCCGTTGATCGTGCAGAACGTGCACCGGTATTTCTTCTACGTCGCGTGCGTCGTGTCGCTCGTCAACACCTACGACGCCATTGTCGCCTTCCGGAGTCCCACCGGGTTCGGTTTCGGGCTCGGCAACGTGATTCTCGTGCTGAACGTCGTGCTGCTGTGGGCGTACACGCTCTCCTGCCACTCGTGCCGGCACGTCACCGGCGGGCGGCTCAAGCATTTCTCGAAACATCCCGTCCGGTACTGGATCTGGACGCAGGTCACGAAGCTCAACACGCGGCACATGGCCCTCGCGTGGACGACGCTCGGCACGCTCGTGCTGACCGACTTCTACGTGATGCTCGTGTCCAGCGGTGCGATCTCGGACCTGCGATTCGTGGGCTGAACCCCGGAAATCCAGCAGCGCAAGGCAGTTCTCCCCAGCTCGTGAGGTGGCTTATTCCATGACCGAGGTCGAACGGCACAGCTACGACGTGGTGGTGATCGGTGCCGGCGGCGCCGGTCTGCGCGCGGTGATCGAAGCGCGCGAACGCGGTTTCAGCGTCGCGGTGGTGTGCAAATCCCTTTTCGGCAAAGCGCACACGGTGATGGCCGAGGGCGGCTGCGCGGCGTCGATGGGCAACGCGAACTCGAACGACAACTGGCAGGTGCACTTCCGCGACACCATGCGCGGCGGGAAGTTCCTCAACAACTGGCGGATGGCCGAGCTGCACGCCCGGGAAGCGCCGGACCGCGTCTGGGAACTGGAGACGTACGGCGCGCTCTTCGACCGTACCGCGGACGGGCGGATCAGCCAGCGCAACTTCGGCGGACACACGTACCCGCGGCTCGCGCACGTCGGCGACCGCACCGGGCTCGAGCTGATCCGCACGATGCAGCAGAAGATCGTTTCGCTGCAGCAGGAGGATTTCAAGAAGTACGGCGACTACGAGGCCCGGATCAAGGTCTTCGCCGAATGCACGGTCACCGAGCTGCTGCTGGACAACGGCGCGGTCGCCGGGGCGTTCGGCTACTGGCGCGAGAGCGGGCGGTTCGTGCTGTTCGAAGCGCCCGCGGTGGTACTCGCGACGGGCGGCATCGGCAAGTCGTTCAAGGTGACTTCGAATTCGTGGGAGTACACCGGCGACGGGCACGCGCTGGCCCTTCGCGCCGGCGCGAAGCTGATCAACATGGAGTTCGTGCAGTTCCATCCGACCGGGATGGTCTGGCCGCCGAGTGTGAAGGGCATCCTCGTCACCGAGGGCGTGCGCGGCGACGGCGGGGTGCTCAAGAACTCCGAGGACAAGCGGTTCATGTTCGAGTACGTGCCCGAGGTGTTCAAAGGCCAGTACGCGGACAGCGAGGGCGAGGCCGACCGCTGGTACACCGACCAGGAGAACAACCGCCGCACGCCGGACCTGCTGCCGCGCGACGAGGTGGCGCGGGCGATCAACTCCGAGGTCAAGGAGGGGCGCGGATCCCCGCACGGCGGTGTGTTCCTCGACATCGCGAGCAGGTTGCCCGCGGAGGAGATCCAGCGGCGGCTGCCGTCGATGTACCACCAGTTCAAGGAACTGGCCGACGTCGATATCACCAAGGAGGCCATGGAGGTCGGTCCGACCTGCCACTACGTGATGGGCGGCGTGGAGGTCGACCCGGACACCGGCGCGGCGAGCGTGCCCGGTCTGTTCGCGGCGGGGGAGTGCTCCGGCGGGATGCACGGGTCGAACCGGCTCGGCGGCAACTCGCTGTCGGACCTGCTCGTGTTCGGCAGGCGAGCCGGGCTGGGCGCGGCGTCCTATGTGGACGGTCTCAAGGACCGGCCCGCGGTTTCGCAGTCCGATGTGGACACCGCGGCCGCGATGGCGCTCGAACCGTTCGACCCGCCCGCCGACGGCACGCCGGAGAATCCGTACACGCTGCACACCGAGCTGCAGCAGTCGATGAACGACCTGGTCGGCATCATCCGCAAGGCCGGGGAAATCCGGCGGGCGCTGGAAAAGCTCGCGGACATCCGCCGTCGCGTGCGGCAGGTGGAGGTGGAAGGCCACCGGCAGTTCAACCCCGGCTGGCACCTCGCGCTCGACCTGCGGAACATGCTGCTGGTGAGCGAATGCGTCGCCCGCGCGGCGCTGACTCGCACGGAAAGCCGCGGCGGCCACACCCGCGACGACTACCCGTCGATGGACGCGGACTGGCGGCACCGGCTGCTCGTCTGCTCCGCGCAGCCGGGCGACAATCCGCTCGTGCCGGACGTCGACGTGGCCGTGAAGGAACAGGTCCCGATGCGGCCGGACTTGCTCGAGCTGTTCGAACTCGACGAACTGGGCAAGTACTTCACCGACGGCGAGCTGGAGACCCACCCCGGGAGGACCGCGTGAGCTACCAGGCGAAGTTCCGCGTGTGGCGAGGCGACGCGACCGGCGGCGACCTGCAGGACTTCACCGTCGAGGTGAACGAGGGCGAGGTCGTGCTCGACATCATCCACCGGCTGCAGGCCACCCAGGCCGCCGACCTCGCCGTGCGCTGGAACTGCAAGGCAGGCAAGTGCGGCTCCTGCTCGGCGGAGATCAACGGCAGGCCGCGGCTGCTGTGCATGACGCGCATGTCGACGTTCACCGAGGCCGAGGTCGTGACGGTCACGCCGATGCGCACCTTCCCGGTGATCCGCGACCTCGTCACCGACGTGTCGTTCAACTACACGAAGGCTCGCGAGATCCCGTCGTTCACCCCGCCGGAGGGGCTGAAACCCGGCGAGTACCGGATGCAGCAGGTGGACGTCGAGCGCTCGCAAGAGTTTCGCAAGTGCATCGAGTGCTACCTGTGCCAGAACACCTGCCACGTCGTCCGCGACCACGAGGAGAACAAGGAGAGCTTCGCCGGACCTCGGTACCTCATGCGGATCGCCGAACTGGAGATGCACCCACTGGACGTCGCCGACCGCCGCGACGCCGCCCAGGACGAGCACGGGCTCGGGCTCTGCAACATCACGAAGTGCTGCACCGAGGTGTGCCCGGAAGGCATCCACATCACCGACAACGCGCTGATCCCGATGAAGGAACGCGTCGCCGACCGCAAGTACGACCCGATTGTCTGGCTGGGGGACAAGCTGTTCCGCCGTAACCGGTGACCGGCGCGCTCCCTCGGCACGACGCCGTGGTGGCTGGGTTCGCGGACCCCTTCACCCGGTCTGTGGGCGTATTCAGTTGTGGTTGGGCGATAGGCATTTCCTCCTCAGGTGGCGACAACGGGCGTAATGGCATGGAGCAGATCCCGTCCGGCCGGACGGCTGGGCGAGCGCCAGTACCGAAGCCGAAACCGAAACCGGCATCGGCAGCGGGACCGGGAACGGCACCGAAACCGGCACCGAAACCAGCATCGGCGTCGGCACCGACGATGAAGCGGGACGTGCTGGCGGACCGCATCATCGGGGCGCTGGCTGTCTCGTGCCCCGGTTCCCGTGCGCAGCTGCGCGGTTCGCTGCGCACGGGAACCGCGGACGAGTACAGCGACATCGACGTCGAGTGGCTCGTGCCCGACGGAGGCCTGGCCGGCTGCCTGGCCTCCGTGCGGGCGACGCTGGAGCGGGTGCAGCCGGTGGCGGCCGTCCGGACGGCGCCTGACTGGTTCCACTCGACGCGACAGCGGTTGCTGTTCGTGCGGTTCGCCGAGGTTTCCTTGTTCTGGCGGCTTGATCTCGCCGTGCGCGAGGTCGGGGCCGGTCCGGGCGATCCGGCCGATCACGCGCGGGACGGAGAGTGGTCCAAGCCGGCCAGTGCGCTGGCCAACGCACTGGGAGCGATCAAGGCAGTTGCTCGCGGGCGCTACGAGGATGCTCGAGGGCTCTTGTCACGGGGATGTTCTCGCATTGATGAAATCGACGTTAGCACGGGTTCGTGGGTCGACGGCATCACTCGATTGGCTCGTGCCGCGGCGAGCCGGGAAGCGGAGCTGACCGCGCTGGCGGAAGAGACGATTTCCCTTGCCAGAGAAGAACTTTCCGGAAGGACGCAGTCATGATCACCGGTGCTCACGTGATCCTCTACAGCAAAGACGCAACGGCCGACCGAGAGTTCCTCAGGGACGTACTAGAACTAGGCCACGTGGACGCAGGCAACGACTGGCTCATTTTCCGTTTGCCCCCAACGGAACTCGCGGTTCACCCGTCCGAAGGTGACCCGCGGCAAGAGTTCTACCTGATGTGCGACAACCTCGACGAAACAGTCCGCCAGCTGACCGGCAAGGGTGCCAAAGTGGACGGTGAGGCGACGACAGCCTCGTGGGGCACGCGAGTGTCGATCCGCCTCCCCAGCGGCAGCGTCCTGCCGCTGTATCAACCGCGCCATCCGACAGCGCACGGCTGAAAGCAAGAAACCCCCGGTGCCGCAACGAAAGCAGCGCCGGGGGCTTCAAACGAGAACGTAACGAACCGTCAGGCAGATCCAGCGCCCCCGAGCGCGTTGCTGCCCGCGGCAGCGGCGAGCCCCGCCTGCTTGATGCCGGCGTCCGTGTCGATGTGCTTCTTGCTGCGGCGGTTGCGCCGCTCCAAGTACGTCGCGAGCGCGGTCAGCAGCAGGCACATCGCGATGTAGATCGCGGCGGCCACCAGCGTCGACGGCACGATCGGGCGGCCGAAGTCGCCCTGGCTGCCGATGTAGCGGGCGTAGTACAGCAGCTCCGGGTACGTCACCAGGAAGCCGAGCGCGGTGTCCTTGAGCAGCACCACCAGCTGGCTGATGATCGTCGGCAGCATCGCGCGCAGAGCCTGCGGCAGCAGGACCGTGAACATCACCTGGGTCTTGCGCATGCCGAGCGCGTACGCGGCTTCGCTCTGGCCCTTCGGCAGCGACTGGATGCCCGCGCGGAACACCTCCGCCAGCACCGAGCCGTTGTACAGCGTCAGGCCGAGCACCACCGCGAACAGCGGCGACGTGTCCACGCCGAGGGTCGGGAGGCCGTAATAGAACAGGAACATCAGGATCAGCAGCGGGATCGCGCGGAAGAACTCCACGATGAACGTGCAGAATCCGCGCACCCACGCGTGATCGGAGAGCCGTCCGGCGGCGAACACCGCGCCGAACACGATGGCGAGCACCGCGCCCAGCGCGAAGGCCTTCACGGTCGCCAGCACGGCGGTCGCGAGGTCGCTCTGCACCTGGGAGTACTGCAGCCATTCCCATTTGCGGGCGGTGAACTGGCCGCTGTCGATGAAGCGGAAGATCACGAACGCGATCAGCGCCACCACGGCGACGATGCCGAGCACCGCGTAGATCCGGTGCCGCATCCGCGCTTTCGGGCCCGGGGTGTCGAAAAGAACCGTGCTCATCGGGCCACGCTCCAGCGCTTCTCCAGGCTGCGCTGCACCAGCGACAGCACCGACACGAGGATGATGAAGCCGAGCGCCACCCACAGCAGCGCGATCATCTGGTTGTCGCCGCGTTCGGACACGTACTGCCGGATCGCGCCGGCCTCGGCCACCGAGAACCCGCTGGCGATCGTCGTGTTCTTCAGCAGCGCGATGAGCATGCTGACGAGCGGCGGCACCACCGACCGCAGGGCCTGCGGGAGGACGATGCCGCCGAGGATCTGCCCGGACGACAGGCCCAGCGCGCGGCCCGCCTCGGCCTGGCCGATCGGCACCGTGTTGATGCCCGAGCGCACGACCTCGCAGATGAACGCGGACGTGTAGATCGTCAGCGCCACCGCGGCGGTCGGGAAGTAGTCGATCTTGACGATGTCGAGCAGCGGGTAGGCGAACACGAGGAACGCGAACACCAGCGTCAGCGGCGTGTTGCGCAGCACGGTGACGTAGGTCGTGCCGATCGCGCGCAGCATCGGGACCGGGCTCACCCGCAGCATCGCGAGGACCGTGCCCAGCACCAGGCTGCACGCTCCCGCGATCAGGAACAGTTCGATCGTGGTGAGAAAGAACGGACCGAAGAGGTCCAGATTGTCGAGCAGGACGTCCATGGAGCCTTCCCCGCGTCCGTGTGCCGATAGTGGGTGTACGGCGGCCGGTGGGCGAAAGCTTCGCCCACCGGCCGCCGGATCAGGTCAGTACCGCTCGATGGCCGGCGGCGTCGCGGGCGCGCCGGACTTGCCGAGGGTGGCGTCGTAGATCTTCTTCCAGGTGCCGTTGGTCTCGGCGGCCTGCAGCAGGTCGTCGATCTTGTCGCGCAGCACCTTGTCGTCCTTGTTCAGGCCGATGCCGTAGGGCTCCTTCGAGAACGGCTTGCCGACGACCTTGAAGCTGTCCGGGTCCTGCGCCGCGTAGCCCTTGAGGATCGCGTCGTCGGTGGTGACCGCGTCGACGTCCTTCGTGTTCAGCTTCTCCACGCACTGCGAGTACTTCTGGAACTCGACGATCTGGTCGGTCAGCTTCTGCTCGCGCACGCGCTGGATCGGGGTCGACCCGGTGACCGAGCAGACCTTCTTGCCCTTCAGCGTCTCCGGGCCGGTGATCGAGGTGTCGTCCTTGCGCACCAGCAGGTCCTGCCCGGCCTGGAAGTACGGGCCGGCGAACGACACGAGCTTCTTGCGCTTGTCGTTGATGGTGTAGGTGCCGACGTAGAGGTCGACCTGGCCGTTGGAGATGGCCTGCTCGCGGGCGGCCGAGTCGATCGTCGTGTACTTGATCTTGTCCTCGCTGAAGCCGAGGCCCGCCGCGACCATCCGGGCGATCTCGACGTCGAAGCCCTGGAACTTGCCGGTCTTCGGGTCCTTCTGGCCCAGCTCGGGCTGGTCGTCCTTGACGCCGATGGTGATCGTGCCCGCGGACTTGATCTTCGTGAAGACCGACGAGCCGTCGAGCTTGACGTCCTTCGCCACTTCGTAGGTCGGCAGCGCCGCGGCGTTGGTGTTGGCGTCCCCGCCGGAACCGGCCGGGGTGCCTTCCTTGCCGCAGGCCGTGAGCAGCAGCCCGCCGGCGAGCAGGGCGGCCGCGAGGGTGCGGATCCTCATGTCAGTCTCTCCAATATCTGTCCGGGAAAAATCTGTCCGGGAACGTCGGTGCCGGTCGGGGCGGCACCGATGGACACGGCCGATTACAGCCACCTCGGCCGCGGGGCGCCGGGGGATTCCCCCGAACGGGTCAGTGGGTCAGGATCTTGCCGAGGAAGTCCTTGGCGCGGTCGGACTTCGGCTTGGTGAAGAACTCTTCCGGCGTCGTGTCCTCGACGATCTCGCCGTCGGCCATGAACAGGACGCGGTCGGCCGCGCGGCGGGCGAAGCCCATCTCGTGGGTGACCACGAGCATGGTCATGCCGTCCTTCGCCAGCCCGGTCATCACGTCCAGCACCTCCTGGACCATCTCCGGGTCCAGCGCCGAGGTCGGCTCGTCGAACAGCATCACCTTGGGCCGCATCGCGAGCGCGCGGGCGATCGCCACGCGCTGCTGCTGGCCGCCGGACAGCTGGGCCGGGTACTTGTCGGCCTGGTTCGCGATGCCGACGCGCTCGAGCAGTTCCATCGCGGTCTTGCGGGCCTGCGCCTGCGCGGTCTTGCGCACCTTCACCGGCGCGAGCATGACGTTCTCGAGGATCGTCTTGTGCGCGAACAGGTTGAACTGCTGGAAGACCATGCCGACGTCGGCGCGCAGCGCGGCGAGCGCCTTGCCCTCGGCGGGCAGCGGCACGCCGTCGACGGCGATCTCGCCGGAGTTGATCGGCTCGAGCCGGTTGATCGCGCGGCACAGCGTCGACTTGCCCGACCCGGACGGCCCGAGCACGACGACGACCTGGCCGCGCGGCACCTCGAGAGTGATCTCGCGCAGCACGTGCAGCTCGCCGAAGTACTTGTTCACGGCGGCCGCCTTGATCATCGGCGTCGCCACCTCGGTGGTCATCGTGGCCTCCAGAGCTCCGTTGGTCGTCGGCGTCCGCGGAACCGGGGTTCCGCAACGCTTGCGGAAACCTACTACCGGGACATCTCTTGTAAAGACGGCTTGAGCAATACTTAGGGTTTCAACTACGTATCGGATGCGGCCGTCGTGGCGGCTTTCAGCCTAGTCGGGACTGTGGCGGCCGCCACGCACCGTGTCCGCGGGGCGTGGCGCCCTAGAGTCCGGCTACCGTGGTCGGGATCACCGGGGAGGCTGAAGCGTGCGCGTGCTGCTGGTGGAAGACGACGACCGGGTCGCGGGCGCGCTCGTCCCCGCGCTGGTCCGCCGGGGCCTCACCATGCAGCGGCTGCCGTCCGGGGCCGGCGTGCTCGACCGGGTCCACGACGTCGACGTGATCCTCCTCGACCTCGGCCTTCCCGATGTCGACGGCGTGGTGCTCTGCCGCCAGATCCGCGCGGTCAGCGACGTCGCGGTGATCGTGGTGTCCGCGCGCGGCGAGGTGAACGACCGGGTGCACGGCCTGCGCGCCGGCGCCGACGACTACCTGGTCAAGCCGTACGACGTGGAGGAACTGCTCGCGCGGGTCGAAGCGGTGCGCAGGCGGCGCACCGAAAAGACCACGCCGACGGTGCCGGTGGTCGAGGTCGGCGACGTCCGGATCGACCTCTCCCGGCACGAGGTGCTGGTCGCGGGCGAGCCGATCGCGTTGTCCCGCAAGGAGTTCCAGGTGCTCGCGCTGGTCGCGGCGGCGGGCGGCGCGGTGTGTTCGCGCGAGCAGGTGCTGAACGAGGTGTGGGGGCACCGCGGCGCGGCGGAGAGCCGTTCGCTGGACGTACACGTCGCCACTCTGCGCACCAAACTCGGCCGTCCGGCGCTGATCGAAACGGTGCGCGGAGTCGGTTACCGGCTGGGCATCCGGCGGGACTGACCGATGCGCGTCCGGCTGCAGGGCATCGTCGTCACGCTCGTCGCGCTGCTCGTGTTCGGGCTCGGCATCCCGCTCGCGTTGAGCATCGCGAGCAGCCTCCAGCAGAAGCTCTTCCTCGACCGGCTCACCGACACCTCGCGGTTCGCCTCGCTCGCCCAGCGTCCGCTGCTGGACAACCAGCTCGGCCGGCTGGAGCCCGAACTGCGCCGGTACACCGAGGTGTACGGCGTGAAAGTGGTCGTGGTGAACCAGGACGGCGACCCGGTGCTGAGCTCGCCGGGCGGCACCGACGCCCGGCGCGTCGACCGGGCCGCGATCCGGGTGCCGGTGAACGAGGCGCTCGCC
Organism: Amycolatopsis halotolerans; assembly: GCF_042647905.1. Lineage (NCBI taxonomy): Bacteria > Bacillati > Actinomycetota > Actinomycetes > Pseudonocardiales > Pseudonocardiaceae > Amycolatopsis > Amycolatopsis halotolerans. The sequence goes on from NZ_JBHRWI010000042.1 coordinate 206,494, forward strand.
GCCCGTCCGCCCGAAGCCGGGCCGCTGCTGATGCCGTGGGCCAGCAAACCGCTGGTGCTGGCCGAGCCGATCCTCATCGACGGCGAGGTGCGCGGCGCGGTCGTCACGGAGTCCGCGACCGATCACATCCGCACCCAGTTGCTGTGGCAATGGCTGCTGCTGGCCGCGTGCGCGCTGGTCGCGTTCGGGCTCGCGCTGCTCGTCGCGCTGCCGGTGGTGCGCTGGACGCTGCGCCCGGTCCGGCGGCTGGACGAGGCGACGGGCGCGCTGGTCGCGTCGGTGGTCAGCGGCCGGGAAGCGGAGCCGGTGGGAGAGAGCGGCGGGCCGCCGGAGCTGCGGCAGCTCGGGCGGTCGTTCGACCGGATGGCAGCGAGTGTGTCGGAAGCGCTGGCCGCGCAGCGTGCGTTCGTCGCCGACGCCTCGCATCAGCTGCGCAATCCGTTGACGGCGTTGAAGATCCGGCTGGGCAATCTCGACGGCCAGGTGACCGACGAAACCGCGGCCGCCGATCTCGAAGCGGCACAGGTGGACGCCAAACGGCTGAACCAGATCCTCGACGAGCTGCTGTCGATGGCCCGCGCCGAATCCGCGGGCGGCGAACTGGTCTCCGAAGACCTCGCGGAGGTGATCGCCGATCGGGTCGCGGACTGGTCGGTGGTCGGGGCGGCTCGCGAGGTCGCGCTGGAGAGCGCGGTGGACGTCAACGGGGCGCGGGTGCTCGTGCCGCCGCGTGGCCTGGAGGTCGTGCTCGACGCTTTGCTGGACAACGCGCTCAAGTTCAGCCCCTCCGGTACCTCGGTGGAGGTGGCCGCGAGCGTCGCGCAGGACCGGGTGACGGTTTCGGTCCGCGACCACGGTCCTGGGCTGCGAGAGGACGAACTGGAGCGGGCGGTGGACCGGTTCTGGCGGAGCACGGCGCACCAGAACGTGCCGGGGTCGGGGCTGGGGCTGGCGATCGTGACGGAGATCGTCCGGCATTCCGGCGGCGAGATGCGGTTGTCCCTGCCTGAGGGCGGCGGGTTGCGGATCGCGATGGACTTCCCGGTCGTGGAGCGCTGATGGGAATCGACGTCTTCGCCTTGGTCGCCGACTGGGCTCCGACGGTCGCGGCGTACCGCGAAGCAGGCGGCTCCGGCTTCTACTGGGACTACGACGACCAGCCGTACTTCACCGAGCACCGGCTTCCGGGCGGCAAGGCCTTCCTCGAAGCCGGGCAGTACTACGACCTGCTCCGGCCGCACTTGCCCGAACGGCTGCGGCAACCGGCGGACGCGGTATTCGGCCAGGTCTTGCCGTGCGCCGTCGGCTACGACTGGACCGCCGAGGACCGCGACGACTTGGCCGCCGACGCCGGTCTCGACGGCAGTGGCGACATCATCTACGCGTTCCGTCCGGATACCGCCGCCGCCGTCGCGCGATCGCCGGTGCCGTGGGAGGAACTCGCCGCGGCGGCCGAAGAGCACCCGGTGCCCGGCGAGCGCCTCGCTCCGGCCGGTACGCGGGCAGGCATGTGGCAGGTCGTCGACTGGGACAGCTTTCACTGGCACGCCAGCGCACACCTGGCATCGGTGACGGACGCGGTTCAAGCCGGCCGCGGTCTTGTCACCATGGTGTCGATCTAGACCTTCTCCGCGCGGTAATACGCCAGCGCCCCGGGATGCAGCGGCAGCGGCCCCGTCTCGATCCCCGGATGCACGTCGATCGACAGCGCCGCCCGGTTGACCGCCGCGAGCGCGGGCCGGGCGTCGTACAGGCCCTTCGTGAGCGCTTCGGCGACGTCGGCGGACATCGAGGTGGGCACGACCAGGAAGTTCGGCACCACCAGCGTCGTGACCGGGCCGCCCTGGTCGTAGGTGCTGCCGGGGATGGTCGCGGTGCCGTACACCGGGCTGAACCGCTGCATGCCCGGCATCAGCGAGGACATGTCGAGCAGCCGCAGGCCGATCTTGCGGTTGTACTCGGTGATGAGCGGCGTCGGCAGCCCGCCGGACCAGAACATCGCGTCGATCTTGCGGTCGGCCAGCGCGGTGAGCGAATCGTCCAGGCTCAGCTGGTCGATCGCGACCGCGCCCTTCAGCCCGGCGACCCCCAGCACCCGGTCGGCGATGTACTCGACGCCCGACTCCGGGGAGCCCACCGCGATGTGGCGGCCGCGCAGCATCGACACCGAGGTGTAGGGCGAATCCTTGCGGACGACGATGTGCAGGTAGTCGTCGTGGATGCGGGCCAGCGCGGCGAGCTTGCCGGGGTGCGCGGCCGCCGCGTCCGCGGCCAGGTCCGCGGCGACGAACGCGACGTCCGCGCCCCCGGAAAGCACTCGGTTGAGGTTGTCGCGCGACCCCTGGGTGGCGAGCACCTCGGGCGTCTCGATGCCGAGTTCGCCCGCCCACGACGACGCCAGCGGCCCGGCGAGGTCGTGGTAGACGCCGCCCACCGACCCGGCCGCGACGCGCAGGTGCAGGTTCGCGAAGCTCGGCCCGCACCCGCTCAGCAGCACCATGAGCACTGCCAGCGCCAGCGTCCGCCTCCATCGCATGGGGCGATGGTGCCAGAGGTCAGCCGGTGACGTCGGTCAGGCTGCTGCCCATCCGGATCTTGCTGAACCATTGCGTCGCCGTCTCGTCGGCCTCGTGGTAGACGCCCCACTTCAGATAGTTGCGGTCGCCGTCGATCGTGGTGCCGGTGTAAGTGGTCGACCCGTCGGAGAACGTCTGCTGCTTGCCGTCGAACCAGAACTGGATGGTGCCCTTGGTGCGGTCGGTCGAGATCCGGAAGGCGATGTCGTGCCACTGGTCGTTCGAGACCGGCGCTTCCCAGAGCTTGACGCTCGTGTGGTCGACGGTCCATTCCTCCAGCTGGAGCTTGCCGCCGGAGATCTTGAGGACGATCGGGTGGTTCGCGGTGCCGGTGCTCGGGCTGCATTTCAGCTGGAACACGTAGCGGCTGGTGGAGTCGGTGATGCGGTACTTCGACGACCAGCCGAGGTAGAAGGTCTTGCCCGCTTCGAGGTCCGGGCCGACCGCCTCGCAGCGTTCCTCCTTCGCGAGCTGCTCGGCGACGAACACTTTGCCCTTCGCGGAGTCCGCGGTCTTGAAGTGGCCGTCGGCGCACTGGACCGAGTTGAACGCCTTGGCGCCGTCGGCCGGGTCGGCGGACCAGGTGACCGAGCGGGGAGCCGGGGCCGCGGCGACCGGCGCGGCCGCCAATGCCGCGACGGCGAGAGTGCTCGCGACAGCAGCCGCGGAGCAGGCGAAAACCTTGCGCACTTTTCCTCCAGAGCGGCGGCGGTCCGATTCGGAAACAATGGCGATGATCTTATCTTCGGGAGCGCGCGGAAAACAATAGGAGAAATTCCGGCGGTATTGTTCTGCGGTGCCCGGTTCAGTGCATTTCCGTTCCCGGTCAACGGCACATTTCCCGATTAACGGAATGCCGGGCGGGCCAGGTCGCGGACGCCGTCGCATAACGCCCGCGAGGCGGGTGCCGGGTCCGGCGCGGGCTCCGGGGTTTAGGCTGGAGCACGATGAACGCGAAAACGTACCAGATCCGCACGTTCGGCTGCCAGATGAACGTGCACGACTCCGAACGGCTCGCCGGGCAGCTCGAGGAAGCCGGCTACGTCCCCGCCGCGGGGCCGTCGAAGCCGGATCTGGTCGTGTTCAACACCTGCGCCGTGCGGGAGAACGCGGACAACAAGCTCTACGGCACCCTCGGGCACCTCCGCCCGGACAAGGTCGCCAATCCGGACATGCAGATCGCCGTCGGCGGCTGTCTCGCGCAGAAGGACCGCGGCGACATCGTCAAGCGCGCTCCGTGGGTCGACGTCGTCTTCGGGACGCACAACATCGGTTCGCTGCCGACGCTGCTGGAGCGCGCGCGGCACAACGCCGAGGCCGAGGTCGAAATCCTCGAATCGCTCGAGACGTTCCCGTCCACGCTGCCCGCTCGCCGCGAATCGTCCTACGCGAGCTGGGTGTCGGTTTCGGTCGGCTGCAACAACACCTGCACGTTCTGCATCGTGCCGTCGCTGCGCGGCAAGGAGCGCGACCGCCGTCCCGGCGAGATCCTCGCCGAGGTCGAGGCGCTGGTCGCCGAGGGCGTGCTCGAGGTGACCCTGCTGGGCCAGAACGTGAACTCCTACGGCGTCGAGTTCGGCGACCGGCTCGCGTTCGGCAAGCTGCTGCGCGCGACCGGCGGGATCGACGGGCTGGAGCGCGTGCGGTTCACCTCGCCGCACCCGGCCGCGTTCACCTCGGACGTCATCGACGCGATGGCCGAGACGCCGAACGTCTGCCACCAGCTGCACATGCCGCTGCAGTCCGGTTCGGACCGGGTGCTGCGCGAGATGCGCCGCTCGTACCGGTCGACGCGGTTCCTGAACATCCTCGACGAGGTGCGCGCCAAGATGCCGGACGCCGCCATCACCACCGACATCATCGTCGGCTTCCCCGGCGAGACCGAGGAAGACTTCCAGGCGACGCTCGACGTCGTCCGCGCCGCGCGGTTCTCCAGCGCGTTCACCTTCCAGTACTCGAAGCGCCCCGGCACGCCCGCCGCCGAGATGGCGGAGCAGCTGCCGAAGGAGGTCGTGCAGGAGCGCTACGACCGGCTGGTCGAGCTGCAGAACGAGATCTCCTGGGAAGAGAACCGCAAGCTGGTCGGCCGCCGGGTCGAGCTGCTGGTCGCGGCGGGCGAGGGCCGCAAGGACGCGGAGACGCACCGGATGAGCGGGCGCGCCCGCGACGGACGGCTGGTGCACTTCACGCCGTCCGGTTCGGCTGTCGACCGTTCGGTCCGGCCGGGCGACGTCGTGGAGACGGTGATCAGCTACGGCGCGCCGCACCACCTCGTCGCCGACGGCGACCTTCTGACGCATCGCCGCACGCGAGCGGGCGACAACGCCGAAGCCGGTCTTCGGCCCAAGACGAGCGGGGTCACCCTGGGACTGCCGGGCTTCGGAGCCCCGGCGGCGCAGCCTGCCCCGGTGAGTGGGTGTGCAGGATGAGCGAACCGGGAACGCCGGCCGAGGTCGACCGGCGACTCAGCGACGAGATCGACGACGCGGGCCGCAACGCCGCGCGCACGGTCGAGCTGGGCAGGCGCGGCTTCACCATCTCGGTGCTGATGTTCGTGCTGCTGGTGGCCCAGATCCTGCCGTGGGCCCAGGGCCGCGCGGGCTGGGAGACGCTCGCGGGCGAGGCGGGCGGGGTCCCGCAGCTGTTCGCCGTGACGTCCACCGGCGTCGGCGTCTTCATCGGCGCGGTCGCGCTCGTGTCGCGCCGCTGGTGGGTCGCGTGGTGCTGCGCCGCGGGCGGCTGGTTCGCCTCGGTCGACGGCCTGCTGGCGATCTGGTCGCAGCAGTCCGCGCACGCCAGCGGAGCGGCCGGCGACGGTCCGGGAATCGGGATGATCGTGGCGTGGATCGCGACGATCATCCTGGCGACGCTCTGGATGCGGACGGCGTTCTCGCGCGCCTGACCGCTTCCGCTAAAAGTCCGTGAGGGGAACCCTCACGGACTCTGATTCCCGCAGGGTTCCCCTCACGGACTTCGGCGGGCAGCAGAACGGCCGGTACCCAGCGGTACCGGCCGTTTCGGGAAAAATCAGCGATCGGCGACGGCGGCTTCCGCGGCCTCCATCCATTCCCGCCACTGAGCGGCCTGCTCGTCGGCCTTCTTCGCCCGCCGCTCGTCCCCGGCGGCCCGCGCTTTCGCGGCCTGCGATTCGAACTGCTCGACGCGCTCCCGGAACTGCGCGGCGCGCGCCTGCGCCTCCGGGTCGGTGCGGCGCCAGCGGCTGTCCTCGGCCGACTTCACCGCGTCCTGCACGGCCTTGAGCCGCCCGTCCAGCTCGCGGATGCGTTCGCGCGGGACCTTGCCGATCTCGTCCCACTGCTCCTGGATCCGGCGCAGCGCCGACTTGGCCGCCTCGAGGTTGGCCGCGACGTCGATCTTCTCAGCCTCGACCAGCAGTTCTTCCTTGCGCTGGGCGTTGCCGGCGAACTCCGCGTCGCGCTCGGAGAACACGGCCGAGCGGCGGGCGAAGAACGCGTCCTGCGCCGCGCGGAACCGCTGCCACAGCGCCTCGTCGCTGTCCTTCGGCGCGCGCCCGGCGGCCTTCCACTCGGCCATCAGGTCCTTGTACCGGCCCGCGGTGGCGCCCCAGTCGTCCGAATCGGCGATCGACTCGGCCTCGGCGATCAGCTCTTCCTTGCGCTGCTTCGCGCTCGCCCGCTGCTTGTCCAGTTCGGCGAAGTGCGAGCCGCGGCGGCGGTTGAACGCCTCGCGCGCCTTCGAGAACCGCTTCCACAGCTCGTCGTCGGTCTTGCGGTCGACGCCCTTGACCGTCTTCCACTCGTCGAGGATCGCGCGCAGCCGGTCGCCCGCGGCCTTCCACTGCGTGGAATCGGCGGCGATCTTCTCCGCCTCGTCGGCCAGCGCCTGCTTGCGCGCGACTGCCGCGGCCCGGGCTTCCTCGCGTTCGTGCTTGACGTTGACCAGCGCCTTCTCCGCCAGCCCGATCACGAACTCGAGCCGCGCGGAGAGCGCCTTCAGGTCGCCGACCACGGCCGCCTCGCCGAGCCCGTCGCGGATCTGGGTGGCGCTCGACAGCGCGTGCTTCGGGTCGCCCGCCCCGGAGTTCAGCCGCGTTTCGAGCAGTTCGACCTCGGTGCGCACGTCGTCGAAGCGGCGCGCGTAGTGCAGCAGGCCCTCCTCGGGCGTGCCTGCCTGCCAGACCCCGACCTCGCGTTCGCCGTCGGCGGTGAAGACGTAAACGGTGCCTTCCCCGTCGACCCGGCCCCAGGTGGCGGGGGCGGGCTCGGCGGGCGGCACCGGAGGCGCGGCATGGCCGGCGCCGTGCGCGTGCGGCACCGGGTGCGGTGCCGGGGTGCCGGGGGACGTGTTCTCCTGGGCCATCGCAGGCTCCTTATCGCCTGTACGCCCGCGGCTGCGGGCGCCCCGCCGCGTGAGCGGGGCCGGGTTACGCTGTTGTCGTGCTCTGCCGGGGGCATGGGGCCCCAGCGGCATTCAAGCAGCTCAGCGCGCGCCGTGGTACTGGATGAGCCGCCTGAAAGCGTTGATCCTACTTCTCCTTGACGCTCCGTGCCCGCGTCTATCCCCGGCCGGGTAGCGTTCTGCGGCGTGATCAGCCCTGCTCAACGGCCCCGTCCGGTGGCCGTCGTCGGCCCCACCGCCACCGGGAAGACGGCACTGGCCGTCGAGCTGGCGCTGGCGCTGGACGGCGAGGTGGTGAACGCGGACGCGCTCCAGCTCTACCGGGGCATGGACATCGGCACCGCCAAAGCGACTATGCGAGAACGGCGAGGGGTCCCGCACCACCTGCTGGACGTACTCGACGTGACCGAGACCGCGTCGGTCGCCGCCTATCAGCGTGACGCCCGCGGCACGATCGAGCGGATTCTCGAAGCGGGCCGGGTTCCGGTGCTGACTGGCGGCTCGGGACTGTATGTGCAAGCGGTCCTGGACGACCTCCGTTTCCCCGGCACCGACCCCGCGGTGCGCGCGCGGCTCGACGAGGAGGCCGCCGAATTCGGCACCGCCGCGCTCTACACCCGGCTGGGGGAGCGCGACCCGGTCGCCGCGGCGGCGATCCTGCCCACGAACACCCGGCGGATCGTGCGGGCGCTGGAGGTCATCGAGATCACCGGCGAGCCGTTCTCGGCGAACCTGCCGAAACCGGGTCCGGCGCGCTGGGACACCGTGCTGATCGGGGTCGACCGCGAGGTCGCAGAGCTGGACGAGCGTGTCGACCTGCGGGTGGAGCGGATGTTCGAAGGCGGTCTCGTGGACGAGGTGCGCGCGTTGCTCGGTCGCGGTTTGCGGGACGGGAAAACCGCTTCACGGGCGCTCGGCTATCAGCAGGTGCTGGCCGAACTGGACGGCGAAAGCGACTTCGCGGCGGCAGCGGCGGCGACCGCGCAGGCCACCCGCCGGTTCGTGCGGCGGCAGCGTTCGTGGTTCCGGCGGGACAAGCGGATCCAGTGGTTCGACGGCGGATCGGCGGACCTGGCCGCGCGGGTCCTCGCCGTGCTCGACCAGTAGCCTGGACGCATGGGCGGCATCGAATTCCTCAAGGGCCACGGCACGCAGAACGACTTTGTGCTGCTGCCTGACGCGGCCGGCCGCCTCGACCTCACCGCGGAGCGAGTCGCGGCGCTGTGCGACCGGCAGCGGGGCATCGGCGCGGACGGCGTGCTGCGTGTCGTGCGCGCGAAGGCGATCGGCGAAGAGTCGGCGGGCGAGTGGTTCATGGACTACCGCAACGCGGACGGTTCGATCGCCGAGATGTGCGGCAACGGCACCCGCGTTTTCGCGCGCTACCTGGTCGACGCCGGGCTGGCCGAGGACGGCGAGTTCGTCATCGGCACCCGCGCGGGCGACCGGCCGGTCGTCGTGCACCCGGACCGTTCGGTCACCGTCCAGATGGGCCCGGCGGCGATCACCGGCACGTCGGTCACCGTGGTGGCCGGGCAGCCGTTCTCCGGCGTCGCGGTGAACGTCGGCAACCCGCACCTGGTGTCGGTCACCGACACCGACATCGCGGGCCTGGACCTGCGCGACCAGCCAGACTTCGACCACGACGTCTTCCCGACCGGCGTCAACCTGGAGTTCGTCAACGTGCTCTCCGAGGGCGCGCTGCGGATGCGCGTGCACGAGCGCGGCGTGGGGGAGACGCGCGCCTGCGGCACCGGCACGGTCGCCGCGGTGGCCGCCGCGCTGCACCTCGCGGGCAAGGACGCCGGCGAATCCACAGTGGACATCCCGGGCGGCCGGGTGTCGGTCACGGTCGGACGCGGCGAATCGACGCTGTCCGGACCGGCCGAGATCGTGGCCCGCGGCGAGCTGGACGAAGCCTGGTGGCTCGCCGCGGGCGCTTGATCAGCTGATCGTCACCGCCACCGAGAGTTCGCCTTCCTGGGTGGCCACGGTGTTGACCACGCCGGCGACTCGCACGTCCTCGGCGATTCCGGCGAAGCCTTCGAGCACGTCCGCCGGAGCGGTGACCGACAGCGTCTCGACGGCGGTCCGCATCGACACCTTCGCGTCGGACTTGGCCCGGCGCACGGCAGCGATCACGGAACCGGCCAGCGGCAGCAGCGTGCTGTCGCCGTCGACGTCCGGCGCGGTCGGCCAAGACGCCTGGTGCACCGAACCTTCCCGCCACCACGACCAGATCTCTTCCGTGGCGAACGGCAGCACTGGCGCGAACATCCGCACCAACGCCGACAGCACGGTCCGCAACGCCACCTGTGCCGATTCCGCTGCCGCCGCGCCGAGGTCGCCGTACGCGCGGCCCTTCACCAGTTCCACGTAGTCGTCGCAGAACGTCCAGAAGAAGGTCTCCGTCACCTGCAACGCACGCGCTTGGTCGAGCGCCTCGAAAGCGGCTGTCGCTTCCTCGATGACCTTCGCCAGCGAGGCGAGCACGGACCGGTCCAGCGGCTCCGTCGCGACCGACTCGGCCGCCGGCGTCCCGAGGCCGAGCACGAACTTGCTCACGTTCAACAGCTTCGTCGCCAGCCGTCGCCCGACCTTCATCTGGCCTTCGTCGACCGCCGTGTCGACACCCGGGCGAGCGCTGGCCGCCCAGTAGCGCACCGCGTCGGAACCGTGCCGCTCCAGCAGATCCGCCGGGGTGACGACGTTGCCGACCGACTTGGACATCTTCTTGCGGTCCGGGTCGAGCACCCAGCCGGAGATCACCGCGTCCCGCCACGGCAGGACGTCTTCCTCCAGTTCGGCGCGCACCGCGGTCGAGAACAGCCAGGTGCGGATGATCTCGTGCGCCTGCGGCCGCAGCGAGTACGGGAACACGCGGCGGAACAGGTCGTCGTCGAGGGTCCAGCGCCCGGCGATCTGCGGCGTCAGCGACGACGTGGCCCAGGTGTCCATCACGTCCGCCTCCGCGACGAACCCGCCCGGCACGCCGCGCTGCTCCTCGGCGTAGCCCGGCGGAACGTCGGTGCTCGGGTCCACGGGCAGGTTCGCGTCGGCGGGCACCAGGACGGCGTCGTGGTCCGGCTCGCCGTCGGCGTCCAGCGGGTACCAGACCGGGATCGGCACGCCGAAGAACCGCTGGCGGCTGACCAGCCAGTCGCTGGTCAGGCCCTCGACCCAGCTGCGGTAGCGGACCTGCATGTGCGGCGGGACCCAGTTCAGCTCCTCGCCGCGCGCCAGCAGTTTCGTGCGCAGCGCGTCGTCGCGGCCTCCGTTGCGCAGATACCACTGGCGGCTGGTGACGATTTCCAGTGGCTTGTCGCCCTTTTCGTAGAACTTCACCGGATGCGTGATCGGCCTCGGCTCGCCGCGCAGCGCGCCCGCCTCCCGCAGGAGGTCCACCACGATCTGGCGTCCAGTGTGGACAGTCTTGCCCGCCAGCGGCTCGTACGCCCCGGCCGGAACGCCGTGCGGCGGCTCGGCGCGGAACCGGCCGTCGCGGCCCAGCACCGGGCGCGTTTCCAGCTGCAGTGCGCGCCACCAGGTGACGTCCGTGGTGTCGCCGAAGGTGCACACCATCGCGATGCCGGTGCCCTTTTCCGGATCGGCGAGATGGTGCGCGTGCACCGGCACCTCGACGCCGAACACCGGCGTGCGCACGGTCTTTCCGAAAAGGCCTTGGTACCGCTCGTCATCCGGATGCGCGACGAGTGCGACGCACGCGGGCAGCAATTCGGGCCGCGTCGTGGAGATCAGCACTTCGCCGTCATCCGCCGTGAACACGAGATCGTGATACGCGCCCGGCCGTTCGCGGTCTTCCAGTTCAGCCTGCGCGACGGCGGTGCGGAAAGTGACGTCCCACAGCGTCGGGGCTTCGGATTGGTACGCCTCGCCGCGCGCGAGGTTGCGCAGGAACGCGCGCTGCGAGATCTCCGTGGTCGCCGGGTCGATCGTCTGGTACGCCAGCGTCCAGTCCACCGAAAGCCCGATGCTCCGCCAGACCTCCTCGAACACCTTCTCGTCGGTTTCAGTCAGCTCAAGGCACAGTTCCACGAAATTGCGCCGCGACACCGGAATCGCGTTCTTGCCGGGCTTTTCCGGCGGAGTGAAGGACGGGTCGTAAGGCAGTGAGGGCTCGCAGCGCACGCCGAAATGGTTCTGCACGCGGCGTTCGGTGGGCAGGCCGTTGTCGTCCCACCCGACCGGGTAGAAGACCGAACGGCCGCGCATCCGTTGGTAGCGCGCGAGAACGTCGGTGTGCGTGTAGGAGAAGACGTGCCCGATGTGCAGCGAACCGCTCGCGGTCAGCGGCGGCGTGTCGATCGAGTAGACGTCCGGGCGCGCGCGGTCGAACCGGTATACGCCTTCGCGTTCCCACACCGGTACCCATTTGGCGGCAAGGCCGTCGACGCCGACTTTGTGCGGGATCTTCTCGTTCATGCCCGCACTTTACGGGGCGGGTACAGCGATTTCCCCGCCCGTCGGTAGGTCCCGCATGCGCCGCAGCGGCGAGCAGAGCACCCACAGGGTCCCGGCGACCTCCCCGGCGCAGCCGACCCACAGCGCGCCGGTCAGCCCGAGCCATTCGCCGAGCGCGCCGCCCAGCAGCCCGCCGAGCGGCATCGCTCCCCAGACGACGAACCGGACGCTCGCGTTCATCCGGCCCAGCAGCTGGTCCGGGGTGATCGCCTGGCGGTAGGAGACCTGCGCGATGTTGTAGAGGATCACGCCGAACCCGAACGCCGCCAAGCCCAGTCCGGCGAGCGCGATCCGCCAGCCCGGCCCGGCGAACGGGATCAGCAGCGCGCCCGGCCACACCATGAGCGGCACCAGCCAGATCGAGCGGGCCTGGCCGATCTTCCGGATGATCGGCCCGGCGCAGAGCGCGGCCGCGATGCCGCCGACGCCGCTCACCGCGAGGAGCCCGCCGACCTCGGCCGGTTTCAGCCCGGCGGTGCGGGTCAGGAACAGCACCTCGACGGCCTGCACCACTCCGCTGAACAGGTTCGACGTGGCGGTGCAGGAGACGATCGCGCGCAGCGGCCGGTCGGAGACGACGAACCGCAGGCCTTCCAGCATCTGCGGTATCAAGCGGTCGTGTTCGGCGCGTTCCGGGCGGGTTTCGACGGTGCGGATGCGCCACAGGCACAGCGCGGACGTGAGATAGCCGAGCCCGGTGATCAGGACCGTGCTGGCCGCGCCGGCGAATTGCACGAGCACGCCGGCGAGGCTCGGCCCGGCGATCTGCGCCGACGACTGCACGCCCTGCAGTTTCGCGTTGCCTTCCAGCAGCTTTTCGCGGCCGACCAGTGCGGGCAGATACGCCTGGTAGGAGACGTCGAAGAACACCGTCGCGAACCCGACGAGCAGCACGACCACCAGCACCTGCGCCATGGTGAGCACGCCGGCCCACCACGCGAACGGGATGCTGAGCAGCAGGATCCCGCGGGCCAGGTCGGCGGCGAGCATGAGCGGCCGTTTGCGCATCCGGTCCACCCAGACGCCCGCCGGCAGGCCGATCACCAGGAAGCCGAGCGTCTCGGCCATGGTCAGCAGGCCCATCTCGAACGGGGTGGCGGCCAGCGTGACCGCGGCGAGCAGCGGGATGGCGGTGATGCCGACGAACATCCCCAGCTGGCTCGCCGTGTCCCCGGCCCACAGCCTGCGGAAGTCGGCGTGGAAGAACAACGAGTCTCGACGCACCCGATCGAGTGTTGTCCAGTGATTGGAAAGAGTCAATCACTTTGTTTAGGCTGCGGGGGTGCCGCTGAAACGACGTCCTTCCACCGAAGCCGAAGTCGCCGCGCTCGCCTCCGGAATACGGCTGCGCATCATCCGGTTGACCTCTTTCGAGGCGATGACGAACAAGGAGCTGGCGGCGCGGCTGAGCCGTGACCCGGCGACCACGCTGCACCACGTGCGACGGCTGGTCGACGCCGGTTTTCTCGTCCCTCAGGAACCGCGGCGCGGCGCGCGCGGAGCGAAGGAGATCCCGTACCTGTCCACCGGGCTTTCCTGGCAGCTGGACTACGGCGGCGCGGACCCCGTCGTGGTCAACGAGGCCATGCTCGAGGCATATCTGGCCGAGATGGCCGACGCCGACCTGGCGGAGACGGAGACGACCCGGCTCGTGGTCCAGGCGGGCGCGGAGGAGGTCGCGGAGTTCAAGCGGCGGCTCGACGGGCTGCTCGAGGAATTCGCGGCCAGGCCCCGGGATCCGGCCGCGAAACGCACCGCCGTGTACGTCTCGGTTTATCCCAGCAGGTAATCCGTTCGGCTCCCGCGCCGAAACGTGGGACCATGGAGGCACGATGACAGAACAGACACACGAAGACTTTTACGACGACAACGACCCCTACGACCCCTCGGTCGGGGAGATGGAGCTCGAGGACCGCGCGTCGCTGCGCCGGGTCGCGGGCCTGTCCACCGAGCTCGAGGACATCACCGAGGTCGAGTACCGGCAGCTTCGGCTGGAGCGCGTTGTGCTGGTCGGCGTGTGGACTGAAGGCACCGCCCAGCAGTCCGAGGCGTCGCTGGCCGAACTGGCGCGACTGGCCGAGACGGCGGGCTCGGAAGTGCTCGAAGGCATCGTCCAGCGGCGGCAGAAGCCCGACCCGGCGACGTATGTCGGCTCCGGCAAGGTGCGCGAGCTGCGCGACATCGTCGTGGCGACCGGCGCCGACACGGTGATCTGCGACGGCGAGCTTTCGCCCGGCCAGCTGCGCCAGCTGGAGGAGAAGGTCAAGGTCAAGGTGATCGATCGGACCGCCCTGATCCTCGACATCTTCGCCCAGCACGCCCGCTCCAAGGAGGGCAAGGCGCAGGTCGAGCTGGCCCAGCTGCAGTACCTCGTCCCGCGGCTTCGCGGGTGGGGTTCGGCGCTGTCCCGGCAGGCCGGTGGCCGCGCGGGCGGCGCGAACGGCGGCGTGGGCCTGCGCGGGCCTGGTGAGACGAAGCTGGAGACGGACCGGCGGCGGATCAGCAAGCGCGTGGCGAAGCTGCGCCGGGAGATCGCCGCGATGGACACCATCCGCGAGACCAAGCGCGGCAAGCGCGTGGCCAACGAGGTGCCGAGCGTGGCGATCGTCGGCTACACCAACGCCGGCAAGTCGAGCCTGCTCAACGCCCTGACCGGGGCCGGGGTGCTGGTGGAGGACGCGCTGTTCGCCACCCTGGACCCGACCACGCGCCGGGCGCAGACGGCCGACGGGCGCACGTTCACCCTCACCGACACCGTCGGGTTCGTGCGGCACCTGCCGCACCAGCTGGTGGACGCGTTCCGCTCGACGCTGGAGGAGGCGGCCGACGCCGACCTGCTCCTGCACGTCGTGGACGGCTCCGACCCGGCTCCCGAAGACCAGGTCAACGCGGTGCGCGAGGTGCTCGCCGAGATCACCCGCAGCCGCAAGGAACCGCTCCCGCCGGAACTGCTGGTGATCAACAAGGCCGACGCGGCCGACGCGGTCACCCTGGCCCGGCTGCGGCACGCGCTGGCCGGTTCGGTGCAGATCTCCGCGCGCACCGGTTCGGGCGTGGCCGACCTGGCCGAGGTGCTGGCCGAGCGGCTGCCGCGCGCGGAAACGGTGATCGACGTGCTGGTCCCGTATGCGCGGGGCGAGCTCGTGTCGCGGGCGCACGCGGAGGGCGAGGTGCTGGAAGAGGAGCACGTCGCCGACGGCACGCGCCTGCAGGTGCGGGTCCGGCCGGACCTCGCCGCGGCTCTGCGGGCGTTCGAGACCAACGCCTCGGCGCTCTGAACGTCTTCCGTAGTGCACGGCCCGCGCGGGTCGTGCACTACGGAGGTGAACTGGTGCGGGTCGTCCTGGCACTGACGGCTGTCCTGATGCTCGCGGGCGCTGTCCCGGCTGCGGCGGCTCCTGCTCCTGCGCCGGAGACGCTGTGCCAGATCACGGACAAGCGCCTCAACGAACTGTCCGGCCTGGTTTCCGACGGCGAGCATTGGTACGCCATCAACGACGGCGGCACCAAGGTGCAGGTCTTCGTTCTGGACCGGAAATGCCAGCTCAAGGACGTCCTGAGCGATCCGACGGATCCGTACGACGTCGAAGACCTCGCTCGAGGCAAAGACGGCACTCTCTGGCTCTCCGACACCGGCGACAACCGCGCGAAACGCGAAACGGTCGCCCTGCTGGAGCTGAAACCGTCCGGCGGCGCGGCGGTCGTGCATCGCCTGACCTATCCGGACGGTCCGCACGACACCGAAGCCCTTGTCCTGGACCAGTCCGGCACGCCGTTCCTGGTGACCAAGGACCTGCTGGGCACTTCCAAGGTCTACAAACCGTCGGCTCCGCTGGCGACTCCCGGCCCGACGAAACTGGAGCAGGTCGGCACGCTGCGCGTCCGCAGCACCGACACTCCCGGCGGTCCGGTCGGCTCGTTCGGTTCGGCGCTGATCACCGGAGGCGCGACCAGCGCGGACGGCAAGATCATCGCCCTGCGGACCTACACGGACGCGTATCTGTACGCGGCCCCGGACGGCGACGTCGCGGCGGCATTGCAACGAGAACCCGTGCGGATTCCGCTGCCGAACGAAAAACAGGGCGAAGCCATCGCTTTCGAACCGGACGGCACGCTGCTGTCCGGGAGCGAAGGCGTCGGCGAACCCATCCGCGCGGTCAAAAACGCGACGGCTTTGGTCACTCCGAACGCGCCCGCGCCGAAACCAGGAGGCGCCGCCACTCCGCAACCAGCCGCGGAGGACGCCGGTGGTTTCCCGCTCATTCCTGCTGCCGGTGTCGCTGCGGTCGTGGTTCTCGCCGCCTGGTTCCTGCTGGCGAGGAAACGCCGCCGCTCCTGATCAAGCTGCTCCTGGCGCGCCGTCACTCCTGGCACGGCACCGTTCCTGGCGTGCGGCTGCCACTGATGCGTTGCTGCTCGCTCTTGGCGTGGCGCTGTCACTGGCGCAATGGCGCTCCTGACGCGGCACCGTTCCTGACGCGCGGCTGCCACTGGCGCGGTGCCGCTCGCTCCTGAGGCGGCGCTGTCGCTGGCGCGGCACCGTTCCTGGCGTCGCCCTGCCATTGACGCGTTGCCGCTCACTCCTCACGTGGCGCTGCCACTGGCGCAGGGCCAGTTTCGGCGTGGTGCTGCCAGTGATGCAGCGCCGTCCCAGCGCGCCGGTGCCACTGGCGCGCTGCGTCTCCTGACGTGCCGCCGCTTCTGACCTGGCGCTGCCCCTGACCCGGCACAACACCACGGCCGTCGGCAAAGTCCGCCTCCTGCGTTGCTCGCACCCCCGCCCCGGGGCCCAGGCCTCAGGGCCGGGGAGCGAACCACGACTCAGAGACGCCGCAGAACCGCCACGACCTTGCCCAGGATCGACGCGTCGTCGCCGGGAATGGGCTCGTACGCGTCGTTGTGCGGCATCAGCCACACGTGCCCGTCCTTGCGTTTGAACGTCTTCACCGTCGCCTCGCCGTCGATCATCGCGGCGACGATGTCCCCGTTCTCCGCGGCGGGCTGCTGCCGGACGACGACCCAGTCGCCGTCGGTGATGGCCGCGTCGACCATCGAATCGCCGGTGACGCTCAACAGGAACAGCTCGCCCTCGCCGACGATTTCGCGCGGCAGCGGGAAAACGTCCTCGACGGCCTGCTCGGCGAGCACCGGACCGCCCGCCGCGATCCGCCCGACCAGCGGCACGTACGCCGCCTTCGGCACGGACGGCTGCTGGTCCATCTCGATGCCCATCGGGTTGTCGTCCGTGGACGAGAGCACGCCCACCGCGCGCGGCCGGTTGGCGTCACGGCGCAGATAACCCTTGCGCTGCAACGCGCGCAGCTGGTGCGACACCGACGACGTGGACGTGAGCCCCACCGCCTCGCCGATCTCGCGCACGCTCGGCGGGTAGCCGAAGCGGCTCACCCACGTGCGGATGACGTCGAGCACTTGCTGCTGGCGGACGGTCAGCGTCTCGTCCACGTCGTACACCTCCGGCATGGCGCTCACCTTCCCCGTGCTCTCGTGGCCGGATTCGCGCGCGGATCGTGCGGACGCCTTGCCTCGCGAGGCCGCTTTGGCCCCTTTCGCCGCGGTGCCCTTCACCGTGTCCTTCTCCAACGCTGCGTCGCCTCCAGCCGTCCCGCGGCCGCCGTTGTCGGCGTCCCGCGCGTGTCCGCGTGCGCCGGTCCGGGATCCGCGTTTTCCGCGAACGCCCGTCCGGCGGCACCCGCCGGAGCCGGTCCGGCAGATGTCCTGGTCACCGACGTTAGCCACCGCGCGCGACGATTTCAAACATCTGTTCGATCGACACGCCGTGTCCTCTCGATTTTGTCGGTGCGGGGTGGTAGACCTTCGCACGGACGTTCGATAGAACGCCTGTTCGATCTGGACCGCTGCGGCGCAGGTGTACGGCCCGGACCGGACGGATCCGCAGGTCACGAGGAGGTTCCGTCATGTCGATCCTGGCAGATCGCGGGCTCGTCCGCCCGCTTCGGCCCGTCCCCGCCGACTGCCCCGCCGAGGGCGGCGGTGCGTCGGATGGGGCTGTCCCGTCCCGGCGGACGCCCAGGTCCGGCGGTCCGGCGCGCCGGTCACGGCGGCGCGCGAAGAGCGTCGATGCCACCCGAAAGGATGGTGTTCCGGAGGAGATCGAAGCCGGAACGGGCGCTGATCCGGGCCCGGCGGGCGGTTCTGGCGAGGTAGTGGAGCTTCGCGGCCGCACGGGTGCCCGGCGCGGCCCTGCTTCGGACCGGTCCTCCGAGGGTTCTCGCGGCGAAGCGGGTCGCGGCGACTCGCGGCGGAGCCGGGGCGGCGAGTCCCGGGGAGGTTCGCGCGGCGAGCCCGGGCGGCGGCGCGCCTGGCAAGCGGCGGCAGAAGCTGGGCTCGCTGGTGGCGAACTGGCTGACTCCGGACGGTCGGCGCCTGGCGGTGCCTCCCGGCGCACCGGTGCGCGGTCGGCGGACGCGCCCGCTGAGTTCGTGTCCTCGGCCGAGCCGATGCCCCTCGAGCGAGATGCGAGCGAGGTTCTCGGGCGGGTCGGTGCGCGGTCGGCCGCGGAATCTTCCAGGTTCTCGCTCTCGATCGAGCGAGGCGCGCGGGCAACCGCAGCCGAGCTGCGCTCCGCCACCGCGGTCCGGTCCGCTGAGCGAGCCGGATTCCAGACGTCGACCCGGTCGGCCGTCGAAACTGAAGAAGCTCCTGCCCGCAAGCCGCGTGAGGCGCGCGGTCGCGCTGCGGCTCGGTTCGCTGAGCGAGCCGGATTCCAGACGTCGGCCCGGTCGGCCGTCGAAACTGAAGAAGCTCCTGCCCGCAAGCCCCGTGAGGCGCGCGGTCGCGCTGCGGCTCGGTTCGCTGAGCGAGCCGGATTCCAGACGTCGACCCCGTCGGCCGTCGAAACCGAAGAAGCGCCTGTCCGCGAGGTTCGCGGCCGCACCGCGGTCCGGCACATTCCCGCCGCCGTCCCGGCCAACCCCGGTCGCACCGCGCGCGAGCGGCGCGGCGAGCCGTTGCGGCCGCAGTCCCGGGCGCGGGTCGTCGCCGGACGGCGCGGCGGCGTGGCCTGCCAGACCGCGACCCGGCCGGCGGTGCGGTGGCCGTGGCTGTTCGCGATCGCCTTCGCGGCCTGCCTGATCGTCACCGGGCTCGGCGTCTTCGGCTCGGGCGTGTCCAGCGGTCCGGTGCCGTCGCGGACCGCGTCCGTTTCGGTGCAGCCCGGTGATTCGCTCGGCGCCCTCGCCGCTCGGTTCGCGCCGAACGCCGACCAGAGCGCGGTCGTCGAACGCATCAAGGAGCTCAACAACCTCGACGACACCGCGCTGCTGCCCGGCATGCCGCTCACCGTGCCGGTCGCCTGGTCCGGCAACGGTTCGGCGGGGGAAGCGGGCGAAGGATCGGCTTCTGCCGGATGATGACTGTCGGAAACCACCCGGTCGCATCTTGCGCAACCGGACTTTCACCCTCTCGGGTTTCTTGCGCCCGCCCCGGAGGCGATCTATGGTCTACCCCTATATCTAGTAGTTACACCGCTGTAGTTGGTCCACAGGTAGGGGTAGACTGGCGGCAGTTGTCCACAGCCGGCCGGCAGTTGCCCACCGGGTGTCCACAAGTCGATCACCAGGCGCGGGGTCGCGCGCGGTGACCGCGGTCCAGGCCGTAGCGTGGCGGCAGGGGCCGGTTGAGACAGGAATCGACCGGCGCGGAGGGGAAGGTGATCGGCGGATGAGGTGCCCGTTCTGCCGGCATGCGGACTCTCGGGTCGTCGACTCCCGAGAGGTGGACGAGGGACAGGCGATCCGGCGGCGGCGTTCGTGCGCCGAGTGCGGTCGGCGTTTCACCACGTCGGAGACGATGGTGCTGGCCGTGGTCAAACGGTCCGGCGCCACCGAGCAGTTCAGCCGGGACAAGGTGGTCAACGGCGTGCGGAGGGCCTGTCAGGGCCGTCCGGTCGACGACGACGCGCTGCAGAAGCTCGCGCAGCGCGTGGAGGAGTCGATCCGTTCCGCCGGACTGGCCGAGATCCCCAGCCACGAGGTCGGCCTCGCCATCCTCGGCCCGCTGCGGGAACTGGACGGCGTCGCGTATCTCCGGTTCGCCAGCGTCTACCGCTCCTTCTCCTCGGTCGAGGACTTCGAGAAGGAGATCTCGGACCTGCGGAAAGCCATGGCGGGAACTGCGGAGGACCAGGAAGGCGAGCGCGCCGGCGACGACTGAGCCGTCACCGGGTCGCGGGGAGCGAGGGACAGGACCGCATGACCGAAACCGTGGGAACCGGCGCGGCGGCCGGACAGAACAAGAAGCCGAACAAGGGCCTCACCGTCCGGCGGGTCTTCACCACCGAGGGGACCCACCCCTACGACGAGGTCGCGTGGGAGACCCGCGACGTCGTCATGACGAACTGGCGCGACGGCAGCGTCAACTTCGAGCAGCGCGGGGTCGAATTCCCCGGGTTCTGGTCGGTCAACGCCACCAACATCGTCACCAGCAAGTACTTCCGCGGCGCGGTCGGCAGCCCGCAGCGCGAGAGCAGCCTCAAGCAGCTCATCGACCGCGTGGTGCGCACCTACGTGAAGGCCGCCGCCGAGCACGACTACTTCGCCGGTCCGTCCGACCTCGAGATCTTCGAGCACGAGCTCACCTGGATGCTGCTGCACCAGGTCTTCAGCTTCAACTCCCCGGTGTGGTTCAACGTCGGCACGTCCTCGAAGCAGCAGGTGTCCGCCTGCTTCATCCTCGCCGTCGACGACACGATGGAGTCGATCCTCAACTGGTACCGCGAGGAAGGCCTGATCTTCAAGGGCGGTTCCGGCGCGGGCCTCAACCTCTCGCGGATCCGGTCCTCGAAGGAACTGCTCACCTCCGGCGGCACCGCGTCCGGCCCGGTCTCGTTCATGCGCGGCGCCGACGCGTCCGCGGGCACCATCAAGTCCGGCGGGGCCACTCGGCGCGCGGCGAAGATGGTCGTGCTCGACGTCGACCACCCGGACATCGAGGAGTTCATCCAGACCAAGGCGCGCGAAGAGGAAAAAATCAAGGTCCTCCGCGACGCCGGGTTCGACATGGACCTCTCCGGCTCCGACATCTCCTCGGTGCAGTACCAGAACGCGAACAACTCGGTCCGCGTCTCCGACGAGTTCATGCACGCCGTCGAGAACGGCACGGACTTCGGCCTGCGCGCCCGGCTCACCGGCGAGGTCATCGACCGCACCGACGGGAAGAAGCTGTTCCGCGGCATGGCTCAAGCGGCGTGGGAATGCGCCGACCCGGGCATCCAGTACGACAGCACGATCAACGACTGGCACACCTGCCCCGAATCGGGCCGGATCACCGCGTCCAACCCGTGCAGCGAGTACATGCACCTCGACAACTCGAGCTGCAACCTCGCGTCGCTCAACCTGCTGAAGTTCGTGTCCGAAGAGGGCACGTTCGACGCGCCGCTGTTCGCGAAGGCCGTCGAGTTCGTCATCACCGCGATGGACGTCTCGATCTGCTTCGCCGACTTCCCGACCGAGCCGATCGCCGACACCACGCGCAAGTTCCGTCAGCTCGGCATCGGCTACGCCAACCTCGGCGCGCTGCTGATGGCGCTGGGCCACGCGTACGACTCCGAGGGCGGCCGCGCGCTCGCCGCGGCGATCACGTCCCTGATGACCGGCGTGTCCTACCGTCGCTCGGCCGAGTTGGCCAGCGTCGTCGGACCGTACGAGGGCTACGCCCGCAACGCCGAGGCGCACCAGCGCGTCATGCGCAAGCACGCCGCGGCCAACGAGCTTGTCCGCACCTATCACAGCAACGACGCGGCAGTTCGCGCTCTCGCGTCGCAGGAATGGAAGCAGGGCATCGAGCTCGGCACTCGCGACGGCTGGCGCAACGCGCAGGCTTCGGTGCTCGCGCCCACCGGCACCATCGGCTTCATGATGGACTGCGACACCACCGGCATCGAGCCGGACTTCTCGCTGGTGAAGTTCAAGAAGCTCGTCGGCGGCGGGTCCATGCAGATCGTGAACCAGACCGTGCCGCGCGCCCTGCAGGTGCTGGGCTACCAGGCTGAGCAGGTCGAGGCGATCGTCGAGTACGTCGCGGAGCACGGCCACGTGGTCGACGCGCCGGGCCTGCGCCCCGAGCACTACGAGGTGTTCGACTGCGCGGTCGGCGACCGGTCCATCGCGCCGATGGGCCACGTGCGGATGATGGCCGCGGTGCAGCCGTTCATCTCGGGCGCGATCTCGAAGACGGTCAACATGCCGGAGTCCGCGACGGTCGAGGACGTCGAGGAGATTTACTTCCAGGGCTGGAAACTCGGTCTCAAGGCGCTCGCGATCTACCGCGACAACTGCAAGGTCGGCCAGCCGCTGTCCACGGGCAAGAAGAAGGAAGCCGCGGCCGAGACCGAGCCGGAGAAGGTCGTCGAATACCGCCCGGTGCGCCGCCGCCTGCCGAAGAAGCGCCCGAGCCAGACGGTGTCGTTCACCGTCGGCGGCGCCGAGGGCTACCTGCACGCGGGTTCGTACCCGGACGACGGTCTCGGCGAGATCTTCGTGAAGCTGGGCAAGCAGGGCTCCACCCTGTCCGGCGTGATGGACGCCTTCTCGATGTCGATCTCGGTCGGCCTGCAGCACGGCATCCCGCTCGAGTTCTACGTCTCGAAGTTCTCCAACCTGCGCTTCGAACCGGCGGGCATGACCGACGACCCGGACATCCGGATCGCCACGAGCGTCATGGACTACCTGTTCCGCCGCTTGGCACTCGACTACCTGCCGTACGAAAAGCGGGCCCAGCTGGGCATTTTCACCGCGGACGAACGCTCCGCGGAGGTCGAGGCGAACTACGGCGGGCAGAACCTCGAGATCGAGGCGCTGCGCAGCAGCGTGGATTCGTCGCCCGCCCGTGCGGAAGAGTCCACAACGGACACTTCGTCGCGTGACGCGCACAGCACGGCCGAACTGATGGAACTGCACCTAGGCAAGGCCGCCGACGCCCCGCTCTGCATGACCTGCGGAACGAAAATGCGGCCCGCCGGATCGTGCTACGCCTGCGAGGGCTGCGGAGCTACTTCCGGCTGCAGCTAAGCGTTTCTTCGCCAGCTGAACGACTGGTCGGGGCTGGGGCAGCAGGTGCTGCCCCAGCCCCGATTTTCGTCTGCTGACAGCTGCGCTGACCTCTCAAGTACGTCACGTACTTGACGTACTTGCTTCCGGGAGGCATGCTGGTGGGGACCGCCTGGGAGGCTGACATGTCCGCAGTGCACTACGACACCTACACCGATGCGCGTGCACATTTGAAGGATTTGCTGGACGCCGCTGAGAAAGGGCTCGTCGCGACAGTTCGGCGCGATTCCGCGACGACCGCCGTGGTGGATGTCGTGCGCCTGCGCCACGTCCTCGCGGCGGTCGTTCCGTCGCACGCTCAAGTCGTCCCCGAAGCCGGCGGCTGGTCGGTGTTCATCCCGGGGCTGCCGGTGTCCGCGGACGGCGCGTCGTTCGACGAGGCGGTCGACGAAATGGTCGACGCCCTGCGGGAGTACGCGCAGGATTGGCAGGAGCGTTTGCTGAACGCTCCGAACCACCGGGACAACTGGGGGCTGGTGCAGCTGATCAGCTTCAGCGACGACGCGCAGCTGCGCGACTGGCTTGTCGGTGCCGCGCAATGACTTCCTGGCCCCAGCCGACCCGCGACGACCACGAGACGTTCTGCAAGGTCGAAGAATGGCGCAGAGTGCGCGACGCTCGCGGGCGAACGGGTACGCATCACGTCACGTACGAACTAGATCTTGTCGACGGCCGGATTCTGCGTACCCGAGTCTCGCGTCCGGTGGACCGCAGCGGTTACGGACCGGGCCTGTGGAAGCACATTCTCCGCGACCAGCTTGATGTCGGGGAACCAGTTTTCTGGTCCTGCGTGCAGGACGGCGTCAAACCGGCTCGCGGGACACCTCAGCCACCAGCCGAGGCCCTGCCCGCCGATCTGGTGTACCTGCTGCTCCGGCGCGTGGGGCTCGAAGAGTCCGAGGTGGCCGGGATGAGCAAGGACGAGGCGGTGGCCAGGGTTCAGCGTTACTGGACCGAGAATGCTTGATCAGGCCACCGCTTTCAGGGCGCTGACGGCAGCATCTGCGCGACCCCCTCGCCGAACGACCAGTCCACCTCGTGGTTTTCCGTCAGGCTGAAGAACACATTCCTCGGCTCGATCCCCGTCGACTCGGCGATGAGTTCCGTCGCTCGCCGGTACAGCGCGGTTTTCTGGTCGTTCGTGCGCCCGGCGCGCAACGTGATGGCGATGTACACGATGTCGTCGTCGCGGTGGACGCCGAAGTAGTCGGGGTCGTAGCGCAAGCGGTCGGCGGCGTGGCTGTTCAGGATCTGGAACCGGTCGTCGACGGGGACGTCGATGGTTTCGGTCATCGCCTGGTGCACGGCTTCGCCGATGGCGGGGAGGCGGTCGGCGTTGGGTGCGGACAGCACGTCGATGCGGACGAGCGGCATGGGGTGACCTTTCAGCTCAGCTGGTCGAGATTTGGTTGGGACAGGTGAAGCACTCGGTAGCAGACGTCGGCGTCCTCGGTCGGGGCGGTGGTCCAGAGGGTGAAGCGCACGGCTTCCCAGCGACGTGGGTCGATGGCCAGTGCGGTGGTGTGCACGGCCGGGTTGTGGGACAGCTGCGCGAGTTCGGCTAGTTCGCGTTCGATTCCGCCAGAGGGCGCCAGCGGGCGTACGCGTTTGGTCGCGAAGTTCGGGGAGGTTGCCCGCGCCGGACCAGGCAGGCAGCTTGCGCCGGTCCAGTGCTGCACCGGCGGTCGGCCGAAATCCTGGACTATGCCGTCGAATCCGCCGCCGCCCCAGAGGAATTGGCTCATTCCGCCGGTGTCGGTCCAGAGGTAGAACGGCGCGTACTTGTTGTCGCGTACCAGATATGCCTTGAGTCCCAGTCCAGGGAAGGCGTCGGTGCGATGGCCTCGGGTGGCGACTCGGTGCTCGATGTCGTATCCGGCGGGCAGGTCGATCTCGTACTGCATCGCGTACATCGGCGTCACCGCCGGCCGAGGAGGGCAAGTGCGCCGCGGATTGCCTGGTCGAACGGCTCCACTGTGCCGGATGATCGGGCCAGGACGTACCCGCCTTGCAGCACCGCGACCAGTGTGGTTGCCGTCGCGGCTGGGTCGAGATCGCTGGGCAGTTCGCCGTTCGCGGCGCCCTCGGCGAGCACTTCGGCGAGACGGCCGCGGAGCCAGTCGAACGTTTCTTCCAGCGGTGCGCGCAATTCCGGGTTCGTGACGATCTCGGGATCCAGCGCCAGCCGGCCGACCGGGCAGCCGCGCAGGACGTCTCGTTCGCGCAGCAGGTAGGCGGAGACGCGTTCGACCGCGGTCGTGCCCTGGGCGAACGCGGCCTCGGCGGAGGCGCGCAGATCGTCGGCGTTCTGCCGGATCGCGGCGAGCGCCAGGTCCGCCTTGCCGGTGAAGTGGTGGTACATGCTGCCCTGCCCGGCCCCGGCGCGCTGCTGGATCGCCTTCGGGCTGGTGCCGACGTACCCCCGCTCCCACAACAGGTCCTGGGTGCTCGCGATGAGCTGGTCTCTGGTGGACATGAGCTCAGCGTACATACTAGTAGGTACAGAGACAAGCGTGGGGGCAGGCCCTACCGCGGAGAGACCGGCTGTCCGCATGGTCCGGATGATCTTGGCCGGGCAGGCTGACCGGGAAGCGAACGAAAGGACTTCTCCGTGATCAAGTCTGCTGGCCGCCGGGCGGTCGCCGTGACGATGGCCGCCGCGGTGTGCACCGCCTTGTTCTCGACCGGCACTGCCGAGGCGATCGTGAAGGGCGGCGATTCGACGCAGCGCTACCCGTTCATGGCGTCAATACCGGAGACAGTCAGCCAGACCGGCGACCGCGGTGTGTGCGGTGCTTCGCTGATCGACCCGCAGTGGGTGGTGACCGCGGGGCACTGCGTGGACTCGAACCTCGTAACGCCGGACGGGACCGTCCGGATCGGCAGCGAGCGGCAGCATTCCGGCGGGACCGTCCGGCGGATCACGCAGGTGATCACGCATCCGGGCTACGCGTTGCAGAGCGAGACCATTCCCTTCAATCGCAACGACGTCGCGTTGATCAAGCTGGACCGTCCTGTCGCCGAGAAGCCGATCCGGCTGGCGTCCCGGCCGGGTGCGCCCGGTACGCCGACGCGGCTGCTCGGGTTCGGCACCACCGTGGACACGTACGACTTCACGAAGGCCCGGTTCCCGGAACGATTGCAGGAACTGGACGTTCGACGCGGCGCGGAATCCGAATGCGGCCCAGGTTATGCGGGTCGGACGCGGTTGTGCACGGTCAGCCCTAGGCCGGAAGCGATGGCGTGCATCGGCGACTCCGGCGGTCCGCAGGTCCGGCGTGGAGCGGGTGGGCGGTGGGAACTGGTCGGGGTGACATCCGGGCCGGGCACCGCGCGTTCGGCTTGTGCGGGCGGTCCGGGGCTGTACAGCAGCGTGCCTGCGTACGCCGACTGGATCCGGCGGACGATCTGGGCGAACCGGGGAGGAAACTAGCGATCGTGACTCTTGTTTCGGCGGGCTACCGCGCTGTGCGGCGGACCAGCGAACTCGTGTCGATCAGCGAGTGCGTCGCCGAGGTGCACGACGACTGGTTCCGCGATCTCGCCCTCGCTCGGCAAACCGGGCTTGACGTGCTCGAAGTGGGCTTCGTGCCGGACGAAGCCGAGCCGATCGTCCGCGAAATCATCGCGGACGGCTGGACTCGCGAGACCAGCGCCGTTGTCGGGCGGATCGAGGAAGGCGCGAGCACGTCCGGCGAGTTGCTCGGCTTCGAGTTGGTCGGGTACGACGGCGGACTCTGGCACACCTGGCGCTGCCTCGACGGCCTGGTCGACGACGTCCGTGCGGCCACCGGCGTTGTGTCCGGACGGCACGGGCTGATCGAGAGCGAGGACGCTGCCCATCAGGCGGCCCGCTGGCTCACCGAATCCGGTCTGGGCGACCCGAAAGTGTTCGACTGGGCCGCCGCCGCGTTGTACGTCCCGTAGCTCCACCGAATCTCCACAACCTCCACTCCGCAACGGCACATCCAGGCGGCAGCATGACCGCGTGGACTGGAGTGCGGTGTTCGAGGCGGAAGCGCGGCGGCGGAAGGTCCGGCCGCAGCCGGTGTGGGGGAGCGGGGTGCGGCTGGATCCAGTGGTGGCGCGCAGCGTCCGGCGGTTCCGGCAGGCGCCGGACGAGCTGACCGCGGAAGACCAACAGCTGGTTGCCCGGTTGCTCGAAACCGCGAGCAAACCGGGGAGAAGCGATGTGATGAGCCAGCTGATCTCCGACGTTCTCGCGCTCGGCTACTACCGTGCGTTGCGAGATGGCACCCGCGATCCGGTCACTGTGGAGGTTGCCGCGCGCGTGTTCGCCGGGCTGGAACGGCGGCTCGGCTATCACGTGGACCGGTTGCGGCGGCAGAGAATCGCGGCCTCGGTGAAGTGGCGAGCCAAGGCGGTGCTGGAAACTGGCGGCGTACTAGTCGGCCACGGACGCGCGTTGCGGCGGCTCGGTACGCCGTGGCTCGCGTTCGTCACCGACGCCTGGGCTCAGTTCGAACGAGCGCTTGCGGATGTCCACAGAGGACCGTCGGTACGCCCGGGGCCGCGCGTGCGGGCGCGGCCCCGGGGACTGGTCTAGGAAAGCTTCGACCAGAGGAATTCGTACGCGACCGCCGAACGGAACGCGAGCTGTTCGTTGTCCGCCGCCGCTCCGTGGCCGCCTTCGATGTTCTCGAAGTACTCCACGTCGTGGCCCTGCTCGCGCATCCGGGCGACCATCTTGCGCGCGTGCCCGGGGTGCACGCGGTCGTCGCGCGTCGAGGTCACGAAGAGGATCGGCGGATAGCCGACGTCCGCCGAAACGTTGTGGTACGGCGAGTATTTCGAGATGTACTCCCACTCTTCCGGGACGTCCGGGTCGCCCCATTCGGCCATCCACGAGGCCCCGGCCGGCAACAGGTGGTAGCGCTTCATGTCGAGCAACGGCACCTGGCACACGATCGCGCTGAACAGCTCCGGGTAGCGGGTGAGCATGACGCCCATCAGCAGTCCGCCGTTGCTGCCGCCTTGGATGCCGAGCCGTTCCTTCGTCGTGATGCCCCGTGCGACGAGATCGCGCGCGACCGCGGCGAAGTCCTCGTACGCCTTGTGCCGGTTCTCCTTCACCGCCTGCATGTGCCATTCCGGGCCGTACTCGCCGCCGCCGCGGATGTTCGCGACCACGTACGTGCCGCCGCGCGACAGCCAGGACCGGCCGACGACCCCGCCGTACGACGGGGTCAGCGAAACCTCGAAACCGCCGTAGCCGTACAGCAGCGTGGGGCCGTTTTCTGCGCCCGGCGGGCGGACCACGAAGTACGGGATCCTCGTGCCGTCGTCCGACGTCGCGAAGTACTGGCTGACCTCCATCCCGGTCGCGTCGAAGAACTCCGGCGCCTGCTTCAGCACCTCGACGACGCCGCCGACGACGCCGCGGGTGAGCGTGGACGGCTGGACGTAGCTGGAGGAATCCACCAGATATTCGTCGTCGACGTCCGGTTCGGTGTCGACGATCTGCGCGCTGCCGAATTCCGGCGCACCGCCCAGTTCCGCCTCGGCCCAGCCGTCTGGGCCCGGCGTCAGCACGCGCAGCTCCGACTTGACGTCGTGCAGCGTCGCGAGCAGGAGATGGTTGCGGGTCCACGTGTAGTAGTCCAGCGACGTGTGCGCGTCCGGGGTGAACAGCGCGGTGAAGTCACGGTCGCCCGACTTGAACGCGTCGTAGTTGATCGCGAGCAGCGTGCCCGCCGGATGCTCGGCGCCGCCGACGGTCCACGCGCTGCGCGGGTGCACGAGCAGCCATTCGCGGTGCGTGGACACCTCGACGTCCTCGGGCAGGTCCAGTTTGGTCAATCCGGACGGAGTCCGCTCGAAGTACTCGGTGCGGTAGAAGTCGATCGCGCGGCGCACGAAATCGCGTTGGAAGCCCTCGGTCGGGTCGTGGACCGCCATCACCGCGACGTCGTCCGGCTTGCCCTCGGCGACGAGCACCGCGTCTTCGAGCGGGGTGCCGCGCCGCCATTCCTTCACCAGCCGCGGATAGCCCGACGTGGTCAGCGAGCCCGGGCCGAAGTCGGTTCCGATGTACACCCGGTCGGCGTCGATCCACCCGATCCGGTGCTTCGCCTCGGGCAGGGTGTAGCCGTCCGCCACGAACTCGTGCGCGTCGAGGTCGAACTCGCGGACGACGGTCGCGTCCGCGCCGCCGCGCGAGAGCTGGACCAGGCCGAGCCGGTGCCCTGGACGCAGCACCGCGGCGCCCTTCCAGACCCAGTTCTCGTCCTCGGCCGCGGCGAGCGCGTCGACGTCGAGCAGGATCTCCCAGTCCGGTTCGCCGGTGCGGTACTGCTCCAGCGTGGTGCGTCGCCACAGCCCGCGCGGGTGCTCGGCGTCCTGCCAGAAGTTGTAGTAGCGCGTCCCCCGGCGCGCGACGTACGGGATCCGGCCGCCCGCGTCGAGCACCTCGCGGATCGAGTCCCGCAGCTGCCCGAACCTCTCGCTCGCGGTGAGCACGTCCAGCGTCTCCGCGTTGCGCGAACGGACCCATTCGAGCGCCTCGTCGCCCGTCACGTCTTCCAGCCACAGGTACGGATCTTCGACAGTCATAGCGTCCAGTCTCGCTGCCTGTCGCGGATCAGGCCAGGAGCCCGGCGTTCCCGTTTCGTGATCC
Organism: Amycolatopsis halotolerans; assembly: GCF_042647905.1. Classification (NCBI taxonomy): domain Bacteria; kingdom Bacillati; phylum Actinomycetota; class Actinomycetes; order Pseudonocardiales; family Pseudonocardiaceae; genus Amycolatopsis; species Amycolatopsis halotolerans. The sequence goes on from NZ_JBHRWI010000042.1 coordinate 235,656, forward strand.
AGGGCGGCTCGCGGTCTCCGTATGCTGGTCGGGAGGGGGAGGAATGACGTATTACGCCGGGGGCCCGTGGCCTCCGCCGCCAGTGCAGGCTCCGCCGCGCCGGAAGGCGGGCAAAGCGCTGGGCGCCGTCGCCGCGGTGGCGATCGTCGCGGTCACGCTCGCCTTGATGGCCGTGGTGCCGCACGAGGTGTCCGGACACGCGATCGCGGCCCCGGACTCCGACGCGATGCCGGACCGCCAGGACGCCAAACCGGTGCGCAAGCTCAGCGGCAATCCGTTGCTGGCCGAGGGCGTCGCGCTCGGCCGGGTGTCGTGCGATCTGCCGGATCTGAGCCGGGACGCGGAGCAGCTCAAGACCTTCTACACCGCGCTGGTCGGCTGCCTGAAACAGGCGTGGCAGCCCGCGCTGGACAAAGCGGACGAGCCGAACCTGCCGGTCAAGGTGTCGGTCACGCTGCCGAAGACCAGCGCCTGCGGCAACGCGCCGTCCCGCGACGAAGCGGTCGCGTATTACTGCGGCGGCGACGCCACGATCTACGCGCCCACCGACTGGATGCTGTCGGACGCCGGGCTGAGCCGGGCCCGGCACCTGGCGACGCTCGCGCACGAGTACGGCCACCACGTCCAGCGCGAGAGCGGCATCCTCGACGCGGCGAGCGCGGAGATGGGTTCGCCGGAGCCGACCAGCGACGCGGACAAGGCCGTCGTGCGCCGGATCGAGCTGCAGGCCAACTGTTTCGGCGCGCTGTTCCTCAACGCCGCGGCGGACCGCGGGTCGATCAGCCGGGCCACCGCGAACGCCGCCGTCGCCGACTACGGCCGCGCCGACGACAGCGGCGACCACGGCACCCGCGCGAACCAGCTGGCCTGGGCGAAGGCGGGCTACACCGGAGCCGGCCCGTCCGCCTGCGACACCTGGTCGGCTCCGGCGGACAAGGTCAGCTGACCCGCCATTCCGGGTCGCGGCCCAGCAAGCCGAGGAACTGGTCGAGTTCGCTTTCGTCGGTGCTGACCGGCACTACCGGCGCGAAGGTTCCGCGCTCGACGCGTTCCTTCGGGTCGGTCGGGATCATCAGCGCGAACTGCAGGGCGGCGTGCACCGCCTCCGGCACCGGGTCGTACGCGACGTCGAGGGTCTTGGCCAGGTCCCAGCCGTGCGCGACGGTGTCGACGAGGTGCATCGCGGTCGCGACTGTGCCGGGGAAGGTGCCGAAGGTGTTGATGGCGATCTGGCGTTCCGCGACGTCGGCTTCGCCATACGCGGCGAGGTAGTCGGTCACTGAAGCCGCGTACGCGGCGTACGGGTCTTCGCCAAGCTGACCGCTGTCCCAGTCCTTCGCGGAGCCGTTGCGCGCTGCTTCGGCGAAGGCGCGGTTTTCGCTGACTTGGTGGCGGAGCAGATCGGCGAGCGTCCAGCCGGCGCACGGCGTGGGCCGGTCGAGATCCGCCGCGGTGGCCTTCGCGACGATCGGGTCGAGGACGAGAAGGGACTGCCGGTCGAGGTCGAACGTGGTCATGAGCTCACGCTAACCGCCAGATCGGTCCAGGAAGAGAGCCAAAGTGGAGCCAACTGCGGTGGACCAATCTAGGCTGGACGCGTGGACCTGCACCTGGACCTGTCCGGCACCCGCGGCCACCGCGACGAGATCTACCGCCAGATCCGCGAAGCGGTGCTCGACGGGCGGCTCCGCGACGGCGACGCGCTGCCGCCGACCCGGGAACTGGCGCACCAGCTGGCCGTTTCGCGCACCACCGTCACCGCGGCGTACGAACGCCTCACCGCGGAAGGATTCCTGACCGGCCGGGTCGGAGCCGGTACTTACGTGCGCGCCGGCGCCGCGCCGCGTCCTGTCGAACCGACCGGGCTCGCTGAGGACGTCCAGCCACGTCCAGAGTGGACAGACGTACCCACGCCGCCGAGAGCGTTCACCGACCCGCCGGAGTTCGATTTCCGTGCCGGAGTCCCGGATGTGCGGCTGTTTCCGTTCGACACCTGGCGTCGGCTGATGACCCAGTCGTTGCGCGCTACCCGCGCGGAGCTGATGACTTACGGCGAACCGCAAGGCGATCCCCGGCTGCGCACCGAGCTCGCACGGCACCTCGCGGTGTCCCGAAATGTTCGCGTGCGCCCCGACCATCTCGTGATCACCTCGGGCGCGCAGCAGACGATCGACCTCGTCGCCCGGGTCCTGCTGCGGCCCGGCGACCTGGCCGCGGTCGAGGATCCCGGTTACCCGCCGCCGCGCCTGCTGCTGGGCACGCTCGGAGTCCGCGTCGCGCCGGTTCCGGTGGACGACGAGGGCATCGTGGTCGAAGCGATTCCACCGGGCACTCGGCTGGTGCACGTCACGCCGTCGCACCAGTACCCGCTCGGGGTCGCGATGTCGCCGTCTCGCCGGCGAGCGCTGCTGGATTGGGCTGAGGACAACGGGGCCGTGGTGGTCGAGGACGATTACGACACCGAGTTCCGCTACTCCGGGCGTCCGCTGGAACCGTTGCACAGCTTGGATTCGCACGGCCGGGTGGTCTACGTCGGCTCGTTCTCGAAGGTCCTGTCGCCCGCGCTGCGGCTGGGTTTCCTCGCCGCGCCGCCCGCGTTGGCGGAGGCGATCGTGAAGGCGAAATACCTCGCCGACTGGCATTCCCCGGGCATCGAGCAGGCAGTGGTCGCGGCGTTCATCGCCGAAGGCGGGTTCGCCCGGCACGTCCGCCGGATGCGCGGCATCTACCGCGCCCGGCACGACCTTCTCGTGGACGGCCTCCGGGCGGAATTCGGCGACGTCCTGGAGCCGGTGCCCGCGTCGGCCGGTCTGCACCTGAGCGCGTCGGCGGACCGGGACCTGCGCGGTTTCGCGCGGAAGGCGACCGGGGCGGGCGTCCGGCTGTTCTCGCTCGGCGATTTCTCCGTGGCGGCGCGGCGGCACGGACTGCTGTTCGGCTACGGCGCGATCGCGACTGACCGGATCGGACCCGGGCTCGCCCGGTTGCGCCGGGTGTTCGACGGATGAGCGCGTTACCACGAACGGACGCATCCCGCCGGACTTTCGCACACGGCAGCGGGGCCCTAACCTGAGGTGACCCGACTCACCGAGGAGAGGGCATCGCCATGCGGATTGCGGATTTGCTTCAGCGCAAGGGCGCGACGGTCGCCACTGTGTCGCCGGGTACCACAGTCGCCGAGCTGCTGGCGGGGCTCGCCCGGCACAACGTCGGCGCGATGGTCGTGGTGGACGCCGAAGGCGGGATCGCCGGGATCGTGTCCGAACGCGACGTCGTGCGCAAGCTCAACGACCACGGGCCTTCGGTCCTGCAGGGGCCGGTCGCGGACATCATGACCACCATGGTCGCCAGCTGCACCCCGGACGATCCGGTGGACCAGCTCAGCGTGGTGATGACCGAACGGCGGATCCGGCACGTGCCGGTGCTCGACGGCGGGCGCCTCGCCGGGATCGTGAGCATCGGCGACGTGGTGAAGATCCGGATGGAGCAGCTGGAACAGAGCCAGGAACAGCTCGAGGCCTACATCGCACAGGGCTGACGCCTCACTCGCGCCAGCCGCTGAGTTCGACGCCCTTCGCGACGTCCACCCGGTAGCCGAGCGAGACCGTCGCGGACGCCCCGGGCGCGATCGTGAGCCGCCAGGTGAACTGGCCCAGTTCGGTGCGCTCGACCGGTTCCGGGCTGAGCCGCAGGTCTCGCACGGTGATCGAGTCGTCCCGGGAGACCGGTGCCTGGTCGAGCACGGCCACCACGGCTTCGCGGGGGCTGTGGTTGGTCACCGTCGTCAGGTAGTCGGCTTCGCGGCGGCGTTGCGTGGAGAACGTCGCCTTGCTGGCACTGCGCTTGACCAGTTCGCGTTCGATGCGGATCCGGTCGTCGACGCCCAGCGCGAGTTCGAGTTCCTCGCCGGGAGCCCACAGCTCCAGTTGCGTGCTGCCGACGAATTCGGCCTCGTGGAACACTGCGGCGCGACCGGCGCGAAGCGTGTGCTCGGCGGTGTTGACCACCTTCGCGCGCAGGTAGGCCTCCGCGGCCTGCGTCGGCGCGGTTACGTAGTCGAGTTCGGCCGTGAGGTCCAGTTGCGCGAGCGTCGTCCGATGGCCTTGCGCGCCGGACGGGATCGCGACCGGGCGCGCTGGGCGGTAGGTGACTGCGGTGGTGCCTTGCTCCACTGCGGAGAGGTGTGCGGCGAAGCCGTCTCGACCGGCTCCTGCTGCGCCGCCGTACGCCATCGCAGGGGCCGCCATCGCAGCTCGCGGCTGGGGTGGCGGAGGCTGCTGCCGATCCAGGTACCAGGGCTGGAGTTCCGGGATCACGACGGTGTTCGCCGGGCGGGCGGTCGACAGCGTCAGCTCGCACTCCGGCCAGTCCTCGCCGGTGTGCTGGCTTACGAGCCCGTACGAGGTGACCGTGACGTCGGCGCCGCGTACGCGGACGTCATATCCGGGTTCCCAGCGCGCGCCGGGGACCACATAGGACAGTTCGATTTCGGCGGTGGCCGGGGATTCCAGCTCCACGGTGATCGTCGAACTGTCCTGTTCGGACTGTGCGCTGCGAGTTTCGATCTGCCGGTCGAGCGCGGCGAGGTCTTCGCGCAGCCGTTCTAGCCTCGTGCCGAGCGCGCGACGTTCCTTGAGCGCCACCGCTAACTGCGTACTAAGCGCTTCGCTCACTTCCTGGACGCGTCCCGGTTCGGCGTCACCGCCAGCCAACGCCTTCGCGAAGCTTGCTCCGCTGCGTCGCGAGACTCCGGTCAACAGGTCGACGCGCGCCGCAGCAGCGCTCTCGTCGTCTGCAACCTCGTCGACAGTCGCTTGGTCCGCGCGTCGCTGCTCCACGAGCGCGCGCAGCGTCGGGTCTGCGGGAGCGGCGTGCTGCGCGTACGCGACGTCGACGCCAGTGACCAACGCGTCGCCCGCGCCGCTGACGCGCACCGAAGCAGCGTCGAGCGACAGGGGGAGACCCGTGATCTCTACGCGGGACCCGTCGGCCGGAGTGACTTGACAACGACGGGTGACGCGCGCGTTCTGCGGATAGACCGTGACCGTGGCGATCGGTGCGTCCATGGCTCCGACGTTAGTCGGTTGACGCGACTTGCGGTTGACGGAACTCTCAACTTACTCGTCTGCTTCGTCCAGCTTGGGGGTCCTGGTGGGAGTTGCCGCTCGAGTCGCTGCCGTTTTCGTCGCAGTGGCCACGTTATCCGTACCCGCGGTCGCTGAAGCCGCTTCGCCGCCAGCGCCGGTTTTCACCGACGGTCAAGCACAGGCGGTCTTCGATCCGGCTGACGTCATCCGCGAAGACGTCTGGGTCACCGCGCCCGTCGACAGCGACCACGACGGCAAGCCTGACCTCGTACACGCGCAAGTAGTGCGTCCGCGCGCCACGGAGCAGGGCATGAAGGTGCCTGTCGTGTACGAAGCGAGCCCGTACTTCGCGGGTGGCAACGACGTGCCGAACCACGACGTCGACACCGAGCTGTACGTGCCAGGCCCGCACGTCGCGGCGCCGATCGGGTGGGGCTACCAGAACTACTTCACCGCGCGCGGATTCGCGGTCGTGTACGGCGAATCCCTCGGCACCGGGCTGTCCACCGGCTGTCCGACGACCGGCGACGTGAACGAGACGATCGGCGCGCGTTCGGTGGTCGACTGGCTGAACGGCCGCGCTGAAGCGCACGACAAGGCTGGCGCGCCCGTCGCGGCGACCTGGAGCACGGGGAAGACCGGAATGATGGGCGTGTCGTACAACGGTACGCTGCCCAACGCCGTGGCCAGCACCGGTGTCGAAGGGCTCGAGACGATCGTGCCGATCGCCGCCATTTCGAGCTGGTACGGCTACTACCGCAACGCCGGCGCGGTCGTCGCTCCCGGCGGTTATCAGGGCGAGGACACGGACGTGCTCGCCGGCTATGTCTACTCGCGCGCTGACCAGCAGGTCTGCCGTCCGGTGCTCGACGGCCTCACCGCCGAGCAGGACCGGCTGACCGGGGACTACAGCCAGTTCTGGGACGTGCGGAACTACCGCGACGACGTCGGCAAGGTGCACGCGTCGGTGCTGGCGGTGCACGGGCTGAACGACTGGAACGTGAAGACCGAGCAGGTCGCGACCTGGTACGAAGCGCTGAAGAAGCACGGCGTCGAGCACAAGATCTGGCTGCACCAGTCCGGCCACGCGGACCCGATTTCGCTGCGCCGCGACGTCTGGCTCACGACGCTGAACAAGTGGATGTCGCATTACCTGTACGGCGTCGACAACGGCATCGAGCGCGAGCCGAAGGCGACGATCCAGCGCGAGGACAAGTCGTGGGTCGACGAGGCCGAATGGCCCGCGCCCGGCACTTCGGACGTCGAGCTGCACCCGTGGCCGGGCGGACGTTCGACCGGGGCACTCGACCGGCAGCCGGTGCCCGGCCGTCCGACCGTCGAAACGCTGGCCGACGACGCGAGCAAGAAGATCGAGCAGCTCGCCGACGCGGCGTCGTCCGGGAACCGCTTGCGCTACCGCACTTCCGCGACCACGGAACCGGTGCGGCTGTCCGGTACCGCGAAGGCCGAGCTGCGGCTGTCGTTCGACCGCCCCGCCGCGAACGTCACCGCGGTGCTGCTCGACCGTGCGCCGGACGGCACTTCCCACGTGATCAGCCGGGGCTGGACGGATCCGCAGAACCGCGTCAGCCCGTCGATCACGTCGCCGATCACGCCCGGACAGCGGTACCGCATCGAGGTTTCGCTGATGCCCAAGGACTACATCGTGGCCGCCGGGCATCGGCTGGAGTTCGTGCTGGCGTCCAGCGACCACGACTTCACGCTGCGGCCGGAGCCGGGCACCGGGCTGTCGCTGGACCTGACCGGGACGACGGTGACGCTGCCGATCGTCGGCGGGAAGCAGGCGTTCTACTCGGCGATTCCGGCGCGGTAAGCGAAGGCGACGGCCTGCGCGCGATCGCGCAGGCCTGCCTTGGAGAACAGGTGATTGACGTGCGTCTTCACCGTCGCCTCGCTGACCACGAGGGTGCGCGCGATCTCCGTGTTCGACAGGCCGGCCGCGATCAGCCGCAGCACCTCGACTTCGCGCGCGGTAAGGCCTTCGAGCTCCTTCGTGCGCACGGGGGAGCGGCTTGTCGCGGCCGCCACCAGCCGTTGCTGGAGTGCGCCGTCCACAGTGGACTGGCCAGCTGCCGCTGAGCGGAGCGCGCGGACGATCGCGTCGGCATCGGCGTCCTTGGTGAGGAACCCGCGTGCACCTGCTTTGAGCGCGGCGAGCAGGGAATCGTCGTCGGCGTACGTGGTGAGGACGACTACCTCGGTCTTCGGATGCTGTGCTCGGACCAGTTCAGTTGTCTCGACGCCGTCGCGGTTCGGCATGCGCAGGTCGACGAGCAGTACGTCCGGCTGGTGTTCCGCGACAAGTTCGAGAGCCTGTACGCCGTCTGCCGCCGCGCCTACGACCTCGACGCCCGGCAGCAGGCCGAGCAGCGTTACGAGCCCTTCGCGCACCACTGCCTGGTCGTCGGCTAGCACCACGCGAAGCGTCACGCCGGCACTGTCAGCTGAATCCGCCATCCGTCCTCCCCAGGGCCGCATTCGAGCTTCCCGTTCAACAGCGCGACCCGTTCGCCCATGCCGCGCAAACCGTATCCCGGCGACGGCGACTCCGGCGGACGGCGGCCTTGGTGGTCGATGATCGTTAAGCCGACTTCGTCTTTGTTAAAGGCCACCGTGACGTCTACGGCGGGACCGGCTGCGTGTTTGCGCGAGTTGGCGAGGGCTTCCTGTACGGCGCGTACGAGCGTTGTGCCGACAGCTGCGTCTAGCTCGCGTGGTTCGCCTTCGATCACGAGGTCGGCGCGAGAGCCGGTGTCGAGCCTGTACGCGGCTAGAAGGTCTGAGACCGAGCGCTCGACGGGTACGGCGTCTTCGCGCAGCGCGGCGACGGCCTTGCGCGCTTCGGCGAGACCGTCTGTCGCCAGCTTCTGCGCACGTTCTATCTGCGCGAGAGACTCTTCGCTCGCACCGTCGCGGACCAGCATCAGACGCGCACCCTGAAGGTTGAGCGCGAGACCGGCGAGGGAATGCGCGAGGACGTCGTGCAGTTCGCGGGCGATGCGCGCGCGTTCGGCAAGCGCGGCTGCGCGGGCGTGCTCCTCGCTGGCTGTCTGGGCGCGGGCAAGTGCGAGTTCGGTCTGTTCCAGCCGTTCCTCGCGACCCCGGCGGTTGGCCGCGAGCAGCACCATCACGACGAGGACCGCGAAGAGGGCGACGGCGTTCAGCCAGTCGAGGTCGTAGGCGATCGACCAGATGAGGATCGCCGCCGAAGCCACGGCGAGCGCGACAGCCGCCGCGATCCGGCTGCTCACGCGCAGGGTGTAGAAGGCCGCGCCGAACATCGTCGTCGAGGTCCAACTGGTCGGCTGAAGGATCCAGAGCGCTCCCGCCGCCGCGACCACGGCGATCATGGTCGAGGGCATCAGCCAGCGCGGTTTCGACTCGCGGGTGAGCCACAGGGCCGGGACGGACAGGACGAGGATCAGCCCGATCAGCGGCCACGTCCACGGCCGCGCGTTCGGGATCGCGAACAGCGGCGGCACGGCGAGCACGCCCCAGCGCACCCAGTCGGCGCCCTCGAACCGTTGCCGGGCGTTGGCGAGCGAGGCCGCCGGTGTGCCCATGGGTCCTCCCCGTCGTCTTGTACGGAAAATGTACTGGCTCGGGCTTGGCTGGAGGTGCTCGGACATTTCCCCCACCAGGAGGTACGCCCCATGTCCAGATTGAGACGGTTCGCGGCGGTCGCGGCCGCGGTGGCCTTGCCCGCGTGCGGCCTGACGCTCGCCGCCCAGTCGACGGCGTCCGCGGCCCCCAACTTCCAGGTGCCGTTCAAGTGCGGCGTCACGGTCACCGCGGCGACCTTCAGCGGCCACAACCCGGCCAACTCGGTCGACTTCCAGAAGTCCGGCATCACCGGCATGCCGGTGCTCGCGGCCGCGCCCGGGACGGTCACGCGCGTCGCGAACGAGGGCAGCACCAGCTACGGCCGCTGGATCGAACTGGACCACGGCGGCGGCTGGCGGACCCGCTACGCGCACCTGTCCGAACAGGAAGTCTCGGTGGGCCAGAGCGTCGGGCAGGGCAAGGAGATCGGCAAGGCGGGCGCGACCGGCGGGGTGACCGGCCCGCACCTGCACTTCGAGGAGAACTTGAACGGCGTGACGCAGAAGGCCGTGCTGAACGGCGTCGCGGTGCCGTACTACGGCAAGAAGGACTTCACCAGCAAGAACGGCTGCGGCGGCAACCCGTACTCGGCGACGCAGGTGTGCGGGTCGGGCTTCTCGGTGATCGACCAGCAGGCGCTGGGGACGGCGGGCACCGCGTACCTGCTGTACAACTCGTCCTCCAAAGAGAACTGCGTGACGACCCTGAAGGCGGTTTCGCTGGGGACCGCCAGCGCGGCTTCGGCGTTCCTGGAAGTGCAGGGCTCGACCAGGGCGACGGATTCGGGGAACTTCACCTACTACGCCGGCCCGGTGAAGAAGAACGCCGGTTCGACGTGCGTCAAATGGGGCGGTTCGGTCGGCTCTTCGTCGTACGAGAGCCCGTTCGAACACTGCGGCTGAGTTTGTCTTGACCGATGCTGCCGGAGCCGTTCGCTGGCTCCGGCAGCATCGGTCTATTGTGGACAGTGTTGGTCGATGCACAGGCCACCGACAATTTCCGCCGGTTGTCCCCACCGGTGACCCGGTTGTCCACAACTGCCCGCCGACTCCACAGATTTGCCGTGTTCGTCCCGATTCGCGCATTCCCGGCGCACAGTGGAGGCGTGACCACCTCGACGCCGCCCGGCATCTCCCGGGCCACCCTCCGCAATCCGGCCGACCTCATCGCTTCCCTCCCGTACCTGCTGGGCTTCCGTCCCGCCGATTCCCTTGTGCTGCTGGGCCATCGCGTCCCCGGCACCACGATCGGCCTGATGCTGCGCGCCGACCTCCCGCCGCGAGAACTCCAAGCAGAGCAGGCGGATGCGCTGATCCCGCGCTTCGCCGATCGCGAGCACAACGGTGTCACCGTCGTCCTTGTCGGCGGCTCGCCTGATGAAAACGGTCCACCGCACAGGGAATTCTTAGCCGAGCTTCGGCGGGTCCTGGCTCGACATAACCTCCGCCTGTTCCACGCACTGTGGGCCGCCGAGATCGAACCCGGTGCGCCATGGTCGTGCTATCTGGATCCGGACTGCGGCGGCGTTGTGCCCGATCCGCAGGAAACCGTCATCGCCGCCGCGACCACGGAGGCGGGTTTCGTCGTCTTCCGCAGCCGTGAAGAGCTGGCCGCGGTGCTGGAACCGCGTTCCCCGGAGGCGATCACTCGTCGCGCCGACTTGCTCGCGTCCTGCCCGGAACCGTTGTACAGCCCCGGAATGTCGCAGGGCGATGTCTTGGACGCTGCGGTAACCGAACTCCGCGACGCGTTCCTCCGGCAGCGACGAGGCGCGGGTCCACCTGATGACGACCAAGCCGTCCGGCTGGCTCACGCTCTGATGTTCACCCCCATCCGCGACGCGTGCATGGCCCTTGCGGTCCCGCCGCATACTGCGCTTACTCGGGAGGCTGAGGAGGTGTGGCTGACGCTCGTCCGCGAATTGCCGCCGCCGCACCGTGCCGAGGCTGCGCTCTATCTCGGCTACACCGCTTTGATGCGCGGGGAAGGCGCGTTGGCCGGGATGGCTTTGGCGAACGCGGTCGAGGCCGATCCTGACCACATGGTGGCGCAGTTGCTGCAGACCGCCTGGAACATCGGTATGGACCCGGCGAAGCTGACCGGCCTCGCGGACTTCAGCACGGCGGCGGATCTCGGGTTGCCGCCGCCGTCGGAGCCGGAGAGCGCTGCCGAGCCGGGGCCGCCGAGGGGGATGAGATGACCGTGGCCTGATCGCACGTCGGGAGTGCCGCCGAGTCCGAGCCGCCGAGGAGGACGAGATGACCGTGACCCTGACTGCACGTCGGGAGGGCGGAGGGCGGAGACGGGCCCCTGTCGAACCGGTTCGCTGCCTCGGTGGTGGGAGGGCTCCCTGGCGAAGCCCCGCACAGTGCCGGAAAGGCTTTGCTCGAGCCGGATTTGCCTTGGTTCCTCGCCGTGGCGTTCGATCGCATCGGCCTGTTGCGCCAACACTCCGTCGTGCACGGTGCGGGACGGGGGTCGGAACCTCGCCATCCCGGCGCGGACGTGCTTGAGCTGATTCCTTCCGTGGTCCCGAGCCCGCGTCGCACCAGTGAGTCCTAAGTGGACTATCGGCTCCTCGCCCAGTGCGTCTGGGAGGTGTGCGCAGAAACGATGCGGGGCGAGGATCTGCCAGGATCCCCGCCCCGAAACACCACACCCGGATCAGGCACCGCCCGCAGTCCGACGCTGCGGCCCGGAATCGCCGTCAGGAAAGACGCGACTGGGTGAACTGCCAAGCGTCCGACACGATCCCGTCGAGGTCGGTCAGCTTGGGCGTCCAGCCGAGTTCGCCGTTGGCCTTGTCGCTCGACGCCACCAGCACCGACGGGTCGCCCGCGCGGCGCGGGGCCACGACGGCGGGGATCGCGTGCCCGGTGACCCGGCGGCAGGCTTCCACGACCTCCAGCACCGAGAAGCCGGTGCCGCTGCCGAGGTTGTAGATGCGGTGCTCGCCGGCGGCGGCGTGGCGCAGGGCGAGGAGGTGGGCGTCGGCGAGGTCGACCACGTGGATGTAGTCGCGGACGGCCGTTTTGTCGGGCGTCGGGTAGTCGTCGCCGTAGATGGAGATGTGTTCGCGGTCGCCGGTCGCGACCTGGAGAACGAGAGGGATGAGATGGGTTTCGGTGGTGTGCCGTTCGCCGAACGCGCCGTACGCGCCGGCCACGTTGAAGTACCGCAGGCTGACCGCGGCCAGGCCGTGGGCGCGGGCGAAGCTGGTGATCGCGTGGTCGATGGCGAGCTTCGACGCGCCATACGTATTGGTCGGCTGCGTCGGGGCCGTTTCCGGGATCGGCGACACGTCGGGCTCGCCGTAGGTCGCCGCGGTGGAGGAGAACACGAGGCGCGGCGTGCCGTGCTTCTTCATCGCCTCCAGCAGCCGCAGCGAGGTCACCACGTTGCCTTCCCAGTACTTCGCCGGGTCGGCCATCGACTCGCCCACCAGCGACTTCGCGGCGAAGTGCAGCACGCCGTCGAAACCTTCGCCGAGAATGTCCGCGGCGACCTCGGCGGCGTCGCCCTCGACGAAACGCGCCTGCGGGTGCACCGCGTCCGCGTGCCCGGTCGACAGGTCGTCCACCACGGTGACCTGGTGACCCGCTTCGATGAGGCGGGCGGCGCACACGCTGCCCACGTACCCCGCGCCGCCCGTCACGATGAGCTTCAGGGGGCTTTGCTGGTCCGTCACGTCAAGGCCTTTCTGCTGAGGGGTGGCGACTCTGCGGCACAGTCTCCCCTCAGAGCGACGTGCCGGACCCTCCGGGGGTTGCTCCGGAAATCAGGCCTCGTCGCGGCCCGCGCCGCGCGACGGCACCGCCGTGAACATCCGCGGGCGGCGGAACCCGGCCTGCTCGCAGGCGGTTTCGACCGCGGTGCGCACTCCGTCCAGATCCTCGTCGCGGACCAGCGCGATCGCCGAGCCGCCGAACCCGCCGCCGGTCATCCGCGCGCCCAGTGCGCCGGCCGACCGGGCCGAGTCGACCGCGAGGTCGAGTTCGGGCGTCGAGATGCGGTAGTCGTCGCGCATGCTCACGTGCGAAGCGTCGAGGTACGGCCCGATCTCGGCGAGCTTCTTCTCGCGCAGCAACGCGACCACGTCGAGCACCCGCTGGTTCTCGGTGACCACGTGGCGCACCAGCGGAACCAGGTCTGCGGGCAGGTGCGCGAGAGCCTCGTCGAGGCCGTCGGGCGTGACGTCGCGCAGCGCCTTCACGCCGAGCAGTTCCGCCGCGCGCTCGGTGCCGCGCCGCCGCGCGCCGTAGCCGCCGTCGGCGTGGGAATGCTTGGTGCGGGTGTCCATGATCAGCACCCGGAGCCCGGCCTCGCCGAGCGGGAACGGCACCTGCTCCATCTCGCCCGAGCGGACGTCGAGGAACAGCACGCGCGAGTCCTCGCAGCACAGCGACGCCGTCTGGTCGAGCAGCCCGGTGGGCGCGCCGACGAAGTCGTTTTCCGACCGCTGCACCCAGCGTGCGATCTCCGGGCGTGCGGGGGTGCTCGCTCCGCCGTCTTCGAGTTCGACCCCGGCCACGCCCAGCAAAGCCAGCGACACCGCGCATTCCAGCGCGTGAGAGGAGGAAAGCCCGGCCCCGGACGGCACGTCGCCGGCGATGACCAGGTCGGCTCCGCCCGCGAAACCCTGGTCGCGCAGCACCCACGCCACCCCGGCGGGATACGCGGCCCAGCCCGGGATCGAACCCGGTTCGAGCGCGGCGATGTCGTGCGGCCCGGAGTGCTGCAGCTGCCCGTCGTCGCCGAGGGTGGCGACCTGGAGCTTGCCGTCCTGGCGCGGGGACGCGGCCGCGGCGAGCCGGTGCGGGAGCGCGAAGGGCAGCACGAAACCGTCGTTGTAGTCGGTGTGCTCGCCGATCAGGTTCACCCGGCCCGGCGCGGACCACACGCCTGCCGGGGCCCGCCCGTGGACCTCCCGGAACGCGCGTGCCGCGTCGGTCGCCGGGGTCACTTGGCGAGCGCCAGCACGGCGTGCAGCGCCGCGGTGGACACCTGCGCCGTGGTTTCGGTGCCCTTGACCTCGACGGTCGCACTGCCGCCGGAGGCCTTGCCGACCGTGACGAACCCGCCGGGCACGATCCCGACCGTGCGCAGCTCGGTGAGCAGCGACTCGTCGAGCTGCACGTGCTCGGCGATGCGGCGGATCTCCACCTCGCCGCCGCCGGTGCGGGCGAACTCGTCGAGACGCACCAGGCCGTCCTCGGCGCGCGGCGCGGGATCGCCGTCGCCGAGCTTGTCGAGCCCGGGGATCGGGTTGCCGTAGGGCGACGTGGTCGGGTGGTCGAGCAGCTTCACCAGCTTGCGCTCGACGGCCTCGCTCATCACGTGCTCCCAGCGGCACGCCTCGTTGTGCACGTGCTCCCACTCGAGGCCGATCACGTCGACGAGGAGGCGTTCGGCGAGCCGGTGCTTGCGCATGACCGCGACGGCGAGGTCGTGGCCGTGGTCGGTGAGCTGCAGATGCCGGTCGTCGGCGACGACGACCAGCCCGTCGCGCTCCATCCTGGCCACGGTCTGGCTCACGGTGGGCCCGCTCTGCTGCAGCCGCTCCGCGATCCGGGCCCGCAGCGGGACGACCCCTTCCTCTTCGAGCTCGTAGATGGTACGCAGGTACATCTCGGTGGTGTCGATGAGATCGTTCACGCTGTCCCCTTCGTCCGCGTAGCTCATCGTAGTCGTTGGCCCCGACAGCGACGGCCCGCCTCGGCGTAACGGCGCGGCCCCGCCGAAAAGTCCTGCCCTGATGCGCGAACCGCGTCCGGACCTGCAGGATGGGGCCATGCGACCGTTGATCTCGCCCGCTGAGCTCGCCGCGTTCCCCGATCGCGAGCGTCCCGTCGTGCTGGACGTCCGCTGGCGGCTCGGCGGACCGCCCGGCGCGGAGTCCTACCAGGAGGGACACGTGCCCGGGGCGGTGTTCGCCGACCTCGACACGGCGCTGGCCTCGCCGCCCGGAGACGGCGGCCGCCACCCGCTGCCCGACCCGGCCGTGCTGCAGCGTGAGCTGCGCGAAGCGGGCGTTCGGGACGGGCGTCCGGTGGTCGTGTACGACGACGCCGACGGTTCGGTCGCCGCGCGGGCCTGGTGGCTGCTGCGCTGGGCCGGCCATCCGGAGGTCGCGGTGCTCGACGGCGGTTACACAGCGTGGCTGGCCGAGGGGCGGGAAGTGACGGCCGAGACCCCGTCGCCGGAGCCGGGCGACATCGAGGTCCGGCCGGGCGGCATGCCGGTGCTGTCGGCGGACGACGCGGCGGCCCTCGCGCGCGAGGGCGTGCTGTTCGACGCGCGGGCGCACGTCCGCTACACCGGCGAGACCGAGCCGGTCGACCCGCGTGCCGGGCACATCCCGGGCGCGGTCAGCGCGCCGTCGTCCGAGCACGCTGGCGCGGACGGGCGCTGGAAGTCGCCGTCCGAGCTTGCCGAGCGGTTCGCGGCGCTGGGTTTGGCCGACGGGGTTCCGGTCGGCGCTTACTGCGGTTCGGGCGTGACCGCTTCGTCGGTGGTGCTCGCGCTGGAGGTGGCGGGACGGACTGAGCCCGCGGCGCTGTATGCGGGGTCGTGGTCGCACTGGTCGCGCGATCCGGAACGTCCGGCGGCCACCGGTCCCGAACGCGGCTGAATTCGCCGGAACTTTCGGTGCCGCGGGCCGACTTCTCGTCCGGAAGGCTTTTCCAGGCGAGAGGCGGCGTTCATGGAGCGAAGGACATTCCTGCGCGGGTCGGCGGCGGCCGGGGCGGCGATGGCAGCGACGTCCGCGGCGGTGGTGCCAGCTGCAGCTGCGGCGACGTCCGGGGCTGCGGCAGGGACCGGGGCGGCATCGGCCGGAGCTGTAGCGGCCGGGTCGGCGGCGACCGAGGCCGCGGCCGGGCGGCGGCCCTTGCGGGTGCAGGTCGTGTTGTTCGACGGTGTTGAGGAGCAGGACTTCGCCGGTCCGTACGAGGTGTTCTCCGCGGCGGGCATGCACGCGAAGCGCGGCACGGACGTTTCGTACGTGCGCGTGGACGGGCCGGGCGTCGTGCGCGCGTCGTACGGGACGAAGGTGGAGGTCGAGCGCGGCTGGTCCCCGCAGGACGCTGACCTCATCGTCGTGCCCGGCGGCGGCTACAGGAAGCGGAAAGGGCCGGGCATCTGGGCGGAGATCGACCGCCGGGTGCTGCCGGACGCGCTCGCCGCCGCGCCGCGCAAGGGGCTGACTCTGGCGTCGCTCTGCACGGGCACGCTTCTGCTCGGCGCGGCCGGACTGGTGCGCGGACGTCCGTGCACGACGCACCACGGCGCGGTCGAGACGCTTGTCCAACAAGGTGGCGTGGTCAAGAAAGCCCGCGTGGTCGACGACGGCGACGTGGTCACCTCGGGCGGCATCACGAGCGGGCTGGACCTGGCGTTGTGGCTGGTCAAACGGGAACTCGGCGCCGACGCGGCGGCCGGGCTGGAGGAGATGCTGGAGTACGAAGCGCGCGGCGTCGTCTGGACGCGCGGCTGAGTTTCGCCCCGCCGCGGAACCCGGCTCGGGGCGCGGCGGGGAAGTACAGTGCGGGGCATGTCGTCGCCTGCAGTCGTCTGGGATCCGTCGCTGCTGAAGTACGACCTGGGCGGGCAGCATCCGTTCAACCCCGTCCGGCTCGACCTCACCGTGCGGCTCGCCACTGAGCTGGGCGTGCTCGACGGGGTCGAACTGCTCGTGCCCACCGCGGCCGGCGACGAGGAACTGCTGCGCGTGCACGCGCCCGAGTACTTGGCCGCCGTGCGGGAAGCTCCGGACGTCAGCTGGGACGTCGGGCACGGGCTCGGGACCGACGACAACCCCGTGTTCCCCGGGATGCACGACGCGACCGCGCTGGTCGTGGGCTCGACGTTGCTCGCCGCCCGCAAGATCGCCGACGGCGAGGTGCGGCGGGCGGTCAACATCGCGGGCGGGCTGCACCACGCGATGCGCGATCACGCGTCCGGGTTCTGCGTCTACAACGACTGCGCGATCGCCATCTCGTGGCTGCTCGACCACGGCTTCGACCGCATCGCGTACGTGGACACCGACGTGCACCACGGCGACGGCGTCCAGGCCGCGTTTTACGACGACCCGCGCGTCCTCACCGTTTCGATGCACCAGCACCCGTTCACGCTCTGGCCCGGCACCGGCTACTCCGCCGAGGTCGGCAGGGGCAAGGCATCCGGCACGGCGGTGAACATCCCGCTGCCGCCGCACACCCGGGACCCGGGGTGGCTGCGGGCGTTCGACGCGGTGGTTCCCGCTGTGCTGCAAGAGTTCCAGCCGCAGCTGCTCGTCACGCAGTGCGGGGTCGACTCGCACGAGGAAGACCCGATGGCGGACATGTCCCTGTCGGTCGACGGCCACCGCACCATCTACTCCACCTTGCGCGACCTGGCCGAACGCTACGCGAACGGCCGCTGGCTGGCCGTCGGCGGCGGGGGATACCAGCTGATCCGCGTGGTGCCGCGCTCGTGGACGCACCTGATGGCGACCGTGCTGGACCGCGACGTCCCGCCGGAAACGCCGCTGCCGCCCGGCTGGGTCTCGACGGTCCAGCGCGCCGCCCCGGCGGCCGTCCTCCCCGCCGCGATGACCGACGGCAAGGACACCGCCTTCACACCGTGGGGCGACGACGCGGACGACCCGGTGGACATCGCGATCCGCGACACCCGCCGTGCGATCTTCCCGCTGCACGGCCTCGACCCGGACGATCCGAGGGACTGACCATGCCCGACCAGCCGCGCCATCCCGGCGAAAACTCCGGCACTCCCGACCCCGGCGGCCCTGCTCCCGGCGTCCGCGCGACGGGCGAGCCCGGCGGCGCCTTCGGCCGCGACGCCCGTTACCCAGCGGGCGGGCATACCGCCGAGGGAACGACGGAGCCCGGCCGCGCTTCCGCGGGGGACAGTGCCGGACCGCCTGGTGGCAAGCGCGGAGAGAAGGGTTTGCCGGACGGACCTGGGCGGGGCGGCGAGCCGGGCGCAACCGGCGGTTCCTCCGGTCCGGACCCGGCCAAGGGCGGGCGCGCGGCGTCGGAACAGCCTGATTCCGCAGGGAATTCGGCCGCGTCGGGTGCTACTGCGACGGCTGGCGAAGCCACCACCGCGAACCCCGCGGCGAAAGGAGTTGCAGCAGTGGATCCCGCTGCAGAACACCCCGCCCCCAGCGGGAAGCGCGATCCCTACGACTACCCCCGCGATTGGGAAGCCGACGTTGTCCTCTCCGACGGCGGCACTGTCCACTTGCGACCCGTCGTGCCCAGTGACGCCGACGGGCTCGTCGCGTTGCACGGCAGGCTTTCCGAGCGCACCCGGTACTTCCGGTATTTCGGCGCCTACCCCCGCATCCCGCCGCGGGATCTTGAGCGGTTCTCCACGGTGGACCACCACGACCGGGTCGCGTTCGTCGCTTTGCTCGGCGACGACGTGGTCGCGGTGGGGCGCTACGAGCGGCTCGATCAGGGGCCTTCGGCGGAGGTCGCGTTCGTCGTCGACGACAAGCATCAGGGGCGCGGGCTCGGGTCGATCCTGCTGGAGCACCTCGCGGCGGCGGCGTCGGAGAGCGGGCTGCGGCGGTTCGTCGCCGAGGTGCTGAGCGAGAACGCGGCGATGGTGCGCGTGTTCCGCGACGCGGGCTACCAGGTCAGCCGCGCGATCGAGGAGGGCGTGCTGCATCTCGAGTTCGACATCGACCCCACGGAGGAATCGCTCGCGGTCGCGCGGTCGCGGGAGCAAGCCGCGGAGGCGCGGAGTGTGCACAATCTGCTCCATCCCGACACGGTGGCGGTGATCGGGGCGTCGGCGGATCCCACCAAGGTCGGGCATGTCGCGTTCGCCAACATGCTCGCGGCCGATTTCGCGGGGGCCGTTTATCCGGTCAATCCGGAGCATCGGTCGGTTCGCGGGGTGCGGGCGTATCCGTCGGTGCTGGACATTCCGGATCCGGTGGATCTCGCGTTGGTGGCGGTGCCCGCGGAGGCCGTCGAATCGGTGTTGGACGCTTGTTTGGCCAAGGGCGTCAAGACGCTGGTGATCGTCTCCGGCGGGTTCGCCGAGTCCGGGCCGCTCGGGTTGCACGCGGAGTTGCGGCTGGTCGGCGAGGCGCGGGCGCACGGGATGCGCGTGGTCGGGCCGAACGCGCTGGGCGTGCTGAATACCGCGAAGGACGTTCGGCTCAACGCCACGCTCGCGCCGCGGTTGCCGAAGCGTGGGCGGACGGGGTTCTTCTGTCAGTCCGGCGCGCTCGGGACGGCGATTCTTGCCGACGCGGGGTCGCGCGGGCTCGGGTTGTCGACGTTCGTGTCGGCGGGCAACCGGGCGGATGTGTCCGGCAATGATTTGCTGCAGTATTGGGAAACCGATCCGGATACCGACCTGGTGTTGCTGTATCTGGAGTCGTTCGGCAACCCGCGCAAGTTCGCGCGGCTCGCGCGCAGGTTGGCGCGGTCGAAGCCGATCGTGGCGGTGAAATCCGGGCGGCATGCGGTGCGGCCGCAGCTCGCGGCGACGTCGGCGGAGGTCGACGAGGCCAGCGTGCAGGCGTTGTTCGAGCAGGCCGGCGTTGTGCGGGTCGAGTCGCTGGCGCAGTTGTTCGACACGGCGCTCGTGTTCGCGCATCAGCCGTTGCCGGCGGGGCCGCGGATCGGGATTGTCGGGAACTCCAGTGCGATCGGGTTGCTGGCGGCCGATACCGCTCGTGCGGAGGGGTTGCGGCTGGCGTTCGATCCGGTCGACATCGGGCCGCAAGCGGGGCCGGACGAGTTCGCTACGGCGGTGCGCGAGGCGTTGGATTCGCCGGAGACGGACGCGTTGATAGCGGTTTTCGCGCCTCCGGTGGCGATTCCTGGGGCTGCGTACGCGCGGGCGTTGCGCGAAGCGGTGTCGGAGATGAAGCAGTCGAAGCCGATCGTCTCGACGTTCCTTGCCGCAGAAGGCGTACCGGACGAGTTGGCGGTGCTTTCCGACGACGGAGTGCCGACGCGTGGGTCGATTCCGTCGTATTCGAGTCCGGAGCGCGCGGTGAACGCGTTGGCGCGCGTGGTGCGGTACGCGGCGTGGCGGCAGCGGCCGCAGGGGACGTTGGTGCGGCCTGGCGGGCTGCATGTCGAGCAGGCGCAGGAGATCGTGCGCGAGCTGTTGCCGGAGGACGGCAGTTCGACGCTGTTGTCTGACGACGACGTGGTGCGGTTGCTCAGCTGTTACGGCGTGGATGTGGTGCCGTTCCGAGTGGCGTCCAGCGAAAGCAACGCAGTGGCCGCGGCGGCTGAGCTTGGGTACCCCGTCACGTTGAAGGCCGTCGACGAGCGGTTGCGGGGGCGGCCGGACTTCGCTGGCGTACGGCTTGACCTGATGTCCGAAGACTCCGTACGCGGTGCGTACCGGGATCTGTGCGCTGTGTCGGGCGACGAAGACGTGTACGTGCAACAGATGGCGCCGAAGGGGCTGTCGTGCGCGATCGGGCTGCAGGACGACCCATCGTTCGGCACGCTCGTGTCGTTCGGGCTGTCCGGGTTGGTCAGCACGCTGCTCGGCGACCGCGCGTACCGAGCGGTGCCGTTGACGGACGTCGACGCGGCGACGCTCATTCGTGAGCCGCGTACGTCGCCGTTGCTGACTGGGTATCGCGGTGACGAGCCCGCGGACCTCGCGGCGTTGCAGGACATGGTGTTGCGCGTCGCGGCGCTCGCGGAGGACAACCCCGAGGTGCGGTCGTTGGCGTTGGATCCGATCCTCGCGTCGCCGGACGGGGCGTTCGTCGCCAACGCGCGGCTGGTGGTGGGCGCACCGCCGACGCGGCCGGATACCGGACCGCGTCGGCTGCGGCACATCACGCCGTTGGACTGACCACCAGTTCGCCGAGGCCCAACAGCTGTTCGGTCGCGCCACCGCTGGTGAACTCCAGGCGCTTCGCGGCGGCGAAGTAACGGTGGATGGGGTGCTCGACATCGATGCCGACACCGCCGTGCAAATGCACGGCGGTGTGCGCGACGCGGTGTCCGGCCTCTGCGGCCCAGAACTTCGCAGTGGCCACGTCAGCGGCAGCGGGCAGGCCTTCGGAAAGTTTCCAGGCCGCCTGCCACAGCGTCAGCCGTACGGCTTCGACGTCGATGTACGCGTCGGCGAGACGGTGTCGGACGGCTTGGAAGCTGCCCAGCACCTTGTCGAACTGTTTGCGCTCGCGTGTGTACTCGGCGGTCAGTTCCAGCGCGCGTTCCAACACGCCCAACTGTTGCGCGCAAGCGCCGAGAGCGCCGCGAAGACGCAACTGTTCGCCGACGTCGCCGAGAGCGACGCCAGGGGTGTCGGACAGCGTCACCAAAGCAGCGTCGGCATGGTCCGTGGTGGACTGCGCTTCGATAGAGACACCAGCAGCGTCCTTCTCGACGATGTACACGCCGTCGTTGGCTTCGACAAGCAAGGCGTCCGCGAAGGCCGCGAAGGGGACTGCGGTCTGCGTACCGGTGAGGCGTCCGTCTGAAGCGACGAACGAACCGCCCAGGGCGACAGCGAGTACGGCTTTACCGCGCGAAACCGGCAGCAGCCATCGCTCGGCCAGCAACGGATCGGTGAGCACCGAGCCAGCCTGGACGACCGACGACAGATAGGGGACCGGAGCGACCGCGCGGCCGATCTCGATCAGGACAGAGCACTGTTCCAGCAAGCCGAAACCGCCGCCGCCGACCGTCGAGGGCAGGGCGGCGTCGAGGACTCCGGAACGGGCCAAAACCGTCCACAGTGGAGCGTCGAAACCGCCGGAACCGTGCGGGCCCAGCGATTCCGCGGTGACCTGGTCGGCGAGAATGCGCCTGGTCAAAGCGGAAAGGTCGGTTTGTGCTTCGGTGAGAGAGAAGTCCACCGGGAGAACTCCTAACGCGTCACGGGCTGGCCGAGGGCGGTGGCGGCGACGATGTCGCGCTGCACCTCGTTGGTGCCGCCGCCGAAAGTGAGGATCAACGCCGAACGGTGCAGCCGTTCCAGCCGTCCCGCGAGCACCGCGCCGGGGGAGCCGTCGCGCACCACGGCGGCCGCGCCGACCACCTCCATCAGCAGCCGGTACGCCTCGATCGCCATCTCGGTGCCGTACACCTTGGTCGCCGAGGCCTCGGCCGGGCCGAGCTCGCTGGCCGCGGCGGCCCAGGCGATCTTCCAGTTCCGCAGCTTCAGGTACTCGGCACAGGCGTGCACGCGCGCGAGGTGCGTCCGGACCCATTCGCGGTCGGTCAGCGACTCCGCGCGGGCCCATTCGACGACGTCGGCCAGCGCTTTCCGCACCGGCGCGGCGGAGGTCAGCGCCACGCGTTCGTGGTTGAGTTGGTTGGTGATCAGCGGCCAGCCCGCGTTCTCCTCGGCGACCCGCGACGTGACCGGTACGCGGATGTCGTCGTAGTAGGTCGCGCTGGTGCCGGGCCCGGCGACGGTGTGCACCTTCGTCCAGGAAAAGCCCGGCGCGGAGGTCGGCACGATCAGGATCGACAGGCCCTTGTGCTTGCGCGCCTCCGGGTCGGTGCGCGCGGCGAGCCACACGTAGTCGGCGTACTCGATCAGGCTGGTCCACATTTTCTGCCCGTTGACCACGTACTCGTCGCCGTCGCGGGTAGCCCGCGTGCGCAGCGAGGCGAGGTCTGTGCCCGCGCCCGGTTCGGAGTAGCCGATCGCGAAATGCAGCTCGCCCGCGGCGATCTTCGGCAGGTAGAACGCCTTCTGGTCCGGCGTGCCGAAGCGCATGATCGTCGGGCCGACCGTGTTCACCGTCAGGAACGGCACCGGCACCCCGGCGATCGCCGCCTCGTCGGTGAAGACCAGCTGGTCGAGCATGCTCCGGTCCTGGCCGCCGTACTCGCGCGGCCAGCCGAGCGCGAGCCAGCCGTCCTTGCCGAGCTGCCGCACGATTTCTTTGTACGCCAACCCGTCGCCGTACTCTCCGCCCGGCGCGGCGAGACTTTCCCGCCGTGCCGGGGTCATCAGTTCAGCGAAGTATTCCCGCAGCTCAGCGGCCAGTGCCTGCTGCTCGCTCGTATAGTCGATCCGCACCCGTCACCTCCACCCCGCCGGTCTCGTTGTGGTGTCGTACCGGGCCCCGGCGGTAAGCTAGAACCTGTTCTAGTTGTACCAGGAGCGGCGAGCGGGAGGAAGCATGGAGGTCAGTGTCGACCGGACGCTGTGCGAGGCCAACGCGGTGTGCGTGGGGTTCGCGCCGGAGGTCTTCGATCTCGACGACGACGAGAACCTGGTGATCGGGCCGGTTCCGGAGGATGAAGTAGAACGTGTTTCGCAAGCGGTGACGAACTGCCCGAAGAACGCCCTGTTCACGACCGGTTGATCGGGGCTTGCTCAATACGAGAACAGATTCTAGTCTGTGCTTCGTCAGGCAGGCTTCGACGAGGAGGCTCGCGGGTGAAATCGGCCGCAGGGAACACGTACGACGACCGGGCTGGGGCGATTCGATGACGCTCGAGGGCAAGGTCGCTGTCGTCACCGGAGCCGGAGCGGGGCTGGGCCGGGCCGAAGCGCTCGCGCTGGCCCGCGAAGGCGCGTCCGTCGTGGTCAACGACATCGGCGAGGCGACGGACGTCGTGGCCGAGATCGAGAAGCACGGCGGCAAGGCGCTCGCGGTCGCCGGGGACGTCTCCTCGGCCGAGACCGCGAAGGAACTGCTGTCGGCCGCAGTGGACCACTTCGGCAGCCTCGACATCGTCGTGAACAACGCGGGCGTGCTCCGCGACCGGATGCTGTTCTCGATGTCCGACGAGGACTGGGACAAGGTCATCGCGGTGCACCTGCGGGGCCATTTCCTGCTGTCCCGCAACGCCGCCGCGTACTGGCGCGATCGCTCCAAAATGGAGGGACAGCCGGTGTACGGTCGGCTGATCAACACCGCGTCCGAGGCGTTTCTGGTCGGTTCGCCGGGTCAGCCCAACTACTCGGCGGCCAAGGCGGGCATCGCGGCGCTCACCATGTCCGCGGCGCGCGGGCTGGCGAAGTACGGCGTGCGCGCCAACACGATCTGCCCGCGCGCGCGCACCGCGATGACCGCGGATGTCTTCGGCGAAGCGCCGGCCGACGGGCTCGATCCGTTGTCGGTAGAGCACGTTGCTCCGTTTGTCGCATTCCTTGCCTCACCGGACGCGGACGCCGTCAACGGGCAGGTTTTCGTCGTCCACGGCGGCATGGTCGCGTTGCTGAAGCCGCCGTCGGTGGAGGAGCGGTTCGACACCGCCAACGGCGCCTGGACCACCGGCGAACTCGCCGCGACCGTCGGCGCGCACTTCGCCGATCGCGACCCGGAGCGGATGTTCGCCGCGACCGATCTGCTTTCGCTGCCCTGAACCCGGAGGACGCATGACCGACGACCGGTTGGCCGGCAAAGTCGCCCTGATCACCGGAGCAGCACGCGGGCAGGGCGCGGCGGCCGCGCGCGCGTTCGTCGCGCAAGGCGCGAAGGTGGTGATCGCCGACGTCCTCGACGACGAAGGCAAGCAGCTCGCCGCCGAACTCGGCGAATCGGCCGTGTTCTGCCACCTCGACGTGAGCGACGAGGACGGCTGGACGGCCGCGGTCGAGACCACGGTGACGGAGTTCGGCGCGCCGACGGTGCTGGTCAACAACGCCGGGGTGCTGTACTTTTCGGAACTCGCGAAGACGCCGCTGGCCGAATACGAACGCGTCGTGCGGATCAACCAGATCGGGGCGTTTCTCGGCATGCGCTCGGTCGTTGAACCGATGGCGGGGGCCGGCGGCGGCTCCATCGTCAACGTGTCCTCTGTGGAGGGTCTGGCCGGGATGCCGTTCCTCGTCGCTTACACCGCGACCAAGTTCGCGATCCGCGGGATGACCAAGGTCGCCGCGCTGGAGCTGGGCGCGCGCGGGATCCGGGTCAACTCGGTGCATCCGGGGATGATCGACACGAAAATGGTGTCCGACGCCGCGGGCGCGGACGTGGACGTGTCCTGGGTGGGCAAGAAGGTCGCGCTCGGCCGGGTGGGCCGCGCCGACGAGATCGCGCCGCTGCTGGTGTTCCTCGGCAGCGACGAGAGTTCGTATTGCACCGGCAGCGAGTTCGTCGCCGACGGCGGAGCCACGGCGACACACGCGTTGAAACTGTGATCGGTGCTGGTGAGCCTAGGGTGACGGCTGGGGGCTGAAGGGACGGGAGTGAACACCGCTAACCGAAATCGGCGGGCGGGGATGGGCAAGACTCGGGGGTGACTACTGGGAGGTGCGGTGGGCGGAAGCGGCTCGGTCACTCTCCCGGGCACCGCGGCGCTGACTCAGGTCGGCAGGCTCGCCACGCTGTCCTGGGAGGTCCTGCGGGCGATTTTCAAGCGTCCGTTCCAACTCCGCGAATGGATCCAGCAGTGCTGGTTCTTCGCGAGCGTGACCATTCTTCCGACGGCCTTGGTCGCGATCCCGTTCGGCGCGGTCATCGCGCTGCAGCTGGGATCGCTGACCACGCAGATCGGCGCGCAGTCCTTCACCGGCGCGGCCAGCGCGCTCGCCATCGTGCAGCAGGCGAGCCCGTTGATCACCGCGCTGCTGGTGGCCGGTGCAGGAGGAAGCGCCGTCTGTGCTGATATTGGCGCGCGCAAGATCCGCGAAGAAATCGACGCGATGGAAGTGCTCGGCGTCAACCCGATCCAGCGCATCGTGGTGCCCCGCGTGCTCGCCGCGATCGTGGTGTCGGTGCTGCTCAACGGCCTGGTCAGCGTGGTCGGCGTGCTCGGCGGCTACTTCTTCAACGTGGTCCTGCAAGGCGGCACGCCCGGCGCGTACCTGGCCAGCTTCAACGCGCTCGCGCAGGTGCCGGACCTCTGGATCAGCGAGATCAAGGCGTTCCTGTACGGCTTCGTCGCGGGCGTGGTCGCCGCGTTCCGCGGGCTGAACCCGGCGGGCGGGCCGAAGGGCGTCGGCGACGCGGTGAACCAGGCGGTGGTGATCACCTTCCTGCTGCTGTTCCTGATCAACGTCGTGCTGACCGCCGTGTACCTCAAAGTCGTGCCTCCGAAGGCGTTGTGACATGACGGCCGAACCGATCGAGCAGCCGCGCGCGTCCGACCGGACGCTGGAGATCATCGCGCGCCCCGGCGCGAGTCTCGAAGGACTCGGGAAGCAGCTTTCGTTCTACGGCCGGGCGCTCGCCTGGTCGCCGCGTACGATCCGCCGCTACGGCCGGGAAACCACGCGGCTGCTCACCGAGGTCTGCTTCGGCACCGGCGGTCTCGCGGTGATCGGCGGGACGCTCGGCGTGATGATCGGGATGACGCTGTTCACCGGTCTCATCGTGGGCCTGCAAGGCTATTCGGCGCTGAACCAGCTCGGCACCGCCGCGCTCACCGGGTTCATTTCGGCCTACTTCAACACCCGCGAGGTCGCGCCGCTGTCGGCCGGGCTCGCGTTGTCGGCCACCGTCGGCTGCGGTTTCACCGCCCAGCTCGGCGCGATGCGGATCTCCGAAGAGATCGACGCGCTCGAAGTGATGGCCGTGCCGAGCATGCCCTACCTCGTCACCACGCGCGTGCTCGCCGGCGTCACCGCGGTGATCCCGCTGTACGCGGTGGGCCTGCTGTCCTCGTATCTCGCGTCGCGGCAGATCACCATCTGGCTCTACGGCCAGTCCGCGGGCACGTACGACCATTACTTCACGCTGTTCCTCCCGCCGGAGGACGTGCTGTGGTCGTTCGCCAAGGTGATCGTGTTCAGCGTGCTGGTGATCCTTTCCCATTGCTATTACGGCTATACCGCGTCCGGCGGACCGGCCGGGGTGGGCATCGCGGTGGGCCGCGCGGTGCGGACGTCGATCGTGCTGATCTCGGTGCTGGACTTCTTCCTGAGCCTCGCGATCTGGGGCGCGAACACGACAGTGCGGATATCCGGATGAGTACCCGTCGAGAGTTGCGCAAACGGCTCCAGTACCAGCTGCTGGGGCTGGTCTTCCTCGTCGTGGCGGCGTTGTTCTTCACCACCACGATCGCCGCGTACCGCAAGGTCTTCACACCGGTCACGCTCGTGAAGCTGGAGACCGACCACGTCGGCAGCCAGCTGCGCGTCGGCGGCGACGTGAAGGTGCGCGGCATGCTCGTCGGCGAGATCCGCGACGTGCGGCCGGTCGGCGACCACGCGGAGCTGGAACTGGCGCTGCAGCCGGACAAGACCGACGTGATCCCGTCGAACGTTTCGGCGCGGCTGCTGCCGAAAACCCTGTTCGGCGAACGATACGTCGCGCTCCAACTGCCCGAGCAGGCGCAGCGGCCGATCAAGGCGGGCGACGTCATCCCGCAGGACCGCAGCAGCACCGCGATCGAACTGGAGCAGGTCCTCAACCACGTCATGCCGCTGCTGCAGGCGGTGCAGCCGGAAAAGCTCTCCAGCACGCTCAACGCGGTGTCCACCGCGCTCGACGGACGCGGCAAGAAGCTCGGCGCGACGCTGACCCAGCTGTCGGACTACCTCGGCAAGCTCAACCCGTCGCTGCCCGATCTCAAGGCCGACATCACCGGGCTGGCCAACGTTTCCGGCATCTACGACAAGGCCGCGCCGGACGCGCTGCAGGCGCTTTCGGACCTCACCACGACGACGCAGACCATCGTGGAGAAACAGCGCGGCCTGACCGACCTGTACTCCTCGGTCACCGGCACCGCCACCGACCTGACGCGCTTCCTGGAAGTCAACAAGGACAACATCATCCGCCTCACCACCGCCGTGCAGCCCACGCTCGACGTGCTCGCGAAGTACGCGCCGGAATACCCGTGCCTGTTCAAGCAGCTGGCCGGGACGGTGCCGAACGCGGAGCTGGCGTTCGGCAAGGGCACCGCGCATCCGGAGGTCAGCCGCGTGACGATCGAGTTCTCGGCGAGCCGCGGCAAGTACCTGCCCGGCGTCGACGAGCCGAAGTACGACGACAAACGCGGCCCGCGCTGCTATCCGCAGGTGCCGAAACCCGGGCACTGGCCGCAGTACCCGCCGGACGGCGCGGTGAAGGACGGGACGACCAAGCCCGCCCCGCCGCACAACCCGGACGGCACGCTGCCCGGCGACATCACCAACGGCCCGCTGCCCGGCGGGTCCGGATCGACCGGCGGCGCGCCGAGCATCGTCGGGTCGGCCGACGAGCAGAAGCTGCTCGACCTGCTGGTCTCGCCGACGCTGAACACCACGCCGGACAACGTTCCGGGCTGGTCCGGGCTGCTGGTCGGGCCGCTGTACCGCGGGGCGGAGGTGGAGCTGAAATGAGGTCGTTCGTCCCCGCGCTGATCAAGATCGGCATCTTCGCCGTGGTCACCGTGCTGCTCACCGGGGTCCTCGCCACCACGATCGCGAACACGAACTTCGGCGACACCGCCTCCTACGTCGCGAAGTTCACCGACGCGTCCGGCCTGCAGGCCGGCGACGACGTGCGGATCTCCGGCGTGAAGGTCGGCCAGGTCGAGACGATCGGGGTCGACCAGGGCGAGCGGAACTATGCCGAGGTGCGGTTCCTCGTCGAATCGGCGTATCAGCTGCCCTCGCTCGCCACCGCGACCATCAAGTACCGCAACCTCGTCGGCCAGCGCTACCTCTCGCTCGGCACCGACGTCAGCGGCGGCGACCTGCTGTCTCCCGGCGACACGATCCCGCCGGAGCGGACCAAGCCGGCGCTCAACCTGACCGTGCTGTTCAACGGGTTCAAGCCGCTGTTCAAGGCGCTGGACCCGAAGGAGGTCAACCAGCTTTCCGCCGAGATCGTGCAGGTGTTCCAGGGCGAGGGCGGCACGATCACGAGCCTGCTGTCGCACACCGCGTCGATCACGTCGGCGATCGCGGGCAAGGACAAGGTGATCGGGCAGGTCATCGACAACCTCAACCAGGTGCTCAGCACGGTCAACGCGCGCGGCCCGCAGCTCGGCGACCTCGTCGACCAGACGCAGCGGCTGGTGAGCGGGCTGGCCGAGCAGCGCAAGCCGATCGGCGACGCGGTGGGCGCGCTCGGCGACCTGACCAACGCGACCGCCGGTCTGCTCGCCGACGCGCGGCCCGCGGTGCAGCAGGACGTGGCCCAGCTCGGGAAGCTGTCGAACAACCTCAACGATTCGCAGCCGCTCATCGAGCACCTGCTGCAGGTGCTGCCGGGGAACCTGGAGAAGTTCACCCGGACCCTGAGCTACGGCAGCTGGTTCAACTACTACCTGTGCGGGATCGAAGGCACCATCGGCATTTCCTCGCTGGACGTGACGCTGCCGATCGTTCCGGTCCCCGGCACCGAACGCGCGCCGAGGTGTGGCCCGTGAAACGACTCAAAGACCGGAACCAGGCCGGCGTCGGCGCGGTGACGCTCGTGCTCATCGTGCTGATCACCGCCGTGACGTACTTTTCCGACAGCATCCCGATGTTCGGCAACGGCACCACCTACACCGCGGCGTTCGCCGAGTCCGCCGGGCTCGCGCCGGACAACGAGGTGCAGGTGGCCGGCGTCAAGGTGGGGCAGGTGACTTCGGTGGAGCTGGGGCACAAGCAGGTGCTCGTGAAGTTCCGCGTGAAGGGCGTGCGGGTCGGCGACGCGTCCACGGCGTCGATCGAGATCAAGACGCTGCTGGGGGAGAAGTACCTCGCGCTGGACACGAAGGGCGGCGGCACGCAGACGCCCGGCGACACGATCCCGGTGCAGCGCACGCGGACGCCGTTCCAGCTGCAGGACGCGTTCAACCAGCTGTCCACGACGGTCGGCGACATCGACACCAAACAGCTGGCGCAGAGCTTCACCGCGCTGTCGGATTCCCTCAAGGACAGTCCGCAGTACTTGAAGGACACGCTGTCCGGGCTGTCGGCGTTGTCGAAGACGGTGTCCTCGCGCGACGCCGATCTGCACGCGCTGCTGTCCAACACGAGCAAGATCTCGAAGACGCTGTCCGACCGGAACGCCCAGCTGCAGCAGGTGATCAGCGACGGCAACCTGCTGTTGACCGAACTGCAGCAGCGCCGCGAGCAGATCAGCACGCTGCTCAAGGGCACCCAGGCGATCTCGGCGCAGCTGTCCGGGCTGGTCGCGGACAACCGCACGCAGATCGGGCCGACGCTCGCCGCGCTCGGGAAGGTCACCGACGTGCTGCAGCGCAACCAGGGCAACCTCGACCGGAGCCTGCAGCTGATGGCCCCGTTCGCCCGGGTCGGCGCGAACGCGACCGGCAACGGGCGCTGGTTCGAGGGGTATCTGTGCGGCCTGCTGCCGCCGACGATCACCGCGGGCGGAATCTCGATCAACCCGGAGGGCTGTACGCCGCCGATCTCCGCACCTGATCAGGGGGTGGGTGGACGATGACTGTCGAAACGCGCGCTGGGCGCAGTGTGGTTACCTGGCTCGGATTGGCTTGCGTGGCAGCGCTTTTGCTGACCGCGGGCATCTACCTCGTTCTGCGCGACACCGGCGGGACGAAGATCTCGGCGTACTTCGGCAAAACCGTCGGCCTCTACGCCGGTTCTTCTGTCCGCGTCTTGGGCGTGGCGGTCGGCGAGGTCACCGCGGTGACGCCGGAGGGCCAAGCGGTGCGCGTGGACATGAAGGTCAACGACGACGTCCCGATCCCGAAAGACGTGGGCGCGGTGGTCGTTTCGCCGAGCTTGGTGAGCGACCGGTACGTGCAGCTGACCCCGTCGTACGACAGCGGTCCGACGCTCGCGAGCGGAACCGTGCTGGCGCGCGACAAAACCGCGACGCCGGTGGAACTGGACGACCTCTACGCGAGCCTCGACAAGCTGTCCACCGCGCTCGGACCCAACGGGGCCAACAAAAACGGCGCGTTCTCCGATCTGCTGGACACCGCCGCGGCCAACCTCAAGGGCAACGGCAAGGACCTGAACTCGACCGTCACCAGGCTGGCCGATCTGGCCGGCACGCTCGACGATTCGAAGGACGACTTGTTCTCCACGGTGAAGAACCTGAACTCCTTCACCTCCGCGCTGTCCCAAAGCGACAGCCAGCTGAACGAGTTCTACCAGCGGCTCGCGGACGTCAGCGGGTTCCTCGCCGACGATTCGCACGACGTCGGGGCCGCGCTCGATTCGCTGTCGACGTCGCTCGGGGACGTGAAACAGTTCGTGGCGGACAACAAAAACGGGCTTTCGTCCAATGTGGCCAAACTGGCGTCGCTCACCAAGGTGCTGGTGGACCAGCGGGCCTCGCTCGCCGAGGTGCTCGACATCGCGCCGACCGGGGCGACGAACTTCATCAACACCTACGACGCGGCGTCCGGCACGATCGCGGTGCGCGACAACCTGAACGAGATCACCAACCCGCCGATCCTCACCATCTGCCGGTTGATCAGCGCGGGCACGCCGAAGCCGCTGCCGGACACACTCGGCACTATCTGCAAGAAGCTCGCGCCGGTGCTCGACGGCACGCTGAAGCTGCCGTCCATCCCGCAGGCGCTGAACTCCCTGCAAAACGGCCAGCTTCCGCCGTTGCCGCTGCCGCTGTCGGACGTGCTGACGCAGAAACCCGGAGGTGGCAAGTGAAACGCCTCCGCAAACGGCTGGCGGGCGTGCTCGCCGGGGTGCTGGTGCTCGCCGGGTGCAGCGACGGCGGGTTCAACGGGCTGTACTCGACGCCGTTGCCCGGCGGCCCGGACGTCGGCGACCACCCGTACCACGTCACCGCGCTGTTCACCGACGTGCTGGACCTGGTGCCGCAGGCGAACGTGAAGGTGAACGACGTCGCGGTCGGCCGGATCGACCGGATCGCGCTCACCCCGGACACCCGGTCCGCGCTCGTGTCGATGACGGTGAACGGCGACGTCCAGCTGCCCGCCAACGCGCTCGCCGAACTGCGCCAGTCCAGTCTGCTCGGCGAGAAGTTCGTGCAGCTGAGCGCGCCGACCGCGGAGAAACCGGCCGGCAAGCTCGCCGACGGGGCGCAGATCCCGCTCGGGCGCACGAACCGCAACCCGGAGATCGAGGAGGTGCTGGGCGCGTTGTCGTTGCTGCTCAACGGCGGCGGCGTCGACCAGCTGCAGAACATCAGCCACGAACTCAACGACGCGCTGTCGGGCAACGAACCGCAGATGCGCGCGCTGCTGTCCCGGGTGGACGAACTGGCCACCCAGCTGGACGGGCACAAGGGCGAGATCCTGCGCGCGATCGACGGGCTGGACAAACTGTCGACCACGCTCGTCGGGCAGAAGCAGAACCTCGCCACCGCGCTGGACAAACTCGCGCCGGGGCTGAAGATCGTCGCCGACCAGCGCGACCAGCTGGTGGCGATGCTGAACTCGCTGAACAAGCTCTCCGGCGTCGCGGTCGACACGGTGAACCGCAGCCGGGACCAGCTCGTCGCGAACCTCAAGGCGCTCGAGCCGACGCTGCGCCAGCTCAGCGCGGCGGGCAAGGACCTGCCGAACGCGTTGCGGATCCTGCTCACCTATCCGTTCCCGGACTACGCGGGCAACGTGATCAAGGGCGACTACGCGAACGTCGACGCGCGGATCAACCTCGATCTCGACAAGCTGGTGCAGAACTTCACGAACTCGTCGCAGCCGCCGTTCCAGCTGCCGACGCCTCCCTCGACCGGGGGCACGCCGCCCGCTGCCGGGCAAGGGACGCCGCAGCTGCCGCAGCTGCCGTTGCCGCTGCCCAACACACCGGCCACGGGCGGAGCGAAACCGGGCTTGGGCGGGTTGCTCGGCGGTCTGCTGGGAGGCGGCTGATGAACACGCGCAAAGTCCGGATCCAGCTGCTGGTGTTCTTCGCGATCGCCATCGTCTCGGTGGCGTACGCGGGCGGGCATTACGCCGGTCTCGACCGGATTTTCGGCAACCGCGGCTACCACGTGACGCTCAAACTCGCTGACTCCGGCGGGGTTTTCGTCAACTCCGAGGTCGCCTACCGCGGCGTGACGGTCGGCCGCGTCGGGGCCATGACGCTCACCCCGCAGGGCATCGACGTCCGCCTCGACATCGACTCCGGCGGCCCGGACATCCCGTCCGCGCTGCACGCGCAGGTCGCGAACCGGTCGGCGGTGGGGGAGCAGTTCGTGGACCTGCTGCCGGACCGCGAATCCGGCCCGTACCTGGAGGACGGCGCGGTGATCACGCAGGACCGCACGTCGCTGCCCGCGACGCCGGATTCCGTGCTGACGCATCTCGACGGCCTGGTCGCGAGCGTCCATCCGGAGTCGTTGAAGACCGTGGTGGACGAGACGTACGACGCGTTCGCCGGTTCCGGGCCGGAGTTGCAGAAGCTGTTGGACAGCACCAGTTCGCTCACCGCGACGGCCGCGCAGTACGTGCCGGACACGCAGGGGTTGCTGGCGAATTCGCGCACTGTCTTCGCCACGCAGGAACGGCAGGCGCAGAACATCACGGCGTTCGCGTCCGGGCTGAAGACGATCACCGGGCAGTTGAAATCGTCGGATCCGGCTATCCGCAAGGTGATCGACGAGGCTCCGCAGTTGAGCCGCCAGATCAGCGATGTGCTCGCGACGTCCGGGACCGACCTCGGGGTGCTGTTCGCGAACTCGCTCACCACCGCGCAGGTCACCTCGATGCGGAAGGACGCGATCGAGGAGCTTTTGGTGGCGTACCCGGTGATCTCGGCGTTCTCGCCGACGACCTCGCCGGACGGCACCGGGCATCTGGGCGTGGTGTTCAACTTCTTCGACCCGCATTCGTGCACGAAGGGGTACGAGGGCACGAAACAGCGTCCGGCCAACGACACGAGCGAAGCGCCGGTCAACATGAACGCTTACTGCGCGGAGCCTCCCGGCAGCCCGACTGAGGTGCGCGGGGCGCAGAACGCGCCGTACGCGGGGAAGCCGCCCGCGATTCCGGCTGCGCCCAAGGCTTCCGCGCCTTCGGACCAGGGCTCGCAGCAGCAGTTGCCGGGCCTGCTGGGACAGCTGACCGCGCCGCTGAAGGGCGGGCTCGGTGCGTTGCTGGGCGGTTCGTGATGGCTGTTGATACCGCGGAAACTGACGACGCTGCCGACGAGGTTGTCACGGGACAGCCCTTCCTGACTGCGAGAGTGCTGACCGCGCTGGCCGTGGTCGCGGTGCTGGCCGCGGCGTGGTTCGGCTGGTCGTGGTGGAGCGCGGCGCAGGACGACAGCCTCGCCCGCGGCCGGGCCCGGGACGCCGTGCTGGCCGCCGCGAGCACGAGCCTGGTCACGCTCAACACGATCGACTACCGCACGAGCGCGGTCGACGTGGACCGCTGGATCGCCGCGACGACCGGGCAGTACGGCAAAGACCTTTCCGGCGACCGGCAGATGCAGATCGACCGGGCCAAGCGCGCCAAGATCGTGTCGACAGCTTCGCTGGTGCAAGCCGCTGTCACCGATCTGGACCCTTCGGCAGGTACAGCAAGGCTGATCGCAGTCCTGAACGTCCGCGTGAGCACCAACGATGGCGCGCCCTCGGCGAAACAAGCGCGCCTGGCCGTGGACTTCGCGCGCGACGGCGAGGCGTGGAAGATCGGCGCTGTCCAGGCGGTGGGCTCGTGAACCGGCGGACGATCGCCGCTGGCGTGGCCGCGGTCGCGCTGGCGTGCGCGGTGTGGTTCGGAGTGCAAGCGTCGCTGCTGCAACCCGAAGACGACGAAGCGATGGTCGACCCCGTCGCGACATCTCAAGTCACCGACCAGGTCAGCGCCGCGGTCAAGGCGGTTTTCTCCTACGACTACGCGAACCTGGACCGCACCGCTCGCGCCGCGGGCGACGTCCTCACGGGCTCAGCAGTGGGCCAGTACCAAGCCCAATTCGCCGCGGCCCGCCAACGCGCGACGAACGAAAAACTCGTCCGCACCACGACCGTCCGCGCGATCGGAGTCCGCTCCCTGCACGGCGACGACGCGAGCCTGCTGCTTTTCCTTGACCAGCAAACGATCCTGCCCGGCGGCGGTGCGCCTCAATCGTCGGTCGGCCAGCTTTCCGTGACCGCGCATCGCACCGACGGACAGTGGAAGATCACCGCGCTGGATCCGCTGTAACCGTCCGGCCGAGCAGCCCGCTCACCTCTTTCGCGAGGGACACCGACGCCTCGATCTCGACCTTGCGGATCGACACGCTCTCCACGAGGAACCCGAACGGCATGCCGAGCTTGCGGCAGAAAGCGGCCAGTTCGCGGGCGTTCGCCAGGCATTGCTCGTAGGACTCGGCCAGCGTGTCGTCCGCGTGGCGCAGGGAATTCTCCAGCCAGCGCGGGACGTGGACGCCGAGCCACTTGAGGAACGCCAGCGTTTTCGCCGAACCGCAGACCGAGAGGGTGAACAGGACCGGTTTGGGTTCGAGCTGCTGCTCGCGGCAGGCGTAGAAGTAGTCGGAGACCATGCTCTTGGCCGCGTCGGCGCTGTAGATCACCTGCGAGATGAAGTACGCGCAGCCGGCTTGCTGTTTGGCGATCAGCCGGAGGTACTCGTCGGGCCGCTCGGTGATGGCGACGCCGCCGAGCAGCAGGTCCGGCCGGACTTCGCGGCGCAACGCCTGCGCCTCGGACAGCCGGGTGCGCACCTCTTTGCCCTTCGAGGAAGCCCCGACGAAGACGGACAGCACCCGCTCGGTGTCGGCGGTCCGCAACCAATCGCGCAGCTCGTGGCCGGGGTACTTGCCGACGCACCGGTAGATCACCGCCGGACGGTCCCACTCGCTGAGATAGTCCGCGTGGTAGGCGGCCGGGTCGAGGGTCGGCAGGTAGGGGAACGGCCGCTCCTCGGGGTTGCGGTCGCTCTCGTCGTCGATGTCGTAGAGGGCGAGGCCGTCGACGTCGAGGTCGCCGAGCCGCGCGAGGGTGGCGGCGGTGATCTCCCGGATCCGCTCGGGCGAGGTGCTGAGGCGCGGCGGGGTGATGCCGAAGAGCAGCACGCCGCTGCCGGAGTCGGTCAGCTTGGCCCGGAGAGTGTGGTCCGCCATGAGGCGGAAGTTAGCAGCCGAGGCCGTCAGGCCGCGGCCCGGCGCTGGATCACTGTGTCCAGCGCCGCGCTGTCCGTGAGGGGAACCCTGAGGGAATCAGAGTCCCTCAGGGTTCCCCTCACGTACGCGAGCAAGCGGTCATGAGGGCAAAGACCAACCGGGCCTCAGGCCGCGAACGGGCCACCCGCCCCGAACACCTGCTCAGCAAACCTTTCCCCCGCACCCCGATGCGTAGCCGCGTCCGGATGCAGCGCGTCCGGCAGGGGATGCGCAGCGAAGTCCTCTTCCCCGTACAGCGAAAGCCCGTCCACGTAATACAACCCCGGATCCTCCCGCGCCGTCACGATCTGCGCCAGTTCCTCCCGGATCACCTTCAACGTCAGCTTCCCCTCCGCCACCGCAGAAGGATCGCCTGTCGCCTTGAACCGCAGCGTTCCGGCGCTGAAGTCCGGCGCACCCGGCCCGGGCGTGTCCTCGTGGATCGGGCACAGCCAAGGCGAGATCACCACCAGCGGAACATCCGGATGACCCTCCCGGATCGTGTCCAAGAACCCATGCACTGCCGGGCCGAAAGCGCGCAATCGCATCAGGTCCGCGTTCACCACGTTGATCCCCAGCTTCACGCTGATCAGATCGGCGGGCGTGTCCCGCATCGCCCGTGCGGTGAACGGGTCCAGCAGTGCGCTCCCGCTGAAGCCCAGGTTGATCAGGTCCACCCCGGCGGCCGCGGCGGCGAGCGCGGCCCACGTCTGGGACGGCCCGGCCGCACCGGTGCCGTGGCTGATCGAGCTGCCGTGGTGCAGCCAGACCCGTCCAGCGGGTGGCAGCGGCGTGCTCGGGGCCGTGGTGCGCAACGCGACCAAGCGAGTGGTTTCGTTGTGCGGCAACCAGATCTCGACGTCCTTGACGCCCGAGGGCAGATCGGAGAACCGGACTGTGCCGGGCGGGCCGGGGCGGGTTTCGCCGGAGCCGGTCATCATGTCGAGGATCAGTTCGTCGCCGCCGGAGACCGTCGCGGAGCCGGCCGGGCGGCCGTTCAGGACGAGGTCGTAGTTGCCGTCCGGCAGCGGCGGCACGCCCGCGTAGCCGACCTTCGTGCGGTGGGTGTCCAGTTCGATGGCGGTCGACTCGGTGCGGAACACCAAGCGCACGCCGGACGGCTGGGTCTCGGCCAGCGCGAGCCTGCTGTCGGTGTTCTGCGCCCGCGCCCGTGCGGTCAGCCGGTGCGGCAGCAAGCCCTGCGGCGTGCGTTCCAGCTCAAGCGCACCGCGCACGAACTCTTCGCCGATCTCGGTGGTGATCCACTGCATGCCGCCGAGTCTGCCGTCCCCGTCCGCGCGCCGCCAACGGGATATCAGCCGTCCCAGACTCCGGCGCCCTGGCGCAGCACCGCGACCGGGGCGGCCTCGGCGGACGGCCACAGGTCCAGCACGTACCGGAAATGCTCGCCGAATTCGTGGTCGTGCCATTCGGCGTCCGGCGGGCCGCTTTCCACATAGGACACTCGGACTCGGTACCGGCCGGGCGGGACCGCGATCCGGTGTTCCTGGCGCGCGTAGTCGGCGGGACCGGCCAGCGTCGCCTCGCCGCCGGGGACGTCGAGATCGGCTTCCACGACGTGGGACGCGTCCGGCAGCACCGGCGGTGCCGCGGCGTCGACCGACACGTCGACCTCGACCCAATCGGAGCGCGCGGTCGCCACGGAGAGCGACGACGGCTCTACCGCGACGCGGTGCACGGACACCGCCTCATCGGTCCATCCGCCGTCGCCGGGACGCCAGGCGTCCTTGTCCCGCAAGGAGAACTGCCGTTGCTCGGCATGCACCAGGTACCGCACGGGTCCCACGCTAGCCCACGAGAGCCGGGGGTCACCCGAACTGGCTTGCGCGAGCGGTTTAGCGTGGTGGTATGACCACAGCTCCTGTCGACGTCGACACCGCCCGTCGCGACTACGCTGCGCTGGTCGAGCGCGGCCTGTCCCTGGACATCACCCGCGGCAAGCCGTCGCCCCGGCAGCTCGACCTCTCCGCAGATCTCCTGACGCTGCCGAACGGCCAGTACAAGGCCGAGGACGGCACCGACACCCGCAACTACGGCGGGCTCAAGGGGCTGCCGGAGCTGCGCCGCATCTTCGCCGACGCGCTGCAAGTGCCGGTCGAGCAGCTGTTCGCGGCGGGCAACTCCAGCCTGGAGCTGATGCACGACACCATCGCCCAGGCGATGCTCAGCACCCTGCCGGGCGCCACCCGCCGCTGGGCCGACGAGCCCCGCATCGCGATGCTGTGCCCGGTGCCCGGCTACGACCGGCACTTCGCGCTCGCCGAGCGGTTCGGCATCGAGCTGATCCCGGTGCCGATGACCGAAACCGGTCCGGACATGGACGTCGTCGAGCGGCTCGTCGCCGACGACGCCGCGGTCAAGGGCATCTGGTGCGTGCCGAAGTACTCCAACCCGACCGGCGTCACCTTCAGCGCCGAGACCGCCGGACGGCTCGCCGCGATGCCGACCGCCGCGCCGGACTTCCGGATCATCTGGGACAACGCCTACGCGGTGCACCACCTCACCGACGACGAGCCGGAGCTGGCCGACATCCTCGCGCTCTGCGCCGAGGCCGGTAACCCGGACCGCGCGTTCGTGTTCGGCTCCACCTCGAAGATCACCTTCGCCGGGGCCGGCGTCGGCTTCTTCGGCGCGTCCGAGGCCAACCTGGCCTGGTGGCAGAGCGTGCTCAGCAAGCGCACCATCGGCCCGGACAAGGTCAACCAGCTGCGCCACGCGCTGTTCCTCAAGGACGCCGACGGCGTCCGCGCGCTCATGCGCCGGCACGCCGAGCTGATCGCGCCCAAGTTCGCCGCCGTCGAGCGCATCCTCTCCGAGGAACTGGGCGACCTGGCGACCTGGACCAAGCCGACCGGCGGCTACTTCATCTCGCTGACCGTGCCCGAGGGCACCGCGAAGGAGGTCGTGCGGCTGGCCAAGGAAGCGGGCGTCGCGCTGACCCCGGCCGGGGCCACCCACCCGCACGGCGACGACCCGGCCGACGCGGTCATCCGCATCGCGCCGACCTTCCCCGAGCTGCCCGAGGTGGAGGAGGCCGTCCGCGCCCTCGCCGTCTGCGTGCGGCTCGCGGTCGCGCAGCGCGCCTGAGCACTGGTTCCGTGCCGCCGCCACCCGCTACGGTGGCGGCGGCACGGTCGTATCCAGGGGGGCGCGATGCGCGTTTTGATCGCAGGCGGCGGAGTCGCGGGCACGGTCGCGGCGATGGCGCTGCAGCTGGCCGGGCACGAGCCGGTGGTGTTCGAGGCGCATCCCAGCGGGGGAGCGGACGCGGGCGCGTTCCTCGTCGTGATGCACAACGGCATGAACGCGTTGCGCGCGATCGACGCCGATTCTCCGGTGATCGAAGCGTCCTTCGCCTCGACCGGCATGGAACTCGTCGGCCCGGACGGGACCACGCTCGGCGCGCACGAATTCGACCGCGAACTCGACGGCCCGCGCACCCTCACTCGTGCCGCGCTTTACCGTGCGCTGCAACAGGAAGCGGAACGGCGCGGAATCCGGATCGTGCACGGCAAGCGTCTCGTCTCCGCCACTGACGGCGTCACCGCGACCTTCCAGGACGGCACCACCGAGTCCGGCGATGTGCTCGTCGGCGCGGACGGACTCCATTCCGTCGTCCGCACCCTCATCGACCCGAGCGCCGAGCCGCCGCGCTTCACCGGCTTGACCGTGGTCTACGGCTACACCCGCGCCGAAGGATTTCCCGCCGCGCCCGGCATCTACCGGATGGTGCGCGGCAGCCGCGCCGCGTTCGGTTACACCACCGCGCCGGACGGCGCGACGTTCTGGTTCGCCCGCGTCCCCGACTCCGAGCGCTCGCGCGCCGAGATCGCCGCCGTCGCCCCGGAAGGCTGGCGTGAGTTCACCCACGCCGCTTTCGCCGACGACCCGCTGCCGTGCGCCGCGATCGTGGCCGCGACCGGCGACGACGTCCGCGGCGGCCATTCCTACGACCTGCCGACCACCCGCGTCTGGTCCACGTCGTCGATGGTGCTGGCCGGGGACGCTGCCCACGCGGCGTCGCCCGCTGCCGGGCAGGGAGCGTCGATGGCGCTGGAAGACGCGGTGGTGCTCGGCCAGTGCCTGCGCGATCTGCCGGACGCGCCCGCGGCGTTCGCGGCCTACGAACGGCTGCGCCGCGCCCGGGTCGAGAAGCTCGTGGCGGCCAGCGCGGGCAACGACGTCGGCGGCGAGCGAGGATGGGCATACCGGCATCATCTGGACTGGACTGCGCGAATCACAGCGTGAGCGCGTCGCCGACGATACGATCCGCGCATGACTCAAGCCGCGCCACCGCAACAGCAGCAGCCGCAGTTCCCGATCCTGCTGTCCACGATGAACGATCTGCCCGGGTACCGCGTGGTCCGAGTGTTCGGCGAGGTCTTCGGGCTCACCGTCCGCAGCCGCAACATGTTCTCCAACATCGGGTCCGGGTTCAAGGCGATGGGAGGCGGCGAGCTCAAGGGCCTCACGAAGCTGCTGTCGGACTCGCGCCACGAAGCCCTCTTCCGGCTGTGCCAGGAAGCCATGCAGCACGGGGCCAACGCCGTGCTCGCGCTGCGCTTCGACTGCAACGAGATCGCGGGCACCGCCAGTGAGATCGCCGCCTACGGCACCGCGGTGTACGTGGTCCCGGACGGCGCCCAGCAGCAGGCTCCGCAACAGCAGCAGGCCGCCCCGCAGCAGCAGTACGCGCAGGCGCCGCAGCAGCAGTACCAGGCTCAGCCGCCGCAGGCCTGAGCCCCACGACAGGCTTGCCCGTGCGTCCAGCTCTGCGTGGATGCACGGGCAACTAGCGTGCGCGGCCGGAAAACGCCCCCGCCGTCCCGGATAGCGTTCTTCGTGTGAGCAACCCGTTGATCGCGGAGACGAAGGACTCGACCAAGGCGTATTCGGGCATCACCCTGCTC
Source organism: Amycolatopsis halotolerans (assembly GCF_042647905.1). Lineage (NCBI taxonomy): Bacteria > Bacillati > Actinomycetota > Actinomycetes > Pseudonocardiales > Pseudonocardiaceae > Amycolatopsis > Amycolatopsis halotolerans. The sequence continues at coordinate 276,202 of NZ_JBHRWI010000042.1, forward strand.
GAATCGGGCGAGATGGTGAAGTCCGGCATCGAATCCGGCGACTGGGCGTCGATCGCGATGGGGGCGGTCGGGGTCGCGCTGGACGTGCTGTCGACCGCGATGGACCCGTTCGGGTCGATCCTGGCGGCGGGCGTCGGCTGGCTGATCGAGCACGTCGGGCCGCTGAAGCAGGCGCTGGAGGCGCTGACCGGCAAGGCCGACGAGATCAAGGCGCAGGCCGAGACGTGGCAGAACGTCGCGAAAGAGCTCGAAAGCATCGGCAAGGACCTGACCGCCTGCGTCGAGAAGGACCTGCAGAGCTGGACCGGCGAGGCGGCCGACTCCTATCGCGAGCGGACCAAGGACGTCGCGAACCTGCTCGGCGCGGCGCAGAAGGGCACCGAGGGCGCGGCGTCCGGGGTGAAGACCGCGGGCGAGGTCGTCGCGGCTGTGCGGATGCTGGTGCGCGACATCATCGCGCAGCTCGTCGGGCACCTGATCAGCTGGGCGCTGCAGGTGCTGTTCACCGCCGGGATCGGGATGGCGTGGGTGCTGCCGCAGGTGGTCGGCGCCGTCGCCAAGACCGCCGCGCAGCTCGCCAAGATCACCAAGCAGCTGGTCTCCGCGCTCAAGGCGCTGATGCCGCTGCTGAAGAAGGCGGGCGTCCTGTTCGAGGACGCCGCGAAGGCGTTGAAGGGCATCAAGGGCGGCAAGCCCAAGCCGTCGGGCGCGCCGAAGAACATCGAGACCAAGCCGAAGTCGGAGCCCAAACCCGAGCCCAAGCCGGAGAACGGAAAGGGCGGGGATTCGACGACCGCCTCGGGCGATCACTCCGGGCCGCCCAAGGACGAGGTGAAACCGCAAGGCGACCATTCCCCGCCGCCGAAGGACGAAACGAAACCGCAGGGCAACCACTCCGAGCAGCCGAGGAGCGAGGAGCCGCCGCCGGACCGGAGCGGCAACCAGGGCGAGTCCGGCAAGACACCGCCGAAGGACGACCCGAAAGCCGCCGACACCCGGGGCGGCGCGGACGAGTGCAAGACCGCGGGAGACCCGGTCGACGTCGTGCGGGGCTCCGTCCTGATCGAGGACGTCGACCTCGAACTGCCGAGCCCGCTCGTGCTCGAACGGCTGCACGTCTCGTCCTACCGGTCCGGCCGCTGGTTCGGCCCGAGCTGGACGTCGACGGTGGACCAGCGGCTCGAAGCCGACTCCGAAGCCGTCCGGTTCTACGCGGCGGACGGCCGGATCCTGGTGTACCCGCGCACCGGGGAGCCGGTGCTGCCGCTGGAAGGCCCGCGCCGCCCGCTGACCGCGACCGACGACGGCGGGTATCTGCTCGTCGATCCGGTCAACGGCACGGAATCGCGCTTCGGCCCCGGCCGAGGCGGCGTCTTCCCGCTGCTGAGCGCGACCGACGCCGCGGGCGACCGGATGGACGTCGAGTACGACGAAAGCGGCGCTCCCCGGCTGATCCGCCACTCGGCGGGCTACCGCGTGGCGCTCGACGCCGAGGCAGGCCGCGTCACCGCGATCCGGGTGCTCAGCGAGGGCCAGGAACCGGTGCTGGTCCGCACTTTCGGCTACGACGACCACGGCCGGCTGGTCCGGGTTTTCAATTCCTCCGGTGTGGCAACGCACTACGACTACGACGCCGACGGCCGGATCACCGGCTGGCAGGACCGCAACGGCATCTGGTACCGCTACATCTACGACGCCGACGGCCGCTGCATCCGCACGGTCGGCGACCGGGGCGTGTACGACGGCGAGTTCGCGTACGACCGCGAGCAGCGGATCACCCGCTACACCAACGCTTTGGGCCACGTCACGGAATTCCACTTCAACGAGGCCTCGCAGCCGATCAAGGACGTCAGCCCGCTCGGCGCGGCCACAGTGTCCACATGGGACCGTTACGACCGGCTGCTGTCGCGCACCGACCCGCTCGGCCGCACGACCGGGTTCGAGTACACCGCCGAGGGCCTGCTCACCGCGGTCGTCCGCCCGGACGGCAGCCGCGCGCAGGTCAGCTCCGCGCCGGACGGGACGCTGACCGTTGCCGTCGAGACCGCCGAACGAACCTGGCGGCGCGTCTACCCGCCGGGCACCGCGCCGGACCTGTTCACCGCGCAGGCCGGGATCGCCGCGACCGAGTTCGCCCAGGACCGTCAGCTGACCGGGGGAGAGCCGCCGCGCGCCGAGCCCGACCCGGTGGAGCGCGACCAGTTCGGCCGCCCGCGCGTGGTGGCCGACGGCACCCGGTTCGGCTGGACGGTCGACGGGAGCCAGGCCAGCCGGACCGGCCCGTCCGGGCGGCACGAGGAATGGCGTTACGACGCCGAGGGGAACCTCGTGGAACGCACGGACGCCCGTTTCGAATACGGCCCCTTCGACCTGCCGGTCGCGAAGACCGACGCCACCGGAGCCCGCACCTCGTACGAGTACGACACCGAACTGCGGCTCGTCCGCATCACCGATCCGGCGGGCCTGACCTGGAACTACACCTACGACGCCGACGGCAGGCTCATCGCGGAAAGCGACTTCGACGGCCGCGAGCGGCAGTTCGCCTACGACGCGGCAGGTCAGCTCGTGCGGTCGGTCGACGGGCTGGGCGCGGTCACCGAGTACCGCTATGACGCGCTCGGCAACGTGATCGAGCGTCGCACGGACAGCGGCGCCATCCGCTACGAGTACGACCCCGTCGGCTTCCTCGCACGCGCCACCGAGGGTTCCTGCGTGCTGGAGATCGAGCGCGACGAGGACGGCCGCGTGGTCCGGGAATCGGTCGACGGCCGCGCGGTCGCGTACGTCCACGAGCCCTCTGGAATGCGCCGCACCACTCCGTCCGGCTCAGTCAGCGAGTGGAGCTTCGACGACGCCGGGAAGGCGGTCGCGCTGTCGACCGCCGGGCACGAAGTGCTTTTCCGCCACGACGAAGCGGGCCACGAGGTCGAACGCGTCCTGGGCGGAAACACCGTGCTGGCACAGGCTTTCGACGCCGAACACCAGTTGGTCGCGCAGACTTTGGCCGCGGGCAGCCAGATCCGGCAGCGGCGCGAGTACCACTACCGCCCGGACGGCCACCTGGTCGGCGTGGACGACACCCTGTCCGGCCCCACGCGATACCAGCTCGACGCCGTCGGCCGTGTCACGTCGGTGGCCCGGCGAGACGGCCAGGAGAGCTACCACTACGACCCGTCCGGAAACATCCGGCACGCGCAACTCCCGTTCGCCGAGGCGGATTCCGGCTCGCGCGGCTACACCGGAAACCGGCTCGCCGCGGCCGGTTCGGTGCGGTATGTCCACGATGGACAGGGGCGGCTCACCGCCCGTCACGAGAACTCGCGCACCTGGACCTACCGCTGGGACGCGCAGGATCGGTTGCTGGCGGTGGAAACCCCGGACGGCGTTGAGTGGCGCTACCGCTACGACCCGCTGGGGCGCCGCATCGCCAAACAACGCTGGCTGCCCGGCGCCGAAACCCCCGCCGAGGAGACCCTCTTCTCGTGGAGCGGCCAGCTCCTGGTCGAACAGGAACACCGGCTGGCCGGGTCCGCCCCGCTCACGCTGACGTGGGACCACCTGCCCGGCACCGTGCGCCCGGTGACGCAGACCGAACTGCTCGGTAAGAGCGCCCGGTTCTTCTCGTTCGTCACCGACCCGGTCGGCACTCCGGTGGGTCTGGTGGACGCCTACGGCACTGTCGCCTGGCGCGCGTCCGGTTCGCTGTGGGGCCGCACCCGCCCGGGCGCCACGCCGCTGCGGTTCCCCGGCCAGTACGCGGACGACGAGACCGGCTTGCACTACAACGTTTTCCGCTACTACGACCCCGGCACCGGGCGCTACCTGAGCCAGGACCCGCTCGGCCTCGCCCCGGCCCCGAACCCGGCCTCGTACGTGCCCAACCCGCTCGCCGACGCCGACCCGCTGGGCCTGGGCAACTGCCTGGGCAGGCAGAAATCCGGCCCGAACGACGAGGCGCGCCCGAACGAGACCCCCGGCGGCGGGAACAACGCCGGGCACGTGCAGGACAACAACCCCCCGCACCAGCCGCCCCGGGAGGAAACCCCGCCCCGCGAGCCGACTCCGCCGCCTCGCACCTTCGAGGAGAACGTCGCCGATTACCGGAACCGGCTCGGGATCGAGAGCGACCCCCGTTTCCTCCGGATCCCGGACGACCCGAAGGTCACCATGGGAACCTATCTGCGCGATCTTCCGCCGGAATACCGTGCGGGGCTGGACGAGAACCGGATGATCGGCGAATTCTTCGGGGACACGCCCGACATCCTCCGCAGCCCCAACGGGCGGTTCACCGACGCCGGGGAAACTCCCGCCAGCATGATGATGGAGCACATGGGCGGCGGTTCCTACCGGCGCGACGGCAACATCATCGCGCTGGGGGAGAACGTGCCCGAACGGACGATTTTCCACGAGATGGGGCACATCCGGCAGAACGAAAACGGCTTCCACGCCGGCAACACGAACGGCACAGTGCTCGAGTACCACAACGTGCTGCACAACGAGAACCGGTTCGGCGGCCCGCCGCGGACGGAATACAACCTCCAGAACATCACCCGGAACGCGCACTCCTACGACGAAATGGTGGAGCACATCGGCAATCTTCCCCCCGACAGGCAGGGGGCATCCCCGTCGGCGCTGCGCGAGATCGACGACTTCCTGGCCCACGACCCGAGGTATCGGAACGGGGAGGCGGACATCGTGCGGCAGAACATGGCCGACGAGTATTTCGGCAGGCCGCACTAGGAGCGGCACGCGAGGGGCGCGCCGGCCCGGCGCCCCTCGGCCGGGTCACTTCCGGTACAGCGCCTCGATGTCGGACGCGTAGTTCTTGTTCACCACGTTGCGCTTCAGCTTCAAGCTGGGCGTGATCTCGCCGCCCGCCTCGGTGAAGTCGTTGGCCAGCACGGTGAACTTCTTGATCGACTCCGCGTGCGAGACCTGCTTGTTCGCCTCGTCGACCGCCGCCTGGATCTCCGCGCGCAGGTCCGCGTCCTCGGCCAGTTCGGACACCGTCGCCTCGGCGGGCTTGCCGTGCTGGGACTTCCACGCCGGGAAGTACTCCTCGTCGACGGTCACCAGCGCGGCGATGAACGGGCGCTGATCGCCGACCACCATCACCTGGCTCACCAGCGGCGCGGCCTTGATGGTGTCCTCGAGACCGGACGGGGCGACGTTCTTGCCGCCCGCCGTCACGATGATCTCCTTCTTGCGGCCGGTGATCTTGAGGAAGCCCTCCGCGTCCAGTTCGCCGAGGTCGCCGGTGTGGAACCAGCCGTCGGTGAGGGCTTCCGCGCTCGCTTCCGGGTTGTTGTAGTACCGGCCGAACACGACGTCGCCCTTCAACAGGACTTCGCCGTCCTCCGCGATGCGCACCGAGGTGCCCGCGACCGGACGCCCGACGGTGCCGACGCGGAACGCCGCGCTGGTGTTCACGTTCGCCGCCGCGGACGTCTCGGTGAGGCCGTAGCCCTCGAACACCGGCACGCCGATGCCGCGGAAGAAGTGCGCCAGCCGCGCGCCCAGCGGGGCCCCGCCGGACACCGCGGCGATGCAGCGGCCGCCCAGCGCGGCGCGGAGCTTGCCGTACACCAGCTTGTCGAACACAAGGTGCTTCGCGCGCAGGCCGAGCCCGGCGCCGCCCTTTTCCTGCGCCTCGCTGTACGCGACCGCGGTGGCCTCGGCGGCGTCGAAGATCTTGCCCTTGCCGTCGGCGTGCGCCTTCTGCTTGGCGGTGTTGTAGACCTTCTCGAACACGCGCGGCACGGCGACCACGAACGTCGGCCGGAAAGTGCCGAGGTCCGGGACCAGGTTCTTCACGTCCGGCGTGTGGCCGAGCGTGACCCGGGCGGTGAGCGCGGTGATGGCGATCGCGCGGGCGAGGATGTGCGCGAGCGGCAGGAAGCACAGCAGCGAGTTGCCCTGCTCCATCAGCTCCGGGAACGCCTCGATGTCCGCGCGGATCTCGGCCAGCAGGTTCCGGTGGGTCAGCTCGACGCCCTTGGGCCGCCCGGTGGTGCCCGAGGTGTAGACGATCGTGGCCGTCTCGTTCGCGGTGACGCCGCGGCGGCGGGTGTGCAGGTCCTCGTCGGAGACCTCGGCGCCCAGCGCGGTCAGCTCGTCGACCGCGGGGGAATCGCCTTCGATCTGCCAGGTGTGCTCGAGCGTGCTGAGCCGCCCGCTGATCTCGTCGATCGCCTCGCGGTGCGCGCCGGTCTCCACGACGACGGCCTTGGCGGCCGAGTCGGACAGGATCCAGTACACCTGTTCGGGCGACGAGGTCTCGTAGATCGGGACCGTGACCGCGCCCGCGGCCCAGATCGCGAAGTCGACCAGCGTCCACTCGTAACGGGTCTTCGACATCAGCGCGACGCGGTCGCCGTGCCCGACTCCCGCCGCGATCAGGCCCTTGGCCACGGCCGCGACCTGGTCGGCGAAGTCCTTCGCGGTGACGTCCAGCCAGGTGCCCTCGACCTGCCGCCGGAAGCTGACCACGTCGGAGAACCGCTCCGCGTTCGCCCAGACGACATCGGCCAGATTCTCGTCGTCGGTCACCGGCTTCCCGGCGGGGGCGCTGTATTCGCGCACTCGGACCTCCGTGTTCGACGCGTGCGGTTACCCGCCAGTCAACTTAGCGTGCCGTAGACCTTAAGACCATGCTGGCACGGGGCGCGCGGCGAGGTCGTGACATCGTGTCCGGGTGCACGAACCGCCAGCTCTCGATCTTGTCGACGAGACCTTCCTCGTGGTGCCCCCATCGACGGTCGCGGCGGCCTTCGCCGACCCGGGTTCGTGGCGGCGGTACTGGCCCGACCTGGAGTTGCGGGTCTACACCGACCGGGGGGACAAGGGCCTGCGCTGGACCGTCACGGGCGCCTTGATCGGTACCATGGAGGTCTGGCTGGAACCTGTTCTCGACGGCACCGTGCTGCACTACTTCCTCCGGGCCACGCCGGCCGGTCCCGGCGGCGTCCCGCGCGAGCTGAGCCCGCGCGAACTGCGCCGCGAGTTCGACCGGCGGGCGCGCGCGGCGAAGGAAGTGGCGCTGCAGCTGAAGGAGATCCTCGAGGACGGGCGCGAGCCGGGGGTTCCGCCCCGGACCGTCGAGTAGGAGGCTCTTGTGCGGGTTCACGTCGTTTCGGACGTGCACGGCAACGCCGACGCGCTGAAGCGGGCGGGGGACGGGGCGGACGCGCTGGTCGTGCTCGGCGACCTGCTCGACTTCGTCGACTACCACGACCACGACAAAGGCATCATGGGCGTGCTGTTCGGCGCGGAGAAAGTCGGCGAGTTCGCCCGCCTGCGCCGCGAAGGCACCAGGGACGAGACGGTCGCCTACTCGCGCACGCTGTGGGCCACCCTGGACGACCCGGCCGCCGCGGTCGACGAAGCGGTCCGGGAGCAGTACTCCACGATGTTCGCCTCGATGACCGCGCCGACGTACGCGATCCCCGGCAACGTCGACGCGCCGTCCGCGTGGCCGGAGTTCGCCGGCGAGGGCGTGCACCTGGTCGACGGCGAGGTCGTCACCATCGGCGGCCTGCGGTTCGGCTTCGCGGGCGGTGCCGTGCTGCCGGACGGCGTGCTCCCGCGTCCGCGCAAGGGCGCGGCGTGGCGGCCGTACCTGCGGGCGCGCGAGGAGTTCGACGCGGCGGTCTCGCTGCTGGACCAGGTCGACGTCCTGTGCACGCACATCCCGCCCGCGGTGCCCGAATTGACCTACGACGTGGTCGCGCGACGCGCCGAACTCGGTTCGAAGGCGCTGCTGGACCTGATCCGGCGGCAGCGTCCGCGCTGGTCGGTATTCGGGCACGTGCACCAGCCGCTGGCCGTGCGGCGCCGGGTCGGGCACACCGAATGCCGTAACGTAGGTCACTTCAAGGAGACCGGGCAGCCGTACGTGCTGCGCTGGTGACTGTGCTGTCCGGCTACGCTTCGTCCCATGGCCGAGCAGTCCACGCAGTCCATCGAGGTCGACGCCGAGCCCGCGCGGGTGATGTCGGTGATCTCCGATTTCCCCGCGTACCCGGAGTGGGCCAAGGCGGTCCGCGAGACCGAGGTGCTCGCGACCGACGACGCGGGCCGCGCGAAGCAGGTGAAGCTCACCCTCGACGCCGGGCCGATCAAGGACGTGTACACGCTCGAGTACGACTGGGACGATTCCGGTCTCGGCGTCAGCTGGCATCTGGTCAAGGGCCAGATGCAGAAGGCGCAGAACGGCCGGTACGCGCTCGAACCGCTCGGCGGCGGGCGCACCCGCGTCACCTACACGCTGTCGGTCGAGCTGGCGCTGCCGATGATCGGGCTGCTGCGGCGCAAGGCGGAGAAGATGGTCATGGACACCGCGCTCAAGGAGCTCAAGCGCAGGGCCGAGGGCTAGATGCGCATCCTGCTGTTCACCGGCAAGGGGGGTGTCGGGAAAACGACGCTCGCCGCGGCTACCGCTGCCGCGCTCGCCGGCCGCGGCAGGAAGACGCTCGTCGTGTCCACCGACCCGGCGCATTCGCTCGGCGACGCGTTCGGCACGCCGCTGGCCGCCGAACCCTCCGAAGTGGACCTCCGCCGCGACGGCACGCCGGCCGGTCTGTGGGCGGCGCAGGTGGACTCGCGGGCGTTGGCCGATCGCACGTGGCACGAGCTGCGCGGCGAACTGCGGAAAGTGCTGGCCGGAGCCGGTCTGGACGTCCTGGACGCGGAAGAGCTGACCGTGCTGCCCGGCGTCGACGAGCTGCTCGCGCTGAGCGAGGTGCGGCGGCTGGCTTCGCACGGTCCGTGGGACACCGTCGTGGTCGACTGCGGTCCGACCGCTGAAACGCTGCGCTTGCTTTCGCTGCCGGAGGCCGTGTCCGGCTACCTGGGCCGGGTGTTCGGCAACCGGCGCGTCGCGGCGTCGGTCCGGCAGCTCGGCGCACACCTCGACGCGCTCCGCGAACTGCTCACTGACCCGCGCGTGACGACCGTGCGGCTGGTGCTCACGCCGGAACGAGTGGTGGTCGCCGAGGCCCGGCGCACGCTCACGTCGCTGGCGTTGCGCGGCATCGCGGTCGACGGCCTGATCGCCAACCGGCTGATGCCCGCGCCCGGTTTCTGGCGCGGTTCGGCGGCGAAGTGGCTGCGCACCCGGCGGGATCAGCAGGACGCGGTTTTGGCGGAATTGGCGGAGGCCGGTTTCGGCCCCGACGAACTGGCCCGCGTCGAACACCGGGCGAGCGAACCGGTGGGCGCGGAGGCCCTCGCCGAGCTCGCTCGCGAGCTGTACGGCAGCCGGGATCCCTTGTCCGGCAACGGAAAACCGGTCACGCCGCTGTTGTCGGTCGCTGCCGACGGAGACGGCTTCCGGCTGCGGGTCGCGCTCCCGCTGGACCAGGACTCGGCGGTCGACCTCGCCCGCGTGGACGACGACCTCGCGATCACCGTGGACGGGTTCCGCCGGCTGGTCGCACTGCCCGAAACGCTGCGCCCGTGCCGGATCACCGGCGCGGAATCCGACGCCGACGGCCTGGTGGTCAGCCTGGCCGGGAACCGGGGATCCGGGTGAGCGAAGAAAACGAGGGGTCTTACGCGGACGGCCTGAAGCTGGCCGAGGAGATCCGGCTGCTGGTGGAGATGGTGATCGAACGCGCCGCGCCGTGGCTGGAAGGCGTGATGGCCGCCGGGCACGGCGCCCCGGAAGAACCCGGCGCCGAGGGTGGCACCGGTGTGGAGGACAGCACTTCGGGATGCGGATGGTGCCCGCTGTGTGCGATCGTCGCCGTCGTGCGCGGCGAGCGGCCGGAGTTCGTGGCCAGGGTCCTCGAACAGGCTGCTCAGCTCGTCGCGCTGCTGCGGGCGGTGCTCGCGGACCGCTGGGAGCCGGACGAGGGCGTGCACATGCCCGGGTTCCGGCCCGCCGCGCGTCCGCCCGCGACCGCGGCGGCGTCGTCTTCGGAGTCGTCGTCGCGGGTCCAGCACATCGTCGTCCGCAAGCGCGCGGACTGGCAGCCGGAGCGGGAGAACTGATTGCTGACCGTAGGGGTGGACGTCGGCGGCACCAGCGTGCGGGCCGGCGTCGTGGACGAGCGCGGCTCGCTTCTCGACACGGCGCGCGTCGGGACGCCGAGCGAGGAGAACGCGCTCGAAGACGCCATCGCCGGGGTCGTCGAAAGCCTGCGCAACCGCCACGACGTCGCCGCGGTCGGCCTTGCGGTGGCCGGTTTCGTGACCCGCGACCGCCGTTCGGTGATGTTCGCGCCGCACCTGGCCTGGCGCAACGCCCCGGTGGCGGACCGGATCGCGAAGCGCGTCGGCCTGTCGGTGACCCTGGAGCACGACGTCAACTCAGCGGTAGTCGCCGAACACCGCTTCGGCGCCGCACGCGGGGCCGGGGTAGCGGCCTTGGTCGCATTGGGCACCGGAATCGGCGCGGGTTTGCTGCTGGACGGCGAGATCTACCGCGGCGCACACGGAGTGGCCCCGGAACTCGGTCACCTGACGGTGGTGCGCGACGGCCGCGCTTGCCCGTGCGGAAAGTACGGCTGCTGGGAGCGCTACTGCAGCGGCACCGCGCTGGCCGCGACCGCCGTCGAGCTGCTTGCCCGGTACCCCGGCCGTTCCACCGTGCTGTCCCGGGAAATCGCCGGCGACCCCGGGTCGGTCACCGGCCGCCGAGTAGCCCGCGCGGCCCGCGACGGCGACCCGATCGCCTTGCGCGCCATGGCGGAGCTGGCTAAGTGGCTGGGCGAGGGACTCGCTTTGGTGGCGGACGTCTTCGACCCGGAGATCATCGTGATCGGCGGGGGAGTTTCGGAGTCGGCGCCGTTGTTCCTGGACGAGGCCCGCGAGCATTACTCCGGGGCGATCACTGGTGCGCGGCACCGTCCGCTGGCGCGGATCCGGACTGCGCATCTTGGGGACGACACGGCGATCGTCGGCGCGGCTGCGTTGGCGATGGACACGTTGTAGAGCTTGCGGGTACTGGTTCCGGTTCTGGCGAGGCCGGTTGGCGGCTTGGTGTTTCTCGCCGGGGCGGTGGCAGGTTGGGCGGCGGTGATTGCTGCGCTGCCGGGCTTGCTGGTGCTGGTTCCCGTCGCCTGGGAGCGTTGCGCATGAGGTGCGTGATCCCGTCGGACGGTGGTGGGCCGGGCGTTAGCGGTGGCCGCGGGGGTGGCTGTTGATTCCGGCTCTCGCAGAGCAGATGTGTGGCCTGCCGCCGGGGTTGGGGCCGTCATGGGTGGTGGGGCGACGGATGCGTTGCCGTGCTGGTGGCGGGTTGGCCGTGGTGGTGATGGATGCGTTGCCGGGCTTGTAGCTGCTGATTCCGGTCCTCCCCGGATTCGCCACGTGCGAGGTTCGTAGCCCGCCGCTGTCGCCGGAGCGATCTTCGGGTTTTGACCGGCATAGGCACTCGCGCGGTTCTGTGGAAGGCTGGGCCGGGTGACGCCGATGACCGCCAACCGCTTTGTGCGGTGTTCTTGCGGCAGGCAGCACTGGGGCGCGTTCGGTGCGGCCGGGTTGTTGTTGTGCGATCCCCGCCGGGGCGTGCTGTTGCAGCGCCGTGCGTGGTGGGTGCACAACGGCGGAACGTGGGCTTTGCCCGGCGGCGCGCTCGAAGTCGGCGAGACCGTGCACGAGGCCGCTGCTAGGGAGGCTTGGGAAGAAGCCGCCATCCCTGCATCGGGGTTTCGCGCGATGTCGGCATCGGTGCTGGACCACGGCGAGTGGCAGTACACGACCGTGCTCGGGCTGGCCGACAGTGCGTTGCAAGCCCAGGTCGCGAACGAGGAAAGCGCCGAGATGCGCTGGGTCCCGCCGGACGAGGTGGCCGCGCTCGACCTTCACCGCGATTTCGCCGCCGCCTGGCCGGTGCTGCGCGAGCAACTGGGCCGGGAACTGGTCCTGGTGGTCGACGCGGCGAACGTAATGGGCTCCCGTCCGGACGGCTGGTGGCGCGACCGCCGCGGCGCCGCGGAACGGCTCCGCGACCAGTTGACCGGCCCGGTCGAACGCGGCTTGCGCGACGACGTGGTCGGCATCGGCGCGGGCCCGGCGTGGTCCTGGTGGCCTCGGGTGGTGCTGGTGGTCGAGGGCAAGGCCAGGGGAGTGGAGCCGATCCCGGGCGTCGAGGTCGTCTCGGCGGACACCGACGGCGATTCGAAAATCGTCGAGGTGGCCGCCGCCGCCCGGCAACGCCTGGACGATCACGTCGTGGTCGTGACGGCCGACCGCGAACTGCGCGGCCAGGTCGGCGCTCTCGGCGCACGGGTGCTCGGGCCGGGAACCCTGTTGCGGGAACTGGGCGGCTAGGCGCTCGTCAGCGTCTCCGCGCTCCGCAACTGCTGTGGGTGGCTGGGAATCTCCTTACTGGGGTTGTGCAGCCGCAGTTTTGCTGCTGCTGGCGAGTGTTTTGCGATCGTGGGTGAGTCGCGTGGTCGGTCCGGCGACCCTCCGCCCACGGATGCTCAGGCCGGGGCCTTGCAACGGGAGCCGGGTGGCTAGGCCATCATCGCCTCGGCGCTCCGTTGCCGCGTGGCGCGGCTAACTGCGAGCTGCGCGTTCGGATCGGCGACCTCGGCCCACGGGTGCGCAGCCCGAGAACCTTGCTGCGGGCCTGGCCAACCAAGCGGACTTCCGCGGTCTTGCCGCTCCGTCGTTGCGCAGGCGGCGGGAATCTCTCCTCCCGAGAACCTCCGCGGGAACTGAGCAACCACGCAGGCCCGCGGTCTTGCGGCTCCGCTGCTGTGCAGACGGCGGAAATCGCCCTCCGAGAAGATCGGCGGGAACCGAGCAGCCACGCAGGCCCGCAGTCTTGCCGTTCCGCCGTTCTCCCTAGCGCCAACGGGCCGCGGCCGAAGATCAGCCGTCACACGGTCTTCACCGCCCCCGCATCGACAAGATGGTCCGTCCCCGCGATGCTCGCGGCCAGCGGCGACGCGAGATACGTGATCAACGTGGCCACCTCCGCCGGTTCGACAAACCGGCCCGTCAGCATCCCGGCACCCGCTGGAACCGCGGCCAGCAAATCCCCATGCGACATCCCCATCGAAGACGCAAGTTCGGCACCGTAGCTGTCCGGGCCTTCCCACAGCGCGGTACGAACCGGCCCGGGCGAGACGGTGTTGACCCGCACGCCCTGTGGCCCGAACTCCTCCGACAGTGCCTTCCCGAACGCGGTCAGCGCGGCTTTCGCGGCGGTGTAAGCGATCGGGCCCGAATGCGGGATCCGCGCGCCGTTCGAGGAGACCGTGACGATCGCACCCCGCCGTTCGATCAGGTGCGGCAGGGCAGCGCGAGAAGCCCGTACCGCGGCAAGGAAATTCAGCTCCACCATGTCCGTCCACTGTTGATCAGTGATCGCCAAGAAACCGCCAGCCTGGCCCTCGCTGCTGTCGCCGCCGCCGACGTTGTTCACCAGGACGTCCAAGCCGCCCAGTTCGGCGACGGCCTGGTCGATCAACCGTCCAGGGCCGTCTGGAGTGGACAGGTCCACCGACATCGGCACCGCGCCGGTTTCCTTCAGTTCCGGCGTGATCGTCCGGGCCGCGGCCACCACTCGCATCCCTTCGCCGATCAGCGCGGAAACCGTGGCGAGGCCGATTCCCCGGCTCGCTCCGGTGACCACCGCGGTCTTGCCGGTCAACTGCATGTCCATGCGAAAGCCCCCAAAGGCGTGTCAGGTCCGATGCATCTAAGCTAGCAGTTGCAACACTGATGTCGCAACTATGATTAGAGTGGCAACCATGGCGTAAACTGGGCAGCATGGAGAAACGGGCCCTGCGCGCGGACTCGGAACGGACGGCTCAGGCGATCCTCGAGGCCGCCGAACGGGTGCTCAGCGACAATCCGGCGGCGACGATGGAGCAGATCGCGGAGGCCGCGGGCGTCTCGCGGACGACCGTGCACCGCCGGTTCGCCAGCCGCGACGCGCTGGTGGACGCCATGACCCTCTGGGCAACGCAGCAGTTCCACGACGCGCTCGCCAGCGTCCGCCCTGACGTCACGCCGCCGCTGGTCGCGCTTTACCAGGTGACCGCGAAGGTGCTGAGCGTCAAGCTCCGGTGGGGGTTCGCGATGAACGCGCACCCGCAGGAAGAAGGCGTCCTGACCCCGGACGTCGTCGCCCAATGCGACGTCTTCTTCCAGCGCCTGGAGGAAACCGGCACGCTCCGGCCCGGCGTCGACCTGGTCTGGGCGCGCCGCGTGTACTGCGCGCTCATCCACGAAGCAGCGCAGGACCAGGAATCCGCCGACCCGGACACGCTGGCGACCCGCGTCGTCGACACCGTGCTCGGCGGCTTCGGCAAACCCGGTCTGGCAGTCGGCTAGGAGCGGTTAGACGAGCCCGTCCCCGGCGAGTTCCGCGACGATCTTCGCGATCCGCCGCTCCCGGGTCTCCGCGCGCTTGGCGGAGGTAACAGCTTCGGTTCGTTCCCGTTGTGCGGTAAAGGAAAGCTTGTCGAACGCGGCCCGCGCGCCCTTCCGGTCAGCCAGTGCGGCAGCCAGATCGTCCGGCATCTCGACCGTCCGCTCGGCGAGGTCGGCTTCGATCGTGACCTCGATCGTCTCCCCGGCCGCGACCCCCGCCGCCTCCCGGTTCGCCGCGCTGAGCGGCAGCATGAACTCGCCGGAGTAGACCGCGACCGTGCTGCGGTAGGTGTGCGGGCCGACGGTCACCCGGACCTTCGGCCGCCGTCCCTGGCCGAGCGCCTCGACGATCTCGGCCGGGACCCGGAAGCCGGTGGCGGTCTTGCCGTTGAGCTCGACGGTCGTGCTGAACGTATGCGACATCGTTGCCTCCTGAACCAACCGCAGCTAAGCGTGCGGGACGCCGTCGCGCATCTCGGTGACCAGCGCGGCGACCACGGCCTTCAAAGATCCGTTGTACTGCTTCGCCACCGCCCGCTGCCGCTGATAGCTCGCGCCGACCCGGAGAATGTTCTCGACGTCGCGCAGCTCGCGGACGCAGTCCAGCCGTCGCGCGACCGGTTCCAGCCGGTCCAGCAACTCGGCGAGATCCTCGGTGACGAGGCGTTCGCGACCGGCGGCGTCGAGGATGACGATCGCGTCGAGGCCGTAGCGCGCGGCGCGCCACTTGTTCTCCTGCACGTGCCACGGCGGCAGCACCGGCAGCGTTTCGCCCTTGTCGAGGCGAGCGCTGAAATCGTCCACCAGGCACTGCGTGAGCGCCGAAATCGCGCCGACCTCCTGCAGCGTCGGCAGCCCGTCGCACACGCGCATTTCGACGGTGCCGAAATGCGGGGCCGGGCGGATGTCCCAGCGGATCTCGGAAAAGTGGTCGATCACGCCGGTGGTGAACATGTCCTCGACGTAACCCTCCAGCTCCGCCCATTCGCGGAACTGGAACGGCAGCCCGGCGGTCGGCAGCTGCTGGAACATCAGTGCCCGGTTCGAGGCGTACCCGGTGTCCTCGCCGGACCAGTACGGCGACGACGCGGACAGCGCCTGCAGGTGCGGCGCGTAGCGCAGCAGCCCGTCGAGGACTGGCAGCACCTTGTCCCGGTGGTCGAGCCCGACGTGGACGTGCACGCCGTAGATCAGCATCTGCCTGCCCCACCACTGGGTGCGGTCGATGAGCTTGGCGTAGCGCTCCTTGTCGGTCACCTTCTGCCGGTACCACGAGGAAAACGGGTGCGATCCGGCGGAGAACAGCTCGACGCCCAGCGGGTCGGCTACCCGGTGCACCTCGTCCAGCGCCTCGTCGAGGTCGTGTTTCACCTCGCCGACCGTGCGGCAGACGCCGCTGACCACCTCGATCGTGTTGAGCAGCAGCTCCTGTTTGATCCGGGGGTGCTCGGCCTTCCCCTCCGGGCAGACCGCGGCGAGCAGCTCCTCCGCGACCGACCGCAATTCGCCGCTGCGCCGGTCCACCAGCGCGAGTTCCCATTCCGCGCCGACCGTGGAACGCCGGGACGCCTGGAAGTCGATCCGCATGCCCGCCCGGTCAGACCTGGGCGCCGTTGCTGGGGTCCGCGCCGGGCGGCGGGCCCTGGCGCACGCGCAGCAGGAGCAGCGCGATGCCGGTGGCGAGCGAAAGGATGCCGAGCGGCGTGGCGAGCGCGGGCCCGACCCCGATCAGGTTCGGCACGATCAGCAGCAGGAGCCCGACGACGAAGAACAGCAGCACGATGAAGGCGCCCTTGCGCCAGCGCGGCAGCGGCGGCGGCTCCGGCGGCACGTAGTGCTCGTCGTCCTCGGCCGGGTCGCCGGAGAACATGGTGGTGTCCCAGTCGCTGCCGCCGGTGCGCCAGCCGTCCGACGACGACGGAGGCGCGGGCGGCGCGGGCGGGTCCGCGGTGGGCTTCGGCTTGGCCTTGCCCGCTTCGGGTTCGGCTCCGGCGGACGCCTCGGGCTCGGCGGACGCGGGTCCGGCGCTGGAGAACGGGTCCTCGTCCAGGAACACGCCCACGCCCTCGGCCCGCAGGTCGGCCACGATCTCGGCGAACGTGGCGTCGACGTCCTCGGGTCCGTCCGCGCCTTTCCCCCGGTTCATCCGGCACCCACCTGTCCCGCCCGCGGCTGCCGGGCGAAGTCGACACTGCGGCTGAAGATCAGTTCCGCGTCGTGGTCCTGCGTCGCGACGTGGAAGCTGTTCTCCAGCACCACCTCGGTCACGTCCGTGCTCGAGATGCCGTCCAGAACGATCCGCGAGTTCTCGGGTTCCACGACGTGGTCGACCCGCGAGTGCAGCAGCAGCACCGGCTGCGTCACCTTCGCCAGGTCGGCGCGCACGATCTTCCACAGCCGGGCGAGGCTCGCCGCGGCCCGCACCGGCGTGCGCGGGTAGGCCAGCTCGACCTCGCCGGGCTTCGCGATGTCGTTGCCGATCGCGCGGATCGACGGGACCACCCGCGACAGCAGCGGCAGCACCTTGGCGTCCAGGCTCAGCCGCGTGACCGACGGGTTGACCAGCACGATGCCGGAGATGTCCGAGCCGAATTCCTCGGCGAGGCGAAGGGTGAGCGTCCCGCCCATCGACATCCCGCCGACGAACACCTGGTCGCATTCCGCGCGCAGCGCCAGCAGCGCCTCGCGGACGGTGGCGTACCAGTCCTGCCAGGTCGTCCGATTGAGGTCGCGCCAGTGCGTGCCGTGGCCGGGCAGCAGCGGGCAGCGCACCGCGAAGCCCTTTCCGGCCAGGTGCTCGCCCCAGGCGCGCATGCCGTCGGGCGTCGCGGTGAATCCGTGGCAGAGCAGGAAGCCGGCCCCGGAGGAACCCGGGTGGGAGAACGGTTCCGCGCCGGCGAGCACGCCCATCACGAACGCCCTTCCGAATCGAAGCGGTGGAGTCCTCCCATGCTCTCACGCCGAAGCCGGGTTGTGGGCCCCACTCCGCAAGCGGGGATCCTTCCGGTCCCGCTGTGAGATCGGTCGCTGCCCCCGGGTGACCGCCCGCTGTCGCGTTGTGCGGGCCGGTGCTTGTTCCGTACCCTGGCCTGCCGGGGCCCGCGCGGGCAGGAAAGGACTGGAACCCGGTGCTGTACTTGCTGATGAAGTGGGTTTTCATCGGGCCGCTGCTGAAGACGCTGTGGCCCACCAAGGTCGTCGGCGCCGAAAACATCCCCGAGACGGGTGGCGCCATCCTCGCCGGGAACCACCTCGCGGTCGCGGATTCGTTCTTCATGCCGCTGCGGGTCAAGCGCAAGGTCACCTTCCCGGCGAAGTCGGAGTACTTCACCGAGCCCGGGTTCAAGGGCCTGCTCAAGAAGTGGTTCTTCACCGGCGTCGGCCAGTTCCCCATCGACCGCTCCGGCGGCAACGCCGCGCAGGCCGCGCTCGACACCGCGATCCGGCTGGTCAAGGACGGGCACCTGCTCGGCATCTACCCCGAGGGCACCCGCTCCCCGGACGGCCGGCTGTACAAGGGCAAGACCGGCGTCGCCCGGATCGCGCTCGAATCGCGCGGCGTGGTGGTCCCGGTCGCGATGGTCGGCACGGACAAGGTCAACCCGATCGGCTCCAAGATGTGGTGGCCGCGGCGGCTCGAGATCCGCTTCGGCAAGCCGCTCGACTTCTCCCGCTACGAGGGCCTCTCCGGCGACCGGTTCATCGAACGGTCGATCACCGACGAGATCATGTACGCGCTGATGGAGCTGTCCGGCCAGGAGTACGTCGACATTTACGCGGCGAAGGCCAAGGAGCTGCTGGCGGCCGAGGCCGCTGGTGTCAAGCCCGCGGTGCCGCCTCAGCCGAGTGGTCTTGACGCCGATCGGGTGCCGGAGACGAAGGCCGGGTAGGGCCCCACTAGAGTTCCCCGGTGCGTTTTTTCTACGACACCGAATTTATTGAGGACGGCGTGACGATTGACCTGGTGTCGATCGGTGTCGTTGACGAGCGCGGACGCGAGTTCTATGCCGTGTCCACTGATTTCGACCCCGGGCGGGCCGGGGCTTGGGTGCGGGAGAACGTGCTGCCCAAGCTGCCTTCGCCCGCGGACCCGGCCTGGCGGAGCCGGGAGCGGATTCGGGCGGATCTGCTGGAGTTCTTCGGGAAGCCGCCTGGGGGGATCGAGCTCTGGGCCTGGTTCGCCGCGTACGACCATGTGGCGTTGGCGCAGTTGTGGGGGCCGATGCCCGCGTTGCCCCGGCAGTTGCCCCGGTTCACCCGGGATCTGCGGCAGCGGTGGGAGGACGCGGGGAAGCCTAAGTTGCCTGCTGCGCCTGGGGATCAGCATGACGCGTTGGCTGACGCTCGGCATAACTTGCAGCGGTGGGGGGTTATCGAGGAGGCGTTTCGTCGGCGGTGAGGTGGGCGGCTCGTCGCCTGGCGGCGACATTGCCTCGGTTGGTTGAGAGGGCACCCCGAAGCTGATTGTGATGACGGGCGACGGGTGCTTGTCAAGGCGGGAAAGATGCCTTGACAAGCACCCGTCGCCCGCATTTTTGGCTTCGTATCGGGGTGCGGGGGTGGTGTGGGTGCCTCGATGGTCGGGTGCGTCGGCTGCGGTTCGTGGTGGTTGGGGCTTGCGCCCCAATGTGGCGTTGGGTGCGTGGGATGCACCGAACGCCACATTGGGTGCGTGGGATGCACCCAATGCCACATTGGGGCGGTCGCGGTGGGACTTGCGCTGGTCGTGAGGGGAACCCTCAGGGACTCTGATTCCCTCAGGGTTCCCCTCACGGACAGTCTCTGGGCGGGGTTAGTGGCGGCGGGTGCGGACGGCGGTCGCCAGGGTGTCGAGCAGGTCTTCCGTGGTGTTCCAGTCCATGCAGGCGTCGGTGATGGACTGGCCGTAGGTCAGATCGCTCGCCTGGCCCAGCACCAGGTCTTGGCGTCCGGCGACCAGGTTGCTTTCCAGCATCAGGCCCGCGATTCCGCGTTCCCCGGCGGAGATCCGGCCGGCCAGGTCGCGGACGACTTCCGACTGGCGGACGTGGTCCTTGTTGCTGTTGCCGTGGCTCGCGTCGATCACCAGGCGTTCCGGCAGGCCGGATTTCGCCAGGCGGGCGAGGGTTTCCTCCACGTTGGCCGGGTCGTAGTTCGGGCCTGCGGCGCTGCCGCGCAGGATTACGTGGCAGTCCGGGTTTCCGGAGGTCGTCACCAGGGCGGCCAGGCCGTCCACGTTGATGCCGGGGAAGACATGCGAGGCAGCGGCGGCACGGGTCGCGTCCACGGCTACCTGGATGTCGCCTTCCGTCGAGTTCTTGATGCCGACCGGCATGGACAGGGCGCTGCACAGTTGCCGGTGGACCTGGCTGGCCGCTGTACGGGCGCCGATTGAGCCCCAGGTGACGATGTCGGCGATGAACTGCGGGGTGATCGGGTCCAGGAATTCGCAGCCGACCGGGAGGCCCAGTTCGGAGACGTCGAGCAGGAGTTTCCGGGCCAGGCGCAGGCCCTTGTTGACGGCGAAGGTGCCGTCCAGGTCGGGGTCGTTGATCAGGCCCTTCCAGCCCAGCGTGGTGCGCGGCTTTTCGAAGTACACCCGCATCACGATGTGCAGGTCTTCGCGCAGAGTCTCGGCCTTGGCGGCCAGGCGGCGGGCGTAGTCGAGGGCGGCTTCGGGGTCGTGGACCGAGCACGGGCCGACGATCACCGCTAGACGGTCGTCGCGGCCGTCGAGGATGTCGACCGTTTCCGTGCGGCCGTTTTGCACCACCTTCGCGACGGCGGCGTCCACGGGATGGTCTTCGCGCAATAACGCGGGCGAGATGAGGGGACTGACCGAAGTGGTGCGGCGGTTGTCCAGGGTGCTCGCGTCGGCGGGGGCGGCGACGAGGGGGGTGTTCATGTGCGGGTGGTTCCTTCCTGGTGGACACCGACCCGCGGGAGAATTGCCGAGCCGGTTCTAGATCCGGCTCGGGGTGGAGGTCAGCGCAGGTTCACGCCGCCGTGCCCACCCGGGGCCGGCTTCGTAAACCAGAAATAGCGCTGCACGGCCCCAAGGTAACACACCGTTCAGACCGCCCTGCCCGGACCGGATTGGCCAGGTGGTCCGCCCTGCACCGATCCAGATGAAAGCCGCTACGCTGTCCGCGGACTGTGACTGCACTCTCCCTGCGAGGAAAGACGGAGGCAACAGATGCGTGTCGGTGTGCTGACGGGGGGCGGCGACTGCCCCGGCCTGAACGCGGTCATCCGCGCGGTGGTCCGCAAGGGCGTCGAAGTGCACGGCTGGGAGTTCGTCGGCTTCCGCAACGGCTGGCAGGGCCCGCTGACCGGCGACAGCCGGCCGCTCGGCCTCGCCGACGTCGAGGACATCCTCACCCGCGGGGGCACCATCCTGCGGTCGTCGCGGACGAATCCGTACAAGGTCGACGGCGGCGTCGACAAGATCCGCAAGGTGCTCGCCGACCAGGGCGTGGACGCGCTGGTCGCGATCGGCGGCGAGGACACCCTCGGCGTCGCCAAGCGGCTGACCGACGACGGCATCGGCGTCGTCGGCGTGCCCAAGACGATCGACAACGACCTCGGGGCCACCGACTACACGTTCGGTTTCGACACCGCGGTCTCCATCGCCACCGAGGCGATCGACCGGCTGCACACCACGGCCGAATCGCACCACCGCGCGCTCGTCATCGAGGTCATGGGGCGGCACGCGGGCTGGATCGCGCTGCACTCCGGTCTCGCCGGCGGCGCGAGCGTGATCCTGGTGCCGGAGCGGCAGTTCTCCGTCGACCAGGTCGTGCAGTGGGTCGAGCAGCGCTTCGAGAAGGAGTACGCGCCGATCATCGTCGTGGCCGAGGGCGCGCTGCCCGAGGGCGGCGAGGAGAAGCTGCTGACCGGCGAGAAGGACGCCTTCGGGCACGTCCGGCTCGGCGGCATCGGCAACTGGCTCGCCGACGAGATCACCGAGCGCACCGGCAAGGAATCGCGCGCGGTCGTGCTCGGCCACGTCCAGCGCGGCGGCACCCCGACCGCGTATGACCGGGTCCTCGCGACCCGCTTCGGCCTGCACGCGGTGGACGCGGTCGCCGACGGCGACTTCGGCGTGATGGTGGCGCTCAAAGGCACCGACATCGTCCGCGTGAAGCTGTCCGAAGCGACGGCCGAACTGAAGACCGTTCCGCTGGAGCGGTACCAGGAAGCCGAAGTCTTCTTCGGCTGAGCCACGGGTAGGGGCAACCCCACCACGGTGCCGGGGGCGTGCGGTATTCCGCGCGCCCCCGGCTTTTTTCTACCCTCGGCTCGTGCGAATCTTCCTGGCGGGCTTGACGATGCTCTCGGTGGCCGCGGTTCCTCCCTCCACTGTGGACGGTGTGTGGCGGACGGACGGGTACGGGCAATTGGTCCAAGTGTCCGGCGGCAAGCTGACGACCTACGACGTCACCAAGGTCAGCTGCTTGCCCGGCACACTCTCCGGAACTGGCGACGGCACTAGGTTTTCGACCAACGAGGGCTCTGTCGTCACCATCCGCGCGGGCAGGATGAGTTTCGACGACAACCTGGGCGTGCGGACGTTGCGCCGTGTTCCCGGCGGATTGCCGACTGAATGCCAGCGCCCGGCTGCCGACGTGTTCGACGTCTTCTGGCATACCTTCGCCGAGAACTACCCGTTTTTCTCAGCGAAAGGCGTCGACTGGAAGTCCGAAGGAGAGGCTGCCCGCCGCGAGATCGCTGCGCATCCGGAACGGCTCTTCGACGTCCTTTGCGGACTGATCCGTCCGCTGCACGACGCTCATGTCGGCCTGCTCGCGGGAGATCGGCATTGCTCGTCGCCCCGGCCCGGCACCCCGGATCTGGAAACGACCGCCCCGCGTGCGATGGCCGTCGCCGACGCCAACCTTCGCCTGCCGATCTGCCGCTGGGCGGACGGAGCCATCGTCTACTCCGATCTGCCGGAGGGTCGCGGATACCTGCGCATCAGCGGATTCCACGACTACGCCGACACTTTCGCCGCCAGCAGCAAGGTCCTGGCGACAGCGCTGGACCAGATCTTCACCGCCGACCGGGTGCACAATTTGCGCAGCTTGATCCTCGACCTGCGCGTCAACGGCGGCGGCGACGATCCGCTAGGCCTGCAGGTCGCCGCTCGGCTGACGGACGTCCCGCACTTCGCCTACGCCAAACGCGCCCGCAACGATCCCGATAACCCGGCGCGGTTCACCGCGGCGCAACCGTTCTTCGTGCAGCCCGCCGCGGCACCGCGCTACACCGGCCCGCTGACGGTCCTGACCGGCAGCCTGGACGTTTCGGCGGGGGAGAACTTCCTGCAGGCACTGCTGAACCGGCATCCTCGGCCGGTCCTGATCGGACAGCCCACGCAAGGCGCCTTTTCGGACATGCTCGAGCGGACGTTGCCAAAGCAGGGATGGAAGGTGGTGCTGCCGAACGAGGAGTACCTCGACCCGCACGGCCGCACCTACGACGGCACCGGCATCAGCCCGGACCTCGAGGTCCCGGTTTTCGCCCCGGACGACCTCGCCGCCGGGCGGGATCCGGCGCTGGCCGCCGCTCGCCGGTAAGGTGAGCGCATGGGGTCGGTCAAGCAGTTCCAGGTCACTTTCGATTGCGCGGAACCCGTGCGGGTCGCCCGTTTCTGGTGCGAGGTGCTGGGGTACGTCGAGCCGCCACCGCCGAAAGGGTTCGCGGACTGGGCCGAGTTCGACCGCACCCAGCCGCCCGAGGAGCAGGGCTCGTGGGCGGCCTGCGTCGACCCGAACGGGGTCGGACCGCGGCTGTACTTCCAGCGCGTGCCCGAAGGCCGCGTGGTGAAGAACCGCGTGCACCTCGACGTGCGCGTGGGCACTGGCTTGGTGGGCGAGGAGCGGCTGGCGGCCCTGAAGGCCGAGGCCGAACGGCTGGTGGCGCTGGGCGCGTCCATCGTGCAGGTGCTGGAGTCGGACGGCGTGAACGAGTCCTGCATCCCGATGCAGGACGTCGAGGGCAACGAGTTCTGCGTGGACTGAGAAAAGCCGCCGTGCCGCGGGACCCGCGGCACGGCGGCTGTCGGATTCTCAGGAGACGGAAACGTGGGCCGGAGCGGTGAACGAGCCGCCCGACACCTGGTAGATCTGCGACACGGTGAGACTGCCGCCCGCCGGGATGGCGTTCTGGCCGGTGATCACGACGTGCCCGGTCGACCCGGACGCGGTGCCCGGGTTCGTGTTCGACAGCGACTCGTTCGAGGCCAGGTCGAACGCCAGCGTCCAGCCGTTCGCCGCCGACGCGCCGCCGTTGGTGATCGTGAAGTGCGCGAAGGCGCCGAACCCGTAGTCGTAGTCGGTGGTGAACTTCGCGGTCAGCTTGCCCGCCGGGGCCGTCGTGACGGTCCAGGTGAACGGAGCCTGCGCGGTCGCCCCGGCGGAATCGGTGGCGGTCACGGTGACCTTGCTGGTGCCTTCGGCGCTCGGCGTGCCGGTGATGGAGCCGGTCTTGCCGTCGATGGCCAGCCCGGCCGGGAGGCCGTCCGCCGAGTACGTGTAGGGCGAGGTGCCGCCGGAAGCGCTGACCTTCAGCGAAACCGCCTTGCCCACCACGCCGTTCTGGTTGCCCGGGTTGCTGACGCTCAGCTTGCCGTTGGTGCCGCCGCCCGGGGTGAGGCCGTTGACGCCGTGCGGGGTGCCGAGGCCGGTCGGGCCGTCCCAGCCGGTGCCCGCGTCGCAGATGACGGTGCCGCAGCTGCCGTTGCTGCCCGAGGTGACGTCGTTGAAGTCACCGGTGTGCGCGTACGGGTAGGTCGCGGCGTTGTCGCCGTCCTTCGGCGTTCCGGCGAGCGCCCAGATGCCGGCGACGATCGGGGTGGCGAGGCTGGTGCCGCCGTACTGCGACTGCTGGCCGTTGACGTAGATCGTGATGCCGCTGTTGGGATCCGCGTCGGCTGAAATGTCCGAAGTGGCCCGATTGTCGCACGCGGTGCTGATCCCGTTCTGGAACGCGGGCTTGCTGAACTTGCTCGAACAGCCGCTGCCCGCCTTGTTCCAGGCGGTTTCGGTGTAGCCGCCGCCGGACGCGGTCAGCGTGGTGCCGCCGACCGCCACCACCTCGGGCGAGGTGGCCGGGTATTCGGCCTGCGCGCCGCTTTCGCTGCCCCAGTCGCCGGTGGCGCCGAGGATGGCGACGCCAGGGTGGTTGTAGTGCTGCTCGGCGTCCGAGGGGATCGCGCTTTCGTGGTCGGCGTAGCTGTTGGACACGATCTTCGCGCCGAGCCGGACCGCGCTGTCGACGGCCGCCGCGAGGTCGCTGTCCTCGTTGCTGTTGCCTTCCACCAGCAGGATCTTGCAATCCGGGCAGAGTGCGCTGACCGCGTCGACGTCGATGGCCATCTCGGTCGCCCAGCCCGAGTCGGTCTTGGACGGCAGCGTGCTCGTGCCGTCCTGGCCGACGACGGTCAGGCAGCCGTTCGCCTTGGTGCAGGAGCCGAGGTTCCAGTGCGACCGGAAGTCGTTCAGGTCCTTCTCGATGCCGGGGTCGTCGAAGGCGTCGACGATCGCGACGGTGGTTCCGCCGCTCTTCAGCCCGGCGACGCCGTAGGCGTTCTGCAGATCGGTCGGGCTCATCGCGCTGGCCGGACGGGCACCTGCCGAAACCAGTTGCACCGCCTGGCATTTCGCGTAGCCCTCGGGGGCGCTGGCGCACGACGCCGGGCTCAGCCGCGGGCTGGCGTCGGCGGCCGGGGTGAACGTCGCCGCCACGCCTGCTCCCAGCGCGAGCGCCGCACCGGCGGCGGCCAGCCGTCTCAAGGTCGTTCCTGCACGCATCATCGCGTCCTTCCTGGTACGCCGCTGCCCGGAAGACGGGCGAAAAGCGGTGCCGCCATTGGATTTCACCGAGGCGGTGCGGAACCAGGAACAACCGGCACAACCGGCTGTTGTGCCGGGAGGAGGAACCCGACCTTCGGAGGATGTTCGCCGGTCCCGGGGCGAGCGACCATGGAGCGGCGGGAGGTGCGGGACATGCCGGACGGCGCGACGGAAACGTTCGACCGGACGCTGGTCCGGTTGCGCCGGGCGGCCGGGCTGACGCAGGAACAACTGGCGCAGCGCTGCGGGCTGAGCACCCGCGGCGTCGGGAATCTCGAACGCGGGCAGCGGCATCCGCGGCGGGTCACTGTGCAACTCCTCGCCGACGGTCTCGCGCTGCCCGCGGACGGCCGTGCCGAACTCCTCGCGGCCGCCCGGCGCGGCAGGCAGCGTCCGCCGGACACTCCGGTCCCGCCGCCTCGTCCGGCACCGGATCTCATCGGCCGCGTCGAGGAACACGCCTTGCTGGACAAGCACATTTCCGGCACGGGCAAGCCGTTCCTGGTCTTCGCCGGGCAGACCGGCATCGGCAAGACCCGGCTGCTGACTGAAGCCGCGACGCTGGCCGAAACCCGGGGCACGGTGGTGCTTTCGACGGCGTGTTCCCGGCACGGCGGGGAGCCGTACGCGCCGCTCTCCGAAGCCTTCGCCCGGCACGCGTCCGAGCACCCCGCCGGACCCGGCTTGGCGTTCCTGCTGCCCGAACAACGCACCGCCGAACCGGCCCCGCCCCGCTGGCTGATGTTCGCCGAGGCCGCGCGGTTTCTCGACACGCTCGCGCGCCGGCATGGCGTGCTCGTGATCCTGGACGACCTCCAATGGGCCGGTCCGGACGGCCTCGCGCTGCTGGCTTCGCTGGTTCAGGACGTCCGGCCGGATCGGGTCCGTTTCCTCGCCGCCTACCGCGACACCGAGATCGCCGCGGCTGAGCCGTTGGCCGACACCCTGCTCGAGTTGTACCGGAAAGGCTTGCTGACACAGCATTCCCTTGCTCCGCTGGCGGACGACGACGCGACGATGCTGTTGCACCACAGCGCCGGGACCGAGGTGGGGCAGTCCGCTCGCGAACGGGTGCTCCGGCTGGCTGGCGGTCTCCCGTTGTTCCTGGTCCACCTGGGCCACGTACTGGGCAGATCCGGCAAACCGCCCGCGGAACTGCCGTGGGGACTTGCCCACGCGGTGCGGCGGCAGCTCGGTTCGCTGCCCGAACGGACGGCCGAAGTCCTGACGCTGCTGGCGGTCGGACAGCAGCGGATGGACCCGGACGTCCTCGCCGCCGCTGCCGGGCTGGATCCCGCGGAGCTGTCCGAAGTCCTGGCGCCCGCGCACACCGCGCGGCTGCTCGACGAAAACGCCGAAGGCGTCCGGCTGACCCACGAACTGGTCGCCGAGGTGATGAACGGAGACCTGCCGCCAAGCCGTCGGCATGTGCTGCACCGCAGACTGGCCGAAGCACTGGGCGGCGCGGCGGCGGCGTACCACTACACGCACGCACAGGACACCGAACGGGCCGCGCAAACCTTGCGGCACGCCGCGGAAAAAGCCAGCAGACAAGCCGCCCACGACACGGCCGCCCAGCACCTGGGCGCGCTGGTCGATCTGCTGGACCGCACCGGTTCGCAGGCCGCTGTCGCCGAAGCCGCCGAAGCCTGGGCGGACGCACTCGCCGCCGCTGGCCGTTACGACGCCGCGCTCGCCGCCGCCGAACGCGCGCTTTTGGTGTACCGCAAGGAAGGCGACGAGGAACGGCAACGCCTGGTGATCGCCCGGATCGGCTACCTGCACTACCAACGCGGCACCCCGCGCGAGGGACTGGCGCGGATCGCGCCGACGCTGACCGAAGACCGCCCCGGCGGATCAGCCGTCCGGCTGCGGCTGGCTCGCGCCGCCAATCTCTACCAGAGCACGCGCTATCGAGAGTCCGTCGAGGTGTCCACCGCCGCGATCGTTGCCGCAGAAGCGGCAGGGGACGAGCACGGCCTCTCGGGCGGACACCTGCGCCGGGGCTTGGCATTGCGGCTGCTGGGCCGCAACGAAGAAGCGCTGACTGATCTGCACACCGCCGCTGCCACCGCGGAACTGTGCGGCGACCGGGAGATCGTGGTCCGCGCGCTGACCGGCGTCGCCGTGCTGCACCACTACCGCGGCGAGTTGGCCCGGGCCGACCGGCAGTTCGAGCGAATCCTCTTGCTGGCTGAGGAGCTAGGCGACCGGGAACTGCTCAGCCGAGCCGTCTGCAACCTCGGCGCGAGCGCGGTCTACGTCGGCCGCTGGGGCGACGCTTCGCGGCGGTTCAGCCAGGCGCTGGAACTCGCGGGACACGGCAGGTCGCCCATGTGCGGCGCGATGGCCCTCATCGGCCGGGGTGCGTTGTGGTCAGCCTGCGGCCGCTTCGGCGCGGCAGCCGACGATCTGACTCAAGTGCTTCGGCTGGGGCGGGAAAGCGACAATGCCGACATCATCTGCAACGCGTCCGCTCAGCTGGCGGAGAACGACGTGCGGGCTGGGCGTCCTGAGCGAGGAGTGCGCCGGTTGCTGCCGTTGCTCGCGATGCAGGGGGAGCGGAGCTGGCAGATGACCGACGCACTGCCTTTCCTCGCCGAGGCGCAACTGGCGGCTGGAGATCCGGTTGCGGCTGGGGAGACTGCGGCGGAGGCTGTCGCTTGTACTGAGCACATTGATCATATCCTTGCCCGCACGGATGCGTTTCGGGTACAGGGTCTTGCCGCGTTGCGCCGCGGATCCTTTGTCTTCGCAGAGGAAAGCCTCGGAGAAGCACACGTGCTGGCAAAAAGGATGACTTCACCGTACTTGCTCGCTCGGGTTCACGCGGCGCACGCCGGTTTGCTGGAGCGGCGCGGCGATAGCGTTGCTGCGGCTCGGGATCGAGCGCACGCGGAGGAACTGTTCGCGGCTTTGCGGCGGGACGTGCTGGCCGGGGACTGAGTGTCCACTGTGGTCAGTCAGATCCGCGCCAGCTCGTCCAAAACCCCAGCCGCTTTCGCGATGTCCTCAGTCAACGGCCGATCCTCCAGCCGCTCATCCAACACTCCCACCGCAGCCGCGAAAGCCGCTCGGACCGGCAGATCCACCAGCTCAGCCTTCCGGATCCGCAACGCCCGCACCGCAGCAACCAGCTCACAAGCCAGCACCTGCCGATAAGCAGCTGCAGCCGCCGTAGCAGCCCGCGCGGCCTGGGTCGAAAAACTCGCGTGATCCTCAATCCCGCGCGAAACCACAGCAGTCCCCAGCGTCGCAGGCAAGGCCGCCTGCCGTAGTTCGGTGAGCGCGTCGTGCGCCACATACTCCAGAATCATCACCCCGGAACTCCCCGGCGGCCCGACCGCGAGAAACGGCCGCAAGCCAGTGAATTCCGGTTCCACGAGATCACCCAACCGAGCCACGGACAGCTCCGCCACCTGATGCACAGTCGCGCGGGCTTGATCGAGCGCAGTCGAGACGTAAGCGGTGTGGAAGTGCGCATGGTGGTAAGCATCGCCGTGCACCGTAGAGATCATCGGATTTTCCGTGCTGGCATTGATCTCCACGGCAAGCACATCCCGCAGATAGTGGATAGCGTCCAAAGCGGGACCCTGCACCTGAGGAAAAGCCCGCAACCCGAAGGGATCCTGAAGCCGACGCCCTGGCTTAGGCGTGCCGTGCATGCCCAACAGCCGACGCATCTCAGCCGCGCACGCCACCTGCCCCGCGTGCGGACGTGCTTCGTGCACAGGCGTCGCGTACGCCTCGGGGTTGCCGTCGAGAGCCACGTACGTGAGGGCTGCGACGGCGTGGCTCGCGCGGGTGAGCGTGTCCAGGCTCATCGCGGCGAGAGTCGCTTCGGCGAGCGTCGCGGCGTTGCTGCTCATGAACGCCAACGCATCGCCCGCGTGCACCGGAACCGGTGGCACCGCGCCGATCGCCCAATCGCGTTCACCGGCCAACGCGAGCGCGGTTTCCGCGAGCGGGGCGAGGTCGCCGGTGCCGATCGCGCCCAGTCGGTGCACTACCGGCAGCGCACCAGTGCGGACGGCTTCGGAGAGCGCATTGATCAGCTCCGGGCTGATTCCGGACCCGCCGGTCAGCAGCTGGTTGAGCCGGATCAGCAGCATCGCGCGGATCTGGCCGTCCGGCAGCAGGTCGCCGCTGCCGCCGGCGTGGCTGCGCAGCAACCGGAGGCCGTGCTCGGCGGGTTCGTCCACTGCGTCGTCCTTGTTCGCGCCGACGCCGGTGGTGCGGCCGTAGACCACTCGCCGGGTGCTCAGGTCCTCGGCCAGCTTCCACGAATGCTCGGCGGCGCGCATCGCGGCGATGGACACGTCGATCGCCAGCGGGCCTTCGGTGTGCGCCGCCGCGACCACGTCGGCGCACCGCAGGGTCCGGCCGTCCACTCGGATCACGGGGTGCTCCTCACTCGGTTTCGTCCAGCCGCTGTTCGAGCGCGTCGAGCCGGTCCGCCCAGAACTGCCGGTAGGGCGCGAGCCACGCGTCCACTTCGGCCAGCGGTTCGGCGCGCAGCCGGTAGCAGCGGCGCTGCGCGGACACCCGCACGGTCACCAGCCCCGCCTCGCGCAGCACGCGCAGGTGCTTGGACACGGCGGGCTGGCTGAGCCGCAGTTCGGCCACCAGCTCGCCGACCGACCGCTCGCCCTGCAGCAGCAGGTCCAGCAGCGCGCGGCGGCGGGGTTCGGCCAGCACGTCGAAGGTCTGCATCACCCCGGAAATCTGCCTCGCGGGGCATATGCCTGTCAAGGAATGCGAGTACCGCCGAATGTCCGTTTTATGGTCTAAACCATTGACCTGGTGGTCTAGTCCACTTACGGTGCATTCGTCCCCACCGTTACCGCTTCGTCACCGACGGTGACTCCTGAAGGGAGCAACGATGCTTCGCTTGCGCAGAAAACGCCTGCTGGCACTGGCCGGCCTGGCGACCGCGGCGTTCGCCGCCGCGGCCGCGCTCGTCCCCGCCGCTTCGACGGCCGCGCCCGCGAGAACCGAGGCCGCGGCCGGGAAAGTGGTCGGCTACTTCACCGACTGGGGCATCTACGACCGCAACTACCACGTGAAGAACATCGAGACGTCCGGCTCGGCGAACAAGCTCACGCACATCAACTTCGCCTTCGGCAACGTCACCGGCGGCGGCTGCGCGATCGGCGACGCGTGGGCCGACTACCAGAAGACCTACGACGCGGCGGGCAGCGTCGACGGCGTCGCCGACACCTGGGACCAGCCGCTCGCGGGCAGTTTCAACCAGCTCAAGAAGCTGAAGGCCAAGCACCCCGGGCTGAAGATCATCTGGTCGTTCGGCGGCTGGACCTGGTCCGGCGGCTTCGGGCAGGCCGCGAAGAACCCGGAAGCCTTCGCCAACTCCTGCTACAACCTCGTCAACGACAAGCGCTGGGCCGGGCTTTTCGACGGCATCGACCTCGACTGGGAGTACCCGAACGCGTGCGGCCTCACCTGTGACACCAGCGGTCCCGACGCGCTGAAGAAGCTGCTCGCGGCTGTGCGAGGCAAGTTCGGCTCGTCGAAGCTCGTCACCGCCGCGATCACCGCGGACGGCAGCAACGGCGGCAAGCTCGACGCGACCGATTACGCGGGCGCCGCGCAGTATGTCGACTGGTACAACGTGATGACGTACGACTTCTTCGGCGGCTGGGCCGCGCAGGGACCGACCGCGCCGCACTCGCCGCTCACGTCGTACAACGGCCTGCCGACGCAGGGCTTCTACTCGGACGCGGCCATCCAGAAGCTCAAGACCAAGGGCGTCCCGTCCTCGAAACTGTTGCTGGGCATCGGGTTCTACGGCCGCGGCTGGACCGGCGTCACGCAGAGCGCGCCGGGCGGCACCGCGACCGGACCGGCTCCGGGCAAGTACGAGCAGGGCATCGAGGACTACAAGATCCTCAAGACGAGCTGCCCGGCGACCGGAACCGTCGCGGGCACCGCGTACGCCAAGTGCGGTTCGAACTGGTGGAGCTACGACACCCCGTCGACCATCGCGGGCAAGACGTCGTACGCGCGGTCGCAGGGCCTCGGCGGCACCTTCTTCTGGGAGCTGTCCGGCGACACCTCGAACGGCGAGCTGATCACGGCACTCGCCAAGTAACCCCGCCCGATGCGGCCGGGGCGCCGATTCTGTCGGCGCCCCGGTTTATCGTGCTGCGGGTGAAGTTCAGCGGATTCGGGGAGCACGCCGTCGAGTTCTACGACGGGCTGCTCGCGGACAACACCAAGGCCTATTGGGACGACAACGTGGCGGTCTACAAGGAGCACGTGCGGGCTCCGATGGAGGCGCTGCTGGCCGAGCTGGAGCCCGAGTTCGGCGCGGGGTTCGGCGAGGCGAAGGTGTTCCGGCCCTATCGCGACGTCCGCTTCGCCAAGGACAAGACGCCGTACAAGACGCACTGCGGCGGGGTGATCGAGTCCGGCCGCGGCGGGGGAGCGTATTACGTCGAGGTCGGCCCGGTCGGGCTGCGCGTCGGCGGCGGCTGCTTCCACCTGGCCTCGGACCAGCTGGCCCGGTACCGCACGGCCGTCGACACCGAACTGCACGGGCCCGCGCTGGAGAAAATCCTGGCGGGCCTGCGCAAGGCGGGCTGGGAAATTCTCGGCGACCGGCTGAAGTCCAAACCGCGCGGGTTCGCCGAGGACCATCCGCGCCTCGACCTGCTGCGGCACCGTTCCGTGTACGCCGTCCGCGTCTGGGAGCCCGACGACTACCTGCACGAGCGCGAGACCTTCGACCGGGTGCGGAAATCGTGGCGTCAGCTGCGGAAATTCAACGAATGGGCACGCGACCACGTGGGTCCGAGCGAGAAACCGCGGCGCTGAGCCCGGCCTCCCCCGTCCGGGTGATTCCGGGCGCCCGGGTGCGGCGCGGTCGCCCAGCGCACGCCGGTGCCCGGAACTGAATCCTTCCCGCGTTCCGGGGCCGGAACTTCGGGATCGGTACAGACGGGAGCGGCCCGAGCGACTAGGCTCTCCGGACGTGAGCCGACGCGCGAAGATCGTTTGTACATTGGGTCCCGCGACCTCCACGCCGGAGAAGATGCGGGCACTCGTCGACGCCGGGATGGACGTCGCGAGGATGAACTTCAGCCACGGCAGCCACAGCGACCACAAGCAGGTCTACGACCTGGTCCGGTCCGCGGCCGCCGAAAGTGGCCGGGCGGTGGGGATCCTCGCCGACCTGCAAGGACCGAAGATCCGGCTGGGCACCTTCGCCAGCGGATCGGCGGAATGGCACACCGGGGACGTCGTCCGGATCACCGTCGAGGACGTCGCCGGCACCCACGACCGGGTTTCGACCACCTACAAGGGACTCGCCCGCGACGCCAAGCCGGGCGACCGGCTGCTGGTCGACGACGGCAAGGTCGGCCTGGTGGTCAAGGACGTCGAGGGCCCGGACGTCGTGTGCGAGGTGACCGAGGGCGGCCCGGTCAGCAACAACAAGGGCGTGTCGCTGCCCGGGATGGACGTCTCGGTGCCCGCGCTGTCCGAGAAGGACATCGAGGACCTGGAGTTCGCGCTGCACCTCGGCGTCGACTTCATCGCGCTGTCCTTCGTGCGCTCGCCCGCCGACATCGACCTCGTGCACCAGGTCATGGACCGCGTGGGCAAGGGACGCCTCCCGGTCGTCGCGAAGATCGAGAAGCCCGAGGCGGTCTACAACCTCGAGGCCATCGTGCTGGCCTTCGACGCGGTGATGGTCGCCCGCGGCGACCTCGGCGTCGAGCTGCCGCTCGAGCAGGTCCCGCTGGTGCAGAAGCGCGCCATCCAGATCTGCCGCGAGAACGCGAAGCCGGTCATCGTCGCCACGCAGATGCTGGAATCGATGATCAACAACTCCCGCCCGACCCGCGCCGAGGCGTCCGACGTCGCGAACGCGGTCCTCGACGGCGCGGACGCGGTGATGCTGTCCGGCGAGACGAGCGTCGGCCGCTACCCGATCGAAACGGTCCAGACGATGGGCCGGATCGTCGAGGCCGTCGAGACGGATTCGCCGGTCGTGCCGCCGCTGTCGCACGTGCCGCGCACCAAGCGGGGCGTGATCTCCTACGCCGCCCGCGACATCGGCGAGCGGCTCAACGCCAAGGCGCTGGTCGCGTTCACGCAGTCCGGCGACACCGTGCGCCGCCTCGCGCGGCTGCACACGCGGCTGCCGCTGATGGCGTTCACGCCGGAGCAGAGCGTCCGCAGCCAGCTGGCGCTCACCTGGGGCACCACGACGCAGATCGTGCCGCGGGTGGACTCCACCGACCAGATGATCCAGCAGGTCGACCACGCGATGCTCGAAATGGGCAAGTACCAGCGCGGCGACCTCGTGGTGATCGTCGCGGGCTCCCCGCCCGGGACCGTCGGGTCGACGAACCTGATCCACGTCCACCGGCTCGGTGAAGACGACCACGCATAAGGGACGTGCGGAACCCTTCCCGCATAGTGTTCCGGCATGACTGAGATGGCCAGGGAAGCCGCCACCGGACTCGACGCGAGCACCGGTGGCGGCGGGCAGCCGGTGCTGGACAAGCTCGTCGCGCTGCTGGACCTGGAGAAGATCGAAGAGAACATCTACCGTGGCGTCTCGCCCGCGCACTCGCCGGTGCGCGTGTTCGGCGGGCAGGTCGCCGGGCAGGCGCTCGTCGCGGCGGGCCGGACCGTTCCGGAGGAGCGGCGGGTCCATTCGCTGCACGCGTACTTCATCCGCGGCGGCGACCCGAGCGTCCCGATCGTGTACGAGGTGGACCGCATCCGCGACGGCCGCTCGTTCACCACCCGGCGCGTGGTCGCGGTCCAGCACGGCAAGGCGATTTTCTCGCTGTCCGCGTCGTTCCAGAAGGACGAGCCGGGCATCGACCACGCCGAGCCGATGCCGGCGGACGTGCCCGCCCCGGAGACGCTGCCGACCTTCCCCGAGCTGACCGCGGGCTATGGCCTGCGCTTCAGCGAGGTCCCGCGGCCGATCGACATCCGCTACGTCGGCGAGCCGCCATGGGTCACCCGCACCACCGGCGAACGCCCGACGCACCACCGGGTCTGGATGCGCGCCGACGGAACCCTGGCCGACAACCAGCTGCTGCACGTCTGCGTGCTCGCTTACGCCTCGGACATGACACTGCTCGACTCGGTGCTCGCGCGGCACGGCGTGTACTGGGACGTCGACAAGGTGCTCGGCGCGAGCCTCGACCACGCCTTGTGGTTCCACCGTCCGTTCCGGGCGGACGAGTGGTTCCTTTACGACAGCACCTCGCCGAGCGCCTCGGGCGCGCGCGGGCTGGCCACCGGACGGTTCTTCACCCGCGACGGCCTGCACGTCGCGACCGTGGTCCAAGAAGGACTGCTGCGGGTCCGATAAGGACATCCGGCCCGTCGATGACCACTCAGAGTGGCTGTCTGCAGAGGAAAACACCGAAAACTGTCGTGCGGGCAACGCGAAATTGCGCGGGAAACACGTTTGGGTAATACCTGTGCGGCGAAGGAAGGTGCCCGGGACCGGTCGGGGGTCGGCCCCGGACACCACGTCATCCGGTTTTCGCGGTAGCCGCGAATGGCCCCGGACGGCCGTCGTCTACGCTGCTCAGGGCTGTCGGCGCGACTGGATTCGCGTCTCGGCCCGCAGGATGCCAGAGTACAAGCGCACTCTGCACAATGCAGGTCGGAACCAGGTGTCGGCATCTCCCGGAGCGACGGCGGGAATTCCCCGATGTGATTACTCCACTGACAAGTCGATCACCTGGTTAGATATGCGGTGCGGGAACAAATACGGACCGGAGGTGCTGCCGTGGCGAGAGGCCAGGGACCGACCGTTCGCCGCCGGCGCCTCGCGAGCGAGCTGCGGAGGCTGCGCGAAGCCGCCGATCTCACCATCGACGAGGTCGGCGAGAAGCTGGAGTGCTCGGCGTCCAAGGTGAGCCGCATCGAGACCGGCCACGTCGGCGTCACCCCGCGCGACGCGAGGGACATGCTCGCGCTGTACGGCATCACCGGCGACGAGCAGGAGGCGCTCGTCCAGCTCGCGCGCGAAGCGCGCAAACGCGGCTGGTGGCACGCCTACAACGAAGTCTTCACCGGCACCTTCGTCGGCCTCGAAGCCGACGCGAGTTCGCTGCGCGCGTTCCAGGCGCTGCTGGTTCCGGGGCTGCTGCAGACCGAGCGCTACGCGTTCTCGGTGATCCGCGCGCTGCGCCCGGACGCCGAGGAGTCCGAGACCCGCCGCCGGGTCGCCGCGCGGATGGCGCGCCAGCAGCTGCTGACCGACGACCCGCCGGTCGAGTACTGGGCGGTGATCGACGAGGCGGTGCTGCACCGTGTCGTCGACAGCGCCGAGGTGATGGCCGAACAGCTGTACCGGATGAGCGCGATGGCCGAGAAGCCGAACGTGACCGTCCAGGTGGTGCCGTTCGGAGCCGGGGCGCACCCCGGCATGGAGGGACCGTTCCTCATCATGGGCTTCCCCGAGCAGGCCGATCCCGACGTGGTCTACGTCGACGACAGCACTTCCAGCGGCCTGTACCTCGAACAGCCCGACGACGTCCGGCGCTACGCGCTGATGTTCGACCACCTGCGCGCAGCAGCGCTGAAACCGGACGATTCGGTGGCTCTGATCACCGACGCGGCCGGCCGGTTCGCCGAACAGGCCGCCGTGGTTCAGGAACCGAGGAACACCAACCCGAGACAGTGAGGATGTGGGGACCATGATGGCCGACCTTTCCGGTGCCCAGTGGCGCAAGAGCAGCTACAGCGGCGGCGGCAACGACTGCGTCGAGGTCGCCTTCGTCGCGGGCGGAGCCGCGGTGCGCGACTCCAAAGACCCGGAAGGCGGAGCGTTCCGCCTGCCCGCCGCCGGCTGGCAGGCGCTGCTGGACGCGGTGCGCGGCCAGGGACAGGCTTGACCCGTTCGCCCGGCTGATCGCCGCACTAAGACCCCTTACCCCGCTCGACCTGGACTTCCTTAGGCGAGAGCGCGGGTAAGGGGTCTTTTCGCGTCCGGGTGTAGGCGATCACCTGATGTCCGGGGCGGGCCCTCAGCACGAAAGTGGTCTTCGTCAAGGAACCACGAACCGCTGGGGAGAATCCGATGAGCGACTACAACTGGGACGCCACCCGCGCCGAGGTGGACTACCGGATGGCCGAACTGCGCCGCGCCGCCCGCCAGGCGCGCATGAGCCGCGGCAACCGCGTGGTCCGCTGGGTGCGCGCACACCGCGTCACGAACGTCGAGGTGCCCCGCCAGCAAAGGCGGACGGCGACGGTACCGGAGGCCCGGGCGCGACATAGCGCATGAGCCCCGGACCCGGGTCGGGGACGGTAAGGGGGTCGGGCGGGGCGGCGGGCCGGAACACGGTTTCCGGGCGGCCGCTCCGCCCGCCGGATCCGGTCTCGCTGTGCCGCCCGGCGCCGCTGCTTTGCCCGCCGGACGCACCCCGTCCGCGACGCCCGCCTGGAGAAGCTCCCGCAGAGGTCCGTGAAGGGAACCCTGCGGGAATCAGAGTCCCTCAGGATTCCCCTCACGGACCTCTCCCAAGCACCGTCGCGAGCTAAGCGGCGGCCCGCTTCACCCGGAAACTTGCCGCGGCCCGCGCGCCGATCGGTCCCCGGAGCACCGGCCGGACCGGTTCCGAAGAGACGCGGCGGGCCGCCCTTCGTCCGCCGATCGGACGGAGATCACTGGCCGAACCGGCCGCCACGAGGAAATCCATGTCGGAACTGTCGGGGGTGTAGGTGAGAATGCATCTCGTGCCTCGTCTCGGTTCCGGTATTCCGCTCGTCGCCCGCACGCAAGAGATGCGGCGGCTGCGAGCGGCCTTCGCGCGCGCAGAACGCGGAGAAGCAGGTGCGGTGCTCATCGCGGGCGACGCCGGGGTCGGCAAAACCCGCCTGCTCACCGCGCTCGGGGAGCACGTCGCCGGCTGCGGCGGGCTCGTGCTCACCGGCCGCTGCATCGACGTGCGCGACGGCGGTCTGCCTTATCTGCCGTTCGCCGAGGCGCTGGCTCCGCTGGGCTCGTCGGCCGATCCCGCGGTTTCGGCGGCGGTGCGGGCGCGGTCCGCGCTGGGGATGCTGCTGCCCCAAGGCGGCGATCCGCAGCCCGCGGCCACCGGCGACCACGGGCAGGTGTCCGAAGGGGAGCGCGAGGGCGTCCGCCGGGTGCGGCCTGAGCAGGACCTGGGTCAGCTCCAGCTGTTCGACGCGGTACTGGGGGTGCTGACCGAGGTCGGCCAGGAGCAGCCGGTGGTCGTCCTGCTCGAAGACCTGCACTGGGCGGATTCCTCCACCCGGAACCTGCTGTCCTTCCTGCTCAGCCGCCTGCGCGCGCAGCGGCTGCTGGTCGTCGGCAGCTATCGCGAGGAGGACGTCCACCGCAGGCATCCGCTGCGCGGTCTGCTGTCCGAACTGGTCCGGCTGAACACCGTCGAACAGGTTGCACTGGCTCCGTTCGGCCCGGCCGACGCGCGCGCGTTCGTCGCGGCGCTCGCCGAAGAACCGCTGTCGCCGGACGTGGTTGCGGACATCGCCGAACGGTCCGAGGGCAACCCGTTCTTTGTCGAGGAACTCCTTGCCACGGGAGCGGACTGCCAAGATCTCCCCGCCGGGCTCGCCGAAGTCCTCCTCGCCCGGCTGGAACGTTTCCCCGCCGAGACGCGCCGGGTTCTCCGGGTCATCTCGGTCGCCAACGAATCGGTCTCGCACGCCGCCCTCGCGCAAGTCGCGGGCATCGGGGACCTGGAGCTGGACGAGGCGCTGCGGGAAGCCGTGCAGCACCACGTCCTTGTCATCGAGGACGGTTTCTACACTTTCCGCCACGCTTTGCTGCAGGAAGCGGTCTACGCGGACCTGCTTCCCGGCGAGCGCACGCGGATGCACGCCGGATACGCGGCGCGGATCAAGTCGATGCCGCAGGGCCGCGGCCACGACGCGAAGCTGGCCTTCCACAGCCTGGAAAGCCGGGACTTCGACACTGCCCTGTCCGCGTTGCTCCGCGCCGCCGACGAAGCGGAAAAGCTCGGCGCGCCCGGTGCGGCGCTGCGGCACATCGAGCAAGCACAGTCCATTTGGGACGCCGTGGCTCCGGAAAACCGTCCCGACGGCGTCAACGAGTTGAAGCTGCTCAGCGAGGCCTCGTACTTCGCTGGCACTTCCGGCGAGCCGGAGCGTGCGGTGGCGTACGCGCGGTCAGCTACCGAAGCCCTCAAACCGGACGCGTCGCCTGAGCATGCGGCGAAGGTCTGGCGTCGGCTGGCCGAAACGCTGCTCACGCTGGAAGGCACGTTCGACGAGGCGGTCCGCGCGATCGAGCGGGCTTGGGAGCTGGTCGCCGAGCGGGAACCCAGCGGTGCACGCGCGTGGGTGCTGGCTTCCCGTGCTGGGTTCCAGCGGCTGCGAGACCAGCACGCCGAGGCGTTGGCCAGTGCGCATACCGCGGTTGCCGACGCGCGAGCCGTTGGCGCGGTCGGGGCTGAGGCGTCGGCGCTCGTCACGCTCGGCACGTTGGCCGATAGCGCGGGCGACGCTGGCGAGGCCCGCGAACGCCTGCGGGAAGCCGAACAGAAGGCGCACGACGCGGGTGCGTTGAACGTCGAGATTCGCGCGATGTACTTCCTCGCCCTCAGCTACGACGATCAGGCCGAGATGGACCTGGCGCTTGCGCATGCCGCACGCGGCGTCGCGCGGGCTGAGGAAACCGGACTTACCTGGAGTACGTACGGGTTGGAGTTGCGGGCCCGGTTGCTCTACTTGCGTTACCTCAGCGGGGATTGGCCGAAGGAGGACGCCGCCGGGCGCGCGCGCCGAGGCGTGTCCAGTGCGGTCGCTGCTCGGATCTTGGCCAATTGGGTGCTGTTCCTGGTGGGGCGCGGGCGGTTCGCGGACGCGGCCAAGGCGTTGCCCGGGCTTCGGCAGCAGTGGATGGCGGATCTGCAGATCGCGATGGCGGCCGGGGACGCCGCGATTGAGCTGGCCGCTTGGCGCGGAGAGCATTCCGAGGCGTTGCGGATCACTGACGAGTTGGTGTTGTGGCTGGAGAAGGCCGAGTCCGCGCTGTTGGGCGGGATTCGGATCGTGGCGTTGGCGATTCCGTCCGCCGCCGCGTTGGCTGCTGAGGCCCGGGCCAAGGGGGATCAGGCCGCGGCGGACGGTTTCGTGGCTGTCGGGCGGCGGCTTGTGGCGCATGGGCGGCGGTGTGCTGCCGAGGGGCATCCGCGTTCCGGGACTATGGGGCCGGAGGGGCGGGCTTGGCTGGCGCGGATGGAAGCCGCCGCGTCTGCGTTGGAGGGGCCCGCGGATCCGGATCTTTGGGCGGAAGCGGCTGAGGCCTTTTCGTACGGGGCGGTTTACGAGCAGGCGGTTTGTCGGTGGCGGCAAGGGGAGGCGTTGCTGGCTGCCGGACGGGCTGGGGCGGCCGAGGCGTTGGAGGCTGCGCATTCGGTCGCGGTGAAGCTGGATGCTGTTCCGTTGCGGGATGCGGTTCGGGAATTGGCGCATCGGGCCCGGGTGGAGTTGTCCGGTGTCGAGGCTGTGCCTGCCCGACCGCAGCTGAACCCCTTGACCGATCGGGAGCGAGACGTGCTGGAGCGGGTTGCGCTGGGGCGGACTAATCGGCAGGTGGGGGAGGAGCTGTACATCTCCGAGAAGACGGTGAGCGTGCATTTGTCTCGGGTGATGGCGAAGTTGGGGGCTAGTCGGCGGGCTGAGGCTGTCGCTATTGCTTATGACCGGGGGTTGCTTACCGTTCCTGAGTGAGGTGGGTGGCTCGTCGCCTGGCGGCGACATCGGCCTTGGCGTGCGTGGGGCACCCCGAAGCTTGATTGTGCTGACGGTCTGGGGGTGCTTGTCAAGGCGGGAAAGATGCCTTGACAAGCACCCCCAGACCGCAGGGACGCTTCGTATCGGGGTGCGGGGGTGGGGCTGGGTGCCTCGATCGTTGGGTGCGTCGGCTGCGGTTTCGGGTTGGGGCTAGCGCCACATTGAGGTTTTCTCAGTAGGGCTGGGCGGGGTGCGTGTCGTCGGGGGATGAGG
>NZ_JBHRWI010000043.1:0-220655 GCF_042647905.1 Amycolatopsis halotolerans
CCGTCAGCGACCCGATCTTGGTCCATCCGCGGCTTACACGGTTGTCATGACACGGCCGGGATCCGAAATGTGGTCGGGCTAAGGAGATTCGCCAACGAGGCATCAGCAACGCTCACGGGCGCCCGAAGGCACTCAGGCAGCGAGCCGCCGCCGGTCCGCGAGGACTGAGCAGCCAAAGCACCAGCGCAGATGCCGAGGCCGAACCACGACGGCTCGGACACGGCGACACACCGCCAAGCCACGCACCAAGCCCAGTCAGGAAACAGAAACCCGGCTCAAGCCTCCACCCCAGGCAGCTCAGTCCGCAGCTGCGAAGCGGTAGAAACCACCAGCATCAGCAAAGTCCCCAACGGCGACGGCTCCATCCCCTCCGCCGGGAAGGCGTACCGCAGCGTCACATCCACCCCGCGCTCGGTGTGGCCGACGCCCAGAGTCCCGAACAATCCCTGCCCAGCCCGCTCCGCGACCGCGACCGCCAGCGCCGGATCGTCGGGCAAGTCCCACGCCACCACGCAGGTCAGGCTGAGGACCGTCAAGCCGTCGGCGAGGCGGGTCGCCTGGATGACGCACGGGACGTCCGCGTGGGAAAACGTGATCGCGCCGTCGTCGTCGACGTGGACTTCCAGGTAACGCTCCAGTGCCTCGCGCGCCCGGGTGAGCAGCGCTCCGGTCTCGGCGGCTTCCGCGGTGCTCATTTCGTGCTCCCTGCCTGGTCCACCGCGCCGCCGAACCGGCGGTCGCGCTTGGCGAAGTCGAGGCACGCCTGCCACAGGTGCGTCCGGTCGAAATCCGGGAAAAGCGTGTCCTGGTAGACCATCTCCGCGTACGCCGACTGCCACACCAGGAAGTTCGAAGTCCGCTGCTCCCCCGACGGCCGCAGGAACAGGTCGACGTCCGGCATTTCCGGCTGGTACAGGTACTTCCCGATGGTGCGCTCGTCGATCTTGTCCGGGTTGAGCTTCCCCGCCGCGACGTCCTGGCCGATCCGGCGCATCGCGTCGCCGAGCTCGGCACGGCCGCCGTAGTTGACGCACATCGTCATGTTGAGCTTGGTGTTGTTCTTGGTCTTCTCTTCGGCGATCTGCAGTTCCTTGATCACGCTGGCCCACAGCTTCGGCCGCCGCCCGGCCCAGCGGATGCGGACGCCGATCGAACCGAGATAGTCGACCTGGCGGCGGATGGTGTCGCGGTTGAAGCCCATCAGGAAACGCACTTCCTCGGGGCTGCGCTTCCAGTTCTCCGTCGAGAACGCGTACACCGACAGCCACTTCACGCCGATCTCGACCGCGCCGCTCGCGACGTCGATCATCACGGCCTCGCCGCGCTTGTGGCCCTCGATCCGCGGCAGGCCGCGCTGGTTGGCCCAGCGGCCGTTGCCGTCCATGACGAGCGCGACGTGCTTCGGCACCAGGTCCGCCGGGATCTCCGGCGGTTTCGCGCCCGAGACATGCGGCTCCGGCGCCCGCTGCTCGTACCCCGCCGAGCGGGTCTCCCGTCCCCTGCGCAGCACTCGCGGCCTCCTGAAGAATGGACTTTCTACCCGGCCGACCCTACTGGGCCCGGCCCGGCGGTCTCCCGGGCACGCCGCTCCACGAGCGGAAGCGACCGCAGCTGCCGTTCCAGATGCCACTGCAGATGCGCCGCGACCAGGCCGGACGCGTCCCGCCGGGTGATCCCGGGCGACGATTCGGCGACCGCCCACTCCCCCTGCAGCAGCGCGTCCAGCAGGGTCAGCACCTCGGGCGAGGGATGCACGGAACCGGCGATGCGGCAGTCCGGGCACATCGAGCCGCCCGCGGCGACGTTGAACGCGGCGTGCGGGCCGGGCAGGCCGCAGCGGGCGCATTCGGTGATCGCCGGGGCCCAGCCCGCGTAGGCCATGGCGCGGAGGAAGAACGCGTCGAGCACCAGCGACGCGTCCCGCTGCCCGCCGGCCAAGGCTCGTAAAGCGCCCACGACCAGCAGGTACAGCTTCAGAACCGGTTCGCCCTCTTCAGCCGAGAGCCGGTCCGCGGTTTCCGCGATCGCGGACGCCGCGGTGTAGCGCTGGTAGTCGGCCACCAGCGGCAGGGCGAACGCGTCGACGGTCTCGACCTGGGTGATGACGTCGAGCGACCGTCCGGGATAGAACTGCACGTCCACGTGCCCGAACGGTTCCAGCCGGGCACCGAACCGCGACGACGTGCGCCGCACGCCCTTCGCGACGGCCCGGACCTTGCCGTGCCGCCTCGTGAGCAGGGTGACGATCCGGTCGGCCTCGCCCAGCTTGTGCGTGCGCAGCACCACCCCGGTGTCGCGGTAGAGGTTCACCACCCCGACATCGTCGCACTTCGCGGTCGATGCCGGGGCGGGACACCCTGGTTCAGCAGTAGCTGCCGGTGCAGTAGTAGCTGTGCACCTCGGAGGCGGCCACGAGGCTGATGATGATCATGATGATCGCGAACACCCAGCCGAGCGCGCCGATGATGGTGGCGACCAGGCACAGCGTGCGCGTCGTCTGCGACGACTGCTGGGCCATCGCGTAGTTGCCCTGCATCTTGTACGTCTGGACTTCGTTCGACTTCATGATCGCGAAGATCGCGACGATCCACATCAGGAAGATGCAGCCGATCGCCCAGCCCTTGTAGTCCTTGATGGCGCTCATGTCGCCGCCGGGCTGGCCGCCGTAAGCGGGCTGGCCGTACGGCGCGGGCTGGCCGTAGGGCTGCTGCGGGTACGGCTGCGCCGGCGTCGCGCCGGACTGCGGGTACGGCTGCTGCCCGTAGGGCTGCTGCGGCTGGCCGCCGTAAGGCTGCTGGGGCTGCTGCGGCTGGCCGTAGGGATTGGTCATCTGGGTTCCCCCGAGTTTCTCGTGCTTACCGTGCTTTCCGTGATCCGGTGCGGATCAGGACTGTGCCGGACCGGGTTCCGGTGTCTCCGGCTTGATCATCTGCGTCGCTTCCGGCTCGCCTGCCGGCTTCACGACCTGGGTGCGCTCGGCGGTGCCGAACGCTTCGGACGGTGACTGCTGAGGCGCGGCCGGGCGCACGACCTGGGTCGGCTCGGGCTGCTCGAACGCCGTGGGACCCGGCTGCTGCGGCGATCCCCCGGCACCCGGTGCGGCTGGCGGCTGCCCGAACGCGGGCTGCGCCTGCCCCGGCTGACCAAACGCGGGCTGCGGTTGAACCGGCTGCCCGAACGCGGGCTGCGGCGGGACGCCCGGCTGCCCGAATCCTTGCTGCGGCGGGGTTCCCGGGACCGGCGGCTGGCCGTATCCCGGTTGCGGAGCCCCGAATCCGGTTGGTGCGGCGGGAAATCCGGTGTTCGGCTGCGCGGGGAACCCGCCCGAGACCGGCTGCCCGAACCCCGGCGCGGCACCCGGCTGCCCGGGGAAACCGCCCGGCTGGCCGAATCCCGGCTGCGGCGCGGCTCCCGCGAAACCGCCGGGCTGCCCGAACCCGCCGGGCTGGCCGGGAAATCCGCTCTGCTGCGCGAATCCCGCGCCCGGCGCGCCCGAGGGCGAGGGGTCGGCGGGCACCACGACGGTGCTGAGGATCTTGTCCGAGAACGTCTGCGCCTTGTCGTCCCACAGCGGCCACAGGAAACCGAGGGCGAACGCCATGCTGTCGAGCGCGTGCGCGACGTCGCGGACGAACGCCATCCCCGCCCCGATCGGCTCGCCGGTCGCCTCGCTGACGAGTTTGATGCCGACGATCCGCTTGCCCAGCGACTGCCCGGTGTTGCCGCCGTTGATCCAGCGGTTGAAGACCGTCCAGGCGAGATTGCCGAGAATCGCCAGCAGATAAACGATCGTGCCCGCGACGCCCGACACCAGCGACACGAGCACGGCGATCAGGATCCCGGCCAGCAGCGGGGCGAAGTCGATGAGATAGGCGCCGGCGCGCTGGCCCCAGTCCGC
Source organism: Amycolatopsis halotolerans (assembly GCF_042647905.1). Taxonomy (NCBI): domain Bacteria; kingdom Bacillati; phylum Actinomycetota; class Actinomycetes; order Pseudonocardiales; family Pseudonocardiaceae; genus Amycolatopsis; species Amycolatopsis halotolerans. The sequence continues at coordinate 3,899 of NZ_JBHRWI010000043.1, forward strand.
GTAGACCCGGGCGGGGCCGTACGGCTGGGGGTAGCCCGGTGCCTGCTGTCCCGGCGGCGCGCCGAACGACGGTCCGCCTTGAGGCGGGCCGCCGGGCTGGCCGTAGGGATAGGTCATCGAGTGTCCCCCTCGTTTTTGGTCTCAGCATGCGAGCACTGATCGCGGCCGCTGTGGACACGTCAGTGCGCGGGAGCGTACCTCGTCCAACCGGGCTGGGCCGAGCAGGTGTCCGCATCGGGTCACGAGTGGGACGCGACGGCCCCCGGACCAGTTCCGGGGACGGCGAAAACGGGGCTAACTCAGACGGACAGGCTGGTGAACGGCGCGAGCGGGATGTTGCGCGCCACGAACCACAAGACGAACACGACCGCGACGACGTGCGGCGTCCAGCGCCAGTGCAGCCAGGACCGCATCGGCGCGCCGCGCAGCCGTCCCGTCGTCCACGCGAGACCGCTCCACGCGAACAGCGCGACGAACACCAAAGCCACCGCGTTGTAGTGCAGTGCCGCGGAAAAATCGCCGTGCAGCACGCTGTACGCCATGCGCATCCCGCCGCAGCCGGGGCAGTCGATCCCGAAAAGCAGCTTCGTCGGGCACACCGGAAGCGGCCCGCCGGGCGTGGTCGGATCGCCGAGCCACACCGCGACGCACGCCAGGCCGACCCCGCCCGCCGCGGCCGCGGGACCGGCGAGAGCCCTTGCCACCGCACGGGTTCCGCGCGCCGGCTGTCCGGTGTAGACGGTGCTCAATGGAACCAGAGCACGTTTCCGGCGATCAAGAGCACGACGAGCGCGACGAGCACGTACAGCCCGATCAGGATGGCGATGCTGAGCGCCGACCACATCGCCCACTTGCGCGCCTCGTCCGCCGCGCGGTGCGCTTCGGCCGCGTATCCCTGGTACCACAAGGTGTTCACCTGGCTGGCCTTGACGATCGCGACGATCCCCAGCGGCAGGCAGCAGAACACGGTCGCGAGGATCGCCCACACCAGGTTGCTGTCCGGCGGCGGCGGGTACTGCGGCGGATACGGGCCGGTCATGCGGTCCCCCTGGACAAATCGGATACGGTTCGGCCTGACGCTACCCGCCCGCGTCGCCGGACACGACGGGAACCGGTCAGAACCCCAGCCGGCGCAGCTGCTTCGGGTCCCGCTGCCAGTCCTTGGCCACCTTGATGTGCAGGTCGAGATAGACCTTCGTGCCCAGCAGCCGTTCGATGTGCTGGCGCGCGGTCGCGCCGACCTCGCGCAGCCGTTCGCCCTTGTGCCCGAGGATGATCCCCTTCTGGCTGGGCCGTTCCACGTACAGCAGCGCGTGGATGTCGATGAGGTCGTCGCGGTCTTCGCGCGGGATCATTTCCTCGACGGTCACCGCGATGGAGTGCGGCAGTTCGTCGCGGACGCCTTCGAGCGCGGCCTCGCGGATCAGCTCGGCGACGAGGGTCTGCTCGGGCTCGTCGGTGAGTTCGCCGCCCGGGTACAGCTGCGGTCCTTCGGGCAGCCGCTGCACCAGCAGGTCGGCGACCGTCTGCACCTGGAAACCGTCCACAGCGGACACCGGCACGAGGTCGGCGAACTCCATCACCTCCTGCAGCGCGACCAGCTGCTCGGCGATCTGTTCCGGCTTCACCAGGTCGGTCTTGGTGACGACGCCGATCACCGGGGTGCGCCGGGCGATCTTCTTCAGCTCGGCCGCGATGAACCGGTCGCCCGGGCCGATCTTCTCGTTGGCGGGCACGCAGAACCCGACGACGTCCACTTCGGACCACGTCTCGTGCACGACGTCGTTGAGCCGCTGGCCGAGCAGCGTGCGCGGACGGTGCAGGCCGGGGGTGTCGATGATCACCAGCTGCGCGTCGTCGCGGTGGACGATGCCGCGGATGGCGTGCCGGGTGGTCTGCGGTTTGCTGGAGGTGATCGCGACCTTCGTGCCGACGAGCGCGTTGGTGAGCGTCGACTTGCCCGCGTTGGGGCGGCCGACGAAGCAGGCGAATCCGGAACGGTGCGGCTCGGTCACGGGTGAAGCACCTCGACCACGGCACCGGACGGATCGGCGAAGACGATCGGCGCGGCGCTGGACACGTCGCGGACCGCGTGCACGGACGCTTCGGCGACGAGCGCGTCGGCGGTCACGACTGCGGCGGCTTCGAGCCCCTCGGCACCGCTGGAGAGCGCGGCGGCGACGGCGGCCTGCACGGCGGTGAGCTTGAACGACGGCTGGTCGACCGTGGTCGCGGCGTAAGTGCGGCCATCGGTGTCGCGGACCGCGGCGCCTTCGTCCGCGCCGGTGCGCGCGCGGGCCGAACGGGCCAGCGTGACCAGTTTCTGGTCCTCGGCGTCGAGGTCAGGCATGTTCGACTCTCCTGTCGTGCTCTTCGGGCTGGGGCGGGCGGGTGCGCGGGCGCGCGGAGGACGGCCGGACGACCACGGACGTGATGCGCATCCGGCCGCGGCGGTCCTTGCCCCCTTCGGCGAACAGCCGAAGACCGGCGACCTCGGCTTCGGCCCCCGGCAGCGGGACCCTACCCAGTCGCTCGGCGAGCAGCCCGCCCACGGTCTCCACGTCGTGGTCTTCGAGGTCGATGCCGAACAGTTCGCCGAGGTCGTCGACGCCGAGCCGGGACGACACCCGGACCGAGCCGTCTTCCAGCTCCTCGACCTCGGGACGCTCGTCGGCGTCGGATTCGTCGGTGATCTCGCCGACGATCTCCTCGAGGATGTCCTCGATGGTGAGCAGGCCGGCGGTGCCGCCGTACTCGTCCACCGCGATCGCCATGTGGTTGTGCGTGCGCTGCATTTCCTTGAGCAACTCGTCGAGCCGTTTGGAGTCCGGCACGAAGCTCGCCGGGTTCATCACCGCGTCGACGACCGTGCTCGGCCCGTCCGGGCCCATGTACTCGGACATCAGGTCTTTGATGTTGGCCACGCCGACGATGTCGTCGACCGAATCGTCGATCACCGGGACGCGGGTGAAGCCGGTGCGCAGCGCGAGCGCGAGGGCCTGGCGCACGGTCTTGGTGCGCTCGATCCACACGATTTCGGTGCGCGGCACCATGACCTCGCGGGCGACGGTGTCGCCGAGTTCGAACACCGAGTGGATCATCTCGCGTTCGGAGTCCTCGACGACGCCGCGTTCCTGGGCGAGGTCGACCAGTTCGCGCAGTTCGACCTCGGAGGTGAACGGGCCTTCGCGGAAGCCGCGGCCGGGGGTGATCGCGTTGCCGAGCACGATCAGCAGCCGGGACAGCGGGCCGAGGACCGTGCCGAGGACGCGGACCGGTCCGGCGACGATCGTGCCGACGCGGTACGGGTGCTGGCGGCCGATGGTGCGCGGGCCGACGCCGATGATGACGTAGCTGACCACGACCATCACGACCGCGGACACCAGGATCGCGAGCCACAGCCGGTCGAACCAGGCGACGAAGGACACGGTGACCAGCACCGTGGCGGTGAGCTCGCAGACGAGCCGCAGCAGGAGCAGCAGGTTGATGTGCCTGCGGCGTTCGGCGACGACCGCGGCGAGCTGGCGGGCTCCGACGCGGCCGGCGCGGACGAGGCCGTCGACCCTGGCTTGCGACACCGTGCCGACCGCGGCGTCCGCGGCGGCGAACACGCCCGCGAGCAGCACCAGCGTCACCGCGATGACGACTTGCGCCGGGGGGTTTCCCATGATCGGAGCCTAGGAGGTTTCCCCGGGCTGCGGCACGTCGAGCCCGGCGATGCCGAGCACGCGGTCGTCGACGTCGCGCTGCGCGTCGCGGGCCTGGTGCGCCGCGACGGCGGCCTGGAATTCGCCGAGGATCCGCTTCTGCAGCCCGAACATCTCGCGTTCCTCGGCGGGTTCGGCGTGGTCGTAGCCGAGGAGGTGGAGGCAGCCGTGGACGGTGAGCAGGTGCAGTTCGTCGATCAGCCGGTGGCCCGCGGTTTTCGCCTGGTCTTTGGCGAAGGCCGGGCAGAGCACGATGTCGCCGAGCAGCGCCGGGGACGAGTCGGGCGCGTCGGGACGGCGCGAGGAGTCGAGCTCGTCCATCGGGAAGGCCATGACGTCGGTGGGCCCGGGCAGGTCCATCCAGCGTTCGTGGAGGTCCTCCATCACCTCGAGGGTGACGCACAGGATGGACAGCTCGGCGAGCGGGCTGACCTCCATTTTCTCGAGGGTGTAGCGCGCGGCGGAGACGATGGACGCCTCGTCGACGTCGACGCCGGATTCGTTGGCGATCTCGATGCTCATCGGCGGGTGCCCTTCCAGCCGCCGTTCTGCTGCTCTTGCGCGTCCTGCACGGCCTGCCACTTCTCGTACGCGTCGACGATGTCGCCGACCAGTTTGTGCCGGACGACGTCCTGGCTGGTGAGTTCGGCGAAGTGCACGTCCTCGACTCCGCCGAGGATGTCGCGCACGACGCGGAGCCCGCTGCGCTGCCCGCCGGGCAGGTCGATCTGCGTGATGTCGCCGGTGACGACGATCTTCGCGCCGAACCCGAGACGGGTGAGGAACATCTTCATCTGCTCGGGCGTGGTGTTCTGCGCCTCGTCGAGGATGATGAAGGCATCGTTCAGGGTTCGGCCGCGCATGTAGGCCAGCGGTGCGATTTCGATCGTCCCCGCCTGCATGAGCCGCGGAATCGACTCCGGTTCGACCATGTCGTGCAGCGCGTCGTAGAGCGGCCGCAGGTACGGGTCGATCTTCTCGTTCAGCGTCCCCGGCAGGTACCCGAGCCGCTCGCCGGCCTCGACCGCGGGCCGGGTCAGCACGATCCGCGTGACCTGCTTGGCCTGCAACGCCTGCACGGCCTTCGCCATCGCGAGATACGTCTTGCCGGTACCAGCGGGCCCGATGCCGAACACAATCGTGTGCTTGTCGATCGCGTCGACGTACCGCTTCTGGTTCAGCGTCTTGGGCCGGATGGTCTTCCCGCGCCGAGACACGATGTTGAGGCTCAGGACCTCCGCGGGCGACGCGTCCCCGCTGGACAACATCCCCACAGTCCGCCGCACCGTGTCGGGCCCCACCTGCTGACCGCCGCCAGCAAGCTGCACCAGCTCGGTGAACACGCGCTCCGCGAACGCCACATCAGCCGCGGCGCCAGTCAACGTGACCTCGTTGCCGCGCACGTGCACGTCCGCGGCCAGCAGCTCCTCCGCCACCCGCAAATTCTCGTCCCGCGACCCCAGCAGGCTCAGCTGAGCCCCCTCCGGGATCGGAAATCGAACCTGTGCCTCGGCCGATACCCGATTGTCAGGTCGGGCGGCTCCACCCGTCTCAGTTCCGGCCACGTGGCCTCGGTCCTGCTTTCTGCGCACTTCGCAAGTCAACGTACAGGGACCCCATAGATGCTACTTGTCCCCGACACCCACTCGCAGCCCGGTTTCAGTGCACCCCGGCCTGCGGCTTCCCGAACATCCCCAGCTGCTCCCCGCCCAGCACATGCGCGTGCACATGGAACACCGTCTGCCCGGCATCGGCATCAGTGTTGAACACCACCCGATACCCACTGGCGGAGATCCCCTCGATCTCCGCCACCTTCCGAGCCGTCAACAAGACCGCACTCAGCAATTCCGGATCCGCCTCCGCCAACTCCCCCACATTCCGATACCTCTTCCGAGGCACCACGAGCACATGCACCCGCGCCTGCGGATTGATGTCCCGAAACGCAAACGTAGCGTCGTCCTGATACACGACGTCCGCCGGAATCTCCCCAGCAATAATCCGCTCGAACAACGTCTCCGCAGCACCAGCATCACTCATAAGCCCACCCTACAAAGACAACGAACCCAAGGCGACGCACCAACGCAACGGAACCACCACCCGCACGCACGCACGCAACGGACGCACGACACGCAACCACCGCACCGTGGGGGTCCGGGGGGCTCGGCCCCCCGGGAGTAATGGCGGAACCAGCGGCGGCGAAGAATCGCGCCAGCGATTCGAAGACGCCGCGGCGCGGTGGAGCCTGGGGGTCGCTCCACCGCCGCCGCGGCTCCGCCGGACCGAGGGGGGAGGTGCCCGGCGGGGTTCTGGTTCGTACTCAAGAGTAATGCCCGCCGGTGGGCGGGCTGAAACCCTCGTGTTTCGCACGTTGCGAAGCAGAGTAGCCGCCGGGGGTGCGGCGCGCCATCACCTGGTGCGGATGTTTAGGGGTTCTGCCGGGTTTTCCGGTTCTGTGTCAGTGCCAGCGGCCGGTGAGGACGCCGAGGGCGCCTAATGCCACTGCTGCCGCGGTGGAAGTGCGGAGGACCGTCGGGCCGAGCCGGACCGTGGTGGCTCCGGCCGCTTCGAGGGCCGCGAGTTCGTCGTCGGTGATGCCGCCTTCCGGGCCGACGACAAGCAGGACGTCGCCTCCGCCGGGGAGGTCGAGGTCGGTAAGCCTGCTGGTGACGCCGGATTCGAGGACCAGCGTCGCGGACATCGTCGCGGCCAGCTGCGCCAGTTCGCGCGTGCCGACCGGTTCGGCGACGGCGGGCACGTGGGCGCGGCGGGCCTGTTTCGCGGCGGAGCGGGCGGTTGCGCGCCAGCGGGCGAGTGCTTTCTCGCCGCGGGGTCCGTCGTCCCAGCGGGCGACGCTGCGGGCGGCGCGCCAGGGCACGATCGCGTCCGCACCGGCTTCGGTGGCCAGTTCGACTGCCAGTTCCCCTCGGTCGCCCTTGGCGAGCGCCTGGGCGACGTGGACGCGCAGCGCGGGCGGTTCTTCTTGCCAGCGCTCGAGAACGGTGAGGGTGACCGTGGCCGCGCGACCTGCTTCGACGGCGTCCACGGCGCAGCGGGCCATCGCGCCGGCGCCGTCGGAGAGCATGAGCTGCTCCCCCACGCGCAGCCGGCGCACGGTGGCCGCGTGCCGGGCTTCCTCGCCGTCGAGCAGCGCCCAGCCTTCGGCGGGCACTGCCGGGGCGAGGAAGACCGGCAGGGTGGTGTCCGGCACCGTCAGCGGTTCTTCGCGCGCAGCTTGGAGAACAGGCCGCCGTGCTTGCTGCCGTTGGCGGCGAGCGTCGGGACTTCTTCTCCGCGCTGCTGGGCCAGGTCGACGAGCAGGTCGCGCTGGGCCTCGTCGAGCTTGGTGGGCACCACGACGTCGATGTGCACGTGCAGGTCGCCGCGGCCGTCGACGCGGCCGGACGAGCGCAGCCGCGGCATGCCCTTGCCGGTGAGCACCAGTTCGGTGTTGGGCTGGGTGCCGGGCTCGATGTCGAGTTCGTAGTCGCCGTCGACCAGGGTGGCGATCGGGACCGTCGCGCCGAGCGCCGCGGTGGTCATCGGGATGCGGAAGTTGCAGTGCAGGTCGTTGCCCTCGCGGACGAACACCTCGTGCGGGGCCTCGTCGATCTCGACGTAGAGGTCGCCCGCCGGGCCGCCGCCGGGGCCGACCTCGCCCTGTCCGGACAGCCGGATCCGCATGCCGTCGCCGACGCCGGGCGGGATCTTCGCGGTGACGCCGCGCCGCGACCGGATCCGGCCGTCGCCGCCGCACTGGCGGCACGGGTCGGGGATGACCTCGCCGAAGCCGCGGCACACCGGGCACGGGCGCGCGGTGACGACCTGGCCGAGGAACGACCGCTGCACGGACTGGACCTCGCCGGCCCCGCCGCAGGTGTCGCAGGTCTTGGTGCTCGTGCCCTCGGCGGTTCCCGCGCCGCGGCACAGGTCGCACACGATCGCGGTGTCGACGGTGATCTCGCGGTCGACGCCGGTCGCGCACTCCTCGAGCGTGAGGCCGAGCCGGATCAGCGCGTCGGAGCCGGGCTGCACGCGGCTGCGCGGCCCCCGTCCCCGGCCGCCGCCTCCGCCCGCGGCGCCGAAGAACGCGTCCATGATGTCGCCGAGCCCGCCGAAGCCCGCGAACGGGTCGCCGCCGCCTCCGCCGCGGCCGCCCCCGTCCATCGGGTCGCCGCCGAGGTCGACGATCTTGCGCTTCTGCGGGTCGGAGAGCACCTCGTACGCGGTGGTCACCTCGCCGAAGCGGTGCTGGGCGTCCTCCGACGGGTTCACGTCGGGGTGCAGTTCACGGGCCAGCTTGCGGTACGCGCGCTTGATCTCCTGATCGCTCGCGTTCTTGGCCACCCCGAGGATCCCGTAGTAGTCCCTCGCCACGTTGCTCTGCCTTCTCCTTCGTGTTCCGCCCTCGCCGCCGGTCAGCGGCCGGACAGGATCTGCCCCACGTAGTTGGCGACCGCGCGGACCGCCGCGATCGTGCCGGGGTAGTCCATCCTGGTCGGCCCGACGACGCCCATTCCCCCGAGCAGCATGTCGTCCCGGCCGTAGCCGATGGACACGACCGAGGTGCTGCGCATCTGCTCGTCTTCATTTTCCTCACCGATGAGCACGGTGACCGCACCGGGGTTGCGGGCCGCGGCGAGCAGCTTCAGCACCACCACCTGTTCCTCGAGCGCTTCGAGCACCTGGCGCAGCGAACCGGGGAAGTCCGCGACGTTGCGGGTGAGGTTGCCGGTGCCGCCGAGCACGATCCGCTCTTCCGGGTGCTCGACCAGCGATTCGACCAGCATGGTGCAGATCCGGGTGAGGTGGTCGCGCAGGTCCGCGGGGGCGGCCTCGGGCAGCTCGGCGACGTTCGCCGCGGCGTCGGCGAGGCGCCGCCCGGCGAGCGCGCCGTTGAGCACGGTGCGCAGCCGCAGCACGGTCTCCTCGGTGACCACGTCGCCGAGGTCGACGGTGCGCTGGTCCACCCGGCCGGAGTCGGTGATCAGCACGAGCATGAGCCGCGCCGGGGTGAGCGGGACCACTTCGAGGTGGCGCGCCACGGTGTTGGTGAGCATCGGGTACTGCACCACCGCGACCTGGCGGGTGAGCTGCGCGAGCAGCCGGACCGACCGGCGCAGCACGTCGTCGAGGTCGGTGCCGGAGTCGAGGAAATTGGTGATCGCGCGGCGCTCGGCGGTCGAGAGCGGCTTGATCTCCGAAAGCCGGTCGACGAACAGCCGGTAGCCCTTGTCGGTGGGGATCCGCCCGGCGCTGGTGTGCGGCTGGGCGATGTACCCCTCTTCCTCGAGGGCGGCCATGTCGTTGCGCACGGTGGCACTGGAAACGCCGAGGTTGTGCCGCTCGACGATCGTCTTCGACCCGACCGGCTCCTGGTTGGAGACGTAGTCGGCGACGATCGCGCGCAGCACCTCGAAGCGACGCTCGTCCGTATTCGCCACCGGCACCTCCTTCGCGGTCCTCCTGCTACTCACAACGAGTTTACGGACCCCGGAGTGCCCGGCGCGCCCTCCGGTCCGGACAGCGCCGGGTAAATGGCGGGCAAACAATTTTTAATAGCGACGAACCGGGCAACTCGGATCTTAGCTTGCACGGGGAACCGGAACCCGGTTTTCTGCCTCGGAAAGACTATGAACCACTCGATCCGAAAGCAGCGGCCGACATGAACGCACTTTCTCCCGAAATCGCCGAAATCCGGCAGCGGGCCGCCGAGGCGCAGGAACAGCTGAAGCACGTGTCGGCGACCGCGACGAGCCAGGACGGCGCGGTCACCGCGACCGTCAACACCGCCGGTGCGCTGCAGGAACTCCAGTTCGGCTCGCGCGCGGACGAGATGCCGCGCGCCGCGCTCGCCGCCGCCGTGCTGGCCACCGCACGGCGCGCCCAGGCCCAGGCGGCGCAGCAGCTGACCGCGATCATGGCCCCGGTGATCGGCGAGCACAGCGACGCGATGAAATTCCTCGAAGAACAGATCCCGGAACCGGAGATTCCAGAGGAACCGGCCGCGCCTTCGACGCCGCAGCCGCAATTCTTCGACGCCCAGGACGATTCCGCTCCGCCCGCCCGGCCCGCGGCCCCGCCGGCCCGGCCCGCCCGCCCGGCGGCCGACCCGGCCGATGACGACGACTACTACGGCGGCGGCTCGTTCCTGGGGAGGAACTGATGACCGGACCGCACGTCGACCTCCCGTCGCTGCGCGAGCACAAGAGCGAGGTCGAGAACATCGCGGCGGGCGTGCACACCGCGGCGCAGGCCACCGACTCCGGCCAGTCGTTCGGCGACGACGCGTTCGGCATCGTCGGCCAGGTGTTCGCGATGCCGCTGCAGCTCTGGATGTCGGCCGCGACCTCGTGTGTCAAGCAGCTCGGCCAAGAGGGCGACGAGATCGCGGGCCTCCTGCAACAGGCACACGACCACTACGACACGCACGAGCAACAGACTGTCGGCCACATCAACGGCCTCGGCAAGGAGCTGCCGGAATGACCGAGACGCAAGAAAACCCACTGGTCGCGAAGTCCGAGTCGCCGAGCGGCCCGACCACGAACATGGGGTCGTCCTCGAACGAACTGGACAACCTCAACGCCCAGACCTCCGGTGCCGGCATCGTCAACGACCTCTCCGCGACACAGACCGATTTCCGCCACGGCGACTGGGGCAATTTCGCCGTTGACGTCGCCACTGACGGCCTCGACCTGCTCGGCGTGGCGATGGACCCGCTCGGCAGCCTCGCGAGCGCGGGCGTTGGCTGGCTGATCGAGCACATCAGCTTCCTCAAGGAGGGCCTCGACCAGCTCGCCGGCAATCCCGAAGCGGTCACCGCCAAGGCCGTGACCTGGGCGAACATCGGGAAGCAGCTCGCCGAAAGCGCGGACAAGTACGAGCAGGCCGCGGCCAAGGTGGCCCCGAATTTCCAGGGCCAGGGCGGCCAGGCCTACCAGGGCCGGGCGAAGGACTACGCGGGCAAGCTCCGCAACGCGGCCGGGCAGGCGAACGGCGCGTCCACCGGGATGAACGTCGCCGCCGCGCTGGTCGGCACCGAACGCGGGCTGATCCGCGACATGATCTCGTCGTTCGTCGGCGAGCTGATCGTCAAGGGCATCGCCGCGCTCGCCTCGTCGTGGTGCACCTTCGGCGGGACGGTCGCCGCGTTCATCGCCGACACCGTCGTCGAGGGCGGGATCCTGGCGGAGAAGATCGGCACCCGGATCGCGAAGGTCGTGGAGAAGCTGGACAAGCTCGCGGAGAGCGCGGGCAAGTCGAAGGCGGCGATCGAGCAGCTGGCGAACGCGATGCGCAAGGCGGGCAAGGCAGCGGACAAGATCGCGGACAAGAGCGTCGACGTCGGCGTGAACCTGGAGAAGAAGGCCGGGGAGCTGAAGGACGCGGGCAAGGCCGAGTCCGCCGCGGACAAGGCCGAGCGCTGGAAGGAAAACGCCAAGGACTGGGTCCAGTCACCGCTGAGCGGCAAGGTGAAGGATCGGGTCAACGAGTGGGGCGACACCTACTCGGAGGACGGACGCCAGGTGCTGAGCCCGAAGGCGTGGGAAGAAGCGAAGGACGGCGCTCCGAAGTGGAGCCCCGCCGACACGGCAGGCGTTGGGGCCGAAACCCGGCGGCAGGAGAACGAACAGTACGACCGGTACTCGGAAGCATCCGAAACATCGGAGAAGGAACGCAAGGCCGAAGAGGCGAAGGGCGGCTCCGGCGAGTGACCGAGCAAGCGGTGCAGGCAGCCGCGGACCAGGCCAACCGCGAAGGCACACTGCATCCGTCCCAGCGGCGGATGGTGCTGGACGGCAACTTCTGGACGCTCGTCGTGGTGCTTCTCGTCCTCATCGCGCTGGCGGTCCTGACGCCGATCAAGATCGGCATGAGCCCCTCGGAGATCCGGACGTCCAACGACCTCGCCGCCTTCTTGCACGAGCCGCTGACCTCGTACTGGTCGCAGAACGCGCCCTTGTTCGTGATGTCGCTGGTGTGGCTCGTCCTCGCGGTGTATCCCGGGCGCGCGATCCGGCGGCGGCTGGCGGACTGGCGCGAGGGCAAGGTCACCGTTGTGCCCGGCCTGACGCACGATTTCGGGCACGTGCAGCACCGCCCGTCCGGCGTCCTGCCCCCGATGTACCTGTACGAGATCACGGAACGGATCCCCTTCACCTACCTCGTCGTGAACGGCAAGCGCTATCGGCTCGATCCCGATCTGAAGAGCCGGGTGCTCGGCGGCCGCACCAACGGCGCGGTCTTCGCCCCGCGCAGCAAGCTGCTGGTCAACGTGGTCGCGGCGTGACCGCGAAGGCCGACCCCGGAGAGGTCGCCGCCGCCAACCTCGCTGGAAGGCTGCACCGGAGCCAGCGCGGTGAGGCCCTGGGCTGGTTTTTCTGGGCGATCTGGGTGTTCGTCGCGATCGAGGTGGCGATCGCGGTCGTCGCGATCGCCAAGTCCGGCTTCACCGCGTCCGCGTTGGTGGCGGTGGCGGTCGCCCTGGTCATCCTCGTGCTGGCGATCCGGTTCGGGCGGCGGCAGTTCGCCGACTGCCGCGCGCCGCTGACAGTCCTCCCCGGGCCGGCGCACGATTTCGGCGCCGGTCCGATCACCGACGACTATCCGGTCGGGTTCAAGCACACCCCGCGCGGGCCGGGGACAATCGAGAAGTGGCAACTCCGCGTGGGCGGCCGCACCCACACGGTCAACCCGGTCCGGGGCAAACGGCTGGCCGCCGAGCGGGTCATCGCGGTGTGCCTGTTCGGGAACAGCGGCGCGGTGGCGAGCATCGTCGGCGAGAACGGCGTGTGGTGAACCCGGGTCACGAGTTCTTCGGGAACCCCAGGTTCACCCCCGCGTGCGAGGTGTCCGGCCAACGGGACGTCACCACTTTCGTCCGCGTGAAGAAGTGGAATCCTTCCGGACCGTACGCGTGCGTGTCGCCGAACAGGGAGTCTTTCCAGCCGCCGAACGAGTAATAGCCGACTGGGACCGGGATGGGCACGTTGACGCCCACCATGCCTACCTCGACCTCGTTCTGGAAGCGGCGCGCGGCCCGGCCGTCGCCGGTGAAGATGGCGGTTCCGTTGCCGTAGGGGTTGGCGTTGATGAGCGCCAGCGCGTCGTCGAAGCTCGTCGTTCGCGCGACGGACAGCACTGGGCCGAAGATTTCGTCGGTGTACACCGCCATACTGGGCGTGACGCGGTCGAAAAGTGTGGGGCCCAGCCAGAATCCGTCGTCCGCGCCGTCTGCTTCCACGCCCCGGCCGTCCATCACCAGTTCCGCGCCTTCGGCGACTCCGGTGTCCACATAGGACGATACGCGCTCGTGATGTGCCCTCGTGACCAGCGGGCCCATCTCCGACGACGGTTTGCGGCCGTCTCCGACGCGCAGTTTTCGCATCCGGTCAACGATTTTGGCCACCAGTTCGTCCGCGATCGGCTCGACGGCGACCACCACCGACACCGCCATGCACCGCTCCCCCGCCGATCCGAAACCGGCTGACACGGCGGCGTCCGCGGCCAGGTCCAGGTCGGCGTCCGGCAGCACGATCATGTGGTTCTTCGCCCCGCCGAGCGCTTGCACGCGCTTTCCGTGGCTGGTGCCGGTTTCGTAGACGTAGCGCGCGATCGGGGTGGAACCGACGAACGAGATCGCCTTGACGTCCGGGTGCGCGAGCAGTCCGTCGACCGCGACTTTGTCGCCCTGCAGCACGTTGAACGCGCCGGACGGCAGGCCCGCTTCGGCAAGAAGCTCCGCGATGAACAGCGCCGCGGACGGGTCCTTTTCGCTCGGCTTGAGCACGACAGTGTTGCCGCACGCCAGCGCGTTCGGCACGAACCAGAGCGGCACCATCGCGGGGAAGTTGAACGGCGAGATCACCCCGACGACGCCGAGCGGCTGCGCGATCGAGTAGACGTCGACGCCCGTGGAAGCGTTTTCGCTGAACCCGCCCTTGAGCATTTGCGCCGCGCCGCACGCGTACTCGACGTTCTCGATCGCCCGCGCGACCTCGCCCGCCGCGTCCGATTCGACCTTGCCGTGTTCGCTCGTCACGATCTTCGCCAGTTCGTGTTTGCGCGCCTGAAGCAGCTCGCGGAAGGCGAACAGCACGCGCGTCCGCCCGGCGAGCGACGTGCCCCGCCAGCCTGGCAACGCAGCGGTCGCGGCGGCTACCGCCTGGTCCACCTCGGCCGGTCCGGCGAAGTCCACCTGCGCGCTGACCTGGCCGGTCGCCGGGTCGTGCACGTCGCCGGTGCGTCCGGCGCCGACGACCGGCTTGCCGTCGATCCAATGGCTGATGCGGTCGGTCACGACGTCCGCTCCTTCCGGTCGGGTGCCCACGAGTCTCCGGGCGAGGTGCCCGGGTCCGCCATCGACAACGTGTACGGACTACCCCTCTCCGCCGTACAGTCTGTGCCCTGCCGGCCAGCAAGGGGGACCGATGTACCCGACCGTCGCCGAGGCGCTCGCGTTGCCGGTGCTGCGCCAGGGCTGTCCGCGCGTCGTCGCGGGCAGCACCGGGCTCGAACGGCGGGTCCGCTGGGCGCACGCCGCCGAGGTCGCCGACATCGCGCACCTGCTGCGCGGCGGAGAACTCGTGCTCACCACGGGTGTCGCGCTGCCCGACGACGACGCGACGCTGACCCGGTACGTCGCCGACCTCGCCGAAGTGGGTGTCGCGGGCCTGGTCGTCGAGCTGGTGCGGCACTGGAACGACCGGCTGCCGCGCGCCCTCGTCACGGCGGCCGAGCAGCGTGGATTGCCGTTGGTGACGCTGTCTCGCGAGACGCGCTATGTCGCGGTGACCGAGGCAGTGAACGGAATGATCGTGGACGCGCAGCTCGCCGAGCTCCGGGCGGCGGAACGGGTGCACGAAACGTTCACGTCGCTGACCGTGGCCGGAGCCGAGCCTGCCGCGGTGCTGGCCGAGGTGGCGCGGTTGACCGAACAGCCGGCCGTGCTGGAAACCCTCGAACACGAAGTCCTCGCCTACGACACGGCGGGCACGGACCCGGGTGAGCTGCTGATCGGCTGGCCGGCGCGGTCGCGGGTGGTGCAGGTCGGCGAGCGCACCGGCTACCACTCGGCGGCGGGCTGGCTGGTCACCGTGGTCGGCGCGCGCGGGCACGACTGGGGACGGCTGGTCCTGGTGTGCGCCGAGCCGCCGCCGCACCGGTACCAGGTGGTCGCCGAACGAGCGGCGTCTGCGCTCGCGGTGCACCGCCTCGTCGCGCGCGACTCCGACACTCTCGAACGGCAAGCGCACCGCGCGGTGTTGACCGAACTGCTGAATTCGCCCGCGCCGACCGCGGAAATCCTCGCGCGCTCTTCTGCGCTCGCGGTGCCGCTGACGGGACGACAGCTGGTCGGCCTCGCGGTACGGCCGCGCATCACCGCAACTACGCGACCGACGCTGTCTACACCGCCGCTGTTACGCGAGCTCGCTGAAGCCACCGCGCTCGCGGCGCGCCGCGCGAAGGTGTCCGCGCTGGTGTCGACCGACGAGACCGCCGTACGCGCGCTTCTCGCGCTTTCGCCGGAAGCCAACGCCGACGCCGTGCTTCAGCGGCTAGCCACCGACATTCACGACGCGCGCGCTTCCGCCCCCGCCGCGCTCGGCGTCGGCACGACGGTCACTGGACCTGCTGAGGCACAACGCACTTTGGTCGAAGCCGCGCATGTCGCTGCCGCCGCTCTCGATGAGGACGACGGCCAACCGTTCCACCGTCTCAAGGATGTTCGGCTACGCGGCCTGCTCCACCTTCTCGCCGACGACGAACGTGTACACGCCTTCGCGGCGCGAGAGCTGGGCCCGCTCCTCGAACGTGACGCCGCTTCCGGCAGCCGCCTCGTTCCGGCTCTGCGGCACTACTGCGCGCACGGCGGCAACAAGTCCGCCGCAGCCGTCGCCGCCCACACCTCGCGGACGGCCTACTACCAGCAACTCGCGCGCATCGAACAGGTGCTGGGAGTGCGACTGGAAGATCCGGAGTCGATGTTGTCGCTGTACGTGGCGTTACTCGCGCACGACCTCGGGAACGCCACCCGTCCGAGCGAGGAAAACCCACCCGGACGAGGAGCACAGTGATCGGGTTCGGCGAGCCGATATCCCTCGTATGGTGTTCTCTTCTTTCGCTCCGGTCGCGGCCGCCCTGATCGGATTCGGCGGCCTGGCCGCCCCGCACGTCCCGGAGTCCGCGATGCAGCTGACCGTGCACGAGACCTCCGGGCGCGTCACGAGCGCGTCCCTGACCTGCGACCCCACCGGCGGCACGCACCGCCACCGCGACAGCGCCTGCGCGACCCTCACCGCGGTCAACGGCGATTTCGCCCGGATTGCCCCGCGGCGGCAGAAGTGCACGATGATCTACTCGCCGGTGGACGTCACGGCGCTGGGCAGCTGGCGGGGCACGCGGGTGACCTATCGCGCGACGTACCCGAACAAGTGCGCGGCGGACAGCCAGTCGAACGGGGTGTTCGCGCTTTAGGCTGCGCGGTCTGGTCGGCCCGGCGGTCGCGAACGCCGCCGGGCCGTTCCTCGGACAGAGGCGGAATCGGTTGCCGCACCGAACAATTCGGTGGGTCGCCGTCGCGATTCCGCGTAGGCTGCGGCGTCGTGCTGGCCCCGACGACCTTCCGCGAACTGTACGACGTTGTGCACGACCACACCGGCCCGGCGTTGTTCTCGAACGTGCTTTCCCCGTGGCTCGACAAGCATGCGGACGCCGCACGCGAACTGCTCGTCCCGCTGGCGGTCTGCGGAGAATGGCAGCGGACGGAATACGTCTGGGGCGACCTGCTCGAGCAAGCGTATGCGCTCAGCCGGATCAGCGATCTCCTGCTGCTGAGCTTCCAGCCCGGCCTTCCGGACGGAACCGAACCGCCGTGGGCGCACCGATTGCACCTGCCCGAGCACGAAGTGCGCGTCACCGCGGACGAGTACCTCAGCTTTTTCTCCGTGCTGGGCCTGCGACAGGTGGAGGTCGCGCAGTTCGATCCGTTCTTTCACGAGATCGCGGCCGTCGAGCAGAGCGATGATCCGGACGCGCCGATCGAGATCGTGGCCGAGCGGTGGCCGTGCCTCATGCTCGGCGAGATGCTGTTCGGCCGGGCCGGTGTCACCGTGCGAGCCGGGGAACGCCTTGCGACAGCCGGGATCGCGGACCGGTCGATGCTGGAGGATACGTTCCTGCGCCGCCATCGGCCGACCAACGACGGATCGCTCGGCTGGGGACGCAATTCGCAATGGAAGACCGACTTCCGCCGCGACTACCTGACTGCGGACGCCTACCGGTTCAACGTCGACGCGAACGTGGACATCGACGAGGAAAGCCCGTTCGGCGATGAGAAACTGACCCCGGCGGAGCGCCGCGACCTGGTGCGCCATCGCTGCGCGGTGCGCCGCTCCGAGCACCTCCCGCAGCACGAAAACCCCGTGGTCGACTGGCGGCTGACCGTGCCCCGGAAGTGAAACAGGCCCGTCATTCGCACGGCGCCTGCGACCGGACGATCTCCCTGGCCCGGGAACGGCTCAAGTTCCAGGCAGGCCAAGCGTCGTCGGGCAGCGTCCGGGCGATCGGGCGCAACAGGCAGGCCGCGTCGGAACGGCGCTGCGCCACGACCGGGGCCACATCCGCGGAAAACCGGCTCAGATAGCGGACATCCAGCGGCTTGCCGTGCGCCGCCCGGTCCAGGTTGGCGTCCGCGATCAAGGCTTCCGGGTTCGCCGCGGCCAGCCCGAGCAGTGCCAGCGCCCCGGTCGCGATCGCCGCCCGGGGCAGCCACCTCGCGCGGAGCGTGCCCAGCGTCGCGACCGTCAGCAGGAACACCACGCCCAGCCAGATCTCGCACACCTCCACCACCACGCGCAGCACGGTGAACCCGTAAGCCTGCTGGTAAGTCCACATGCGACTCAACGCCGACAGCACCAGCACCAGGCTCAGCACCGCCAAGGCACCGAGCAGCGAACGCAGCAGAATCCGGTCGGAGCGGCTGGTTTTCGGGGCCCAGCGCAGGGCCGCGGTGATGATGCCGAGCGTCAGGACCGTGCAGGCGCAGAGCTGCCAGAAGCCGCCGCGGGCGTAGTCGGCCGAGGTGAGGCCGTCGGTGCGGAGGACGTAGTCCGTGCCGCCGAAAAGGGCTACCGCCTGCACCAGGGCGTAGACGGTGAACAGGAACGCCAGCGTGGCCAACGCCGCCGTCCACAGCAGACGGTCGCCGACCGTGGACGTCCGGTTTTCCCGTTCCGGCAAGGGGTCCGCGGAGATCAGGAAGGCACCGGCGGCACCGCCGAAGGTCACGGCGAACACCAACGCCCACTGGAAAACCGAATCGGGTCGCACGGTCGGGACGAGGTCGCCGACGAAGTGCGCGAAGGTGTCGTCCGCGCTGATCAGCAGCGGGAGGAACACGACCACCACCAGCGCGGACACCAGCACCGCCGCGAAAACCCGCGCCTGGCCACGCCCCGGACGCCGCGTGCGGCGAAGCACCCACGGCACCGCGCGGAAAGCTTCAAGGGGAATCGCGAGGGCGTCGTAGGTAGTGCCGTGCACGGTTCGCCTGCCGACCACCGCGAGCGACGCCGCGACTCCCGCCGCCAGCACGCACAGCACGAACAACCAGTCCGCTGCCCGCACCGATCCGACGCCCAGCAACGCGATCGCCAGCGCTCCCCACCCCGCGCGACGCCATCGCGGCCCCTGCCCCACCCGCACGACCAGCACCGCGACACCCGCCAGCGCCGCCGACACCACCCACCCGATCCCCGGCCGGTCGACCGGCACCAGCGCGGCAGCGACCACCGCGACGGCGACCGCCGCCAGCCTCGCGCCGCCCGGCACCGCTGCCTCGGCCCGGGCGAACAACGGCCGCGGTCCCGACCGCCGCTGGTCGATCACCACAATCCCGGGCGGAACGGCGTGCGCGGGCCGGACTTCGACGTCCTCGGACATGAAACCTCTCTTCGCATTAGCAAACATCGGTCGGGACTTCGCTCCCGACAAGGAGAAATGAGCAGGTTCAGGAGAGCTCGGGAGCCGGTTGGCCGAAGTGCTTCGGCGGAGGCGCTGCGGGAACGTGAGCACTCGGCCAGCGGAGATCCGCGGAAGGGCCTGTCAGCCGACCGCGATCAACCACCGACCTCAGCGCCCGGCCGCTGCTTCCCCGATCGCCTTGAGCCCGGCAGTCCCGTCGAGCAGCGCGCCACTGCAGCTAGCCGAGCCCCCTTGGCTCCATCCCGACGGCAGCTCAGTCGCTGACGCAAAGCCTGGCTCAAGCAGGCAACGTCACCCGAATCCGGCAACCCGGCCCGCCACCCCCAGCAGCCGCCCGGCCGGGTTCCGCGTCGACCACCGCGACCGTCCCGCCGTGCAGTTCCACCACCCACCGCACGATCGCCAGCCCGAGTCCGGTCCCGCCGCCCCCGGCGCGTTCTCCCCGGGTGAACCGCTCGAACACCCGGTCCCGGTCCGGTTCCGCGATCCCCGGCCCCTGGTCGTGCACCTCGATCCGCGCCTCCCCGGCCTCGACCCGGGCCACCACCGCCACCTCTCCCCCGGCCGGACCGTGCCGCGCGGCGTTCTCCAGCAGGTTCACCACGACCTGGTACAGCCGCTCCCGATCGGCGGGCACCGTCGCTCCCGGCGGGGTCACCGAGACCGTGAACCGGACTCCCCGGCCCGCCGCCGCGGCCATCGCCTCCGCCTCGGCGGCGACCTCGGCGAGCAGGTCCGCCAGGTCGACCGTCGATCGGTCCAGCGGCAGGGTTCCGGCGTCGATCTGCGACAGGTCCAGCAGTTCGGTGACCAGCCTGCCCAGGCGCTCGGTCTGGTTCAGCGCGGTGCGCAGCGTCGCGGGATCCGGCGAGGCGACGCCGTCGACCAGGTTCTCCAGGACGGCGTTCAGCGCGGTGATCGGCGTCCGCAGTTCGTGCGAGACATTCGCGATCAGCTCCCGGCGCTGCTGGTCCGCGGTGGACAGATCGGCGGCCATCTGGTTGAACGCCGCCGCCAGCGAACCGACCTCGTCGCGCGCGGTGGCGCGGATCCGGCGGGTGTAGTCGCCCTTCGCCATTTCGCCCGCAGCTGCGGTCATTTCGCGCAGCGGACGGGTCATGCCGTGCGCCAGGATCTGCGACGTCACCAACGCGATCACCATGGCCATCACCGTCGTCTGCGGCGGCAGCCAGCCGATCTGGTACCGGAAGAACCCGAACGCGATCGCGCCGGACGCCACCATCAGGATCGCCAGCTTCAGCTTCACCGACCGGATCGGGTCGAGCGGCCTCGGCAGCAGATCGACAGCTTTCGCCACCAGCACTCTCACGCGGGAACCTCCAACGCGTATCCGACGCCGTGCACCGTCCGGATCAAATCGGCCCCCAGTTTCCGCCGCAGCGCCTTGATGTGGCTGTCCACCGCCCGGGTACCGGCTCCGGTCGCCTGCACATCCCAGTCCCACACCTCGCTCAGCAGCCGTTCCCGCGGCTGGACCGCGCGCGGCCGGCGCGCGAAATGCACCAGGAGGTCGAATTCGATCGGCGTCAGCTGGGCGGGTTCGCCCCCTCGGCGAACCCGCCGTTCGGCGATGTCGATCTCCAGGTCCCCCAGCACGATCCGGTCTTCCGCCGCCGCCGAAGACCGCTCGACCCGCCGCAGCAACGCCTGGATCCGCGCGGACAGCACGCGCATCGAGAACGGCTTCGTGAGGTAGTCGTCCGCGCCGACGCCGAGGCCGACCAGCAGGTCGGTCTCGTCGGCACGCGCGGTGAGCATGAGCACCGGCACCGGCCGTCGCGCCTGGATCCGGCGGCACACCTCGAGACCGTCGAACCCGGGCAGCATCACGTCGAGAACCACCAGGTCGGGACTGGTCGCCGCCTCCGCCTCGACCGCCGCGGGACCGTCGTGCGCGACGGTCACGGAGAACCCCTCCGCGCTCAGCCGGGCATCGATCGACGCGGCGATGGTGAGGTCGTCCTCGACGACCAGCACCCGTCTTCCCCCGTTGTCCATGCCGCCGACTTTAAGCAATCGCCGTGGAGGCCATCCGGGTGAGCTGTGGAGATCCGGTGGAGATGTTTCCCCCGGTTTGCGCGCACGTCACGAGCGGGTTGTAACGCAGGTCATGCACTCGGGCCCGGTTCGGCGCAATCGACAGACTGCGCCAAGGGCGTCCGAACAGTGAACAGTCTGTCTCTGCCCCCGGCCCCCGCCCGGCGCGCAGGATTCCGCAATGGAGCCGACGACACGTGAGCACAGCCGGGTGGACCTCGGCGACGTGCGGGCGCTGCGAGGCAGCCGGTTCTTCAACGACGAACTGGCCCCGGTCCCGGTCGAGAAGCGGACCTGGACGACCTACAACTATTTCGCGCTGTGGATGGGGATGGCGCACAACATCCCCTCGTACGCACTGGCCGCGTCGCTCATCGCGCTCGGCATGAACTGGCTGCAAGCGCTGATCACGATCACCATCGGGAACCTGATCGTGCTCGCGCCGATGCTGCTCAACAGCCACGCGGGCACCAAATACGGCATCCCGTTCCCGGTGTTCGCCCGCGCGTTCTACGGCCTGCGCGGCGCGAACCTCGCCGCGTTGCTGCGCGCGTTCATCGCGTGCGGCTGGTTCGGCATCCAGACCTGGGTGGGCGGCGAGGCGATCTACGTGATCGTCGGGCGGCTGGCCGGATCCGGGTGGCGCGATTCGGCGGTGATCGCCGGGCAGCACTGGACGATGTGGCTGTCGTTCGCGGTGTTCTGGCTCGTGCAGATGCTGATCATCTGGCGCGGCATGGAGGCGGTCCGCAAGTTCGAGAACTGGACCGCGCCGCTGGTGTCGGTCGGGTTCCTGATCCTGCTCGGCTACGTGCTGGTGAAGGCGGGCGGGCTCGGCCCGATCCTGCACGACAGCGGGAAACTCGGCTGGGGGCCGGGCTTCTGGAAGGTGTTCGCGCCGTCGCTGATGGCGATGATCGCGTTCTGGTCGACGCTGTCGCTTAACATGCCGGACTTCACCCGCTTCGGCGGCAGCCAGCGCAAGCAGATGCGCGGCCAGGTCCTGGGGCTGCCGACGACGATGACGTTCATCGCGGTCGTCGCCATCCTCACCACGTCCGGCGGCCACGTGCTCTACGGGCAGGACATCTGGGACCCGGCGCAGCTGGCGGACAAGTTCTCCAGCCCGGTCGTGGTGGTCGTCGCGCTGATCGCGCTGGTGCTGGCGACGATCTCGGCCAACCTGGCGGCGAACGTCGTCAGCCCGTCCTACGACTTCTCCAACGCTTTCCCGAAGCGGATCACCTTCGCCCTCGGCGGGCTGATCACCGGCGTGATCGGCATCCTGATCCAGCCCTGGCGGCTCTACTCCGACCCGGACATCTACATTTTCGCCTGGCTCGGCTTCTACGGCGGGCTGCTCGGCGCGGTCGCCGGGGTCCTCGTCGCCGGGTACTGGGTGGTGAAACGGACCCGGCTGAAGCTGGCCGACCTGTACCTGCCGAGCGGGCAGTACTGGTTCACCGCGGGCTGGCACTGGCGCGCGCTCGTCGCGACGCTGATCGGCGCGGTGCTCGCGGTGGGCGGCGCCTACGGCGGTCCGTTCCCGGCGGACGGCCTGATTCCGTTCCTGAAGCCTTTGTACGACTACAACTGGGCAGTAGGATTTGTCGGCGCTTTCCTCGCCTACATCCTGTTCAGCCTTCCCTTGAACGCGCACCGGAACGAGGAGGAAACCAGTGTCTGACACGGTCCGAGCCGGCTTGATCCAGCAGCGGTGGACGGGTGACAAGGAGTCGATGATCGCGAACGCGGTCGACGCCATCGGCAAGGCGGCTTCGCAAGGCGCGCAGGTGGTGTGCCTGCAGGAACTGTTCTACGGTCCGTACTTCTGCCAGGTGCAGGACGCGGACTTCTACTCCTACACCGAGGCGATCCCGGACGGCCCCACCACGAAGCTCATGCAGGAGGTCGCCGAGCGGCACGGCGTGGTGCTCGTGGTGCCGATGTACGAGCAGGAACAGCCAGGCGTCTACTACAACACCGCCGCGGTGATCGACGCCGACGGGAAATACCTCGGAATGCACCGCAAGAACCACATTCCGCAGGTGAAGGGATTCTGGGAGAAGTTCTACTTCAAGCCGGGCAATCTCGGTTATCCGGTCTTCGACACCGCGGTCGGCCGGATCGGCGTGTACATCTGCTACGAACGGCACTTCCCCGAAGGCTGGCGCGCACTCGGGCTGGCCGGGGCGCAGATCGTGTTCAACCCGTCGGCGACGAGCCGTGGACTCTCGGAGTACCTGTGGCGGCTTGAGCAGCCCGCCGCCGCGGTAGCGAACGAGTACTACGTGGGCACGATCAACCGGGTCGGCGTGGAACCGCTGGGCAACAACGACTTCTACGGACAATCGTACTTCGCGGACCCACGCGGCCAGCTCGTCGGCGAGGCGGCGTCGGACACCGAAGAGGAGATCGTGGTCCGCGATCTCGACATGGGCAGGATCGCCGAGGTCCGCGACCTGTGGCAGTTCTACCGCGACCGCCGCCCGGACAGCTACGGCCCGCTCGCGGAGGCCTGATGACTACCCTGATCCAAGGCGGGCAAGTAGTTTCGCCGTCCGGCGCGGTCGCCGCCGACGTGCTGGTGGACGGCGAAACCATCGCGGCGGTAGGCGCTCCCGGCACGCTGACCGGCGACGAGACTCTTGACGCGACCGGCAAGTACGTCCTGCCCGGCGGAATCGACGCGCACACGCACATGGAAATGCCGTTCGGCGGCACGCATTCCGTCGACTCCTTCGAGACCGGTACCATCGCCGCCGCGTGGGGCGGGACGACGACGATCATCGACTTCGCCGTGCAGGCCAAGGGAACGTCGCTGTTGTCCACACTGGACAAATGGCATTCCAAAGCGGACGGCAACTGCGCGATCGACTACGGATTCCACATGATCGTGTCGGACGTCAACGACTCCACTTTGAAGGAAATGCGCGGGTGCGTCGACGGCGGCGTCGGCAGTTTCAAGATGTTCATGGCCTACCCCGGCGTTTTCTACTCCACGGACGGGGAGATCCTGCGCGCCATGCAACAGGCGCGCGAGATCGGCGCGACGATCATGATGCACGCGGAAAACGGCATCGCGATCGACGAACTGGCCGCGCAGGCAGTCGCCGCCGGACACACCGACCCGGTACAGCACGGCCTGACCCGGCCTCCCGAACTGGAAGGCGAGGCGACCTCACGGGCGATCCGGCTCGCGCAGGTGACCGGTTCACCGCTGTACATCGTGCATCTGTCGGCCTCCCAGGCGCTCGCCGCGGTCGCCGAAGCGCGGGATAACGGGCAGAACGTCTTCGCCGAGACCTGCCCGCAGTACCTCTATCTGTCCATTGAGGACTTGGCGAAGCCCGATTTCGAAGGCGCCAAGTTCGTGGCTTCCCCGCCGCTGCGGGAGAAATCGCACCAGGCCGACCTGTGGCGCGGGTTGCGCACCAACGACCTGTCCGTCGTGTCCACCGACCATTGCCCGTTCTGCTTCAAGGACCAGAAAGAGCTGGGGCGCAGCGACTTCCGGGCGATCCCGAATGGGATGCCGGGCGTCGAGCACCGAATGGACCTGCTGCACCAGGGCGTCGTCGCGGGCGAGATCTCGCTGGGCCGCTGGGTCGAGACGTGCTCGGCGACGCCCGCGCGGATGTTCGGGCTGTACCCCCGCAAGGGCGTGATCGCGGCGGGTTCGGACGCGGACATCGTTGTCTACGACCCGTCGGCAACGCAGACGCTCTCGGCGGCGACGCACCACATGAACGTGGACTACTCGGCGTACGAAGGCTTTTCGCTCACCGGGAAGGTCCACACTGTACTGTCGCGCGGTCGGGTCGTGGTGTCGCCGGATGGCTTCCACGGCAGCCCCGGGCACGGGAAGTTCCTTTCCCGCGAACTCAATCAGTATCTGAATTGAGGGCTTGATGGATTTCGGGATCGTGCTGCAGACCGACCCGCCCGCGGCGGAGGTCGTGCGGATGATGAAGGCCGCCGAGGACGCCGGGTTCCGGTACGGCTGGACGTTCGACTCGTGCGTGCTGTGGCAGGAACCGTTCGTGATCTACGCACGGATCCTCGAAGCGACGTCGGCGCTGGTCGTGGGGCCGATGGTGACCAGTCCGGGCACGCGGGACTGGTCGGTGATGGCGTCGACCTTCGCGACGCTCAACGACATGTTCGGCAACCGCACGGTATGCGGCATCGGCCGCGGCGACTCCGCACACCGGGTCGTCGGCCGCCCGCCGTCCACTTTGGCCACCGTGCGCGACTGCATGCGCGTGGTCAAGGATCTCGCCGAAGGCCGCGAAGTCACGATGAACGACACCGCGGTCCGCATCCCGTGGATCCGCGGCGGACGGCTGGAAATGTGGATGGCCGGGTATGGCCCGAAGGCGCTGCGAACCGTCGGCGAACACGCGGACGGCTTCATCCTGCAATGCGCCGACCCAGCCATCGCCCGCTGGACCATCGGCGCGGTCCGGGACGCCGCCCGCGCGGCCGGCCGCGACCCCGGAGGAATCACGATCTGCGTCGCGGCTCCCGCGTATGTCGGCGAAGACCTGGCACACCAACGGGAACAGCTGCGATGGTTCGGCGGAATGGTGGGCAACCACGTCGCAGACCTGGTGTCCCGCTACGGCTCGTCCGGCCCGGTGCCGCGCGAGCTGACCGACTACATCCGCGAGCGCGAAGGCTACGACTACTCCCACCACGGACGCGCGGGCAACCCGTCGACGGCGTTCGTCCCAGACGAGATCGTGGACCGGTTCTGCTTGCTCGGCCCGGCATCTTCGCACATCGCTCGGCTGGAGGAATTGGCGGAGCTGGGGGTGGACCAGTTCGCGCTGTACCTGATGCATGACGAGAGGGAGGAGACGTTGGCGGCTTATGGGGCGCAGGTGATTCCCAAGCTGACCGCCTGATCAGTCCAGCATCGCCTGATAAACCAGCTGCCGCAGCTGCTGCCGGATCGGATGGGTCGACGACGGCAGCAGTTGCGTGTAAAACGCGACCGTCAAGTCCTCATCCGGATCCACCCAGAACGCTGTCGAAGCCGCCCCACCCCACGCGTACTCCCCCGGCGTAGCAAGGGTCTTCGCCTTAACCGAGTCGATCAGGACCGAGAACCCCAGCCCGAACCCATACCCGTCAAAAGGCATCTCCGCGAACAGCGGCCGTCCGTACGCCTCCAGATCCACATGCCCCGGCAGGTGATTGGCCGTCATCAGGTCGACCGTCCGCGGGCTCAGCACCCGCACCCCGTCCAATTCCCCGCGGCGCAACAACATCTGCGTAAACCGGTGATAATCAGCCGCTGTTGAGACCAGACCTCCGCCGCCGGAAAGGCAAGCCGGGCGCGACGTTCCGACCGCACCGAAGGCGTCGTTGCGCACCAGCTGTTTCGTCCCGGGCGCAGGCAGATACAGAGCCGCCAGACGGTCCGTGTCCGAAGTCCAGAAGCCGGTATCCGTCATGCCCAACGGGCCGAAGATCCGCTCGGCGAATACCTCGTCGAGCGGCTTCCCCGCCAGCACCTCGACCAGGCGGCCGAGAACGTCGGTGGCCACCGAGTAGTTCCACTCCGCACCCGGCTGGAAGACGAGCGGGAACCGCGCCCACGCTTTGGTGCATTCCGCCAGGTCCAGCCCCGGCGGCGTGCCCCATTCGTACCCGCCGGCGCGGTAGATCGCGTCGGCCGGGTGCGTGTGGTGGAAGCCGTAGGTGAGGCCCGAGGTGTGCGAAAGCAGGTGCCACAGGCGGATCGGTTCGGTCGCCGGCTCGGTGACCGGAGCCAGCGCCGAACCCTTCGCATACACCCGCGGCTCGGCGAATTCCGGCAGCCACCGCGAGATCGGGTCGGTGAGGTCGATCAGGCCTTCCTCGACGAACGTCATCGCCGCCACCGAGGTGACCGGCTTCGTCATCGAGAAGATCCGCCAGATCGTGTCAGTCTCGACCGGGGCACCGGCCTCGACATCCCGCGCGCCGTGCGACGCGACGTGCACGATCCGGCCGTGCCTGCTCACCACCGCGAGGAAGCCGGGCAGCAAGCCGTCGTCGACGTACCGGGCGAAATGCCGGTCGATCCGCCGCAGCCGTGCCCCGTCGAAACCCGCGTCGGCCGGATCGGCCTCCACCTTCACCTCGGTCGCCATGGCGGCGACCTTACGCCGAAGCGGCCGTTTTCCGCTCCGCTGCCTTTTCCTCGCGCCAGGCTTCGTCGTTCTTGCCCTCGCGCCAGTATCCGGACAGCGACACCGCGTCCCGCGCGACGCCGCGGTCGTCGAACAGGTACCGCCGCAGCTCCCGCACGAACCCGGCCTCGCCGTGGACGAACGCGTGCACGTCCTGGCCCGGCCACGGCAGCGCCTTCACCGCGGCGACCAGATCGTCGGCCGCCGAGCGGTGCAGCCACGTGACCTGCGCGTCGGCCTTCGTCGCGAGCGGCTGGTGCTCCGACTTGTCCGCCACCAGCAAGAACACGTGCGCCAGCGCCCCCGGCGGCAGCGCCTCGAGCGCGGCGGCGATGGCGGGCACCGCCGACTCGTCGCCCACCAGCAGGTGCCAGCCGGCGTCGGCGCGCGGCGCGTACGCCCCGCCCGGACCGGCCAGCAGCAGCTCGTCACCGGGCTGTGCGCGCTGCGCCCACGGCCCGGCCAGCCCCTCGTCGCCGTGGACCACGAAGTCGAGCACCAGTTCGCCCGCCGCCTCGTCGTACGAGCGGACTGTGTACGTGCGCATCCGCGGCGCGTGCTCGCGCGGCAGTTCCTCGCGGATCCGGTTCAGGTCGAACGGCTCCGGATACTCCACCTCGTCCACCTTGAAGATCACCTTCACGTACGCGTCGGTGAACTCGTTCGGGCGGAAATCGCGGAGCCCCTCGCCGCCGGCCACGATCCGGATCATGTGCGGGGTGAGGTGCTCCTTGCGCAGCACCTCCAGCCGCACCGCGGTCCTCCCCTTGCGCGCCGGACCTTCCGCCATCGAACACCCCTGTTTCAGTAAGGTTTACCTAAGTCGCGTCTCCCACCGTACGCGCCCTCACCCGTTCCGCCCAGTGCCGCCGTCCCCGAGTTCGGCGAGCATTGCCCGGAAACCCGCCCCGACCCGGTCCCGGAACCCGGCGAAGAACCGGTTCGCCAGCAGTACTGCCCACCACTGCCCGGTCGCGGCGTTCCGGACGCGGTGCGTGACGCGGGATCCGGCCGGGTCGTCGGCGACCTCGTACTCCCCGCGGTACCACCAGCCGCCCTGTGCGGCCAGGAACCGGCGCGAGCGGTCGACTTCCAGCTTCATCGAGTAATCCGAAGCCGTCAACTGCCTTTCCAGCCGCGCGAACACCTCGGTCGGCGCGGCGGGAACGACGCCGGAGACCTCGACGATCGTCCTCATGCTTCCCACGGCTTCGAGACCCGCGTGTTCTGGAAAGCGGTGATCCGCCAGCCCTCGTCGCCCCGCACCAGCACGTAGGTCAGCGAACTCTCCCGCCCCTCGGCTGCCGGGTCGTCGCCCCCGGTCAGCGACGAGCCGCCGCCGGTCACGACGACCGCGACGTCGTCCCGCAGGAACCGCACCCGCGGCTCGCCCCAGCCGGTGAGCTTCGAGCCCTTCAGCGGTCCCTGGAACAGCTCGCGATGCGAGTCCGCGATCACCTGGCGCCCGACGGACCGGAGTCCGAAGAAGGTCACGTAGTCGGCGTCTTCGGTGAACAGGTTCCCGTAGGCGGTCGCGTCGCCGCTGTTCCAAGCGTCGGCGAGACGGGCGAGAACGGACAGGACTTCTTCGTGCTGCGACATGCTTTTCTCCTTAACGAACGTCGTTCGCGTACGAGGTCCAGTTGTACTCACGAACACCGTTCGCGTCAAGTGCGGGGTTCGTCTAGGCTTCGGGGATGACCGCACCGCCCCCGCCCTGGCGCCGGACGCCGAGCCCGCGCCGGCGCGCCGCGAAGCAGATGCTGTCGCAGGAACTGATCGTGAAAACCGCGCTCGAAATCCTCGCCGCCGAGGGCATTGACGCCGTCTCGATGCGGCGGGTCGCGCAGCAGCTGGAGACCGGGCCCGCGTCGCTTTATGCGTACGTGGCCAACAAAGAGGAACTGGACGAACTGCTGCTCGACGCGGCGCTGAGCGAAGTGCCCTGTCCCGAGCCGGATCCGCAGCGGTGGACCGAACAGGTCAAAGAGCAAGTGCGGCACCAGATCCGGGCGATGGTGGCGTATCCGGGCATCGCGAAAGTCGCGTGGCAGACACCGATCCCGGTGACGCCGAATTCCTTGCGGCAGGGCGAAGTCATGCTTCAACTGCTGCGCGCGGGCGGCCTGGATCTGCAGCAGGCGATGTTCGCCAGCGACGCGTTGAGCACGTACACCAAAGCCTTCGCCTACGAAGCCAGCGGCTGGACGTTCGGCGATTACGACCCGGAGAAAATGAGCGAGCGCGAGCGGCAGATGGCGGACTACATGCAGTCGCTGCCCGCGAGCGCGTTCCCGAACCTGTTGCAGGCCGGGGAATTCTTCAACGCGGACACCAGCCAGGCCCGGCTCGAATTCGCCTTGGAGGCGTTCGTGGCCGGGCTGGCGGCGATGGTCAGGAAGTGAGCACGATCTTGCCGCGCGTGTGGCCCTGTTCCAGCTCGCGATAGGCGGCCTGGACCTCGGCCAGCGGGTACGTCGCGGCGACCTCGACGTCGAGCAATCCCTTGTCCGCCAAGGCAACGAGGTCGCGCATGACCTCGGCGCTCGCCCCGGCGATGTTGCCGTCGGTCTTCACGCGGTACTTCTCGGCGGCGTCGAAGTCGACCACCGTGTCGATCCGGCCGGGGTAGACGCCGAGCCGCAAGGCGAGTTCGACGTAACCGTCGCCGTAAGTGTCGATGAACGCGTGCACCTGGTCGCCAGTCAGCTCCCGGAGCCGCTCTTCGAGCCCTTCGCCGTACGCGATCGGAACGACGTCGTGCTCGCGCAACCACTCGTGGTTCGCTTCGCTGGCAATGCCGATCACGGTCGCGCCGGTGAGCTTCGCCAGTTGCACGGCCAGCGAACCGACCCCGCCGGCCGCCCCGGACACGACGACTGTCTCGCCCTCGCGCGGGCACACAGCCCCGACCGCGGCGTACGCAGTCGTTCCGGCCACGAACAACCCGCCCGCGACCTCCCACGACAGCCCGTTCGGCTTCGGCACGAGATGCTCCGCCGGAACCAGCACGTACTCGGCGTGGCTGGAGCGGGTGTGCACGAAACCGACGACCTCGTCCCCCGCCTGGATTTCTTCGACGTCCGCGCCCAGCTCGACCACTACCCCGGCCAGGTCGCTGCCCTGCCCGGAGGGGAAGGTGGACGGCCAGCGCTCCGCCAGCGCGCCGACGCGGATCTTCGTTTCCCCCGGATTGATGCCCGCGGCCCGGACCTGGACGAGCACCTGCCCGGATTCCGGCGCCGGCCGAGGCACTTCGGCCAGCTGCAGCACTTCGATCCC
Organism: Amycolatopsis halotolerans; assembly: GCF_042647905.1. Lineage (NCBI taxonomy): Bacteria > Bacillati > Actinomycetota > Actinomycetes > Pseudonocardiales > Pseudonocardiaceae > Amycolatopsis > Amycolatopsis halotolerans. The sequence continues at coordinate 34,110 of NZ_JBHRWI010000043.1, forward strand.
GCCGTGTTCGCCGTATCTGACCGCCTGCGGCATACGCGTCTCCCTCGCTCGTATGCTTAGCCCAACAAACGATCGAACGGATTTATGCCCGGCGGGCGAAAATTCAGCCGGCCAGCCGCCGGACCACGGCATCCGCGAGCAACCGGCCGCGGTCGGTCAGCACCGCACGGCCCCGACTGTCCAAATCGGACACTTCGAGCAGCCCCTCCGCGGCGGCCGCCCTCGCTTCCTTGATCCCGGACTCGTCGAGCGCCGACAACGCGAGGCCGTCGGAGATCCGAAGCTCCAGCATGATCCGCTCCAGGTGCTGGTCCTCCTCGGTGAGCACCTCGCGATCCGCCTCCGGGCTCTGCCCCTCCGCGAGCAGGCTCGAGTACTTGGCCGGATGCTTGACGTTCCACCACCGCACGCCGCCGACGTGGCTGTGCGCGCCCGGCCCGGCGCCCCACCAGTCGCCGCCCTGCCAGTAGCCGAGGTTGTGGCGGCACCGCGCGGCCTCGTCGCTCGCCCAGTTCGACACCTCGTACCAGGTCAAACCCGCGCCGGCGAGGACGGAGTCGATCATTTCGTAGTAGCTGGCCAGCGTGTCGTCGTCCGGCGCGGGCAATTCGCCGCGCCGCACCCGGCGGGCCAGCGCGGTGCCGTCCTCCACGATCAGCGCATACGCCGAGACGTGATCGACCCCGGCCGACAACACCGCGTCGAGCGACGCGCGCAGATCTTCGACCCGCTCCCCCGGCGTGCCGTAGATCAGGTCGAGGTTCACGTGCTCGAACCCGGCGGCCCGGGCTTCGCGCGCGGCGTCGACCGGACGGCCGGGCGTGTGCACGCGGTCGAGCACCTTCAGCACGTGCCGGGCTGCGGACTGCATGCCCAGCGACACCCGGGTGTAACCCGCGTCACGGATGCCCGCGAAGAACTCGGGCGAAGTGGACTCCGGGTTCGATTCGGTCGTCACCTCCGCGCCCGGCGCGAGCCCGAACACCGACCGGACGCCGTCGAGCACCTCGGCCAGCCCGTCCGCGCCGAGCATGGACGGCGTTCCGCCGCCGACGAACACCGTCTCTGCCTGGGGTGCGTTGCCGAGGATCTCCGCGCCCAGCTCCAGCTCGCGGCGCAGCGCGTCCAGCCACGACCGAGGCGAGGCGGCGGAGCCGAGTTCGCCCGCGGTGTAGGTGTTGAAGTCGCAGTAACCGCAGCGGGTCGCGCAAAACGGCACGTGGACGTACACGCCGAACGGACGGGTGCCAAGACCGGCGAGCGCGGTCTCGGGAAGTCCGGCGGGAGGACGGTGAGTGTCGGGAACAGGCACGACGTCCATTCTCCCCCGCCTGCCGCGGACTCCCGCGCGCCCCCGCCCCCAACACCCTGAGCTGGTTGAGCCAGCTTCACGTCCGTGAGGGGAACCCTGAGGGACTCTGATTCCCTCAGGGTTCCCCTCACGGACCGCGAACCGGCGCGCCACCCGGCGGAAAGTTCGGCCGCCGAACGATGCGCCACCCCTCGCGCACCCGGTTGACAACCGCCCGAAACCGTCCCACGATGCGTCCGAAAGCCGGGAAAGACCTGGCAGATCGCCCGGCCAATGCACATCCAGAGCCGTTTCGCACCCTTCCAGTGAGCCTTCTCCCACGATCCGGACGCCCTTGGACGACGTTCGGCCCGCGTGGCAATCTGAGCCGGTGAGTCCTGCCGGTGTCCTTCTCGTGGCGCGCCGCCACGTCGACCTTCTCCGGGTCGCGAGCGCGCTCTGCCGGCCTGTTCGCTGACTCCCGCGCAACGCCTGCCCAGCCCACCACCTGGACGACCGGCACCGCTCCCGCCCCGCGCCGACGCCGCGGCGGGCCGCCGGAGCCGCCTCGACAACCCCGCCCGGAGGATCTCCATGTCCGCACCCACGCGTGAAACGCCCCCGAAGGGCGCCGCGCCCCGGCCACGCCAGAAGCGGGGCGAGGGTCAGTGGGCGCTCGGTTACCGGGAGCCGCTGAACCCGAACGAGCGCTCGAAGAAGGACGACAGCCCGCTCAACGTCCGCGCGCGGATCGAGAACATCTACGCGCACCGGGGTTTCGACTCGATCGACCCGGGCGACCTGCGCGGCCGGTTCCGCTGGTTCGGCCTCTACACCCAGCGCAAGCCCGGCATCGACGGCGGCCGCACCGCCCTGCTGGAGCCCGAGGAGCTGGACGACCGCTACTTCATGATGCGCGTCCGGATCGACGGCGGCGCCCTCACCACCGAACAGCTGCGGGTGATCGGCGAGATCTCGAAGGAGCACGCGCGCGACACCGCCGACATCTCCGACCGGCAGAACGTCCAGTACCACTGGATCCAGATCGAGGACGTGCCCTCGATCTGGTCGCGGCTCGAGGCCGTCGGCCTGAGCACCACCGAGGCCTGCGGCGACTGCCCGCGCGTCGTGCTCGGCTCCCCGGTCGCCGGCATCGCCGAGAACGAGGTGCTCGACGCGACTCCCGCGATCGACGAGATCCTCGAGCGCTACATCGGCGACCCGCGCTTCGCCAACCTGCCGCGCAAGTTCAAGACCGCGATCTCCGGACTGCCGGACATCGTGCACGAGATCAACGACATCGCCTTCGTCGGCGTCAACCACCCCGAGCACGGCCCCGGCCTCGACCTGTGGGTCGGCGGCGGGCTCTCCACGAACCCGATGCTCGCGAAGCGGCTCGGCGCGTGGATCCCGCTGGACGAGGTGCCCCAGGTGTGGGAAGGCGTCGTCTCCATCTTCCGCGACTACGGCTACCGGCGGCTCCGGTCGAAGGCCCGGCTGAAGTTCCTGGTCAAGGACTGGGGTATCGAAAAATTCCGTGAAGTTCTCGAGTCGCAGTACCTCAAGCGGAAGCTGATCGACGGCCCGCCGCCGGAGAACCCCGCGACCCCGATCGACCACGTCGGCGTGCACCGGCAGAAGGACGGCAACTTCTACGTCGGGGCCGCGCCGATCGCCGGGCGGGTGTCGGGCAGCACGCTGATCGCGGTCGCCGAGGCGGCCGAGCGCGCCGGATCGCGGCGGGTGCGGCTGACCCCGCACCAGAAACTGGTCGTGCTCGACGTGCCCGAGGCCGCGGTCCCCGCGCTGGAGACGGAGCTGGCCGAGCTGGGCCTGCAGACCAAGCCGTCGCCGTGGCGGCGCAGCGTGATGGCGTGCACCGGGCTGGAGTTCTGCAAGCTCGCGATCGTCGAGACGAAGGTGCGCGCGCAGCAACTGGTGGCGGATCTGGAGAAGTCGCTCGCCGACATCAACGCCCAGCTGGAAACGCCGGTGACGGTGCACCTCAACGGCTGCCCCAACTCCTGCGCCCGCGTGCAGACCGCGGACATCGGGCTCAAGGGCCAGATCGTCAGCGACGCCGACGGCAACCAGGTCGAGGGCTTCCAGGTGCACCTCGGCGGCGGGCTCGGGCTCGACGCCGGATTCGGCCGGAAGCTGCGCGGCCACAAGGTCACCGCGGGCGAACTGGTCGAGTACGTGGAACGCGTGGTGCGCGCGTACGTCGCGGACCGCGAGCCGGGCGAACGGTTCCCGCAGTGGGCGTTGCGGGCGGACGAAGGGGTGCTGCAGTGACCGCGGTCGCGGACTACCGGGCGCTGGCCGAACGCGCCGAGAAGGAACTGGCCGACGCGACCGCCGAAGAGGCGTTGCGCTGGACGGCCGAGACCTTCGGCGACGACTTCATCGTGGCGTCGAACATGCAGGACGCCGTGCTGATCGACCTCGCCACGAAGGTCAAGCCCGCGGTGGACGTGCTGTTCCTGGAGACCGGCTACCACTTCGCCGAAACCCTCGGGGTGCGCGACGCGGTGCAGACGGTGTACCCGGACGTGCGGATCGTCAACGCGCAGGCCGAGCAGAGCGTCGCCGAGCAGGACGCGGAGTACGGGCCGAAGCTGCACGAACGCGACCCCGGCCAGTGCTGCTTCCTGCGCAAGGTCGTGCCGCTGCGGCAGACGCTCGGCAAGTACTCGGCGTGGGTCACCGGCGTGCGCCGGGTGGACGCGCCGACCCGCGCGAACACGCCGATCGTCACCTGGGACGAGCGCAACGGCCTGGTGAAGATCAACCCGATCGCGGCGTGGACCGACGACGAGTTCAACGGCTACCTGCACTCGAACGGGATTCTGGAGAACCCGCTGGTGTCGATCGGCTACCTCTCGATCGGCTGCGCGCCGTGCACGGCGAAGGTCGAGGCGGGGCAGGACGCGCGCAGCGGCCGGTGGGCCGGGCAGTCCAAGACGGAGTGCGGATTGCATGGCTGAGGAAGGACGCATGACGACTTTGGAACCGGCGGCCGACGCGGCTGTCGACAACCTGGCCGCCCTCGAGTCCGAGGCCATCCACATCTTCCGCGAGGTCGCGGGCGAGTTCGACCGGCCGGTGATCCTGTTCTCCGGCGGCAAGGACTCGACGCTGATGCTGCACCTGGCGATCAAGGCCTTCTGGCCCGCGCCGGTGCCGTTCCCGCTGTTGCACGTGGACACCGGGCACAACTTCGACGAGGTCCTCGAATTCCGCGACCGGGTCGTCGAAAAGCACGGGCTGCGGCTGGTCGTCGCGAAGGTCCAGGACTGGATCGACGACGGCCGGCTCGAGGAACGCGCCGACGGCCTGCGCAACCCGCTGCAGACCACGCCGCTGCTGGAGACGATCGCGGAGAACAAGTTCGACGCGGTCTTCGGCGGCGGTCGCCGCGACGAGGAGCGGGCGCGCGCGAAGGAACGGATCTTCAGCCTGCGCAACGCTTTCGGCCAGTGGGAGCCGCGCAGGCAGCGGCCGGAGCTGTGGAATCTGTACAACGGGCGGCACCGTCCGGGCGAGCAGGTCCGCGTGTTCCCGCTGTCCAACTGGACCGAAGCGGACGTGTGGAACTACATCGCCCGCGAGAAGGTCGAACTGCCTTCGATCTACTACGCCCACCAGCGCGCGGTCTACCAGCGCGACGGCATGTGGCTCAGCGAAGGCCCGTGGGGCGGGCCGCGTCCCGGCGAGGACGTCCGCGAGCTGAGCGTGCGCTACCGGACCGTCGGCGACGGTTCGTGCACCGGCGCGATCGAGTCCACAGCGTCCACTGTGGACGAGGTGATCGCCGAGGTCCAGGCTTCGCGGCTCACCGAACGCGGCGCCACCCGCGCCGACGACCGGATGTCCGAGGCGGCCATGGAAGACCGCAAACGGGAGGGCTACTTCTGATGTCGAGCCTGCTGAGGCTGGCCACCGCGGGCAGCGTGGACGACGGGAAGTCCACGCTGGTCGGGCGGCTGCTGTACGACACCAAGTCCGTCCTCGCCGATCAGCTCGACGCGGTCACCCGCGCGTCTGTCGACAAAGGACTGTCCACTCCGGACCTTTCGCTGCTCGTCGACGGCCTGCGCTCGGAGCGCGAGCAGGGCATCACGATCGACGTCGCGTACCGGTATTTCGCCACGCCGAAGCGGTCGTTCGTGCTCGCCGACACGCCGGGGCACGTGCAGTACACCCGCAACACGGTCACCGGCGCGTCCACCGCACAGCTCGGGGTGCTGCTGGTCGACGCGCGCAACGGCGTGGTCGAGCAGACCCGGCGGCACGCGGCCGTGCTCGCCCTGCTGGGCGTGCCGCAGCTGGTGCTGGCGGTGAACAAGATCGACCTCGTCGACTACGACGAGAACACCTTCGGCGTCATCGCCAAGGAGTTCACCGCGCACGCGGAATCGCTGGGCTACGACTCGGCGTCCGTGGTCTCGATCCCGGTTTCCGCGCTGGTCGGCGACAACGTGGCGACCCGGTCCGGGAAAACCCCCTGGTACGACGGGCCGTCGCTGCTGGAACACCTCGAAAACGTGCCGGTGGCGCCGGACCCGCACGATTCCGCGCTGCGTTTCCCCGTGCAGTACGTGATCCGCCCGCGCACCGCCGAGTACCCGGATTACCGCGGCTACGCCGGTCAGATCGCCGCTGGCACGGTGCGTCCTGGCGACGAGATCGTCGTGCAGCCGCAAGGGATCCGCAGCCGAGTCGAGCGGATCGACACCGCGGACGGCCCGTTGGACGAGGCTGGTGCCGGAACCTCGGTGACCCTGCTGCTCGCCGACGACATCGACATCAGCCGCGGCGACCTGATCGCGGCCGCCGACGCGCCGCCGGAGGTCACTGACGAGATCACCGGCACGCTCTGCTGGCTGTCCTCGAAGCCGCTCAAGACCGGTGCGCGCGTGCTGGTCAAGCACGGCGCCCGGACCGTACAGGGGCTGACCACCGAGTTGCACGCCCGGTTCGACGAGCAGACACTCTCCAGTGTGGACTCTCCGGAAACCTTGGAGCTCAACGACATCGGCAGCGTCAGCCTGCAGCTGGCCGAACCGCTGCCGGTGGACGACTACGGCGTGAGCCCGCGCACCGGCGCGTTCCTGGTGATCGACCCGAAGGACGGCGACACCCTTGCCGCCGGTCTCGTCGGAGAACGGTTCTCGTGACGCCTCCCCTGGTCGCCGTCGCGCACGGCAGTCGTGACCCCCGCTCCGCCACGACGGTGCGGGCGCTGGTCGACGTCGTCCGTGCGCAGGCGCCGGGGCTGGGCGTGCACGAATCGTTCCTCGACCTGTCGGAGCCGCGCGTCACCGATGTGCTGCGCGGCCTTTACGCGGAAGGGCATCGCTCCGCGGTCGTGGTGCCGCTGTTGCTGGGCAGCGCTTTCCACGCGCGGGTCGACCTGCCCGCGCTGGTCGCCGAGGTGGCCGCGGAGTGCCCCGGGTTCCGGATCCAGGTGTCGGACGTGCTGGGCGCTGACCCGGCACTCGAAGCCGTCGCCCTCGACCGGCTCGCCGGAGCCCGCCGCCGCAGCGAGACTGGCGTGCTGCTGAGCGCGGTCGGCTCGTCCAATCCCGAGGCCAACGCGGTCGTCGCCGGAGTGGCCGCACGCTGGGAAAAGCAGCTCGGCCTGCCGGTCAGCGAAGCGTTCGCCAGCGCCACTCAGCCGGACATCCCGGCCGCCGCCGCTCGCCTGCGCGATCGCGGCGTACGGCATCTCGTGGTGGCGTCGTGGTTCCTGGCCCCCGGCCTGCTGCCGGACCGGATCGCCTTGCTGGCCCGCGACGCCGACCCGGACGCGTTCATCGCCGAACCGCTCGCCGACGACCCGCGCGTGGCGGACGTCGTGATCGGCCGGTATGCCTCCGCGATCTCCGGGCTGCTGCGGACCGCCGCCTGACAGTCGCACCGGGCAGCCCACGCCGGTGGCCCGGCCTGGCTCGCCCTGTCGGACCACCGTCGGTAGACCCGAACGGCCGATCAGACCACTCCTACCGCCACAAGGTGAGCAGCATTCACATTTTCCGTCACGGTGCGCACCCGTGAACGGTCAATCCTTGACGCGCTACTTAACTTGCCGGTAACTCTCTAATCGCTGCGCAGCTTTCTCTCTCCCCCGTGAAACCCGCAGGTAGGAGCACACAGATGAAAGCACCTCACTTTTACCGGCTGGCCGCGCTGACGGCGGTCGCCGCCCTTCCGCTCGCCCTCGCGGCCCCGGCGTCCGCCGCGACCGCGATCACCTTCGACTGCCAGGCCGACGCACCGGTGGTCGGCCCGCAGCAGGTGTCGCTGACCCAGAACGCCGACGTCACCGCACCCGCGACGGTCGCCCCCGGCGGCGCGTTCGACGTCGTCATCGACCCCGCGCCCAACACCGTCCCGAGCGACGTGGGCGGCAACAAAGTCAAGAACATCAACACCTTCGCACTGAAGTTCCCGATCCCGGCGAACTCGACCTACGTCAGCGCCGACCTCGCCGGCGGCTCCGGCCTCGGCGACACCCCGCCGACGATCAGCGTCGCCAGCGGCGTCGCGACCCTGAGCTTCCCCGGCCCGATCGCCGGCGGCTCGACCTTCGAACTGCCGACCGTCACCGCGCACCTCAAAGCAGGCGACTCCGGCAAGATCGAGACCAAACTGTCCGGCACCAGCTACAGCGACCCCGGCCTGACCTTCAAGGCCGTGGCCAGCAGCATCATCGGCGACGTGACCGCGCCGACGGCGTGCTTCCCGAACCCGAGCCCGGTTTTCACGACCACGACCATCGGCTGATCCGGACCGCGGCCACCCGCTGCGCCCGGGTGGCCGCGCCCGGTTCACGGCAGCAGCAGTCCCCAGTAGACCGCCCAGGGAACGAACACCAGCCCGGCCACGAGCGGTGCGACCGCCCCGCGCCGCCGGTCCGGTTTCCGCAGCCCCACCAGGGTGATCGCCAACGCCACCACCGTCGCGACCGCCAGCGCTTGCACCGCCAGCCACGGCAACGGCCGCCCGACGAACACCGGTCCGAGATCCTTCATCCCGGACAACTGCGCCCAGCCAAGCATTCCGACGAACCCGGCGACAGTCGCCGTTCCTAACCCGGCCAGCCACCGCGACGACCTAGTCCCCCGGCGACGCATCAACGCGACCACACCGCCGACCGCGAACCCGCCGAGCAGCAAGGCGAGTGCGACCCCTTGCGCCCAAACAGATTCCCACAAGGAGAGCGGTTGGAGCGCTTCGGTCGGCCGCTGCGTGAACGCCGCGGTCTCGACGTGCACGCCCTGCCGATCCGCCAGCCATTCCCCGACAATCGCCGGATAACCGGACACGACCCGGGGCAACCGGTCGAACCCGGCGTCGCTGGTCGCGTACAGATCCGGCCCGCCGCCGGCGACGAACCGAATCGTGTGGTTCGGGTGTCCGGCCAGTGCGTCCGCGAAAATCCGCGAACTCTCGACCGGCACATGGTTGATGTCGAGGTCGCCCCACAACGCCAGGATCGGCTGCTTCAGCCGCCGCAATACCGGCACCGGGTCGTAATCCGCCTCGGGAAACAGTCCAGCCCCGACCGCGAAGCGCGTTCCCCGCACCGGCAAGGTCGTCAGCAGCGAACCGGAAATCCCTTGGTGGCGAAGGACATTCCCCCAATACCAGGAAGTCTGTCTAGCTCCGCCCAACCCGGATCCGCCGACGGTGATCACGTACGAAATGTCGGCCGTCCGCGTCGCCGCGAGCGGCGCGACCCACGCACCCTCGCTGACGCCCCAGACGCCAACCTCCGCAGTTCCGGACTGAGCCCGCAACGCGTGCACCGCCGAGACCAGATCGTCCGCCAGCACGCCGTAATCGCGCTGGGTTTTGGAATAACCGCTGGTACGCCGGTCGTACACGAGCGTCGTGACGCCGAGCCGCGTGAACATCTCGGCCTGCAACCGGAGATTGTCCCGGGTCCGCCAGTCCGACCCTCCTTGCAGGACGATCGCGGACTTCGCTGGCCCTTCCGGCCGGAATACCGTGCCGTGCAACGTGATTCCGCCCGAGCCCGTGAAGCTGACGTCGGCGGACGGGTGTGCTTGCGCTTGCTGGGCGGTCGGCAGGACCGAGCCCAGCGCGAGGATCGCGGCGGCGAGCCGCGATTTGCCCCAGGGCAGCATGAAGTGTTCTCCTTGCTTCGGGAGATCGTGCGACGTTTTCCCTTATTCCTGGGTGCCGAGTTGCCGCTCGGCACCCAGGGCCTCCTCCAAGTCAGTCTTGGACGGCCTCCTCTCCGCTCGGCGCCGGGAACGCGATCATCCGCGTCTCGACCCGGCGCGCCCCCTCCGGCGTCTCGTCGTCCGGCCGCTGATACCGGCGCAGCAAGGCGAGATACGCCTCGAAGAAGTCCCCCAGCTCGTCCAGCGTCACGGTGATCGCGCCGCGCGAGTACGGAATCGCGTCCGCCCACTCCCCGAGCCGCGGCCGTTCGCGCTCGAACCGTTCGTACAGCTCGGTGTCGCCCGCGAGCCACAGCCGGTGCAGCTCGCCGATCGCCGCCTTGGCCGGATCGTCGCGTTCGTCCGCGGGCGGCAGCCGCAGGTCGTAATCCGCCACCCGCCACCAGCGTTCGCGCCCGCGCGCGCGTTCGGGAAGCTCCTCGACGAACCCGTTCTCCGCCAGCACCCGCAGGTTGTAACTGGTCCCGCCGCTGGTCACGCCCAGCCGTTCGGCGAGCGTCGTCGACGTCGCCGGTCCGGACGCGGCGAGCGCCTCGAGAATCCGCTGCCGCAACGGATTCGCGAGCGCCTTGAGTGCCTTGAGATCGGCGGGGCGAGGTTCTGCCATGCTCCCACGGTAGCGGTGCACGAGTTTTCATGCACGGGTTTTCGTGCATGAACTTCACACCCGCTCCCGGGCAGGCGGTGTGCGAAAGTGTCAGGCATGGCTGACGAACTGGTGCACTACGAGGTGGCGGCCGGCATCGCCACGATCACCCTGGACTCCCCGCACAACCGCAACGCGCTGTCGGCGCAGTTGCGGCGGGAACTGAGCGAGTCGCTGACCAAGGCCCGCGAGGACGACTCGGTGCGCGTGGTGCAGCTGACCCACACCGGCCCGGTCTTCTGCGCGGGCATGGACTTGAAGGAAGCTCGCGGTGCCGGCTCGTCCGACCAGGGCGTGAACGAGTTCCCGCAGATCCAGGACCAGCTGTGGACGAGCCCGAAGCCCGTCGTCGCCCGGCTGGCCGGCCCGGCTCGCGCGGGCGGCATCGGCATGGTCGCCGCGTGCGACATCGCGGTCGCGGTCCCGGAAGCGACCTTCGCCTTCTCGGAAGTCCGCATCGGCGTCATCCCGGCGGTCATCAGCCTGACGGTGCTCCCGCGGCTGAACGCCCGTGCCGCGCACGAACTGTTCCTGACCGGCGACGTCTTCGACGCCAAGCGCGCGGTGGAGATCGGCCTCCTGAACGCCTGCGTCCCCGCCGAGGACCTGGACAAGACCGTCGAGGGCTACCTCAGGTCGCTGACCCTGGGCGGTCCGAAAGCGTTGGCCGCCACCAAAGAACTGCTGGCCCGCCCGCGCCCGGCCACCCCGGCCGAAGGCTTCGCGGACATGAACGCCCTCTCGGCGGGATTCTTCGCCAGCGAAGAGGGGCAGGAAGGGATCCAGGCTTTCGCCCAGAAGCGCAAGCCGAACTGGGTCCCGCAGGACTGACGTTGTTGTCCGTGAGGGGAACCCTGAGGGACTCTGATTCCCTCAGGGTTCCCCTCACGGCCCGTTAAGCGTCCACCAGTACCAAGGTCAGCCGCCGGTCACCGGAGCCCATCGCCCGCTGCGCGTCCGACAAGACGCTCCGCACTGCCAGATAAGCCTTGGGCTCGGCGGCTTTCAGCCCGTCCGACCCGGCCCAGATCAGCACGTGCTCGCCGGTCGGCAACCACGACAAATCCGTGAGCATGTCGTAAAGCGCGTCCAGATTCCGCCCGAAATAAGACGGAAAAGACAGTGCCTCGCCGATCGCGTCCAGCGCCGACAGTTTGTCCAGCGCCCGCGCCCCGTCGACCCGATGCGGGTAAGCCCCGCGCGCGAAAGCCGCGTCCGCCGCGGCCCGCGCCGTCTCGCCGGTCACCGCGCGGAGTCCACAACGACGAACGACGCGTAATGATCCCCGGTGTAATACAACTCTTTCCCCGCCCCTGCGATCAACCGGCGAGCCCCTCGGTCCGGGCTCCCCGGCGTCTTCACGGTGTATTCGTGGTAATAGCCGTTCTTCTCCGCGGGAAGCTTTTTCTCCCGATTCTGGAAGACGACGTCGTCATTGCGCGGATACGGGTAGGGCCCGCCCTTCTGGATCAGGCCCCACGTGTCCTTCGCCTGCGAAGGCAGCGACGACAACGGCTTGACCGGCAGCCGGGAATCGGCCCCCGGCACTTTCCCGGAAGCGGCGGCGGGAGCACCCGACGAGGACGAGGGTGCCGGCGAATCCGAGGAGCCGGCGGTTTCCTTGACGAGCCACCCGCCGAGCACCAGCACGAGGAGACCGACGAGCGCAGCGGTGATCCGCCTACGGTTGACCATGGTGTGCCAGCTTAGGAGCGGCCGGGACCGTCGTCGTCACGGGCCGTGCCGAACCAGCGGCCGAAGCGCTCGACCAGCTTGTCGATGGCCCACGCGGCGAGCAGGCACAACGGCACGAGCACCGCCATCACCAGCACGAACTGCACGGGGAACCAGGCTTGGGCGAGCCACAGCTCGACCCCGTCCCACCAGTTGGCCAGCCCTTCGAACACGAGTGTGAGCCTACGCGCGCTCGCCTGCGCCGGGCCGTGCGGGGGAGGTAGGTTGCTGCCATGTTCGCCGTATACGCGCAGGAACCCAACGCCGAGTCCCCGCTCGATTCGCTGGTCGTCGGCGAGCGGCCGGAACCCGAGGTGCCCGAGGGCTGGGTCCGGGTGCACGTCAAAGCCGCCAGCCTGAACATGCACGACCTGTGGACCTTGCGCGGCGTCGGCATCAAGCCCGACCAGTTCCCGATGATCCTCGGCTGCGACGGAGCGGGCACGCTCGACGACGGCACCGAGGTCGTGCTGCATTCGGTGATCAACGCGCCGGGCTGGCAGGGCGACGACACGCTCGACCCGAAGCGCACTCTGCTCACCGAAAAGCACCAGGGCACGTTCGCGGACCAGGTCGTGGTCCCGGCCCGCAACGCGGTGCCGAAGCCGGCCGGGCTGAGCTTCGCCGAGGGCGCGACGATGGGCACCGCGTGGCTCACCGCGTACCGGATGCTGTTCGTGAAGTCGGAGCTGCGGCCCGGCCAGACGATGCTGGTGCAGGGCGCGTCCGGCGGGGTGTCGACCGCGCTCATCGCGCTCGGCCGCGCGGCCGGGTTCCGTGTGTGGGTCACCGGACGCAGCGAGGAGAAGCGCGCGCTGGCCGAGAGCGTCGGCGCGCACCAGACGTTCGAGTCCGGCGCGCGGCTGCCCGAGCGGGTGGACGCGGTGTTCGAGACCGTCGGCAAGGCCACCTGGGGACACACGCTCAAGTCGCTGAAGCCGGGCGGCGTGGTCGTGGTGTCCGGGTCGACCAGCGGCCCCGACCCGTCGGCCGACCTGCAGCGGGTGTTCTTCCTGCAGCTGCGGGTCCTCGGCTCGACCATGGGCACCCGCGACGAGCTGGCCGACCTGCTCGCCTACCTCGATCTGAAGGGCATCAAGCCGCAGATCGGCGCCGAGCTCCCCCTCGCGGAGGCCCCCGCGGGATTCGCCGCGATGGCCGCCGGGGAGACAGCGGGCAAGATCGTCTTCACGCACTGAACCTGACGTACGGCGCTGACCTGGGCTTTTCCGTTCCGGAAAGGTCCAGGCCAGTGCTTTTACCCGCTGTCTCGTGAATCGTCAACACCCCTGCTTCGCAATCAGATGGTGACCCCCCAAATTCCACCAGAAATCAACCTTGGGCGGTTAACCTGGAGAACATGACCGCGACGCAGCGGCCAGTCCCGGCCGGCCGGGGCGGCCGGCACCCCAGCGAACCGGAGCCGATCCGGGAATCCTTCCGGCGGTTCGCCGGCATGCGCACGCGCGTGCTGGAGGTCGGGCCGCCCGTCGCCGAGGCGCCCGCACCGAAGCGCACGCGCCGCAAGTCCGACGGGAAACCCCGCGCGCCGCGGCTCGTGTTGCTCCACGGGTATTGCGACAGTGCCGACACGTGGCGTCCAGTACTCGGAGAACTAGCCGCCGCGGGCATCGCCGCGATCGCTGTCGACCTTCCCGGCTTCGGCGACGCGCAGCCGCTGCGCCCCGGTCCGATGCTGCCGCAACTCGACGCCTTCACCGCCGCGGTGGTGCGCGAGCAGGCCGTGCTCGGCCCGGTGGTGCTCGCGGGCAACTCGCTCGGCGGCACGATGAGCCTTCGCGCGGCGCAGAACCGCCGGCTGCCGACCGCGGGCGTGGTGTCGATCGCCGCGCCCGGTTTCGTCGACTCGTGGCTGGTGCGCACGGTCGGGCGCAACCCGCTGCCGCTGCGGCTGTACTCCTCGCTTCCGTTGCCGGTGCCGGGTTTCCTGGTCCGCGCGGTCGCCGAACAGCTCGTGCCGCGGATCCTCTACGCCGACTCGCGCCAAGCCGACGCGGGCCAGGTCCGGCGGTTCACCACGCTCTTTCCCGACTACCGGGCCACCACGTCGCGGCTCGAAGAGGCCCGGCAGCTCGTCGCGGAGCTGGCCGACGCCTACCGCCTCGACCAGATCACGATCCCGCTGCTCGCGGTCGCGTGCGGCAAGGACAAGCTGGTGACGGCCGCGTCCGGGCGGAAGCTGCACACGCTGGTGCCGCACAGCAGGCTCGTCGTCCGCGAGGACTGGGGCCACTGCCCGCAGCTGGACGACCCGGCCGAGGTCGCGGAACTGCTCACCTTCTTCTCCGCCGGCGCGGTCCGCTCGGCCGCGCGCCCGGCGCCCACGGTCAACGACGTCGAGGACGACTCCGCGACCGGGTGACTCAGGCTGGCAAGATCGTCACACTATGGAGTCGATGACAGGCGGGGCGCCGCCAGGTACGGTGCGCTGCCAGGGCCCGGAACCCGGGGCCTGCGAACCACCAGTCTGAGGAGACATCGATGTCAGCTCCGCGCGGCCCTAACCTGGGCTCCGGGTCCGGGATCTTCCGGCGGAAGCCGATCGAAACCATCGAGCAGGCCGGGGAAAGCGGCCTGCAGCGCACGCTCGGCTTGCGGCAGCTGACCGCGATCGGCGTCGGCGGCATCATCGGCGCCGGCATCTTCTCGCTCGCCGGTGCGGTCGCGAACAAGACCGCGGGCCCGGCCGTGCTGATCTCGTTCCTGATCGCGGGCATCGCGAGCGCCGCGGCCGCGTTCTCCTACGCCGAGTTCGCCGGCCTCATCCCGCGCGCGGGCTCCGCCTACACCTACGGGTACGCGGTGCTCGGCGAGATCGTCGGCTGGTTCATCGGCTGGGACCTGCTGCTGGAGTACACCGCGATCGTGTCCGTGGTGGCGATCGGGATTTCCGGTTACTTCAACGATTTGCTGGGTTTCCTGCACGTCTCGCTGCCGCACTGGATGTCCGGCGCGCCAGGAACGGAACCGGCGGGCGTCGAACCGGGGTCGTACAAGATCAACCTGTTCGCGGTGCTGCTCTGCCTGCTGATCGCCTTTATTCTCAACCAGGGCATGAAAAACGCGGCGCGCTTCGAAACGCTGCTGGTGTACCTGAAGGTCGGCCTGGTGCTGCTGGTGATCGTGGTCGGCGCCTTCCACATCCAGAGCGGCAACTACAGCAACTTCTTCCCGTTCGGCCTCAGCGGCGCTTTCACCGGCGCGGCAACGGTCTTCTTCGCGGTCTTCGGCTACGACGCCATGTCGACCGCGGCCGAGGAGTCGCAAGACTCGCAGAAGCACATGCCGAAGGCGATCATCTACTCGCTGGCGATCTCGATGGTGCTGTACGTGCTGGCCTGCCTGGTCCTGACCGGCATGGTGAAGTACACCGACATCAACCCGGAAGCGGCCTTCTCCAGCGCGTTCGCGAAGGTCGGCCTCGGCTGGCTGGGCGCGATCATCGCGGTCGGCGCGATCATCGGCATCCTGACGGTGCTGTTCACCTTCTTGATGGGCGCGACGCGCGTGGGCTACTCGATGAGCCGCGACGGCCTGCTGCCGAAGTGGTTCGCGAAGACCCATCCCGTGCGCAAGGTCCCTTCGCGCATCACCTGGATCCTGGGCGGCGCGTCTGCGCTGATCGCGGGCGTGCTGCCGATCGGCGAGGCCGCGGAACTGACGAACATCGGCATCCTGCTGGCCTTCGTGGTCGTCTGCATCGCGGTGATCGTGCTGCGCTACAAGCGTCCTGAACTGCCGCGCACGTTCAAGACGCCGGGCATGCCGGTGGTGCCGATCATCGGGGTGGTGTTCTCGATCTGGCTGATCACGTTCCTGAAGCCGGAAACGTGGCTGCGCTTCGCGATCTGGTTCGCGATCGGAATGGTGATCTACTTCTCCTACAGCAAACGGCACTCGGCGATGGAACGCGGCGAGTCGGCTGGTTCCGGTGACGGGGACGCTGGCGAACTGAAGTCCACTTCGGACTGACGCTGCGGTTTTCGTTTGCCGCGGCCTTGATTGCTGCGGCTTTGACGCGGGGGACGCCTTTGTGGTGTCCCCCGCATTTCTTTTGCGCTGTTGCTGATCCGCTGGCGTTGCGCCTGGCTGGAACCAGCCGAGGCAGTGCCGCGGCACTCCGCCGAGGTCTTCCTTTCCTGGATAATCGGGCATCATCTCGGGCCGCTCGCGCACATCGCACTCGCCGAATACCTCGCTGCGGCAGCGCTCTTCAATACCGCGCGCAACCAATCACTGCGACTGTCCGAGCCGCGCCACCACCACATGAGCACATCTCGCCCTGCCGGAACCCTCAGCACGGCCAGTCAAGCTGTTCCGGTGCCGGGGCTTCGGCGGGAAGCCCTCGCCCTCACGAACGCTGACTGCGGTCAAGCACCGCCATCAAGCCATCCCGCCGCCGTCAACTCAGCGCGGAGCCTCGGCCCTCAACGCCTCCAGCAGGCGTGTCGCCGCAATCGCCAAGCCATCCCAAAGCCCAGCGCTCAACGCGGAGCCTCGGTTTCAATGCCTCCACCAGACGCGTCACCGCAACCACCAAGCCCATCCCAAAGCCCAGCGCTCAACGCGGAGCCCCGGCCTCAACGCCCCACCAGACGCGTCACGCAACCCACCAAGCCCTGAGCTCAGCGCGCACAGCTCGCCCTCGCCGAGTCCAGCAGTCACATCACCGCAATTCACCCGGCCGCCTCGCTCCCCAACCCTGAGCTCAGAGCCTGGCTCTCCAGCAACCAGCGAGCACCACAGCCGTCATGCCCATTGCGCTGTCACCGGTTCGGCGAGAGCCTTCCCGCCTGCCACCTTGTGGTCAGGTCGCCGCAAGCGGCCAATCCTGCACGGTCGGGGCCCTCGCGCCGGAGGTCTCAGCGCAACCGGTCGAGTCGTTCCGCCGCGGACTTCGCCTCCGTGCGCAGCCGGGCCATGATCGAGGCTGCGGAACCGTCACTGGCGAGCGGATACGTCTGCCCAGCCCACAGCGACATCGCTTCCGGGTCGCCAGCTTTGCCTGCCGCCGCGCGGACCGGTTTGCTCAGGTGGTGCAGCTGCGGATACGCGGCGGGCGCGGCCGCGGAGAGGTCGCTCAGGACGCGGTTCACCATGCCCCGCGCCGGGCGTCCGCTGAACGCGCGCGTGAACGCCGTCGCCCGGCCCGCCTCGGCGAGTGCCCGCCGCTGGGTGTCGCCGGTGCCAGCTTCCGTCGCGAGCAGGAAGGCCGTGCCCAGCTGCGCCGCCGACGCACCGGCAGCCAGTACCGCCGCGATGTCGGCACCGTTGACCAGTCCTCCGGCCGCGACCAACGGCAGGCTCGTGCGCGCGCCGAGCAAACGCAGCAACGCGAGCAGGCCGTACTCCTCGCCGCCAGCCGGATTGTCCGGGTCGTCGGTGAACAGGCCACGGTGCCCGCCGGCCTCGAAGCCCTGCACGACGAGCGCGTCGGCTCCGCGCGCGGCAGCGAGGTCGGCTTCCTCCGGATTCGTGACGGTGACCGCGACCTTGCCGCCAGCCTCGTGGATCCGCTGCACCTCGGCAGACGTCGGCGCGCCGAACGTGAACGACACCAGCGGAACCCGGTGGCGCACGACGAGATCGAGTTTCGCCGGGTACTCGTCGTCGTCCCAGACCGGTTCGCCGAGTTCGACGCCGTAGCGCACGGCTTCGGCGAGCAACCGTTCACGGTGCGCGGCGAGGTCGGCCACCGACCGGCCGCCGGGGACGAACAGGTTGACGCCGAACCGGCCGCCGGTGAGGTCGGCGGTGTGCGCGATCCGGGCGTCCAGCGTCTCCGCGCTGAGGTAGCCCGCGGCGAGGAAACCGAACCCGCCCGCGTCCGTGACGGCGCCGACCAGCCGCGGAGTCGTCGGCCCGCCCGCCATCGGCGCCACGATCACCGGGAACTCGAGATCATCGAACATGTCCCCGAGCCTAGTGCCGGACCGGAAATGCGCCGGGTCGCCGCCGCGTTGCACAAGAGCATGACGGCAACCCTGGAACAGCTCCGCGCGCTGACGGTGCAGGAGAACGGCCTCGCCACTGTGGCCACGACCCGCACCGACGGCACCGTGCACGCGTCCGTGGTGAACGCGGGCATCCTGAACGACCCGGTGACAGGCAAGCCGAGCGTCGGCTTCGTCGCCGTCGGCGGCGCGCACAAGCTCGCGCTGCTACGCCGCAACGGCCACGCGACCGTCACGTTCCGCCGCGGCTGGCGCTGGCTCTCGGTAACCGGCCCGGTCCGCCTGATCGGCCCGGACGACCCCGACCCGGCCTTCCCTGCCGACGACCTCGCGCCCCTGCTGCGCGAGGTGTTCCGCGCCGCCACCGGAACCCACGACGACTGGGCGGAGTACGACCGGGTGATGGCCGCCGAACGCCGGGCCGCGGTGTTCGTGGAGGTGGGCAAGATCATCGGGAACGGCTGATCCGCCACCGCCTGAGCCGACCACCCTTTCGAGCACCAGTCGGAGAAGTGCCGCCTGGACGATGGCGTTGCCGTCGTGGCCGTAAACCTGCCCGCTCGGGCACCGAGGGCCTTCGCGGAGATGGACAGCGGTCGGCCACCCGTTGAGTCGCCCCAGGCACGCTGATCACGGCGCGGAATGTCGAGTCGCGGCGTGCGCGGAGAACGGGAAGGCAACCGGCTGCCGCCAACCCGCGCCAGTCACGCCGCCGAACGCGGCGCGGCGGCATGCACGGACACGATCGAGCCACCAGCGACTGCCGACCCATCGGCAGGCCACGTCGCTCACGCCATCAACCATCGCGTCGCAGCAACCACAAAGACCAGGTGGCAAACCGGCACACCTCGAACCCTCCCCTCAATCCGCACCAGCGAACACCACATCACCACATCCGTGAAGGTCGTGACGACCGTCCGGAACCGCTGACCTGCCCCGGCCCAACGCCGGTCACGCCGGACCGCAGCGTTGGTGAACGTCAGACCGCACCGCCAAAGCAGCCGACCCGCCCTCTGCCAACACCAGTCGCGCCGGACCGGCAGCATTTGTGAACGTCAGACCGCACCGCCAAACGACCGACTCACCACCTGCCAACGCCAGTCACACCGTCACACATCCGCACAACAACGTCCGTCGCGATCACCAGGCCCGCGAACCCGTCACCAATCCTGTCCGGTCAAGCCGTCACATCCCTTCCCATCCGCCAAGCCCGAATCAAGTCACCGTCCATTCATGAGCTCCGCCAGACTCACTCGCACCGGAAACGGCCGCTCCGTCTCGAACGCCTCACCTCCAGCCACTTCCGCACTCTGCTGATAACCACCGTCCGCACTGATCTCGAATGCCGTCAGCGAAAGCGCGACCGGATCGATCACCCAGTAGTCCGGCACGCCCCACCGCTCGTAAACCGCTTTCTTGGTTACGCGATCGTGAATCCCAGAACTCGGCGACACCACTTCGACCACGAGCAGCGGCGGCATCGGCAAATCGGCGTCAGTGAAGTCCTCGGCCCGGCCCACCACCAGATCCGGCCGCAGTTCGACCTGGTCCCCGGACCGCACCGCGAACGGCCCGCCGACCACATCCATCCCCGGCGGGCACCCTGACTCCAGCAACCCGTAGAGCCGAAAAACCGCGTGCTGGTGCCGCAGTCCCGGCGCAGGGCTGACGTACAGCACGCCGTCGACGAGTTCGTGCCGTCGTCCGTCCTCGGGGATCGCGGCGAGATCCCGCACCGTCATCGGTTGTGAACCTGAAGGCCAGCCAGTGAGTGTCATGAGCGCGTTCCTTTCTTCGTCGCACTCAAGGACACCAGCCCCCACCGACAAAAACGGCGGCTCCCGGAAACCCGGAGCCGCCGTTCACCCGAAGGGGGACCTACTTCTTGTTCTTTCCGTTGTCCTCAGTGGACAGTGCCGCGACGAACGCTTCCTGCGGCACCTCCACCCGGCCGACGGTTTTCATCCGCTTCTTGCCTTCCTTCTGCTTCTCCAGCAGTTTCCGCTTCCGCGAGATGTCACCGCCGTAGCATTTGGCCAGCACGTCCTTGCGGATGGCGCGGATCGTTTCGCGCGCGATGATCCGCGAGCCGATCGCCGCCTGGATCGGCACCTCGAACTGCTGTCGCGGAATCAGCTCGCGCAGGCGCGTCGCCATGCGGTTTCCGTACGTGTAGGCGGCGTCCTTGTGCACGATCGCGGAGAACGCGTCCACCGTCTCGCCCTGCAGCAGGATGTCGACCTTCACCAGGTCGGCCACCTGCTCGCCGGACTCCTCGTAGTCGAGCGACGCGTAACCGCGCGTGCGCGACTTCAGCGTGTCGAAGAAGTCGAAGATGATCTCCGCGAGCGGGATCGTGTAGCGCAGTTCGACGCGGTCCTCGGACAGGTAGTCCATGCCCAGCAGGGTGCCGCGCTTCGACTGGCACAGCTCCATGATCGTGCCCACGAACTCCGACGGCGCCAGGATGCTCACCTTCGACACCGGCTCGTGCACCTCGGAGATCTTGAGCCCGCCCGGCCAGTCCGACGGGTTCGTGACGATGACCTCGCTGCGGTCCTCCAGCACCACGCGGTACACCACGTTCGGCGCGGTGGAAATCAAGTCCAGGCCGAACTCGCGCTCAAGCCGGTCCCGGGTGATCTCCAGGTGCAGCAGGCCGAGGAACCCGCAGCGGAAGCCGAAGCCCAGCGCCACCGAGGTCTCCGGCTCATAGGTCAGCGCGGCGTCGTTGAGCTGCAGCTTCTCCAGCGCCTCGCGCAGCTCCGGGTAGTCCGAGCCGTCCACCGGATACAGCCCGGAGTAGACCATCGGCTTCGGCTCGCGGTAGCCCGCCAGGGGCTCCTTGGCGCCGTTCCGCTCGGCCGTGACGGTGTCGCCGACCTTCGACTGCCGCACGTCCTTCACGCCGGTGATCAGGTAGCCGACCTCGCCGACGCCGAGGCCCTTGCTGGCCTTCGGTTCCGGCGAGATGATGCCGACCTCCAGCAGTTCGTGCGTGGCGCCGGTGGACATCATCTTGATCTTCTCGCGCGGCGTGATCTTGCCGTCGACCACCCGGATGTAGGTCACCACGCCGCGGTAGGTGTCGTAGACCGAGTCGAAGATCATCGCCCGCGCGGGCGCTTCCGAATCGCCGACCGGGGGCGGGACCTGCTTCACGACCTCGTCGAGCAGCGCGCCGACGCCGACGCCGGTCTTCGCCGAGACCCGCAGCACGTCGTCGGGCTCGCAGCCGATGATGTGCGCGATCTCGCCCGCGTACTTGTCCGGGTCGGCCGAGGGCAGGTCGATCTTGTTCAGCACCGGGATGATCTGGAGGTTGTTCTCCAGCGCCAGGTACAGGTTGGCCAGGGTCTGCGCCTCGATCCCCTGCGCGGCGTCCACCAGCAGGATCGCTCCTTCGCACGCTTCGAGCGCGCGGGACACCTCGTAGGTGAAGTCGACGTGGCCGGGGGTGTCGATCATGTGCAGGACATAATCTTGCTCACCGCCCTGGCCGTCCTTGATCTTCCAGGGCAGCCGGACGTTCTGGGCCTTGATCGTGATGCCGCGTTCCCGCTCGATGTCCATGCGGTCGAGGTACTGCGCGCGCATGGCCCGCTCCTCGACGACGCCGGTGAGCTGCAGCATCCGGTCCGCCAGCGTCGACTTGCCGTGGTCGATGTGGGCGATGATGCAGAAGTTGCGGATCAACTCCGGCGGCGTGAAGGTGGTGTCGGCGAACGTCTTGGGCGCTGTCACTCGGGCTGTCCTCGGGATGGTGGGGGATGTCCGTACCCCATCGTCCCATGGACCTCCGGGTGCGGGTGGGGGTCATCCCCGATGCGGCCCCGCGCGACTCGTGATGACCTCGAAGCATGACCACTTCACCCTCCCCCTCGCCGCCCGGCCCCGGCGTCCTCGACGCCGCGCTCGACCGGGCTTTCGGCCACCCCAGCGGCCTGCTGGGCAGGCTCGGCGGCAAGCTGATGGCGGTCAGCAACGCCACGACCGAGCACCGCGTCGTCGACCTCGCCCGCCTCGAACCGGACGAGACCGTCCTCGTCATCGGCCCCGGTCCGGGGATCGGCCTCGACGCGGCGAGCAAACTCGCCGACGAGGTGATCGGCGTCGAACCCTCCCCCGAGATGCGCGATCTCTGCACGGACCGCTGCGGCGACCGCGCCGAGGTGCGCGCGGGCAGTGCGGCTCGGACTGGCTGCGCGGACGAGATCGCGGACGTCGTGCTGACCGTGAACAACGTCCAGCTCTGGGACGACCGTGCGGCGAGCTTCGCCGAGTTGTTCCGGGTGCTGCGGCCGGGCGGACGGCTACTGCTCTCGGCGCACGAGAAATGGCTTCCGGTGACGCGACACGAACTCGCCGACGAGGCCGCCGCCGCGGGATTCGCCGACCTGCAGACCTGGACCTGGGACCCGCCCGGGTTCGCCCCGCTCGCCGCCCAGCTCCGGGCAGTGAAACCGAGCTAGCGCTTGTCGCGGCGCAACGGGTGGTCCTCCGGGACCTCGACGAGGACGATCCGCAACCCGTCCGGGTCGGCGATCCACGCCTCGTCGGTGCCCCACGGTTCGCGCCGGGCCTCGCGCACCGGTTCGACCCCGCGTCCGGCCAATTCGGACAGAGTCGCCGGGAGATCGCGGACCTGCAGGAACAGGTTGACGTCCGGGCCGGGTCCCTCTTCGCCGGTGCCGACCACCTCGATCGAACCGCCACCGGCGAAAAACCGCGTGCCACCAGGGAACTCTCGCTCGATCGCGAGGCCGAGAACGTCGCGATAGAACGCGGTCGACACCTCGTGGTCGCGGGGGTGGATCAGCACCCGGCTGCTCAGTACGTCCATGGCTCCTGCCTACCTGAGCCGCTCAGGCAACCGCAATCGCGGCGATCCCGGCCAGCACCACCAGCGATCCGGCGAGCCGCCGCGCAGCGTTGCGCTCGCGGAGCACGAGCCAGGCGGCGACCCCGCCGAACACGATGGACAGTTCGCGCGCCGGAGCGACGAGGCTGACCGGCGCGATCCGCAGGGCATACAGGACCAGCAGATAGCCAGCCGGCGAGGCGAGTCCGACGATCAGCACCTCGCGCCGGTGGTCCCGCCACAGCCGCTTAATCTCGGACCGGCCGCGAGCGGCGGCCGGCGCGAGCAGGATGCTCTGGCCGATCGCGCCGCCGCCGAAGTAGACGAGCGGAGGCACGCCGAGCGACGTGACCGAATGCGCGTCCCAGAGCGTGTAAGCCGCGATGACCGTTCCGGTGGCGACGCCGTAGAACACCCCAGCGCGACGAGCTTTCGCGTCGCCGGTGCTGCCGCCGAGACTGATCACCAGAACGCCCGCGACGACAAGGAAGGCACCGATCAGCCCGAGCACGCCGGGCCGTTCGCCCAGGACTGTGACGGCCACGAGCACCGACACCAGCGGTCCGGTGCCGCGGGCCAGCGGATACACGACCGACAGGTCGCCGACCTCGTAGCCGCGCTGCAGCACGATCCCGTACACCACGTGCAGGACCGCGGTGACCAGCGCAGCGAGCAGCCAAGTCCATTGTGGACGTTCCGGTTCGACGGCCAGCGCGACCGCGATCACCGGGAGCAT
Source organism: Amycolatopsis halotolerans (assembly GCF_042647905.1). Taxonomy (NCBI): domain Bacteria; kingdom Bacillati; phylum Actinomycetota; class Actinomycetes; order Pseudonocardiales; family Pseudonocardiaceae; genus Amycolatopsis; species Amycolatopsis halotolerans. The sequence continues at coordinate 57,569 of NZ_JBHRWI010000043.1, forward strand.
CGCGACCGCGGAAACCGTGTAGTACAGCCAGACGAATCGCGGACCGCCGGCGGAAACCCGTTTGGCGGCGAGATTCCACACTGCGTGCACGACCGCGGCGACGAGGACCATGGCGAGGGCAGTGGTGTTCATCTGCGACCCTTTCAGGTTTTCAGCGCACGCTGAAGACCGGGTCCTCCAGGCTTTTGTCCCGTCAGATGAACGGCAGGGCTCGGTGTCCCGCCGAAGGTGCCGCTCGGACCAGGCCCGCCCGCCCTCGTTGTCTTCGCGACCCGCTCTGCGGGACCACGGGCAGGCGACGGAACCCTAGGCACTACCGGAATCCACCGTAACGGAGCCGAGGGCGGAATGCCGAACAGCGAACGGCTCCGGGGGCCTGCTCCAGGGCCGCGAGCAGGGCTGTTAAGATTTTCGACTGTTGCCGTGCGGCATTCCGTCAGGGAGGAAGCCCGGCAGTCCCTCGGGACTGATCCGGAGCCACACGAACGCGGCAGCGACCTTCACCGAGTGAAAGAGGAACGCCTCCATGGCCAACATCAAGTCGCAGGTCAAGCGCATCGACACCAACGAGAAGGCGCGGCAGCGCAACCTGGCGATCCGGTCCTCGGTGAAGACCGCGATCCGCAAGTTCCGCGAGGCCGCCGAAGCCGGTGACAAGGACAAGGCCCTCGAACTGCAGCGCGACGCCGCTCGCAAGCTCGACAAGGCCGTCACCAAGGGCGTCATCCACGCCAACCAGGCCGCGAACAAGAAGTCGGCTCTCGCGAAGCGCGCGAACCAGCTCTGAGCGCAGTCTTTCCGGAAGGCCCGGCGGCTTCGGCTGCCGGGCCTTTTCCGTGTCCTGAGGTCGGTCTGGGCCCGGTGATCGCGCCCCCTCAGACGGCGGGGTGTGCCCCATCGCGAGAGCGCGGCAGCCGATAAGGGCCGCCTGTCCCCTGAGCGTCAGCGATCTCCCTTGGCCGCGACCACCTCGAGGACCGCGCGCTGCAGGGCGTAGTTCGCATCGGCCGCCGCGCCCTTGACCTCGGCGTTCAGCCGCGCCACGACGCGCATCGCGGTCGCGAGGCCGTCCTGGCCCCAGCCGCGGGACTGGCCTTGGGCCTTGCGGATCTTCCACGGCGGCATGCCCAGTTCGCCCGCCATCTGGTTCGGGTTGCCGCGGCCGGCGGCGGACACGCGAGCGATCGTGCGGACCGCGTCGGCCAGCGCGTCCGCCACCAGGACGTGCGGAACGCCCAGCTGCATCGCCCACTGCAGCGACTCCATCGCGGCCGCCCGGTCGCCCGCGACGGCCTTCTCCGCGACCGCGAAGCCAGTCACGTCGGCGCGTCCAGTGTGGTAGCGGCGGACCGCCTGCTCGTCGATGACTCCCCCGGTGTCGGCGACCAGCTGCGTCGCCGCCGAGGACAGTTCGCGCAGGTCCGAGCCGACCGAGTCGAGCAGTGCCATCAGGCCCGCGCCGTCGATCTTGCCGCCCGCGCGGCGCACCTCGTTGCGGACGAACGCCTCGCGCTCGGCCGGCTTGGTGAGCTTCGGGCATTCGGTGATCTCCGCGCCCGCTTTTTTCAACGCGCCAGGCAGCGCCTTCGCGGCCTTGCTCCGCCCGCCGCCGCTGTGCACGACCACGAGGACGATGCCGTCGGCCGGCGCCTTCACGTAGGCCAGGACCGCGTCGGACAGCTCCTGCGAGATGTCCTGCGCCGACTCCAGCACGATCACGCGCCCCTCGGCGAACAAGGACGGGCTGACCAGCTCAGCCAGCACGGGCGGTGTGAGATCGGACACCCGCGTCCGCGTGAGATCCGCCGTGGGGTCCGCGGCCTTGGCCGCGTCGAGGGACGCTCGCACAGCCCGTTCGATGAGCAGTTCTTCCTCGCCCGTGACGAGGTGCAGCGGCGCGGGTGCGGTGGTCACCTCGCTATCTTCTCACCCGGCTGCCGGACCGTCCGCCCCGGTGATGTGAGCCGCCTCCATGGCACGAGCTGATCGGGATGTCGTACGGTGTAGCCGAGGACGCGCCCACCGGCGCTCCGACAATCGAATACCGCTCATCCAGAGGGGCAGAGGGAACGGCCCGACGAAGCCCCGGCAACCGGCGTACAGCCTGTCATCCCGCGATCGCGGGATAGCTGACGACCACGGTGCCAATTCCGGCCCGCTTCGGCGGGGCAGATGAGGAAAGGAACCTCGCGATGACTGCAGCCCTCAGCGCCACCTCCGCCAACAAGACGATCGACCTCGGTCCGGCCGTCGAACTGGTGTCGAAGGAAGAAGGGCACCGGCAGCCGCTCGCTCCGGAATTCGTCTCCGCCGAAGACTTCTCGCCGCTCGAGGTCGCCTACGACTTCGGCCGCGTCCGCCGCGAGGACATCGAAGCGGGCCCGCGCAACATCTGGCGTTACAAGAAACTCCTTCCCGTCCCCTCGACCGTCGAGGAGACTCCGAACACCGAACCCGGCTGTACCCGGCTCGTGCGCGCCGACCGGCTCGCGAAGGAGCTCGGCCTCAAGAGCGTGTGGGTCAAGGACGACACCGGCAACCCGACGCACTCGTTCAAGGACCGCGTGGTCGCCGTCGCGCTGGCCGCGGCCCGCGAGTTCGGCTTCGAGGTCCTCGCGTGTCCCTCGACCGGCAACCTGGCCAACGCGACCGCCGCCGCGGCGGCCCGCGCCGGCTGGCGGTCGGTCGTGCTGATCCCGAAGAACCTCGAGCGCGCGAAGATCCTCACCACCGCGGTCTACGACGGCGACCTGATCGCCGTCGACGGCAACTACGACGACGTCAACCGGCTCGCCACCGAACTGGCCGGCGAGCACCCGAAGTGGGCGTTCGTGAACGTCAACGTCCGCCCGTACTACTCCGAGGGCTCGAAGACGCTCGCCTACGAGATCGCCGAGCAGCTCGGCTGGCGGATCCCCGAGCAGATCGTCGTGCCGATCGCCTCCGGTTCCCAGCTCACCAAGGTGGACAAGGGTTTCCGCGAGCTGGGCCAGCTCGGTCTCGTGGACGCCAGCCCGTACAAGGTGTTCGGCGCACAGGCCACCGGCTGCTCGCCGGTCTCCACCGCGTACCGCAACGGCCACGACGTGGTCCAGCCGGTGAAGCCGGACACCATCGCCCGCTCGCTCGCGATCGGCAACCCGGCCGACGGCCCGTACGTGCTCGACGTGGTCAACCGCACCGGCGGCGCGATCGAGGACGTCACCGACGAAGAGGTCGTGGAAGGCATCCGGCTGCTCGCGCGCACCGAAGGCATCTTCACCGAGACCGCGGGCGGCGTCACCGTGGCGACCGCGAAGAAGCTCGTCGAAACCGGCAAGCTCGACCCGGACGCCGAAACCGTCCTCCTCATCACCGGCGACGGCCTCAAGACCCTCGACGCGGTCGAGAACCACATCGGCCCGAAGGCCACCGTGCCGCCGTCCGCCGCGGCCGTCGCCAAGGCGCTCGGCTACTGACGCACCGGCCCGGGGTCCGCCGCACTACCGCGGCGGACCCCGGGGCTCACCCCGGCGCGCGACCGCCGGTCCGCTCCCCGCGGGCAGAACAGCGGTGTCGCCGTCGACATCGGTCCGGGTGACTAGTACTCCCATCGTCCCGAGAACGTCCACTGTGGACTTGCTCGGATGTCCGTACCCGTTGCCCGCGCCGACACTGATCAGCGCCGTGCGCGGCCGCACCGCCGCGAGGAACTGCGGCAGCGAATACCTCGAGCCGTGGTGCGGCACCTTCAACACGTCGGCCCGCAGGTCGACGCCCTCGGCGAGCAGATCCGCTTGCGCGGCCAGCTCCACGTCTCCGGTCAGCAAAACCCGGCCAGCCGAGGTGTCCGCGCGCAGGACCACCGAACTGTTGTTGATCATCGTGCCGTCCTGCAGCGCGGGTGACCGAGTAGTGGCGTAGCGCGGACCCAGTACGTCCAGCGACAATCCCGGCCACTCCAGCCGTTGTCCCTCGCTCAACTGCATTAGCGGCACGCCACGACGCCGCGCTTCGCCGGAAACCGACTGCCACGCCCACGCAGGGGCACGTCCGGGCCCTACCGCGATCGCGCCGACTGCCCGTCCGTCGAATACCGAGGCGAGACCGCCGATGTGGTCCGCGTGCAGGTGGCTCAGCACGAGCAGCGGCACCCGTTCGACGCCCAGCCTCCGCAGGCATTCGTCGACCGGCCCCGGCTCCGGCCCGGTGTCGACGACCACGGCACGACCCGGCTCGGCCATCGCCAGAACTACCGCATCTCCTTGTCCGACATCGCATTCCACCATCGCCCAGCCGTCCGGCGGCCAGCCGGGAGCCAGCACTTTGGCTGGCACGACCGTCAGCAGCACGACGACCAGCCCGATCGCCACCAGCAGCCGGAGCCGGCGAAATCTTGCCGCTACCACCACTACGACCAGCAGGGCCGCCGCGCACAATCCGCCCCACCAGCCGCCAGGCCAGGACAGCGCCGCACCGGGTGCCCTCGCGCCGTGCCGAGCGACGGTGATCAGCCACCGGGCCTCCGGGTCCGCCAGGTGGACCAGCACCTGCCCGGCACCTGGCCACCACGGCCCGACGACTGTCGCGAGCACGCCCAGCACGGTGACCGGCGCGACCACTGGTGCCGCAAGGACATTGGTGACGACTGAGACCAGGCTGACCGTGCCCGCCATCCCGGCGATGACTGGTGCGGTGACCACGAACGCGGCCAGCGGGACAGCGAGGCCTTCGGCGTAACCGGGCGGAACTCCCCTTCGTACCAACGAATCCGCCCAGCGCGGCGCGAGCAGAACCAGCCCTGCCGTCGCGAGAACTGAGAGCGCGAAGCCGAAATTCGCCGCCATCGTCGGATCCCACGCCACCAGGACGCACACCGCGAAGGCCAGTGCGGGCAGCGCTGAACCGCGTCGTCCGAGGGCCAGCGCGAGCAACCCGATGCCGCCCATGACGCCTGCCCGCACCACACTTGGTTCAGGACCCACGAGGACGAGAAATCCTGCCAGACAGGTGCCCGCCGCTGCTGCGGAAAACCTTGGTCCCGCTCGAACCAATCGGCACAGGAGCAGGACCGCTCCGCCGATGATGACGAGATTTCCGCCGCTCACCGCCATCAGATGGGTGAGCCCCGAGGCAGTGAACTCACTCTCGACCCGCTGCGGCAGCGCGCTCGTGTCACCGAGCACCAGTCCGGGCAGCAGCCCCGCTGGTTCCTCCGGCAGGACCGCGCACAGCGAATGCAAGCTGTTGCGCAGGGCCGCGGCGGCGCGCTGCCACCACGGGGCCGACCCGACGTCGGCTGGTGCGGCACGGACGGAGAGCACTGCGGCGGTCAGCTCGCCGCCGCGCGCGGGCAGGAGCCGACCGGACGTCGTCGCTTCCTGGCCTGGCAGCAGACCGCTCCATCCCGCGACCGGTGCCAGCAACAGAACCCGGCCGGTCGATTCGACTGGCTGACCGTCCGCTGTGGCCGTGGTGACGCGGGCGGGGATCGCGACTGACCGGGTGCCCGCCTGCTGATCGGCGTAGCCAGCTTGGTGGATCGGCCGTGGGCGCTCGCTGATCTCGACCCGCAGCGTCGCAGTGACACCACGGGCAGCAGCGGCTCCCAGCGGGTCGGATGCCGCGTCGTGAATGCGAAGGGCCGTTGGCACTGCGGCAATGAGCCCCACTAGCAACAACGCTCCCCCGACGCCTACGTATCGGGAACGGCCTCGCGCTAGAAGCACCACCGCGCCGATGACCGCTACGGCTCCGACTGCGGTCGCGGCCCACCAGCCGAGTTGCAGTCCGGCAAGGGTGGCCGCCCATCCGGCGACAGCAGCGGGAACGAGGCGGAAATCGTGGTCACGCCGCGGCTTTTCCTCGGTTTCCAGTTTCATCCCACGGTCACCTGCTCGCGGAGCTTCTGGAATTTGCTTTCGCCGATGCCGTCGACGTCGCGAAGTTGTTCGACGCTCGAGAAACCGCCGTGCTGAGTGCGCCAGTCGGTGATGCGCCGGGCGGTGACCTCGCCGACGCCGGGGAGGCTGTCGAGTTGTTCGGCGGTCGCGGAGTTCAGGTCGATCTTGCTGGCTGCAGCGGCTGAACCGGCTGGTGCCGCCTGGGCGGCGGGGACGCCTACCGCCACCTGTTCGCCGTCGGTGAGTTTGCGGGCGAGGTTCAGCGCGGTCAGGTCGACGCCCGGGTTTGCACCACCGGCGGCGCGGAGGGCGTCGGCGACGCGGGAACCCGATGGAACCGTGACGAGTCCTGGGGATCGCACCTGGCCGACGACGCTGATCACCAGGTTCTCGTTGGTCTTCGACGCATGCGGTGCCTGCGCACGGGCAGTCGGGAGCTGCGGGGCGATTTCGGCTGCGGGCGAGCGGCCGAAAATCGCCAGGCCACCGGCGATGACGGCGGTGGCCGCCAGCAAGGCCAGGGCGAAGATCATTCCTCGGCGGCCCAGGAGCCCCGGCAGGCCCGTTGCGCCAGGGAGCCAGCGGCGGGTCCACCGCTGTTCGGTGTGTTCCGGCAGCCAGCTGCGGACGAGTTTGCCGCCGGGCAGCGAGCTTTCCGGTGGCGACGGGTTGTCGGCAAATGCAGACAGTCCGGCGCGGGGATCCGTGGGCCGTGAGAGACGCTGGGAGCCCGTCTCAGCCGCCGACTGGCCGTCCAGCAACGGTGAACTGTTAGCAACTGCAGACAGCCGGGCTTTCAGGCCCTTTGCTCGAGAGTGCGGCATCGAGTCAGGTGCAGCGTGGTCCGTACCTGCCAGCAGGGGACTGTCGGCAGGGCGCTTCAATCCTCCGCGCACGCCAGGCAGCTCCGTACTTACGGACAGCTGACTGTCTGCACTTGCCGACAACCGTCCGCGCGCTGACCGGCCCGCACGGCCGAGGGGCAGCCAGCGGCGTGCCGGACGGTCGCCGGGTCCGGCGGTGTGCGGGACCACGGCCAGCTGGTCGGCGAGCCAGGTGAGCCTGACGTTGACGGGAGTACCCGGATCCCGGGCGGACTGCTCGAACACACGATCGACGCTAGGCGTCGGCCGGCTCGGCGGCGAGAGGCTTCCGCGCGATCTGTGGACAACCCGCCCCTTGGGGACAACTCGGCTGTCACAGCCGGAGACGCGCCGAAATTTGTCGGAGTACGCGGTCATACTGGCGGGTTTGGCCGAAAGCACCGGGGGTCGAAAAGCGTTCGCACCTGCCGCTGTCATCCGCTAGACCTGGCAGTCAGCCGTCGAACGGGAGCATGCCGCAGCTGTGAATCACACCGACCTGACCTTGCGCCCGATCACCGGGCCGGAAGAACTCGATCTTTTCTGCCAGCTCACCTACGCCCTTGACCACGAATTGGCCGACGACCTCGCCGCCGGTCGCCGCAGGCCCGGCTGGATGTGGGTCGCGCTTCGCGGTGGCGAACTCGTCGCCAGGGCCGCGTGGTGGGGTCGTGCCGAGGAGCCGGTCCCGTTTCTGCTGGACGTTTTCGATGTTGAGGACGCGGCCGTCGGAGCGCGGCTGGTGCGAACCGCGATGGCGGAGATCCTGCCTCCGGGCACCAGGCCGCCGACCTACAACCGGATGATCCCCGCAGAGTGGCGCGACGAAGCCGCAGCCCGAAGCGTGGTCGAAGACCGGATGACCGCGCTCGAACAGGTCGGTGCCCAGCTGCTCGCCGAGCGGCTGCGCTTCGAATGGCGACCCGGGACTGCGGTCGCGCCGCCGCGGAACCGGCTGCTCTTCCGTCCGATCCGCGACGTGGACGAAATCCTCGAACTGATGACCCGCGTCCTGGACGGGACGCTCGACGCCCACAGCCGCGACGACCTGACCCGGATGTCCGCTCGGGAGGCGGCGCTCCGGCATTACGAGGACGAGCTGGCGCATTACCGCAGCCCACGGGACTGGTGGCGGGTCGCCACGCTGCCCGACGGCACGCCGGTCGGGTTCGTCACGCCCGCGCGCAACAACTACAACCCCGTCATCGGGTATCTCGCCGTCCTGCCCGAACATCGCGGCAACGGCTACATCGACGACATTCTCGCCGAGGGCACTCGAATCCTTGCCGCCCAAGACGTTTCTCGCATCCGAGCGGCGACGGACCTCGGCAACATCCCGATGGCGAACGCGTTCCGGCGCGCCGGGTATGTCAACTTCGAGCGCACGATCACGATGGCTTGGCCATGATTCGCGCGGAACCCTGGGAACGCGCGGTCGCCCACTTGGCCGGGTTGGCGACTGGCGGCCCGGCGGATCCGTCGTGGCGGGTCACGCTGCATTTCCACCCAGACCGGCTGGTCGACGGGGTGCCGATCCTGGAAAGCCTGGCGCGCGACGGCCGCTACCGCTCGCAGTTCGAGACCGGCGTCAGCAACGGCGGGCTGACCGCGCATCCGGGTGGAGACCGCTGGCGTTGGGAAAGCCGGTTGTTCGCTGGCGCTTACGACGACGTCGCGGCCGCGCACCGGCCGAAATACGGGTCGCTGAATTTTCGCGGCCGGAAGACAGGCGGCTCGCCGCGGTTCGGCTCGGCGTATCTGCGGCTCGCGCGGCACACAATGCCCCGGACGACTTTCGCTTATCCCGACAGCGTCTTCGAGCCGACCTCATTCGGCGTCGAGGCGCGCTTGTCCGAGCTCGTCGCGATTGCCGAGGCTGACGACCAAGATTTGCTGGACGACTACATCGAGGCGCAGGTGCATGGCGAGGTGGACCTGGCGCGGGACGTCGAGGCACTGGTTCTCGATCCGTCCTACCAAGGAACCGAAATCGAGGCGGCGGCTCGAAAACTGGGCACCGTCGAATGGCATGACGGGTTCCGGATCGACACCGGAGAACTGCTCCGGCATTCCGATTACCGCGGGCCGGAATTCACCGCACTGGGCGCCGAACTCGCCGAGGACGGGCAACTCAACCCGCGCGTCCTCGGGAAAGCCACCGGCCAAGACGAACAATCCCTCAAACGCGTCTGGCACCTGCTCGCGCGATTCGGCAACCAGGAACTCGGCTAGGCGCGCTGCACGACCACGCCGAGCACGCCAGGACCGGTGTGCGCGCCGATGACCGCGCCGATCTCCGACACCACGCATCCCCCGGCGCAGCCCGGAATCGCTTCCTCCAGCCGGTTCGCCAGTTCGACAGCTCGTTCCGGCGAAGCAAGATGATGCACCGCCAGCTCGACCGGCCCGGTGCCCGCCGCCTGCACGGACAACTCGACCAAACGCCCGATCGCGCGGTTCATTGTGCGCACTTTCTCCAGCGGCAAGATCCGGCCGTCGGACATGTGCAGCACCGGTTTCACCGCCAGCGCGGTGCCGAGCAACGCCGCGGCCGAACCGATCCGGCCGCCACGGCGCAGGTGTTCCAATGTCTCGACCACGAACAACGTCGACGACCGGTCGGCCGCTTCCGTTGCGACCGCTTCGACTTCCGCGGGGCTGGCTCCGGAAGCGGCGGCATCCGCGGCGTGCAGGGCGGCAAAGCCCAAACCCATCGCTGTGGTGCGGGAATCGACAACGCGGACCCGGTCCGAGCCGACTTCTTCCGCTGCCAGAACGGCGGCTTCCCAGGTGCCGGACAGCTCTCTCGACAGGTGCACCGACACGACCGCGTCCGCGCCAGCGTCGAGCGCGGCCCGGAATTCGGTGGCGAACTCGGCCGGAGTGGGCCGGGAAGTCGTGACGATCTTGCGCTCCCCCAGCGCTTCCGCGAGCGCGGCGGGACCCATTTCGACGCCGTCGAGCGAGCACACGCCTTCCACCAAGACGTGCAGAGGCACCACCCGCACCGAGTGCCGCTCGGCGAAGCCTTCGGGCAGGTGCGCGGTGGAGTCCGTGACCACGGCGACCGACACGCCGTCAGCCTACGTTGCCAGAGCCGAGGTGCGGGGCAACGAGCTTCGCCATCGCAGTGCCGACGGCTTCGTGCCCCGCCCATCCCCAGTGCATGCCGTCGGGATTTCCCGCGCCGCTCAAGACATGTTCGCCAACCACGCCGGGCGTGTCGAGCAACGGCACTTCGCGTCGCGCGGCCCACGAAGCGAGCGCAGCGGCTGCTTCGGCGCGTCCCGTGTGCACGCGTCCGTACGCATCAGCGCGGTGCACCGAAGGCAGCATCCCGAACACAGGCAACTCAGGGCGTAGCGCGCGCAACGCTTCGACGGACTGGTCCAGGTAGCTCACGCTCAGCCGCGCAGGAAGCACGCGAGGACGTCCGCGCATCACGACAGACAGCCGTGGCTGCGCAGCGAGATAGGCACCGCGTACAACGCGACGCACGCCGTCGGGGCGAAGGTAGCGAAGCCCCTGACGCAAGTACGTCGGCAGAGGCGACGGCAGTGTGTCCATGTGACCGACGGCGAGCACGACAGCGTCGACGCGACGCAGGTCCGCCCACACGCGCGGGTCGCCGGTAAGCGACCACCACAGGTCGCGCGCGGTCCAGCCGATGCCGGCGACGAGATCGGCCTGTCCGGACAACGCGTTCGCCGCGACGTTGGGCCACAGGCGCGGATCGTCGGCCGCGCAAGGGCCCTCGGGGCCGTGGAAACAGAGTGAATCGCCGAAGACGAGCAGCTGCGGGCTCATCGGGTCAGCCGGTGATGCCCGCGTTGTACGCGTGCAACCGCCACTTCCCCTCGCGGTGGCCGAGTTCGACCCAGTGGCAGTTCATGATCCCGCCGAGCGACGGCCACACCTCGACCGGAAGGCCGAGCAGCTTCGCGGTGAGCGCCAGGATCAGGCCGCCGTGCGAGGCGAGCAGGACCGATTCCTCGGCGTCGGAGTTCGGCTGCATCAGGTCGTTGACCACCTCGGCGGCGCGTTCGGCGACCTCGACCCGGGATTCGCCGCCGGGCGGGGCCCACGCGGCGTTGGTGCGCCACAGCTGGCGGTCGCCGGGATAGCCCTCGTCGACCTGGGCTCCGGTCAGTCCCTGCCACTCGCCGAGGTGCGTCTCGCGCAGCCGCTTGTCGATCTGCAGCGGCACGCCGATCGCCTCGGTGAGCACCGTCGCCGTGTCGGTGGCGCGGCGCAGATCGGACGCGATGACGAGCTCCGGAGCGAACCGCGCGAGCGCGGGCACGGCGAAGCGGGCCTGGTTCCAGCCGACCGGGGTCAGCGCCGAATCGAGGTGTCCCTGCATGCGGCCGGCGGCGTTGTAGTCCGTCTCGCCGTGCCGCCAGAGCAGCAGCCGCCGCGGGCTCACGCCTCCGGACCGTCCGCGTCGTTGGTGTCGTTGGCGGGGACCGTCGCGAGCCCTTCGACCTCGATCCGCGGGCAGTCCTTCCACAGCCGCTCGAGGCCGTAGAACGAGCGCTCGTCCGCGTGCTGGACGTGCACGACGACGTCGACGTAGTCGAGCAGCACCCAGCGGCCCTCGCGGGCGCCTTCGCGCCGGACCGGCTTGTGCCCCTCGATGCGGAGCTTCTCCTCCACGTTGTCGACGATCGCGCCGACCTGCCGCTCGTTGGCCGCGGACGCGATCACGAACGCGTCGGTGATCACGAGCTGCTCGGACACGTCCAGGACGACCACGTCGCTGGCCAGCTTGTCGGCCGCCGCGTGCGCGGCCGCCACCGCCAGGTCCCGTGCCTCGGACGTCGCTGCCACAGTGCTCCTTCAGATTCGGGGTATGCCCGGACGAGGGTACCCGGTCAGGCCTCGGCGTCCTTGCGGTAGAGGTCCTTCTTCGCGATGTAGCGCACAACGCCGTCGGGCACGAGGTACCAGACCGGCTCGCCGCGCTCGACGCGTTCGCGGCATCCGGTGGACGAGATGGACATGGCGGTGACCTCGACGAGGCTCACCTTGCCGCTCGGCAGATGGTGCGAGTTGAGCCGGTAGCCCGGGCGCGTGACGCCGATGAAATGCGCGAAGTCGAACAGCTCGCCGGCCTTGTGCCAGGTGAGGATCTGCTCGAGGGCGTCGGCCCCGGTGATGAAGAACAGCTCGTCGTCCGGGTACTCCTCGTGCAGGTCGCGCAGCGTGTCGACGGTGTAGGTCTGCCCGCCGCGGTCGATGTCGACCCGGCTCACCGAGAAGACCGGGTTGGACGCGGTGGCGATGACCGTCATCAGGTAGCGGTCCTCGGCGCGCGTGACGCGGCGGCCGGACTTCTGCCAGGGCTGCCCGGTCGGCACGAAGATGACCTCGTCGAGCGCGAACCGCGACTGGACCTCGCTGGCCGCGACGAGGTGGCCGTGGTGCACGGGGTCGAAGGTGCCGCCCATGACCCCGATCCGGCGTGGTGACATAGCCGGTGAGCCTATACGCGCGGGCACGCGAGGGCTTCCCGTCGCGACTGCGACCTAGGTTACTGTTGTGACATGAGTCACATAACTCTCCGTTTCCGACCGGAAACTGTCCGTTCCGGGTCGGTCGGCTCCGGGATTGTCGGGGGCATGGGGTAGACCGGGGGGCGTGGACACCACCGAAGCTCTCCGGACCCGCGCCGAGACCCTGCTCCGCGCGCTCGCCGGGGACAACGCCGCCCTCCGAGAGGACCAGTGGACCGCCATCGAGGCACTGGTCGCGCACCATCGGCGCGCGCTCGTCGTGCAGCGCACCGGCTGGGGAAAGTCGGCTGTGTACTTCCTGGCCACCGCGCTGCTGCGGGAACAGGGAGCGGGGCCGACGGTCATCGTGTCGCCGCTGCTCGCCCTCATGCGCAACCAGATCTCCGCCGCCGCGCGGGCGGGGATCCACGCCGCCACCATCAACTCGGCGAACGCGCAGGAGTGGGACCAGGTCCAGGCGTCGGTGGCCGCGGGCGAGGTGGACGTGCTGCTGGTCAGTCCGGAGCGGCTCAACAACCCGGACTTCCGCGACAGCGTGCTGCCGAAGCTCACCGCCAGCGCCGGCCTGCTGGTGGTGGACGAGGCGCACTGCATTTCGGACTGGGGCCACGACTTCCGCCCGGACTACCGGCGGCTGCGCACGCTGCTGGGCGACCTGCCCGAGGGCGTGCCGGTCCTGGCCACCACCGCGACCGCGAACGACCGGGTGGCCACGGACGTCGCCGAACAGCTCGGCATCGGCGGCGAGACGGACACGCTCGTCCTGCGCGGTCCGCTCGACCGGGAAAGCCTGCGGCTGGCGGTGGCCGAACTGCCGAGCGACGAGGCGCGGCTGGCCTGGCTCGCCGAGCACCTGGCGGAACTGCCGGGGTCGGGCATCATCTACACGCTCACCGTCGCCGCCGCGCACGACGTCGCCGCGCTGCTGTCCGATCGCGGCTATCCGGTGTCCGCCTACACCGGGAAGACCGATCCGGCCGACCGCCAGGCCGCGGAGGACGACCTGCTGGAGAACCGGGTCAAGGCGCTGGTGGCGACGTCGGCGCTCGGGATGGGGTTCGACAAGCCGGACCTCGGGTTCGTGGTGCACCTGGGCGCGCCTTCGTCGCCGATCGCCTATTACCAGCAGGTCGGCCGTGCCGGCCGTGGCGTCGAGCGGGCCGAGGTGGTGCTGCTGCCCGGGCGGGAGGACAAGGCGATCTGGGCGTACTTCGGATCGCTGGCGTTCCCGGACGAGCTGCGCGTCACGCAGGTGCTCAACGCGCTCGCGTACTCCGACCGTCCACTTTCGACAGCCGCGCTGGAGCCGACGGTCGAGCTTTCCCGGTCGCGGCTGGAGATGGTGCTGAAGGTGCTCGATGTGGACGGTGCGGTGCGCCGGGTGCGCGGCGGCTGGGAAAGCACCGGACAGCCGTGGGAGTACGACCGGGAACGGTACGAACGCGTCGGCGTCGCGCGGGCGGCCGAACAGGAGGCGATGCTCGGGTACATCCGCACGGCCGGGTGCCGGATGGAGTACCTGCGGCGGCAGCTCGACGATCCGGAGGCAGTGCCGTGCGGCCGGTGCGACAACTGCACCGGGGAGCATTGGAACGCGGCGGTGTCCGAGGAAGTCGCGGGCGAGACGCGGGCACGGCTGGACCGGCCCGGGGTCGCGGTGGCGCCGCGCAAACAGTGGCCGAGCGGAATGAAAGGGCTCGACGTGCCGCTGTCGGGCCGGATCAAGACGGAGGAGCAGGCCGAGCCGGGACAGGTGCTGGGCCGGCTCACGGACGTCGGCTGGGGCGGCCGGCTGCGCGAACTGCTCGGCCCGGGCGCGCCGGACACCGAGGTCCCCGACTCGGTTTTCGACGCCTGCGTGAAGGTGCTCGCGGGATGGCAGTGGGCGCAACGTCCGGTGGCGGTGGTGGCGATCCCGTCGGCGACGCGGCCGCAGTTGGTGGACAGCCTCGCGTTGCGCTTGTCGGCGATCGGGCGGCTGGACTACCTGGGAGAGCTGGCCTCGGCCGGGCCGCCGCCCCGGCAGGCGAACAGCGCGCAGCGGCTGGCTGATTTGTGGCGGAGGCTGAGCCTGCCGGAGGACGTGGCGGCGAGTGTCGCGCAGGCGCAGGGCCCGGTGCTGCTGGTGGACGATCTGATCGACACCGGTTGGACGATGACGCTGGCGTCCCGGCTGCTGCGCAAGGCCGGGGCGGAGGGGGTGTTGCCGTTCGCGTTGGCGACCACTGCTTGATGCGCGGTGCGGTGTGGTGCGGCGCGGGCTGGGCCGGATCGGCTTGAGATGCCCTGGGCGGCTGGCCGGGATGGGCTTGAGATGCCCTGGGCGGCTGGGCGGGATGGGCTTGAGATGCCCTGGGCGGCTGGGCGGGATGGGCTCGGAGTGCTGAAACCTGGGTGACTGGCCGGGATGGGCTTGAGATGCGCCGAGACATCGGCGAGCGGCCGGGATGGGCTTGAAGTGCGCTTCGGCCTGCGTGTCCGGGCGGGATCGGTTTGAGCGGAGCTGGAGCCTGGGCGAGATGGGGTTGAGCGTACGGCGGACCGGTGCGGAATGAGGCCGTGTTTGCGGCGGGAGCCAGCCGAGGCGCGGCTAGTCCTGCCGGGTTGATCCGGACCGGTGCGCGAGCGCTGCATCGGTGATGCTGCGGCGACGCCTGCCTCAGCGGTGCGCCCGATCCGTGCCACCTGATCGCGGCCGTTCTTGTGGCCACCGGATGCCATGCCCACGAACGAAGCGGGCGGGCGAGGACAAGCCCTGGTCTAGCGGCCCGGCTCAGCCAGCGCGGACTGAGCGCCCCCATCGCCACCCGAGCCTCCATGATCCCCGTGCGGCCAAAGCATTCCCGCGTCACGGACCGCAGTGGGACAAGCACCAACTGCCATCATGGGGCGAGATCTACCGATCTCCGGGCATTTCTGGCAAAGTCCCGTTCCACTCGTGCGGACGTGGAGGTTGCCCGATGGCCGGTCCTACGACCGAAGGCGTCGCCCGGCATCGGTTGCCGGTGCGGAAGTTGTTCGCTGCCAGTGCGGGCAATGCGCTCGAGTGGTTCGACTGGACGATCTACGCGACCTTCAGCATCTACTTCGCCGGCGCGTTCTTCCCTCCTGGCAACGAAACGCTCGCGCTGATCAACACCTTCGCCACCTACGCGCTCGCGTTCTTCTTCCGGCCCCTCGGCGGCGTGCTGCTCGGGCGCTTCGCCGACGTGCACGGGCGCAAGCCCGCCATGTTGCTCACCATTTCGCTGATGGCGGGCGGGTCGGTCGCGATCGGCGTGCTTCCGACGTTCGCGCAGGTCGGGTGGCTGGCTCCGATTCTTCTGCTGCTCGCGCGGATCGCGCAGGGGCTTTCGCTCGGCGGGGAGGTGTCCAACGCTTCCGCGTACCTCGGCGAGGTCGCGCCCAAGGAGCGGCGCGGGCGATATTCCTCCTTCTTCTATATCTCGACCGGGTCGGCGGTGCTCATCGCGACGGTGCTCGGGTTCGTCCTCGCCCGCACGATGGACAAGGCGCACCTCACCTCGTTCGGCTGGCGGATTCCGTTCCTGCTCGGCGGCGTGCTCGGGCTGGTCGGGCTGTGGCTGCGGCGCAGTCTTGAAGAAACCGAGCTGTACCACGAGAAAAAGGAGAGCGCGCGGCAAGTGAAGCGGCCGTTGCTCACCACGGTCACCCAGCATCCGCGGGCGGTCGGGCAGCTCATCGGGTTCTCGATGCTCTCGACGCTTTGCTACTACACCTTCTTCAGCGCCCTCACCTCCTTCGCGGTCAAGGGGCGCGGCGCGAACGACGTCGACACCTTTCTCGCGCTTTCCATCGCGACCGCGCTCTTCGTCGTCCTCCAGTACCCGATGGGCGCACTCGCCGACCGGCACGGGCGGCGGCCTCAGCTGCTGGTCTGGTCCGGGGCTACGGCACTGGTGATCGTGCCGCTCTCCTACCTCGTGCGGCCCGGGTTCGGGAATCTGCTCATCGTGTTCTGCGTCGGCCTCGCGCTCTACACCGCGATGACCTCGCTCGCCCCGGCGATCATGAGCGAACTCTTCCCCACCGAACTGCGCGGGCTCGGCATCGGCGCTTGGTACAACCTGACTGTCGCCGTGTTCGGCGGGACCGCGCCGCTCGTGCTCAGCGCGCTCTCCGCGGCGGGCGCTGCCACTGCCTTCTTCTGGTACGTCGCGGTCGCGGCGGCGATCGCGTTCTTCGTGATCCTCCGGATGCCCGAAACGAAGGGCAGCGAACTGCGGTAAACCCGCTCGCGCGCGGTCGGTAGGCTTCACCGATCGACTACGCGAAGGAGGGACACCGTGCGCAAGCCCGAGGTTAGTGAGGAACTCGCCCGACGCGTGGTGGCCTCGCTCCGCCGCGCGTTCGACGTCGACCTCGACCCGTCCGAGGCGCTCATCGCGGTGTCCACTCGCGACGGTGTCGACTACCAGTGCAACCTGGCGATGAGCCTCGGCAAACGGCTCGGCAAACCGCCGCGCGAGGTCGCGGCCGGGATCGTCGAGAACCTGGAGCTGGACGGGATCGCCGACCAGCCGGAGATCGCCGGGCCCGGCTTCCTGAACTTCGTGCTGCGCCGCGAATGGCTCGAACAGCGCGTCGCCGAGCAAGCGGAAGACGACCGGCTCGGGGTCGCCGAAGCCGAGCAGCCGCGCCGGATCGCGCTCGATTACAGCAGTCCCAACGTCGCCAAGGAAATGCACGTCGGGCACGTGCGCTCCACCGTGATCGGCGACGCGATCAGCAGGCTGATGCGTTTCGTCGGGCACGAAGTGCTGCCGCACAACCACCTCGGCGACTGGGGCACGCCGTTCGGCATGCTCATCGAGCATCACCTGGACGAACCGTCCGGGGACCGCAGCGACCTCAACGCGTTCTACCAGGCCGCGCGCCGGAAGTTCGACGCCGACGAGGCGTTCGCGACCCGCTCCCGCGAGCGCGTCGTGAAGCTCCAGGGCGGCGACGCGGACACACTCGCCTTCTGGCAGGAACTCGTCGACGAGTCGACAAGGCACTTCAACGCGGCCTATCGCCAGCTCGGCATCACGCTCACCGACGACGACATCTACGGCGAAAGCTTCTACAACCCGTATCTGGGCGAAGTCGTCGACGAACTCGAAGCCGACGGGCTCACCGAGATCAGCGACGGCGCGGTCTGTGTGTTCCCGGAGGGCTTCAGCAACCGCGAAGGCGACCGGCTCCCGCTGATCGTCCGCAAGCGCGACGGCGGCTACGGCTACGCGGCCACCGACCTCGCCACCATCCGCTATTGGACCGCCGAACGCGGCGCGACCGACCTGCTGTACGTCGTCGGCACCCCGCAAGCGCAGCATTTCGCGATGATCTTCTCGGTGGCGCGTGCGGCGGGCTGGCTCGACGGCGTGCACGCCGAGCACATCGGGTTCGGCTCGATTCTCGGCGCGGACGGCAAGGTGATGCGCACTCGCGCGGGCGAGACGATCAAGCTCGCCAGTCTGCTCGACGAAGCGGTGGCGCAGGCCGCGGAAATCGTTGCGGAGCGCAGTGAACTCAGCGAGGAAGAGCAGCAGGAGGTCGCGCGCGCAGTCGGGATCGGCGCGGTGAAGTACGCCGATCTTTCCAGCGACCGCGAACGCGACTACGTGTTCGACTGGGACCGTATGCTCGCCAAGGACGGCAACACGTCCGTCTACCTCCAGTACGCGCACGCGCGGATCGAGTCGATCCTCGCCAAAGCTGGAGAACCCGCCGGGAACGCGCCAGTCCTGCTCAAAGAACCGGCGGAACGCGCGCTCGCTCTGACGCTGTTGCGGTTCAGCGAAGCGATCAGCGCGGCGACGTCCGCGTACGCGCCGCACAAGCTGTGTACGTACCTGTACGACACCGCGGTCACGTTCTCGCGCTTCTACGAACAGTGCCCGGTGCTGACTGCGGAAACGCCGGAGCTGCGCGCTTCGCGGGTACAGCTGGCCACGCTCACGTCGCGCACTCTCGTGCAGGGATTGGCATTGCTCGGCATCGAAGCACCGCGACGCCTCTGAATCAGGGGCCGATGTGGACGAGCGCCATCAACGTATCGGCGACCTCGTCCACCGCTTTCCCCCGCGCGGCGGACGGCAGTTCACCGCACCACGTCGGCGCCTGGCTCATCGCGGCATGCATGCACTGCAGCACGGTGTCGACGCTGGTGACGGTGAACTCTTCGCTCGCCAAGCCTTCTTCGATCAGCGCGCGGAAGAGCGAGTCGTGGCGGAGGCGGAGTTCCTTGATGCGTTCGCGTTGCGCGCTCGGCCATTCGCGCGGCATCAGGAAGAGCCGCAGCGCCGCCGGATAGTCGTTGACCGCGATCGTGACGTGCTCGTGGATCAACGCGCGCAGCCGGACTTCCGGCGTGCCTTCGATGCGTTCGAGCAGTTGCTCCAGCCGAGCCGTCCACTCGTCGCCGAGCGTCTCGATCGCCGCCGTCCCTAGCTCGTCTTTGCTGGAGAAGTAGTAGTACAGCGAGCCCTTCGTGACGTCGAGGCGCTCGGCGACGTGCTCCAGGCTCACCGCGTCGTAGCCGCGTTCGCCGAACAGCTCGGCCGCCGCCGTCAGGATCTCCTGGATCCGCTTGCCCCGTTTGCGCTGGACGCGCTCGGACGGCGGCTTCACCCCGTTCACCGCGCCCATCTCGCTCCTCCACGTTCTTCGCTGCCCCGAAAGCCTACCGGTTGACCGCAAGTTCAACTCTTGACTTGAGAGTCAAATTTTGTCACCGTGGTCAGACGACAGACGGGAGCGGACGATGGAGTTCGAGGACATCCGGTACGAGATCGACGGCCCGGCCGCGGTCGTCACGATCGACCGGCCGGAGCGCTACAACGCCTTTCGCGGGCGGACGGTCGACGAGCTGATCAAGGCGTTCCGCTTGGCGTGGGCGGACAAGCAGGTGCAGGCGGTGATCCTCACCGGCGCCGGCGAGAAGGCGTTCTGCACCGGCGGCGATGTCAAACAGCGCGCGGAGACCGGCGATTACGGCCCCACCGAAAGCGGCATGTTCGAGATCGGCAACCTGCACAAGCTCATCCGCGACATCCCGAAACCGGTGATCGCCGCGGTCAACGGCGTCGCGGTCGGCGGCGGGCACGTGCTGCACGTCCTGTGCGACGTCACGATCGCCAGCGAGACCGCGCGGTTCGGCCAGGCCGGTCCGCGGGTCGGGTCGTTCGACGCCGGGTTCGGTTCGGCGTATCTCGCGCGGGTCGTCGGCGAGAAGAAGGCGCGCGAGATCTGGTTCTTCTGCCGCCAGTACGACGCGGCCGAGGCCGAGCGAATGGGTCTGGTCAACGCCGTCGTCCCGCCGGGCGAGCTGCTCAAGACCGCCAAGGCGTGGGCCGACGACACTGCCGCGCTAAGCCCGACCGCACTGCGTTTCCTCAAGCAGTCCTTCAACGCGGACACCGATCACCAGGCCGGACTGTCCAATTTGGCCATGTCCGCACTCGACCTGTTCACCGCCTCGCCCGAGGGCTTGGAAGGTGCGCAAGCGTTTGCGGAGAAGCGCAAGCCGGACTTCGTCTCGCACGTGAACTGGCACTGACCATGGACTTCACGTTCACCGACGACGAGGACGCCTACCGGCACGAGCTGCGCCGGTTCGCCGCGAAAGTCCTTGCGCCGCATTACCAATCCGACGACAAGGCGGCGAAGCTGCGGCCCCAGCTCGTCGCGGACCTGGCGTCGATGGGCCTGACCGGCCTGCGCATCCCGGAACGCCACGGCGGCCAGGAGGCCAGCGCGGTCGTCGCCGGGATGGCGGCCGAGGAGGTCGCGCGCGGCGACTTCAACGCGGCCTATCTCATCATCGTCAGCGCGCTGGTCAGCGACATCCTCACCCGCAACGCGACTGAGGAGCAGCAGACCGCGTGGCTGCCGCCGATCGCGTCCGGCGAGGTCGTGCCCGCGTTCTGCATCACCGAACCCGGGCACGGCACCGACGCGGCGAAGCTGGAGATGAAAGCCGAACCGGACGGCGACGGATGGCGGCTCACCGGCGAGAAAACGTCCATCACGCTGGGGATGTCCGCCGACGTCGCGCTCGTGCTCGCCCGCACCGGCGGCCCCGGTGCCCGTGGGGTCAGCGCGTTCTGGGTCGAACTGGACGACGCGTATGTCTCGCGGGCGGCGTTCGACGATCTCGGCAGCCGGGCGATCGGCCGGGCATCTTTGCACTTCGACGGGCTGCCCGTGCCGCGAGAAGCGCTGGTCGGCGGCGAGGGCCAGGGCTTTGTCTCGGTGATGCAGGGTTTCGACTACTCACGCGCCATCATCGGGCTCGGTTGCCTTGGCGCGGCTCAGGTTTCACTCGACGAAGCGGTGCAGTGGTCCCGCGACCGAGAGGCGTTCGGCAGTCCGATCGGCACCTTCCAAGGCGTCGCGTTCCCGCTCGCTGAGCAGGCGACGTACCTGCGCGGTGCCCGGCATGTCTGTTACGAAGCATTGTGGCGCAAGGACAACGACGTCGAGCACAGCACCGAGGCCGCGATGGCGAAGTTCTGGGCGCCGAAGCTCGCCGCCGAGACCATCCACCAGTGCCTGCTCACGTTCGGGCACCTCGGGTACTCCAGCGAAAGCCCGGTCGGGCAGCGGCTTCGCGACGTGATCGGCCTCGAAATCGGCGACGGAACCGCGCAGGTGTCGAAGCTCGTCATCGCACGCAACCTGCTCGGCCGCGCTTACGCCCCCTAGGGAGACATCATGCTCAAGGACAAAATCGTCATCGTCACCGGCGCGGGCCAGGGCATCGGTCGCGGCATCGCCGAGAAGCTGGCCGCCGAGGGCGCGACCGTCGTGGTCAGCGACATCAACGAGACCACCGCGAAGGAAACCGCGTCCGCGATCGGCGGGGTCGGGGTGAAGACCGACGTCACCTCCCCCGAGTCCGTCGCCGCCGCGGTCGAGCAGGTCCGCGCGCAGTTCGGCCGGATCGACGTGCTGGTCAACAACGCCGGCTGGGACAAGGCGGGACCGTTCGTCGAGTCCGATCGCGCCGATTGGGACCGCGTCGTGCAGATCAATCTCTACGGCGTGCTCAACACCTGCCGCGAGGTCTTGCCGGTGATGGCCGAACAGGGCTTCGGCTCCGTGGTCAACATCGCGTCCGATGCCGGTCGCGTCGGTTCGTCGGGCGAGGCGGTGTACTCGGCGGCGAAGGGCGGCATCATCGCGTTCACGAAGTCGATCGCGCGAGAACTGGCGCGCAGCAAGGTCAACGCGAACGTCGTCTGCCCCGGTCCCGCCGACACCGAACTGTTCGCCTCGCTCGGCGGCGACAACCCGAAACTGCGCGAAGCACTGACGAAAGCCATCCCGTTCCGGCGGCTCGCGCAGCCGTCCGACATCGCGAACGTGGTCGCCTTCCTGGCTTCCGACGAAGCCGCCTATGTCACCGGCCAGACCGTCAGCGTCAGCGGCGGCCTCACCATGAGCTGACCCGGAGCCCGCCATGCCGTTCGCGACGATCCTCAACGACGAGACGATCGAGGCCCACACCCAAGCCGGGTACTGGGTGAACCGCACCATCACCGACTACCTCGACGACGCCGCGGCGGCCACGCCGGACAAGACCGCATTTGTCGATTCGCAGCGCAGTATCACCTTCGGCCAGCTCAAACATGAGGTCGATCGGTGCGCACGAGGGCTGCTGGAACTGGGCGTCCAGTCTGGCGACGTCGTGTCGTTCCAGCTGCCGAACCGGATCGAGTGGATCGTCGTGCACTACGCGGCGAGCCGGATCGGCGCGGTCAGCAATCCGCTCATCCCGATCTACCGGGACCGCGAGGTCGGCTTCATGGTGGCGCTCGCGAAGTCGAAAGTCCTGGTGGTGCCGCAGGAATTCCGTGGTTTCGACTATCCGGCGATGGCGCGGCGGCTCCGTCCGCAGTGGCCTGATCTGGAGCACGTGCTGGTGGTTGGATCGTCCTGGGACAAGTTCGCCGCGACGCCCTGGGAAGAGCGGCGGGAACTGCCGTCGTGGCGGCCTGACCCGAACGACGTCACGCTGCTGATCTTCACCTCCGGCACCACCGGCGAGCCCAAAGGCGTGATGCACACGCACAACACCGCGATCGCCGCGAACAACCCGCTTCCTGACCGGCTCGGCATCACCTCCGACAGCGTCCTGCACATGGCGTCGACGCTCGCGCACCTCACCGGTTTCCTTTACGGCGCAAGGCTCGGCGTGCAGAACGGCGCGACCTGCGTGCTGCAGGAAGTGTGGGATGCCGCGCGGTTCGTCGAACTGGTCGCCGAACACGGCATCACCTACACCTCCGCCGCCACGCCGTTCCTGCACGACCTGCTGGCCGCACCGAACCTCGCCGAGCACGATCTCCAGTCCCTGCAACGGTTCTGCTGCATGGGCGCACCGATCCCGCGAGCGCTCGTACGGCAAGCGCGGCAGAAGCTGCCCGGCCTCGTCGTGCTCGGCGGCTGGGGGCAGAGCGAGGACGCGCTGGTCACGCTCGGCCTCCCGGGCGATCCGGACGACAAGCTGATCGACACCGACGGCTATCCCTGGCCGGGGATGCGGATCCGGGTCGTCGACGCGGACGGGACCGAATTGCCGCCGGGCACCGAGGGCCGTCTGCAGGTCGCCGGGCCGTTCCTGTTCGTCGGCTACGCGGAACGGCTCGAACTGGCCCGCGAGAGTTTCGCCGGCGACTGGTTCGACACGGGTGATCTCGCGGCCATCGACGCCGACGGGTACCTCCGCATCGCGGGCCGGACCAAGGACGTGATCATCCGCGGCGGAGAGAACATCCCGGTCGCGTACGTGGAGAACGTCCTTTACGAACACCCGGACGTCGAAGCGGTCGCCGTGGTCGCGGTGCCCGATCCACGGCTGCAGGAACGTGCGTGCGCCTGTCTCGTGCTCAACTCTGGCGCACACCTGGACCTGGAAAAGCTGCGCGGCTTTCTCGCGGAGAAGGGCGTCGCCAAGCAGTACTGGCCGGAGCGCGTGGTGCTGTTTCCGGCACTCCCCCGGACCGCCAGCGGCAAAATCCAGAAGTTCCAGCTCCGCGCGCTGGTGGAAAAGCAGAGCGGGACCGGTCCCGAGCCACCTCAGTAGCTTCGGGCGCGAGAGAGGGGAGAATCTCGTGTCCCGCAACGATCCCGACTTCGCCCGCGCCCTCGCGCTGGTCGACGAAGCGCTGACCCGGCTCCGCCGCCCGATCCGCCGCGAACGACGGCGGCTGCGCTGGGAGCAGTGGCGGCGGCGTCCCTACTACCGCTTCGAACCGGACGGCAGGAAACCGCAGCTCGTGCACCTGGCCGGACTCCGCGTCACTCCACTGTGGACGACCGTCGGCACCGGGGTCTCCGACGTCGACGTGCGCTATCCGGTGACCGCGCGCCGCCGGTTCACGATCGGGTGGCGCTGGCTCGTGCGGCACGACTACGACGAGTACCGCGTGCCGATCTCGCTGGTCGCCGACGCGAGCGGCCAGGCGGTGCTGATCGCGCCGGGCGGCCGGGCGTTCACCGCGGACGAGACCGGCTGGCATGCCCTGGCCGCGCTCCTGTACACGGAGTACGCCATGCCGCCCGGCGGACGCTGGTACGGCGCGGGCTGACCTCAGCGGGCTCGCAGCTTCCGCCGCAACGAGAGGCCCGCTCCCATGGCGGCCATCGAAGCGCGCATCGCACCGCGGCTGAACCGGCTGTCAGTCACGAACTGATCTGCGCTGCGGAGCGAACCGCGCACTTGCGGGTACGCGTACTTACGCATCTGCCGTTCGTAGTCGGCGACCGCGGCTGTCACATCGCCGCCTTGGGAAAGGTTGCGGCACAACACTTGTGCGTCGCGGAGGGCGACGTTCGCGCCGATGCCGCGGAACGGGGTCATGCTGTGCGCGGCGTCGCCGAGCAAGGTGACCGGACCGGTCTCCCACGCGCGGACGGGCACCGACGTGCGGATCGGCAGCATGGCCACCGTGGCGTCCAGCGAGTCCCGCACCACCCGGCTGAACGACGGGTGCCAGTCGCGGATCCGGTCCAGCACCACCGACCGCAGCTCCGGCACGGTCAGCTCGGCGAGGTCCGCCGGGAAGTGCGCCGCCTTCGCGCCATAGGACCACATCACGTAGCTGCTGGTGTTGTCGAACAGCACCGGGTCGACGGTCGCGGTCTCGTCGTTCTCCGAAGCCGCCGAAAACTCGTGCGGCGCGGTGAACATCCCGCAGCCGGGAGGCGGCAGCACGAACGTCGGGGCCGTCGCCAGCCGTCGCGGGATCAGCGCGCGGGACTCGGCGGTCAACGGGAATTTCCCGATGACGGTGCGGATCCCGGTGTCCACGCGCTTCGCGTGCGGCAACAGCTGCGCGCGGATCCGGGAGTTCGCGCCGTCCGCGCCGACCACCAGGTCCGCTTCGGCGGTGGTGCCGTCGGCGAAGTGCAGGCCGACCCCCTTGGCGTCGGTCTCGTACCGCACGAACTCCTTGTCGTACCAGAGGACTTCGTCCAGCCCGGACGACAGCACCTGGTGCATCGAAATCCGGCTGACCGAATGGTGCGCGGCGGCCGGGTCGCCGCTGGGCGGAGCGTCGAAGACCGCCAGCTCGCGCATCTTCTCGGTGACAAACCCGAAGGTCCCCTCGCTTACCCCCGTGGTGGCCAGGAACCGCTCCCACGCCGCCGCCGGGAGGCACTCGTGCAGCGCCGCGGAGCCCATCGGCGCGATGTGCACCCGGTAGCCCTGCAGCCGATCGGCCCGGGTGCGGCTGCGCTCGTAGACCGACACCTGGAATCCGGCTCGCATCAGGCCGTGCGCCAGGCACAACCCGCCAGTGCCGCCGCCTACTACCGCCACCTTGATCTTGTTCACGGTCATCCCCTCTCGGTCGGCCTCCATAATTATCCAAGTGGATGATTGTGTCAACTTTCAGGATGATTAACGCGTCGGTTAGGCTGCCGAAGTGTCCGAGACCACCCCGCGCCGCGCGCCGCGCCCCGGTGAGCGCCAGCGCGATCCCGAACGCACGAAGGCCCGCATTTTCGAAGCGGCGAAGGTCGAATTCGGCAGCAAGGGCTATGCGGCCGCGCGGGTCAGCGACATCGCGCAGCGCGCGGGCGTGAACAAGCAGCTGATCTCGTACTACTTCGGCGGCAAGGAAGGCCTGTACGCCGAGGTCGCGAGCGAACCGTTCGCCGGGTTCACCGCGATGACCACGACCGACCGGCCGCTCGCGGACGTACTCGAGGACTTCGCCAAGGGCGGCCTCGCCGACCAGGACCAGGCCCGGCTGTTCCTGCGGGAGAACATGGCCGAGGGCACGCCGAACGAGGCGGGCGCGGAGTCGCAGCGCGAGTTCCTGCGGGGGCAGCTCAAGTACATGCGGGCACGGCAGGAAGCGGGCGATTTCCCGGCCGATGTGGACCCGAAGACGCTGCTGCTGATGCTGATGGCGGCGGCCAGCGCGCCGATGTCGCTGCCCCGGGTCGTGGAAGCGCTGACCGGGGAGGACCCGGCGTCAGAATCCTTTGTGGAGTACTACGCGGAGCAGCTGGCTCGCGTGGCTCGGCATCTCGGGGGTTCTTAGCGGCAATGCCAGGAATTTAAGCCGCGTGGCCTCGGCCCGCTGACCGTCCACAAAGGACGTCAATTGCACCGGAATGCCCGATTTGTCGCCAGGTGGCCGGGTCTTGAAGTACGTGAGGGGAACCCTGAGGGAATCTGATTCCCTCAGGGTTCCCCTCACGTACCACAACCCGGCTTCCGGGTCCGGGGCATTGGTTCTTAGCGGCGCAGCGGGACGAGGTCGTCCGCGTGGACGACCTCCCGGCGGTACTCCACCGGAACCTCATGACTCGACCGCCCGATCAACGCGGGCAGCTCCCCCGCGTCGAACCCGACCACCCCACGCGCCACCGGGACATCCGCGGAATCCACCAGATCGACCACATCACCGGCCTCGAAATCACCGTCCAGGCCAGTGATTCCGGCCGCCAGCAGCGAACGGCGGCGCAGGATCGCCCGCACCGCGCCGTCGTCCAGGCGGAGGCGGCCGGAGGTGTCGGCGGCATAGCCGAGCCAGAAGCGGCGGGCGGACAGACGGGTGTCGGCGGGGGCGAAAGCGGTGCCGACGTTCGCGGCGCGCAATGCGTCCCCGGCGTCGGCGGCAGCGGCCAGCAGCACCGGGATTCCGGCTCCAGCCGCGGTACGAGCCGCGGCGAGTTTCGAGACCATGCCGCCGGTGCCCAGGCCCGAGGAGGACATGCCGACCGCGATGCCCTCCACATCGGACTCGCCGCGCACTTCGGTGATCTTGCGCGTCGCGCCGTCGCGCGGGTCGCCGTCGTACAGACCGTCCACATCGGACAGCAGGACCAGTGCGTCGGCGCCGACGAGGTGCGCCACCAAAGCGGCGAGCCGGTCGTTGTCGCCGAAGCGGATCTCTTGCGTGGCAACGGTGTCGTTCTCGTTCACGACCGGCACCGCGCCGAGTGCGAGCAGCCGGGAGAACGTGCGTTGCGCGTTGCGGTAGTGCGCGCGGCGGACGACGTCGTCCGAGGTGAGCAGCACCTGGCCGACGGTCAGCGAGTAGCGGCCGAACGATTCCGCGTACGCGTGCGCCAGCGCGAGCTGTCCGACGCTCGCCGCGGCCTGCTGCGTGGCCAGGTCACCCGGGCGCTTGCCCAGCTTCAACGGCGCGAGCCCGGCGCCGATCGCACCCGAGGACACCAGCACGATCTGCGCGTCGCGGGCGACGCGGTCCGCGATGGCGTCGACCAGAGCGTCGAGGCGAGCGACGTCGAGGCCGCTGCCCGCGGTGGTCAGCGCCGAGGAACCGACCTTGACGACCAGCCGGCGGGCTTCCGCGATCTCGTGGCGCGTGCCGCTCACCGGTCGCGCTCCGCCTGCTCCTCGTCGTCCCACACGTCGTCCAGCTCGGAGTCGACGGACGGGGTGGTTTCCTCTTCGACCAGCTCTTCTTCCTCGCCGGTGCCGTCACGGCGGATCCGGCGGGCTTCCTTGCGCTCGGACGCGCCGACGCGGTCGGTGCGCTCCAGCCGGACGTCCGTGCCGCGGCCCGACAGGTGCACCGCCACGCCAGGCGTGGAGGGCTGCCATTCGAACTGGATGTCGCCGATGGTGACCGGGCTGCCCAGCCGCGCGCCGTTCTTCGCCAGGGCTTCCTCGACGCCGAGCCGGTTGAGCCGGTCCGCGAGGTAGCCGACGGCCTCGTCGTTGGCGAAGTTCGTCTGCCGGATCCAGCGTTCCGGGCGCGAACCGCGGACGATGAACCCGCCCTCTTCCTCCGGATCGCGTTCGACGGTGAATCCGCTGTCGTCGATCGCGAGCGGGTGCAGCACGATCTTCTCCGGCTCCAGCACCGGCTGCGCCTCGCGGTAGGCCTCGACGACCTCCGCCAGCGCGAAGCTCAGCTCCTTCAAGCCCTTGCGCGACGCGGTGGACACCTCGAACACGCGCAGCCCGCGAGCCTCCAGCTCGGGCCGCACGAACTCGGCCAGCTCGGCCGCTTCCGGGATGTCGATCTTGTTCAGCACCACCACGCGCGGGCGTTCCTCGAGCTTGCCGCCCAACCCCGGCGTGTAGCGGGCCAGTTCCTCCTCGAGAGCGTCCACATCGGACAGCGGATCGCGGCCCGGCTCCAGCGTCGCGCAGTCGACCACGTGCACCAGCACGGCACAGCGTTCGATGTGGCGCAGGAAGTCCAGGCCGAGGCCGCGGCCCTCGGACGCGCCCGGGATCAGGCCCGGCACGTCGGCCATCGTGAACACCGACGAACCGGCGGTGATGACGCCGAGGTTCGGCACGAGCGTGGTGAACGGGTAGTCGGCGATCTTCGGCTTCGCCGCGGACAGCACGGAGATCAGCGACGACTTGCCCGCGGACGGGAAGCCGAGCAGGCCGACGTCGGCGACCGAACGCAGCTCCAGCACGAGGTTGCGGCTCTCGCCCGGCTCGCCGAGCAGCGCGAACCCGGGAGCCTTGCGGGCCTTCGACGACAGCGCGGCGTTGCCGAGCCCGCCGCGGCCGCCCTGCGCGGCGATGAACCGGGTGCCGGGGTTGGTGAGGTCGGCGACGAGTTCGCCGTCCTCGGTGAACACGACGGTGCCCGGCGGGACCTTCATCTCCAGTCCCTCGCCCTGGGCGCCGTTGCGGTTGCTGCCCATGCCCATCTTGCCGTTGCCGGCGCG
Source organism: Amycolatopsis halotolerans (assembly GCF_042647905.1). Lineage (NCBI taxonomy): Bacteria > Bacillati > Actinomycetota > Actinomycetes > Pseudonocardiales > Pseudonocardiaceae > Amycolatopsis > Amycolatopsis halotolerans. The sequence goes on from NZ_JBHRWI010000043.1 coordinate 86,018, forward strand.
GGCGTGCGGGCGGAAGTGGAAGTCGAGGAGGGTGTGGACGTTGGCGTCGACGATCAGCGTGACGTCACCGCCGTTGCCGCCGTTGCCGCCGTCCGGGCCGCCGAGCGGCTTGAACTTCTCGCGGTGCACCGAGGCACAGCCGTTTCCCCCGTCCCCGGCGGTCAGATGGATGACCGCGCGGTCCACGAACCGGGACGCCATGGGCTTGCCTCACTTCACTCGCAAAACGACAAAACGGTGCGGACCACGCTGGGTCTGCCAGCGGCCGCACCGTGGGGGTCCGGGGGGCTCGGCCCCCCGGGTTATATAAGCGAGCGACGTGGTCCGCGTATTCCGCGGACACACGTCGCCCAAAAGCTCGCGCTGAAGCCGATTGTCAGGCTTCGGCCGGCACGATGTTGACCGTCTTGCGGCCGCGCTTCGAGCCGAACTCGACCGCACCGGCGGCGAGCGCGAACAGCGTGTCGTCGCCGCCACGGCCGACGTTCACGCCGGGGTGGAACTTGGTGCCCCGCTGGCGGATCAGGATCTCGCCCGCGTTCACCTCCTGGCCGCCGAAGCGCTTCACGCCCAGTCGCTGGGCGTTCGAATCACGACCGTTGCGGGAGCTGGACGCACCCTTCTTGTGAGCCATCGCTCAAGCCCCTTCTTGGAAAGTTTCAGTCTCGAAAGTTCGAAGAACTACTTGGAGATGCCGGTGACCTCGACGCGGGTCAGCTTCTGCCGGTGACCCTGGCGCTTGTGGTAGCCGGTCTTGTTCTTGAACTTGTGGATCCGGATCTTCGGACCCTTGGTCTGCTCGACGACCTTGCCGGTGACCGAGACCTTCGCCAACGCGTCGGCGTCCGTGGTGACCTCGCCACCGTCCACGAACAGCACGGCGGGGAAGGTGTGCTCGGTGCCCGGCTCGCCCTCGAGCTTCTCGACCTCGACGACGTCGCCAACGGCAACCTTGTACTGCTTGCCGCCGGTCTTGACGATCGCGTACGCCGACACGGATGTCTCCTGCATTACTCGACAATGGGTTAGGGGGCTGGCGCGGCCGGCCCGCCCGAAGACGGTCCAGGTGCTCGCGCAGCAACTCATGCTTGCGATGAGCCGTACTACAGGTTACGGGAGGCCCCGGGCGCTGCTGCACCCGGGGTACCCGTGATGGATCAACTCTGGTCCGAAGCCTTCACCGGCGGCCCCGCCGGACGCGAAGCGGCACGGCGCGGACGGCGCCGGGTGCTCCGCACGGCCGGGGCCGGGACGTCGACCTCGGGTTCTTCTCCCGCGTCCGCCTCGGCGGCCTCGGGCTGCTTGGTTTCCGCCTCCGGCGCGGCCTGGGCGACCGCGGGCTCCGGCTGCTTCGGCTCCGGCTGCTGGACGGCGGCCGGGGTCTCGGCCTTCTCGGTCACAGTGTCCTGCTCGGACGGCTTGACCGATTCCTGCGCCTTCGCTTCGGCGGTGTCCGCCGAGTCTTCCGGGCCGTGGTGCTCGTGCTTCGCCTTGGACGCGTTGGCCATGGCCTGCACCGCCGACACCACGGACTCGCGCTGCACCGGGGTCGGAGCCGGGGCGGCCGGCTCGGCCTTGGGCTCGTGGTGCTGCTGCTGCTCCTCGCCCTTCCCGCGGCCGCGGGAGCGCCGCGAGCTCTTGGTGTCGCCGCCGCCGTGGCTGTGGCCGTTGTTGCCGTTGTGCCCGTTGCCGCCGTTGCCTCCGCCGCCGGTGCGCTGCGGTTCGGTGGACACGACGACGCCGCGGCCCTTGCAGTGCTCGCACGGCGTGGAGAACGCCTCGAGCAGCCCGGTGCCGATCTTCTTGCGCGTCATCTGCACGAGGCCCAGCGACGTGACCTCGGCCACCTGGTGGCGGGTGCGGTCGCGGCCGAGGCATTCGGTGAGCCTGCGCAGCACCAGCTCGCGGTTGGACTCGAGCACCATGTCGATGAAGTCGATGACGATGATGCCGCCGATGTCCCGCAGCCGCAGCTGGCGGACGATCTCCTCCGCCGACTCCAGGTTGTTGCGGGTCACCGTCTCCTCGAGGTTGCCGCCCGAGCCGGTGAACTTGCCGGTGTTGACGTCGATGACGGTCATCGCCTCGGTGCGGTCGATGACCAGGTAGCCGCCCGAGGGCAGCCAGACCTTGCGGTCGAGCGCCTTCGTGATCTGCTCGTCGATCCGGTGGTCGGCGAACGCGTCGCCGGTGCCGGTGTAGCGCTTGAGCCGGTCGGCGAGGTCGGGCGCGACGTGCTGGACGTAGCCGTGGATGGTCTCCCACGCCGTCGAGCCCTGGATCTCCAGCTTCGCGAAGTCCTCGGTGAACAGGTCGCGCACGACCTTCACCAGCAGGTCCGGCTCCTCGTACAGCATGGTCGGGGCGCCGCCCTTCTTGGCGGACCCGGCCGAGGCCTTCTCCTTGATGACGTCCCACTGCGCCTTGAGCCGCTGGACGTCCCGGTCGAGCTCCTCCTCGCTGATGCCCTCCGAGGCGGTGCGGATGATGACGCCCGCGTCCTCCGGGACGATCCGCTTGAGGATGTCCTTGAGCCTGCGCCGCTCGTTCTCCGGCAGCTTGCGGGAGATGCCGGTGGCCCCGCCCGCGGGGACGTAGACGAGGAAGCGGCCGGGCAGCGAGATCTGCGTGGTCAGCCGGGCGCCCTTGTGCCCGACCGGGTCCTTGGTGACCTGCACCAGCACGCTGTCGCCGGTGGACAGCGCCTGCTCGATCTTGCGCGCCTTGCCTTCCAGGCCGGCGGCGTCCCAGTCGACCTCGCCCGCGTAGAGCACGGCGTTGCGGCCGCGGCCGATGTCGATGAACGCGGCCTCCATGCTGGGCAGCACGTTCTGGACGCGGCCGAGGTAGACGTTGCCGACGATCGAGCCGGTGCCCGACGAGGTCACGAAGTGCTCGACCAGCACGCCGTCCTCGAGCACGCCGATCTGCGTGGACTCGCCCTTCTCGGCGACGACCATGGTGCGCTCGACCGATTCGCGGCGGGCCAGGAACTCGGCCTCGGACAGGATCGGGGCGCGGCGGCGGCCCGCCTCGCGGCCGTCGCGGCGGCGCTGGCGCTTGGCCTCCAGCCGCGTCGAACCGCGGACGCTGCGCACCTCGTCGCGCGCCGGACGCTCGGTCTCGGCGGCCTTCGCCTGGCGGACGTGCGTGACGGTGTTCGGCGGGTCGTCTCCGCCGGTGGCCTCGGCCCCGTCGTCGTCCCCGCCCTTGCGACGGCGGCGACGGCGACGGCGCTTGCTGCCGCCGTCGGACTCGGCGTCGTCGTCGGACTCCGCTTCGGCTTCGCCCGCCTCGTCCGCCTTCTCAGGCTTGTCCTTCGAGTCTTTGCTGTCCTTGGCGTCTTTCGCGTCCTTGACCGGCTGGTCTTCGGAGGTTTCGTCCTCGTTCTCGGACTGGGCCTCGTCGCCGCCCTTGCCCCGGCCGCGGCCACGACGGCCGCGACGGCGCCGGCGACGGCTGTTCGCGTCGTCGCCGTCCTCGTCGGAACGCTCGTCGCGGGCCTCGTCGGAGGTTTCTTCCTCCGCGGTGTCGGCGGCGCGCTCGGTCCGGCCGGGACGCTCCGGACGCTCGGTCTGTGCGGGAGCCTCGCCGACGCCGAACACCGGCTCGGGCTTGCTGCGCGTCTGCTGCGCGGGCTCGGGCGGCAGGAAGACCGGCGACGGCGCGGCGAAGACCGGCACGTGCACGGGGCCGCGGGCCGGAGTGGCCTGCTCGGTTTCCTGCTGGTCGGCCGGGATCGCGGGCGCGACGGCCCGGCGGGCGCGACGGGTGCGGCCGCGGGCGGGCTTCTCGCTCTCCTGAGCGGACTCCTGCTCGGCTTCCTGGCCGGTTTCCGCGGCGGCGGGCTCGGCGGAGAACGGGCGGGCAGTCCAGCTGGCCGGGGCGGCTTCCGGGGCAGCGCCCTGCGCCGGAGCGGCGGTTCCGGCGGAGGCGACGTCCTGCGCGGCGGCTTCCGGGGCGGACTCGCCGTCCTGGGATCCAGCCGTCGCCGGGCCGCTGGCCTGCTCGACGGTTTCGGTGCTCGCAGCCTGCTCGGCGTCGCTTCCGGCGACGGCCGCGGCGGTGGCTTCCTGCGCGGCCTCGGCGGTCGCGCCCTGCTCAGCCACGCTGGCAGCGGTGGCCTGGGCGGTGTCGCCGGACTCGGCGGCGGTCTCCGCGTCGAGGATCACGGCCACGCGGTGCGCGACCTCCTTGGTCACGCTCGACTGGGCGCTGCGGGGGCTCTCCCCCAGCTCGGCGAGCTTGCCGAGCAGGTCGCGGCTGCTCAGGCCGAGCAGCTTGGCCAGCGCGTGCACGCGGATGCGCGGCGGCAGCTCGCCCAGCCTGCTGGTCGTGGGTGCGACGGTATTCCCGCCGGTCTGATCGGCGGGTGTGTCCGCGTTCGACATATGTCTCCTCCGCCCCCGGGCGCGTCAGCCGGTTCGCACCGGTGGTGACGCGGCCGCGCAGGGGCCCTTTCTGTTCCGTGCCCGCCGTGGTGGTGACCAGCGGCGGGAATTCTGCTGGCAGCCGTGCGGTCCGCCGGGTCGGCGGCCGCTCGGTTCCTGGTCTGCTCGGCGGGGTGCCGGCCTGCTCGCGACCCCCGGGCCACCCGCCACGACATCGACCTTGGCCCGGCCTCCCGGGGGCGACGCGCGTGGTGCCGGTCCGGCACTCCTCCGGGCCGCTCACGACGCGGGCGGGATGCCCGTCGGCGCAGCGGCCAACGCGAGTATCCCACACCCGGGGGGACACCCGGTGTAGTCGGTGTCCCCCGGCAGGCGCCCGGGCGTGCCGCGATCATGCACTCGGGCGAACTTCCGCGCTTCGCTTGTCGCGCCGGGCCGGGGGTGGTTAGCGTGCGGGCTCGGGCGCTCGCGCGGGCGCCCGGCATAGCCCCGCGCGCGGTGGGAGGTCCGGTGTCTGTGCTGGCGCGGCCGCTGCGGGCGGCCGTGTGCTCCCTCCTGGTCCTCGCCGGATGCGCCGCGGTCTCTCCGCAGGCGGTCGCGGGTCCCGGATGCGCCTCCGGCGGGCGGGCGGTGCGCTACGTCGTCGCGTTCGACCGCGGAACCCCGGAATCTTCCGCCCGCCAGCAGGCGAGCGCGGGCTGCGGGCAGGTCACCGGCTACTACCCGCAGATTTCCGTGGCGGTCGTCACGTCATCCGATCGGGCGTTCGCGGACCGCTTCGGCCCGGAGCGGACATTCAGCGCGCAAGCCACCCGGACGGCCGCCGAACAGCCGGGCGCCGCCGCGCAGCCCGCGCGAGCCGCGCTCCCGCTCAGCGACCCGGCGCGAATTCCTGCCGCGGACCTGTCCTTGCGGCAGTGGGACATGGACTTGATCGGCGCTCCGGCCGCGCACCTGGTGACCGGCGGCAGCCGTTCGGTGGTCGTCGGCGTGCTGGACTCCGGCGTCGACCCGAAGCACCCCGACCTCGCCGCCGCGATGGACCCGGACGATTCGGCGGGCTGCCTCACCGGCGTCCCGGACCCGAGCCCGGCCGCGTGGCAGCCGACGACCTCGGCGCACGGCACGCACGTCGCGGGCATCATCGCCGCGGCCGACGACGGCAAGGGCATCACCGGCGTCGCGCCAGGCGTGCGGATCGCGTCGGTGAAGGTCATCGACGACCGCGGCTACGCCGATCCCGAGGCCGCGGTCTGCGGAATCATGTGGTCGGCGGCGCGGCACCTGCCGATCGCCAACAGCAGCTGGTTCGTGAACCCGTGGTCCCTGTCCTGCGTTCGCGGCAACGACCGCGGCGTGGTGCACGAAGTGCTGGCAAGAGCTGTCGAATACGCGACCTCGCAGGGCACGTTGAACGTCGCCGCCGCGACCAACGAGGCGGTCGGCCTCACTCCGTCGGCCCATTCGGGTTCGCCGTCGGCCGCCGGGAAGTGCGAGGCGCTGCCGGCCGGGCTGCGGGACGTGGTGACGGCTTCGGCGATCAGCCAGGACCGGGTGAAGTCGGGCTACAGCTCGTACGGGCTTGGTGTGGTTGATGTCACTGCCCCGGGCGGCGATGACGACCGGTGCGTGGTTTCGACTGTCCCCGGCGGGTACGCGCCGATGTGCGGGACGTCGATGGCCGCGCCGCACGTCGCCGGAGTGCTGGCGTTGCTCAAGTCGGTGCATCCCACGTGGTCGGCCGCCGAGCTGCGCCGCGCGCTCGACTCCCGCGCGACGCCGATGCCGTGCCCGGACAATTACGACCTGACCGGCGACGGCGTCCAGGACGCCTACTGCTCCGGTTACGACGGATACAACGGCTTCTACGGCCACGGTCTCGTCGATGCCCGTTCCGCCGTGGCGCCCGCGCAGGTCGGAGGACCCAGCCCGGCCCGCTGACCGTCTCGATTTAGGTCAGCAGCAGTTTCGCGATCCTCCTTGTCGCACCCCAGATCCCGATCCCGGCGAGCACCAGCAGGTACGCCAGGTTGCCGAGCATGCTCCAGGAGAAGATGCCGGTGGAGAGCCCGCGCATCAGCTCGACCCCGTGGTACAGCGGGAAGCAGCGGACCAGCCACTGCAGCGCCTCCGGGTAGACCGTGATCGGGAAGAACGTGGTGGAGAACAGGAACATCGGCATCAGGACGAGCTGGATGTAGTCGAACTGGGACGTCGACTTCAGGAAGCTGACCAGCGTGATGCTGATGGCCGCGAACGCGAACGACACCAGCAGCGCGGCGGGCAGGAGCAGCAGCGCCCACCACGACGTGAGCAGCCCCATCACGCCGGTGACCGCCAGGAACGCGACCGAATAGAGGCCGCCGCGCATCATCGCCCAGGCGATCTCGCCGAGCGCCACGTCGAGCGGGCCGACCGGGGTGGCCAGCATCGCGTCATATGTCTTGGCGTAGCGCAGTTTGAAGAACAGGTTGTACGTGCACTCGAACACCGCGCCGTTCATCGCCGACGACGCCAGCAGCGCGGGCGCGACGAACGCGACGTAGCTCATCGGCTGCCCGTCCGGCCCCGGCACGGTGGTGACCAGCTTGCCGAAGCCGACCTGGAACGCGAGCAGGTAGAACAACGGCTCGAGCGCGCCGGACACGAGGATCCCCCACGACCGCCCGTAGACGGTGAGCGCGCGTTCGATCAGCGCGGTCGCGCGGCCGCTGTACATGCCCGAGGGCAGGACTCGGAGCAGAATTCCGCGCCGCTGCGGGAGAATCGGGGCGTTTCGCAGGTCCGTCATCACGCCACCAGCCGTCGGTAGAAGCCGCGGTGCGCGATCGCCCAGCCGATCGCGACCAGCACCGCCAGATACGCGAGGTGCCCCAGCACCGGGAGCAGGTCGCGCCCGCCGAGCGTGACGGCGCGGGACAGCTCGGTTCCGTGCCACAGCGGGGAAATCCAGGCGAGCCAGCGCAGGTACAGCGGCAGCTGGGTGATCGGGAAGAACGTGCCGGAGAACAGGGTCATCGGGATGACCACGAACCGGAAGATCAGCCCGAACCGCTGTCCCTCGTCGAAGGTCCACGCCGCCAGCGCGGCGATCAGCGATCCGCAGGCGAGCCCGGTGAGGACGCCGACGAGAATCACCAGCAGCGCGCCCGCGTTGTCCCAGGCGCCGAACAACCACGCGACGAGCGCGTAGACCGCGCCGGAGAGGGCGAGCCGCAGAATGGTCCAGATCTGGTGCCCGCCGAGGACCTGGCCTGGCGACACCGGGGTCGCGGTGACCGCCAGATAGTCCTTCTGCCACTTGAATCCGCTGAGCACCGGATAACTCGACTCGCTGACGCCCTGCTGCGCCGCACCGGCGACGAGCAGCGCCGGGGCGACGTACACGAGGTACGACACGCCGCCGGTCGCCGGGCCGGCTTTGACCTGCGAGCCAAAGCCGAGCCCCATCGCGGCGAGGAACAGCACCGGTTGCAGGCCGGTGGAGTAGAGCGTGCTGAGCCAATGTCTGCGGTACCAGGTCCAGTAGCCCTCGACGCGCAGCCAGGCACCGTGGAACCGGCCGACGACGCGGCCGGTGGCGGGAGCGGTCATCAGTCCACCAACGTCCGGCCGGTGAGGCGGAGGAACACGTCTTCGAGGGAGCTGCGCCGCACCAGGCTCGACAGCGGGCGCAGGCCGCGCTCGTGGGCGCGCTCCAGGGTGGATTCGCCGGTCATCGTGTAGAGCAGCACCCGGTCCGGGAGGACTTCGACGCGTTCGGCCAGCCCCTCGAGCCGGTCGGCCGCGTCCTGCTGCTCCCCCGGCGCGAACCGCAACTCGACTACTTCACGGGTGGAATGCCGGGCGATCAAATCGGCGGGCGAGCCTTCCGCGGCGATCCGGCCGCCGTCCATGACGACCAAGCGGTCGCATAATTGTTCCGCTTCATCCATGTAATGGGTCGTGACGATCAGCGTCGTGCCGCGCGCTTTGAGGCGGAAAAGCCGGTCCCACAACAGATGCCGCGCCTGCGGGTCGAGGCCGGTGGTCGGTTCGTCGAGCAGCAGCAGTTCCGGGTCGTTGACCAGGGACCGGGCGATGGTGAGCCGCCGCTTCATGCCGCCGGACAGGGAGTCGACCGGTTTCTCGGCGCGATCGGACAGCTGCGCGAACTCCATGAGCTCGACCGCTTTCCGCCGCACGTGCGCGCGGGAAAGGCCGAAATAGCGGCCGTAGACGTGGAGGTTCTGCCGGACGGTCAGCTCCACGTCGAGGTTGTCCTCCTGCGGCACCACGCCGAGGCGCGCGCGGATCCGCGGCCCGTCGACGTCCGGGTCCATGCCGAGGACGCGCAGATCACCGTCGGTGCGCGGGGACACGCACGCGATCATCCGCATCGTCGACGACTTCCCGGCGCCGTTGGGCCCGAGGAAGCCGAACGCCTCCCCCGGCCGCACCTCGACGTCGACGCCGCGGACTGCCTCGAATTCCCCGAACCGTTTGACCAGCGCCTTCGCTTGCACGAGCGCTGGTTCCGATGCCGACTCTCCCACGAGGAACGACAGTAGAGGGAGGGACCGACAATTCTCGACCCGTTTCCTCAGCCGCCGGGCGGCTCGAGCGCCCCGATGGCCCGCCACAACGTTTCCCGGCAGCGATCTAGTTCCTCGCGCCCGACCTCGTCGGCCATCCGGGATTCCAGTGCGCGAACAGCTTCCGCCGCCGCTTCCGCCAGCTCCCGGCCCGCTCCGGTGAAATCGACGAGTTTCGCGCGGGCGTCGGCAGGATCGTCACGGCGGGCGAGATAGCCCCACGCGACGAGTTCGTCGATCACCGGCCCGGTCGTCTGCTTGGTCGTCCCGAGAAGCCGCGCGACGGCGACCGCTCGCGCCGGTCCGTTCTCCAGCGACGCGAACACCCGCAGATGGACCGCGCGGATCCGGACGTCCCGCTGCTGCACCTCGGCGAGCACTCCGGCGGTCACCGCCTGGGCGAGCCGCCTGGCCAGCGCGCCGAGCCGCGACGAGCCGGTCAGCGCGACGAGGGCGGGCGGTTCCTGCGGGGTTGACACACCCGTCAGGCTACCTTACTTTTTTGGTCAGGCTACCTGACCGTTTGGAGGCCCGGCCGTGCTGCTCTCCCCCGCGGCTTCGCAGACCCGTTCCCGGCTGCTCGGCTCGATCCTCGCCTTGTCGGCGGTGACCCATGTCAGCCAGCTGGCCGTCTACGGAACCGGTTCGGACACGGTCGGATCGGCGGCCTTCGGGGTCCTTTACGCGGCCATCGCGGCCGGGGTGTTCCGGCAAGCGCGGCCCGCCTTCCTCGCGGCCGCGATCTTCCCGGCGATCGGCGGGCTGCTCGGGCTCTACCGGCTGGTCGCCGTCCATCCCAACCCGTTCAGCGTGTTCCACCCGATCCTCGACGTCGTGATCGTCCCGCTCGCGGTCAGCCTGTGGCGCGGCACCGCGTGGGAATAGCGAAGCGGGGCGGCCGAAGACCGCCCCGCCCTTGGCATCTCAGCTCAGCGCACCGTCACCGGAACCGAACGGGTCACCCCGTTCACCGTCACCGAAATCTCCGCTGTCCCCGGCCGCAATCCCCGCACCGACCCGGTCGCCGGGTCGAGCGACACCACGTCCCACGGGGCGGGCGGCCAGCTGCCGATGTGCACCCCGCGACCGCCCCAGACGGCGCTCACCGGGTACGCCACCGGAATCGACCGGCCTTCCTGCGTGACCGCGGCGGTCACCTTCCCGATGCCGCCCCACGGCAGCGTGCCCGGGCCGGTCACGGTCAGCGCGTCGACGTTCGGGCGCGTCTCGAAGCGCACCGGCTGGCCGCGGTCCGACGGGTCGACCTGCATCAGGGTCCAGCCGACGAAACCGCCGTCGCCGGGAGCCGCGGCGGGGGTCTTGCCGGAGTTGCCGTTCACCAGGTACGGCACGCCGTCCGTGCGCGACAGGCCGAACACGCCCGCGTGCGAGGCCAGCGAAGCCGCCGGTTTGCCGGACTTCTCCTCGAAACCGGTCAGCCACGTCTGCAGCAACGCGGCCTCCTTCCGGTCGCCCAGCTGCGAATTGCCGGTCGGGCTCGGGTCCTTCACCGGGTGGTGCATCGCGACGACCACGCCGCGCACCGAACGATCCTGCGCTGCGTTGTCGAGTGCCTCGCGCATCATGCGGACCTGGTCGAACCCACCGGCGCGCAGCGAGCCGCGCGAGGAGTCCATCAGGATCAGCCGTACGCCGCGCACGTCGACCACGCGGTGCGTTTCCCCGAACGCGGCCTGGAAGTTCTTCAGGCCGTCGCCGGCCTCGGCTTCGTGGTTGCCGGGGACGTAGTACCAGGGAACGCGGCCGTCCAGCTCTTCCGTGATGATCTTGCGCGCCAGGACGAAGTCCGGCGCGGTGCCGCGATCCACGAAGTCGCCGTTGATCAGGACGAGGTCCGGTTTCGCGGCGACAGCCTCGCGCAGCGCCCGGCGCGCCTGGGCGACGAGCGGTCCGTCCGGAGCGTCGGAGGTGAACTGGGCGTCGCTGACCACCGCGATCTTCAGGCCGCCCTTGCCGAGCGTGCCGTTCGTGACGAGCGCCGGGTCCGGGACCGCCGGATCGTGCGGCACGGTCGTGGTCGGCGCGACCTCGAAGGTGAGGTCGTTGAAGACCAGTTTGCCCTCGTATTGCTTGCCTGCCGCGGTTTCCACGGCGTAGAAGCGGGTGAACCGCTGTCCGTCCGGCAGTCCGGCGGGCACCGCGGCGGTCACATACCGCCAACCGGTCCAGGCGACGCTCAGCGACAAGTCCACAATGGACGCGGTGTTGGCGCCGTCACGGAGTTCCGCGCGGATCCAGGCGCCCTTGCCGTCTCCGTTGATCCACATGCCGATCTTCTGCGTACCAGTCGGAACCGGGATCGGGTTGGCGGCGTTGACATACGCGGCGCGAGTGGCGGTGGTGCCGGTGAGCCGGTAGTCGAGCGCCAGGCCCTTGCCGCCGTTGCGTCCGTCCGCCGACGACAGCGCAGCGCCGACGACCGCCGGGTACACGGTGGCGGACCAGCCTTCCGGACCGGCCAGCGGAGCCGCGACCTTGGCTTCGGTACCCACCGAAGCCGCCAGGTGCATGGTCTTCCCGCCTGCGTGCACGGTGATCGCGGTGGCTCCGGACGCGGTCTTCGCGGTGACCGCGAACCCCTTGCCCGACGGCTCGATCTTCACCACGGCGGGGTCGTATTCCAGCTTCACGTCCGACGGTTCGATCCAGGTGCCGTAACCGTCCGCGTCGTAGCCGTAGACCTGGAACTCGCCGCGCGCGTCAGCACCGGACAGCGCGACCTGCTTCGTGCTCGCACCGAGCCGGACCGGCTTGCCCAGCACGGTCAGCTTCGTGCGGCCGTTCACGAAATTCTGGTGCGCGGTGACAGCGACATCGGCTCGCGCGTCCGGGTGCAGGAAGTCGGGCTGCGCGGTGAAGACGTTCTTCGTGACAGTGCCGCGGAACGGGTTCGACGTGGTCCAGAACGGCCTCGACGCTACCGCGGCCCCGGTCTCGTCGTGTCCGTTCGGCACGAGCGCACGGCTCAGGCCGGACAGCACGCGGGTCGAGTTGTCGCCCTCCTGCGCGGGGGCGGGTGCGAAGCCGGTCAGCCGTCCGCTACCAGGGACGGTCGCGACGCCGATGCCGTTGGGCACCAAGCGTTCCCCGCCGTCCGAAGGCGAGTTGCGCACCGACGGCGCAGCCTCTCCCTCGCCGCGCGCGAGCAGCGTCGAGGAGCCGCCGCCGTCGAGGTTGATCGCGTCGTTGGCTCCGAGCCGCTGCAGCTGCCGGGCCATTTCCAGCTCGGTCATCCCGCGGCTGTCGGCCTGACGACCGTCGACCGTGACGAGCCACATCCGCTTGCCGTCAGCGGAAAAACCGACACCAGTACGCGGAGCAAGGGTGACGTCGTCGAGTTGCTGGAGCTGTCCGTCCTTCAGCAGGGTCTTGTTCCCGCCGACCGCGACCGCGATCTTGCCCGCGTCGGTCCGCGGCGCGTACGAAACGCCGACTCGGTCACCGATCTTCAGCGCCGACAACGCATCCGCGCCAGCTTCACGGCCGAGCAGCAGCGTGCTGCCAGCCGGAATCGGGCCGTCCGCGGGCTTCGGACGCACCTGCGTCACCACACCGTCGCGGATCTCGACCTCGGCGACGCGCTGTGCACCGGCAACCGACGTCGCGCGCGCCGAAGCACCCCAGAGCGGCGTGTAGACGCCGAGAGCGTCCTTCGTGAGCACCGGGCTGTTGAAGTTCGTGGCCGGGACAGCTTGCCCGTTCGGCAGCGTGACCGACGCTTCGAGGAAGATGTCGGCGAGCTTCGCGCGGCCCTGGTCGGTGATCGCGGCGGTGGTGTTGTGGCCGGACGCGGGCGCGTTGTGCAGCTCGCCCTTGTCGATGCCGACACCGAGCGGCGCGCCGGAGGCGTTGATGTCGAAGAAATCGCCGTTGACGCCCGCGACCGCTCCGGCGCGAGCGACCTGCTGGGACAGCGGGGTGCGCGCGGAAACGGTGCCCGGGCTGAGGTAAGTCGGCTTCAGGACCTTGCTGGTGAGGTCGACGCTCAGCGCGTCGCCGCGGATCCAGCCCTTGGGGTCGAAGCGGTCGAATTGGGTGAGGTTCAGACCAGGTGCCACCGCGTTGGTGGCGCTGCTGGTCTCGAGGCCGTCGTCGGCGCCGGGCGCCGCGGCGACGGCCGCCGCCTCCCGGGCCGAGGAGAAGGCGGGCGCGCCCTCGACCGGCGGCGGGCCGAGCGGAGCGGAGAGCGGGTCGGCATGCGCCGGAGTGGCCAGCGTCAGCACCAGCAAGGCGCTGAGCAGCACGGATCTTGATCTTTTCACCAGGTACCCCACGATCGCGAAAATGGCTCAGGTCAGCCAAATCCATCGGCGCGACCGCCGGAAGTCCCTGCGGTGAACGGGACCTGAATGGCGCAGGATTATCCGCTCAGGGTGTCATGCGCGCGGCGAGAAACGCCTTCGCGACGGCTTCGTCGCCATCGATCCCCGGCTGGAAGTCGGTGCGATTCCACAGCAGCAACAGCAAATCCTGCGCGGGCGCCGCGACGGTGGCGACCGCTTCGCCCTCGCCCAGCTCGGGCGGATCGCCGGGCACGACGGTCCACGCGTGTCCGGTGTCGGTGGTGCGCAAGGTGATCGGCGCGGCCAGCGGAACCTCGTGCTTCCAGCGCGCGACGCGCGGCAGCATCGTGCCGAGAACCTCGAAGACGCCGTCGGCGGCGATCAGCGGGTCAAGCTGCGCCGTCCGGCCGCGTGCACCGAACAGATCGACCAGATGCACGGCAGTTTCGTGCACCTGACGGCGGAACCAGAACCCTTTCGCCTTCTCCGCCGCGCCGAAAACCCAGCACGGGTCGGCGGGATCGGCCGCTTCGAGCGCGTCGAGCAGTTCGGCGGCGCTCTCGGCGTACCAGGGCGCGAGGTCGCCGCTCGGCGCGACGTCGAAGTCCTGATCGCTCAGTTCGCCGGTGCGGACGATCCCGGCGGCCCACCGGTGCACGTTGCCGAGGTGCGTGACGAGGTCGCGGTTGGTCCAGTCGGCGCAGTACGGGACCGGATTGTCGAGGTCCCCCGCGGCTCCCGCGGCGAAAGCCTCGGTGAGCGAGCGCAGGTGGGGCAGGTAATCGCGGGGCGGCAGCGGCAGGGCAGTCACGGGTGGAGGTTAACCGATGTGCTGGGTTCCGAGCACCGACAATAACCGCAGCGCCTCCTCCCCCGGCGAGCCCGGCGCGGCGGTGTACAGCACGACCTCCTGGTCCCGGTCGGCAATGGCGAGCACGTCGCAGTCCACGGTCACAGTCCCGACGGCCGGATGCTCGAACGTCTTGCTGAACGTCGATTCCGCCACGACGTCGTGCGCCGCCCACAGCGCGGCGAACCGCTCGCTCCCCGCGAGCAAGTCCGCGACCAGGGTGCGCACCTCGGGGTCGTCCGGGTACTTCGCCGCGGTCACCCTCAGCCGGTTGGCCATCGCGCGGGCGAACGCCTCGGCTTCGACCAAGCCGTACAGGCGCGATCGCCCACGCTCGAGGAAGACCCGGCGAGGCAAGCTGCGTTCTTCCCGGGACAGCGCGGAGAAGTCCTCCATCAGCGCGGCGGCGAGCGGATTCCAGGCGAGCACCTCGTAGGTCGCCGAGAACACGACCCCGGCCGTCCGCGGCAACCGGTCCAGCAGGTCGAGGATGGTTTGCCGGACCTCCCGCGACGGCCCGCGCGCGGGTCGCCGCGCGCCCGCGAGTTCATGGAGGTGGTCGCGTTCGACGTCCGAGAGCCGCAGCGCGCGGGTCAGCCCGGCCAGCACCTCGTTCGACGGGTTCGGACCGCGTGCCTGTTCGAGCCGCGTGTAGTACTCGACCGAGATGAACGCCAGCCGCGCGACTTCCTCGCGCCGCAGCCCTGGCGTGCGGCGACGCCTGCCCGCGGGAAGGCCCACGTCGGCCGGGGCGATGCGTTCACGCCTGCTTCGCAGGAAGCCCGCCAGTTCCGTTCGGTCCACCTGCCCAGTCTGCGCAGTCCGGGCGGGCTCAGCCAGGTACATCCGGTGCCTGGCTGGCCGGGTTTGCCGGGGAGACCCTCGAAGCCATGACCGAAACACGAACGAACGGCCTGCTCGGCGGCAAGATCGCTCTCATCACCGGTGCCGGGCGAGGGATCGGCGCGGCGGCGGCCCGGTTGTTCGCCGCGGAGGGCGCGAAGGTCGTCTTGGCCGCACGGACCGAAACGCAGTTGAAGGCGGTCGCCGAACAAGTGC
Organism: Amycolatopsis halotolerans; assembly: GCF_042647905.1. Classification (NCBI taxonomy): domain Bacteria; kingdom Bacillati; phylum Actinomycetota; class Actinomycetes; order Pseudonocardiales; family Pseudonocardiaceae; genus Amycolatopsis; species Amycolatopsis halotolerans. The sequence continues at coordinate 101,196 of NZ_JBHRWI010000043.1, forward strand.
GCGCGGACGGCGGCGTCGCGGATTGCGTGCGGTGCGATCTCGCTGACCCGGCAAGCGTGCGGGCCGCGATCGACCGGGTGCTGGAGCTGCACGGACGGTTGGACCTCGCGTTCAACAACGCCGCGGCCGTCACCCCGCCGGGTCCGCTGGACGAGGTGCCGCTGGCTGACTTCGACCGGCTGTGCCAGGTGAACCTGCGCGGACCGTGGCTGGCGATGGCCGCCGAGGTGAAGGCGATGCGGGCCAGCGGCGGCGGGGCCATCGTGAACACGTCGAGCGTCGGCAGCTTCGGCGCGAATCCGGCACTCCCCGTTTACGGTGCCGCGAAACGCGCGCTGAACAGCCTGACCGAATCGGCGGCGGTCGCGTACGGGCCGGAGCGGATCCGGGTGAACGCGATCGCGCCCGGCACGACGATGACCGAGATGATCCGGCAGTGGGAGGCGGACTCGCCGGGTGTCGTCGCCCGGCTCGTCGCGGCCAATCCCCTTGGCCGCGCGGCTGATCCCGCCGAAATAGCCGAAGCCGCGGCGTGGTTGCTCAGCGACCGGGCTTCCTACGTGACCGGCGCCGTCCTGCGCGTCGACGGCGGCACCGGGGTCTAGAAAGCACGAACGCCGGGCCGGAACCGAAGTCCCGGCCCGGCGTTCGCGGGGTCTAGCGCCGGATCACAGGTCCGGGAACCACAGCTTCAGCTCGCGCTCGGCCGATTCCGGCGAGTCCGAGCCGTGCACCAGGTTGTACTGGGTCTCCAGCGCGAAGTCGCCGCGCAGGGTGCCCGGGGTGGCCTTCTCGACCGGGTCGGTGCCGCCGGCCAGCTGGCGGAACGCGGCGATCGCGCGCGGGCCCTCGACGGCCAGCGCGACGAGCGGGCCGGACGTGATGAACTCCAGCAGGTCGCCGAAGAACGGGCGCTCCTTGTGCTCCGCGTAGTGCTCCTCGGCCACGGAGCGCTCGACGGTGCGCAGTTCCAGCGCGGCCAGCTTCAGGCCCTTGCGCTCGATGCGCGAAACGACCTCGCCGACGAGGCCGCGCGCGACGCCATCGGGCTTGACGAGGACCAGCGTGCGTTCAGTCACGACGGTATTTCTCCTTGTACGGATTCGTGTTATTCGAGTGCCGAGCCTATCCGACGCCCTGGCCGGGCCGGTCAGCGACGCTGCGGCTGCAGCGTCTTCGACCACAGCGAGGCCCCGGTCGCGTCGCGAAGATCGACCGTCAGCGCACCGCTGGCACCGTCCACATTCACCTCACCGAAGTGCTGGAATCCTTGCACCGGCGAGGAATTCTGCGTCTGCGGGGCGTGCACGAACACCGCTTCCGGACCGAACGTCGGGTCGAGTTTGTTCGGGCCGAACGCGCCGGCGTTGAGCGGGCCGGACACGAATTCCCAGAACGGGTCGAAGTCCTGGAACGCGGCGCGCTCGGGCGAATAGTGGTGCGCGGCGGTGTAGTGGACGTCGGCGGTCAGCCAGACGACATTGCGCACGCGATTGCGCGAGATCTGCTTCAGCACCCAGGCCAGTTCGGTCTCGCGGCCGCCGGGCGCGCCGGGCAGGCCGTTGGCGACCGCCTCGATGTCCTTGCCGTCCGGCACGACGAGGCCGATCGGCATGTCCGCCTGGACGATCTTCCAGGTCGCGGTGCTGCGCCGGAGCGCGTCGGCCAGCCAGCGGGCCTGCGCGTCGCCGAGGATGTGGCCGGGCTTGGTCTGGTCGGAGGTGTTGGCGTCGCGGTAGGTGCGCATGTCGAGGACGAACACCTCGACCCGGCTGCCGTAGCGGAAGTTCCGGTACACCCGGCCGTCCACGGCCTGGCGGCGGTCGATCGGATGCCATTCGTGGAACGCCTGGAACGCCCGCCGGGCGAGGACGTCGGCCCGCTTTTCGGTGTATTCGGGGCGGTCGTTGAGGATTTCGCCGGGGTACCAGTTATTGACTACCTCATGATCATCCCACTGGACGCAGGCGGGCACCTCCGCGGCGAACCGGCGGAAGTTGGCGTCCAGCCGGTTGTAGGCGTGCTGTCCGCGGTATTCGTCGAGAGTCTCGGCGACCTTCGACTTCTCCGGCGTCACGATGTTGTGCCAGGTCCCGCCGCCGGGGAGCGTGACGGTTTCGGTGAGCGGGCCGTCGGCGTACACCGTGTCGCCGCTGTGCAGGAAGAGGTCCGGACGGCGGTCGGCCATCGCGGAGAAGATCGTCATGCCGCCGAGGCCTGGGTTGATGCCGTAGTTCTGGCCGACGACGTCGCCGCTCCACAGGATCCGCGTGTTCGCGCGGCCGATCGGCGCGGTGGCGAACCGGCCGGCGACCGGCTCGCTCGCGCTGCGGCCGTCGAGGTCCACGGCGGTGACGCGGTAGTGGTATTCGGTGCCCGGCGCCAGTCCGGCGACGCGCACCTTGCCGGTGCCGCCGGTGGCGGGCGTGACGAACGGGCCGGGCACCCGGCGGGCGTGCCGGAACGACGGGTCGCGCGCGACCTCGACCATCAGCCGCGCCGGGCGGTCGGCCTTCGACCACACGATGCCGGAGCCGGTCGTCACGTCCCCGGACGCGACGCCGTGGGCGAGCACCGGACGGTCGCGGCGGACGAGCGGGGCGGCCGAGGCGGAGCCGGGCAGCAGCAGCCCGCCTGCCGCGGCGAGCGCGGGCACGGCGATTCCGGCTTTGAGCACGGAGCGCCGCGATGGGGTCGTTTCGGTCATGGCGGTCGTTCTATCCCGCGGTCGCGGCCAAGCGGCCAACTCGGGCTGACCGACGGGTGAACGGCTCACTCGTCAGGAGGAAGCTCACAGCCGGTCGTCACGCTCGGTGCGCTTCCCGGACCAGCTCGTGCTCGCACTCGCCCGGTTCGGACAGCGGACGCTCCACAAACCCGTGCCGTTGGTACAGCGCCAGCGCGTACTCGTTGCTGCCAGCGACGCGCAACGCCAGCTCGCCCGCCCCGCGCCCCTCGCTCCAGCGCACGACGGCGCGCACGAGCGCGTCCCCGACTCCCCTGCCGCGCGCCGAGGGAGCGACCCACATCGACATCAGTTCGGCGGTGTCGCCGCGCTCGGAAAGGTGTCCGCTGACCATTCCCGCCGGAACGCCGTCAAGGTCGGCGAGGACGTTGAGCGAGACGTCGCGCAGCCGGGCCCGCCAGCGCGGTTCGGCGTCGCCTTCGCCTTGCCAGTCCGCGAGTTTCGAGCTGAACGCCTCCGGGTTCTCGCGCAGCGCCGCCAGCCGGAGGTCGCGCCACTCCGCCCAGTTGTCCACGCTCAGCTCGCGCACCACGATCACACTTGCACCGTCGCCGTGGCGGCCCGGCCGTTACATCGGAATAGGGTGAAACCATGCGCATCGACCGGCTCGACCACCTCGTGCTCACCGTCGCCGACCTCGATGCGACGGTGGATTTCTACACGCGCGTCCTCGGCATGACCGAGGTGACGTTCGGGGCCGGTCGCAAGGCGCTGACGTTCGGCACCAGCAAGATCAACCTGCACGAGGCCGGGCACGAGTTCGAGCCGAAGGCGGAACGGCCGACGCCGGGCAGTGCGGATCTGTGCCTGATCACGAGCGATTCGCTGGAGCGGGTCGTCGAGGATCTCGCTGCGCACGGGGTGCCGATCGAGGAGGGCCCGGTCGGCCGCACCGGCGCGACCGGGCCGATCCGGAGCGTGTATTTCCGGGACCCGGACCGGAATCTGATCGAGGTCAGCGTCTACCGCTGAGCCGCACCTCGCGGAAGTACACCGGCGCGGCACCGGGTTCCGGAAAGCATTCCAGGAGGAGATCGCCGCGCAGGTCGTCGAGCTCGTGAGACGCTTCCTCGAGCAGAGCGTCGGCCCACGCTTCGAGCGATCCGCTTTTCAACGCGGCGTTCGGGACCTGGCTGAACTCACCCGGTCCCATCGGCGTCCATCCCGGTTCGCCGTCCGCGCGGAACGACAGCCGCCACCAGTACGGCTGCCAAGAGCGAGCGCTCAAGCCTGTGGCTGCTGCTGGCTCGGCAGCGTCCCTGCGGCCATCCGGCGCGCTACGTCGCGGCGCAGCCACAGGAACCACACGAACGCGGCCAAGAAGATGATCCCGATGATCGCGATCGCCGGTTGCGTGATGCCGATCGCGATGATCGCCAGCTGCAGCAGCAGGATCACCGGCACCGCCCAGACGTGCTTCAGCATCCCGCACAGCACGATCAGCACCACCGCCAGCGCGATGACCGTCCAGCCGGTGAAGCTGGTGATGCCGCCGCCGAGCTTGGCGACCACCGGCAGCGCCAGCGCGACGGTGATCGCCTCCATGATCAGCGTGCCCGCCATGACACCGCGGAAGCCCTTCATCGGGTCCTTGGCGGGCGGCTTCGCCGGGGTCGTCTCGCTCATGCCGGTTCCTTCCCGAACAGCGTGCGCGCGTCGCCCGCGGTGACCACGGATCCGGTCACCAGCACGCCGCCGCCCGCGAGCGGTTCCTCCGGGTCGTCGTTCTGCTCCACGAGACCGATCGCGGTCTCGATCGCGGTCTCCAGATCCGGTTCGGCGAGCACGCGGTCCTCGCCGAAGATCGACGAGGCCATCTCCGCCAGGTCCTCGACCGGCAGCGACCGCGGCGACGAACTGCGCGTGACCACGACGTCGGACACCACCGGTTCCAGCGCGTCCAGGATGCCGCGCGCGTCCTTGTCGGCCAGCACGCCGACGACCGCGACGAGCCGGCGGAAGTTGAACTCGTCGGTGATCGTCGTGGCGAGCGCCCGCGCGCCCATCGGGTTGTGCGCGGCGTCGACCATGACCGCCGGGGCGGCCCGCACGCGTTCGAGCCGACCGGGGTTCTCGACCTCGGCGAACGCCTCGCGCACCGCCTCGACGACGAGCTGTTTGTCTTTGCCCGCACCGAAAAACGCCTCGACCGCGGCCAGCGCGAGCGCCGCGTTCGCCGCCTGGTGCGCGCCGTGCAGCGGCAGGAAGATCTCGTCGTACACACCGCCGAGTCCCTGCAGTTTCAGCATCTGCCCGCCGACCGCGACCTCGCGTTCGAGCACGCCGAACTCGCTGCCCGCGCGCGCCACCGCGGCGTCGACCTCGACCGTGCGCTTCAGCAGGACGTTCAGCACCTCGGGGTCCTGCTCGCCGATCACCGCGACCGAGCCCGGCTTGATGATCCCGGCCTTCTCCGCGGCCGCGTCGGCAGGTGTCGGGCCGAGGTATTCGGTGTGGTCCAGCCCGATCGGCGTGATGACGGCGACCTGCGCGTCGGCGACGTTCGTCGCGTCCCACGCGCCGCCCATGCCCGCCTCGATCACCGCGGCCTCGACCGGGGCGTCGGAGAACGCCGCGAACGCCATCCCGGTGAGCACCTCGAACTTGCTCATCGGCACGCCGTCCTCGCTCGCGCCGTCCACCATCGCCACGTACGGCGCGATGTCCTGGTACAGCCCGGCGTAGCGGGCGGCGGAGATCGGACGGCCGTCGAGCGCGATCCGCTCGGTGACGAGCTGCAGGTGCGGGCTCGTGTAGCAACCCGACCGGAGGCCCATGCGGGTCAGCAGCGAATCGACCATCCGGGCGACCGAGCCCTTGCCGTTCGTGCCCGCGACGTGCACCACCGGGTAGCCCTGGTTGGGCTCGCCGAGCAGCGTCATCAGCGCCTGGATGCGGGCGAGCGACGGCTCGAGCTTCGTCTCCGGCCAGCGCTGGTTCAGCTCGGCCTCGGCGGCCATCAGGTCGCGGCGGGCCTCCGGGCCGTTCTCGTCGCCGAACTCGGCCGGCGCGCCCTCGTCGTCGAGTTCGTGCAGCTCAGTGCCCTCTTCGGCGTGCAGGTCCGGGACCGGGCCGAGCGCCAGGTTGTCGCCGAGCTGGCCGATGCCGCCAATCCCGCCGCGCGACCCGCCGCCGACGGTGTAGGCCGCGTCGGGCGCGTCGAGGTCGGGCTCCAGCTCGTTCCCGGCGTCGTACTCGTCTTCGCTGTGCGCGAGCGCGCCCAGTTCGTCGACCCCCGCGAAACTGTCCGGATCGGCGAGATCCGGCCGCCGGGTCTCCTCGGGCTCCTCACCGCGCGGCACTCGTGCACTCCTTGAAGTCGCTGTCCCGGCGCGGTCGCGCGACCGGGGAAGACCAGGCGAAAGGTTCGGCCCGGCACAGGCTCGAGCGTACCCGGGGCCGCCTCGCGCCCGGCGGCCCCGGGGCTTCGGCGTGATCACGCCCGCAGCGATCCGTGGCAAGGTCGGGCGCATGCCCTTCGACCACAACCACCACTATCACCCGGCGCTGCTCCGGCTCCTGCCGCCAGGCCCCGGCCGAGCCCTGGACGTCGGCTGCGGCGACGGCCGGTTCGCCCGCAAGCTGGCCGCCGCCGGAATGACCGTCGAAGGCATCGACGCCTCAACCGAAATGGTCACGCGCGCCACCGCCGCCGGTTCGCCAGGACCAGGCACCGTGGAATACCGCCGAGCAGACGTCACCACCGAACCCCTGGAACCCGAGTCCTACGCCTTCATCTCCTGCCTCGCGTCCCTGCACCACGTCCCGTTCGAAACCGTCACGAGACTCCGCGACGCCCTCGCCCCCGGCGGCGTGCTCGCGGTACTCGGCTGTGCCCGCCCCAGCCGCCCGAGCGATTTCGCCCGCGAGTTCGTCGCCGCGCCCGCGAACGCCCTGGCCAGGCTGATCGTCTTCGCCGGAGACCGCCTCAACGGCGGCCCAGACCCAGTCGCCAAGGCCCCCGTGCACATGAAATTCCCGCCGCTGAACGACGTCCGCCGCGACGCCGCCCGCCTGCTCCCCGGCAGCACAGTCCGCCAACTGGTGTTCTGGCGGTACCTGCTGACCTGGCGGAAACCCACAGATCACCCCGCAGCCGGGTGAAAACCTGCCCCGACCACCCGATCGGCGGAGAGCGCACACGCCCCGCTTGCCGAAAGGTAAAGCGGGTCGTACCGCTCGGGAGGACGGGGTTCGCATGCGCACCATCCGAATCGTGCTGGCCGCAATCGCGGCGGCCGCACTGCTTCTGTCGACGGCGGCCGCGAGCGCCGCGCCCCGGCACTACCGCCACTACGTCGCCCTAGGCGACTCGTATACCTCGGGGCCGCTCATCCCGCTGCCCCGGCTGGATCCGTTCGGCTGCTTCCGCTCGACGTCCAACTACCCGTCGATGGTCGCCGATTCCCTGGACGTGGACCGCTTCACCGACGTCAGCTGCGGCGGCGCGGACACGTCGCACATGACCGCCCCGCAAAGCGTGCCGCTGGGCCAGAACGCCCCGCAGTTCTCCGCGCTGCGCCCAGACACCGACCTGGTGACCGTCGGCATCGGCGGCAACGATTCGGGCCTGTTCGGCAAACTGGTCGACACCTGCCCGACCCTGCGCGACTCGGACCCGACCGGAAATCCGTGCCAACAGCACTTCACCGTTGACGGCGTAGACACGATCAAGGCCCTGCTCCCCAAGACGCAAGCGGCCATCGAGCAGGTCCTAGCCGGAATCCACGCCCGCTCGCCCCACGCGAAGGTGCTGGCCATCGGCTACCCGCGCATCGCCCCCGCGGAAGGCTACTGCCCAGACGTCCTGCCCTTCGCGAACGGCGACTACGCCTGGCTCTCCAGCGTCGAACAGGCCCTGAACAGCGCAGTAAGCAACGCAGTCGAGGCGGACGGCCAATCGTCCTATGTGGACACCTACACCCCGTCCTTCGGCCACGACGCCTGCCAACCCCAAGGCGTGGCGTGGATCAACGGCAAAGACCTGAACCTGCTAGCCGCAGCCCCCTACCACCCCCTGTACGCAGGAATGGAAGGCGAAGCAAAAGTAATCCGCCAAAAACTCCGCTAAAAACGACGTGAGGGGAACCCTGAGGGACTCAGAGTCCCTCAGGGTTCCCCTCACGGACTTTGGCCACCCCACCAACCGCCGCCGACGCACCCACCGATGGAGCCACCCACCCCACCCCCAACCCCGATACGAAGCCTTCTCTGCGGTTCGGGGGTGCTTGTCAAGGCATCTTTCCCGCCTTGACAAGCACCCCCGAACCGTCAGCACAATCAAACTTCGGGGTGGTGGCCCCCCATGGAGAGCGCAATGTCGCCGCCAGGCGACGAGCCGCCTAGGACGCAGGCAACGCAGCCAACCGAGCCTCAATCCGCCCGATATCAGCCACAGCAGTCTCCCGCCGCACCTTGATCTTCTCGATCACCTGCTCCGGCGCCTTGGCAATAAACGCCTCGTTCCCGAGCTTCCCCTCAGTCTGCGCCAATTCCTTCCGCGCAGCCCCGAGATCCTTCTCCAGCCGCTTCCGCTCAGCAGCGACATCAATGGTCCCGGAAGTATCCAACTCCACCGTCACCAAGCCGCCAGCCAGCGCGACCTCCAACGAAGCACTGGCCGAGAACCCGTCCTCCGGCTCAGTAAGCCGCACCAACGACCGAATCGCGCCCGAGTGCCCCTCCGGGTACGCCTCGCCGGTCAGCCGCGCGGCGACCTTCTGCCCCGGCTTCAAGCCCTGGTCGGCGCGGAACCGGCGGATCTCGGTGACCAGCTTCTGCACGTCGGCCACCCGAGCGTCGGCGACCGGGTCGGCGTAGCCCTCGACCGCCTCCGGCCACTCGGCGATCACCAGCGATTCGCCGCCGGTCAACGCAGTCCACAGCTTCTCGGTCACAAACGGAACGAACGGGTGCAGCAACCGCAGCACAGTGTCGAGCACCTGCCCAAGCACCTTCCGCGTAGCCTCGACCCGCGCGGAATCCCCTTGGTACAGCTGAACCTTGGCCAGCTCCAAGTACCAGTCACACAACTCATTCCAGGTGAACTGGTACAACGCGTTGGCGACCTTGGCGAACTGGAAGTCCTCGAACAGTCCGTCCACTTCGGACACCAGCGTCGCGAGCCGCCCGAGAATCCACCGATCAGGCTCGGTCAACTCGGCAGCGGACGGCAGCGAACCCGCCGCGGTCGCCCCGTTCATCATCGCGAACTTGCTGGCATTCCACAGCTTCGTGCAGAAGTTGCGCGACCCCGCGGCCCATTCGTCGGCCAGCGCCATGTCCGTGCCCGGGTTCGCGCCGCGGGCCAGGGTGAACCGGGTGGCGTCGGCCCCGTAGGCGTCCATCCACTCCAGCGGGTCGATCACGTTGCCGCGCGACTTCGACATCTTCTTGCCGTTCGCGTCGCGAATCAGGCCGTGCAGGTACACATGGTCGAACGGCTGGCGGCCGTCCATCTGCTGCACGCCGAACATCATCATCCGCACGACCCAGAAGAACAGGATGTCGTAGCCGGTGGACAGCACGCCGGTCGGATAGAACTTCGCCAGGTCGTCCGTCTCGCCGGGCCAGCCCAGCGTCGACATCGGCCACAGGCCCGACGAGAACCACGTGTCGAGCACGTCCGGGTCCTGCGTCCAGCCGTCACCCGACGGCGGCTGCTCGTCCGGGCCCACGCACACGACCTCGCCGTCCGGCCCGTACCAGACCGGGATCCGGTGCCCCCACCACAGCTGACGGGAAATCGTCCAGTCGTGCATGTTGTCGACCCAGTCGAAGTACCGCTTCTCCAGCTCCGCCGGGTGGATCTTCGTCCGCCCGTCGCGGACCGCGTCGCCAGCGGCCTGCGCCAACTCGGCGACCTTGACCCACCACTGCAGCGACAGCCGCGGCTCCACGACCGTGTCGCAGCGGGAGCAGTGCCCGACCGCGTGCACGTACGGCCGCTTCTCCGCGACGATCCGGCCCTGCTCGCGCAGCGCGGCGACCACCGCGGGACGCGCCTCGAACCGGTCGAGGCCCTCGAACGGACCGGGCACGGTGATCGCGGCGCGCTCGTTCATGACCGTCAGCATCGGCAGGTCGTGACGGCGGCCGATCTCGAAGTCGTTCGGGTCGTGCGCCGGGGTCACCTTGACCGCGCCGGTGCCGAACTCCGGGTCGACGTGCCGGTCCGCGACCACCGGGATCTTCCGGCCGGTCAGCGGCAGCTCGATCTCGGTGCCGACCAGGTGCGCGTAGCGCTCGTCGTCCGGGTGCACGGCCACCGCGGTGTCGCCGAGCATCGTCTCGGCGCGGGTGGTGGCCACGACGATCGAGGCGTCGCCGTCGCCGTAGCGGATCGACACGAGTTCGCCGTCGTCGTCGCTGTGGTCGACCTCGATGTCCGACAGCGCCGTCTGGCAGCGCGGGCACCAGTTGATGATCCGCTCGGCGCGGTAGATCAGGCCGGCGTCGTAGAAGTTCTTGAACACCGTCTGGACGGCCTTGGACAGGTTCTCGTCCATGGTGAAGCGCTCGCGGGACCAGTCGACGCCGTCGCCGAGCCGCTTCATCTGGCCGAGGATCTTGCCGCCGTACTCGGCCTTCCACTCCCAGACGCGCTCGACGAACTTCTCGCGGCCCAGGTCGTGGCGCGACAGGCCCTCGCCGGCCAGCTGGCGCTCGACGACGTTCTGCGTCGCGATGCCCGCGTGGTCCATGCCCGGCAGCCAGAGCACCTCGTAGCCCTGCATCCGGCGGCGGCGGCTCATCGCGTCCATCAGGGTGTGGTTGAGCGCGTGGCCCATGTGCAGGCTGCCGGTGACGTTCGGCGGCGGCAGTACGATCGAGAACGGCGGCTTGTCCGACCCCGCGTCCGCGGTGAAATAGCCCGCGGCTACCCAGCGGTCGTACATCGGGGCTTCCTCGGCGGCCGGGTCCCAGGCACCCGGAAGGTCGGTTTTCTGCTGCGGAGCGTTCTCGGTCACAATGGACAAGTCTACGAACCCGCCGCGGCGGGGTTACGCAGGGGGAAAGGCGGTGCGCCGATGACTCGGCCGGAGGATCCGGACGACCGGATGGAAACCCATCCGGACCTCATGGACCCGGAGTGGCGCAAGCACGCCCAGCGGGACGCGTGGCTCGGCGCGAAGAAGGACATGAAGAAGCGGCGCAAGCGCGAACGCCGCACCGCCCCGGCCGCGGTCTACGGCCGCGGCGGCGCGGCCCCGAGCCGCTTGCCGGGGATCGCGGCGATCGTCGGCCTGGTGCTGCTGCTCGCGGCGGCGATCGTGGTGCACCAGGTTCAGCCGATCGGGGTGAACGACGAGAAGATCGGGTACATCGTCGGGCTCGGTTCGTCCGCCGCGCCAAGCAGCCAGCCGCTCTAGCTCGAAGTCCGTGAAGGGCTCCTTGAGGGAATCAGATTCCCCCAAGGAGCCCTTCACTGCTTTTCACCCGAGGATGCACAGCCTGGACTCAACAGGCTAGACTGTGCTTATGTCCGAACACCCGTCCGTCCCGCCGCGGGTAGCCGAGTCCGCCGGGTGGATCCGCGGCGTCGTCGGCCAACTGCATCGCAGGTTGCGGCAGGTCGACAACGCCGAGATCCTCACGCCGACGCAGACCGCCGTGCTCAACCGGCTGCATCGCGAGGGTCCCGGGACCCAGGCCGAGCTGGCCGCGGCGGAGCACGTCCGGCAGCAGTCCATGGCCGCCACCCTCGGGGTGCTCGACACGCTCGGCTACCTCAACCGCACGCGCGACCCCGCCGACGGCAGGCGCGTCGTGATTTCGCTCTCCGATCTCGGCGCCAAGACCGTCATCGGGATCCGGCAGCACCGCGACGAATGGCTCGCCGCCGCGCTGGCCGACGAGCTCACCGAGGACGAACTCGAAACGGTCCGGCGCGCGCTGCCCTTGCTGCAGCGGATCGCCCAGCGCTGACCCCCCTTGAAACCTGAGGAGCACTGACGAACACCGCGACCGCCCCCGCGAAATCCCGCTTCGGCGCGCGCCTGGTGACCCCGCTGGTCGCGAGCGCCGTGCTGAACCCGATCAACTCCACGCTCATCGCCGTCGCGCTCGTCCCGATCGGGCAGGCCTTCGGCGCCGGACCGGGCCGCACGGCCTGGCTGATTTCCTCGTTGTACCTGGCCACGGCGGTCGGGCAGCCGGTCGTCGGACTGCTCGTGGACCGCTACGGCGCGCGGCGCGTGCTGCTCGGCGGCGCGTCCGTGGTGATGGTGGCCGGGATCGCCGGGATGATCCCAATCTCGGTCGAATGGCTCACCGGCGTGCGAGCGGTGCTCGGCATCGGCACCTGCGCCGGGTTCCCGGCCGCGATGGCGGTGCTGCGGCGACGCGCCGACGAGATCGGCGAAGGCGTGCCCGCGCGGGTGTTGTCCGTGCTGGCGATGTCCGCGCAGACGGTCATGGTGATCGGCCCGACGCTCGGCGGCGTGCTGATCGCGCTCTTCGGCTGGCCGGCGATCTTCGCGGTGAACCTGCCGTTGGCCGGCATTTCGCTGGTGCTCACGCTGCTGTGGGTGCCGAAGGACACTCCGGCGGAGAAGCCGACCGAGCGGATCGACGTCGCCGGGATCGCACTGTTTTCCGCCGCGCTGCTGGTGTTGCTGTGCTACCTGATGGCGCCCGGCATCGGCGATCTGTGGCTGCTGGCCGCGGCGATCGTGCTCGGCGCGCTGTTCGTGCGAGTGGAACTGCGCGCCCGGAAGCCGTTCATCGACCTGCGGATGCTCGCCGCGAACGGCGCGGTCCTGCGCACGTATTTGCGGCAGGCACTGAGTTTCCTCGCGATCTACACGATCATGTTCGGCTACGTGCAATGGCTGGAAGAGGCTCGCGGGTTCGCCGAATCCGCCGCTGGGCTGATGCTTCTGCCGATGTCCGGGGTCGCAGTGGGCGCGGCCGCGCTGTCGGGCCGTCCGACTGGTGTCCGGCTGAGGCTGCTGCTCGTCGGCGCCGCACTCCTCGCGGGCTCCGTCGCACTGCTGTTCGTGAACGACGACACCGCGTTGATCTGGCTCCTCGTGCTCGCCGCGTTGTTCGGTCTGGCGCAAGGGCTCACCAGCGTCGCCAACCAAACGACGCTGTACCGCGAGACCCCGTCCGAGACGATGGGCACCGCGAGCGGGCTCTTCCGGACCGCGCAATACCTCGGCGCGATAGTCGCGGCCACGGTCATCGCGCAGTGCTATGGCGGGCACGCCGACTCCGGCGGGCTGCACCGGCTGGCCGTCGTGCTGATCGTGACCAGCGGGTTGCTGCTGATCGTGACCGCCGCGGACCGCGCGCTGCTGCGGGCCGAACGCCGGGAACGGGACCGCGAGGCGGCAGTGTGACCACCCCCGTCTTGGGTTCTGCGAGGCAAAGGCGGACGATGAGCCCATGACTCGCGAAGCTCCGACTGGTGACGTGGACGAAGCCCGCCTCGAAGTGGGCAAGCCGAAAGGCTGGGCGGCCGGAATCCCGGGCGTCGCGGTTTCGCTCGCGCGCGGAGTGGAGCAGATGGGCCCGGTCCGCACCGCGCGCACGCTGCGGTTGCTGAACCAGCGGGACGGCTTCGACTGCCCCGGTTGCGCCTGGCCGGAGCCGCGGCAGGTCGACGGCGAGAAGCGGAAGTTCGCGGAGTTCTGCGAAAACGGCGCGAAGGCGGTCGCCGAGGAAGCGACGAAACGGCGCGTCGGCCGCGAGTTCTTCGCCGCACATCCGGTGTCGGAGCTGAACGAGCGCACCGACTACTGGCTTGGCCAGCAAGGCCGGCTCACTGAGCCGATGGTGTTGCGCGAGGGCGCTTCGCACTACGAGCCGATTTCCTGGGACGAGGCGTTCGGCGTGATCGCCGACGAGCTGAACGGCCTGGCGAGCCCGGACGAGGCGATCTTCTACACCTCCGGCCGCACCAGCAACGAGGCCGCGTTCGCGTATCAGCTGCTGGTGCGCGCGTACGGCACGAACAACCTGCCGGACTGCTCGAACATGTGCCACGAATCGTCCGGCGCGGCGCTGTCGGCGACCACCGGCATCGGCAAGGGTTCGGTGTCGCTGGCCGACATCCACCAGGCCGACCTGATCGTGGTCGTCGGGCAGAACCCCGGCACGAACCACCCGCGGATGCTGTCCGCGCTGGAGCAGGCGAAGGGCAACGGCGCGAAGGTCGTCGCGGTCAACCCGCTGCCCGAGGCCGGGCTGATGCGGTTCAAGAACCCGCAGAACGTGCGCGGCGTCGTCGGCAAGGGCACGCCGCTGGCCGACGAGTTCGCGCAGATCCGGCTCGGCGGCGACCTCGCGCTGTTCCAGGCGGTCGGGCATCTGCTGCTGCAGTGGGAGGACGCCGCGCCGGGGTCCATTGTGGACCTTGAGTTCGTCGAGAAGTCCACGCACGGCTTCGAGGACTGGGCCAAGCAGCTGCGCGAGATCGACTGGCCGGAGACCCAGAAGGCGACCGGTCTGGCCCGCGAGCAGATCGAGCACATCGCGCGGATGATCGCGACGTCCGAGCGCACCATCTACTGCTGGGCGATGGGGCTGACCCAGCACAAGCACGCGGTGCCGACGATCGCCGAGGTCGTGAACCTGGCGCTGGTGCGCGGGATGATCGGCAAGCCGGGCGCGGGCCTGTGCCCGGTGCGCGGCCACTCGAACGTGCAAGGCGACCGCACCATGGGCGTGTGGGAGAAGATGCCCGAGCCGTTCATGGACGCGCTCGACCGGGAGTTCGGCATCGCCGTGCCGCGCAAGCACGGCTGGGACACCGTCGACTCGATCCGCGCGATGCTCGACGGCCGCGGCAAGGTGTTCTTCGCGATGGGCGGCAACTTCGCCTCCGCCACCCCGGATTCGGACCGGACCGCGGACGCGCTGCGGGCGTGCTCGCTGACCGTGCACGTGTCGACGAAACTCAACCGCTCGCACGTCGTCCCGGGCCGCACCGCGCTGATCCTGCCGACGCTCGGCCGCACCGAGCGTGACGAACAGGAATCCGGACGGCAGTTCGTGACCGTCGAAGACTCGATGTCGCAGGTGCACGCCTCGCGCGGACGGCTGGCTCCGGCGAGCGACGAGCTGCTGTCCGAGGTCGCCATCGTGTGCCGCCTGGCGGAGAAGCTGCTCGGCGGCGACCACTCGGTGCCGTGGCGGTCGTTCGAAAAGAACTACGACCTGATCCGCGACCGCATCGCCGCCGTGGTGCCGGGCTGCCACGACTACAACCAGCGCGTCCGCGAGCCGGACGGTTTCGTGCTGCCGCACGCACCGCGCGACTCGCGGGAATTCACCGGCACGGCTACCGGCAAGGGCACGTTCACGGTGTCGGAACTGGAGTATCCGGAAGTTCCCGAGGGCCGGTTGCTGCTGCAGACCCTGCGCAGCCACGACCAGTACAACACCACGATTTACGGGCTGTCGGACCGTTATCGCGGTATTGAGGACGGGCGTCGGGTGGTGTTCGTGCACCCGGACGACCTGGCCGCGCTCGGGGTGGCGGACGGCGAGATCGTCGACCTGGTCTCGGAGTGGCGGGACGGGGACCGGCGCGCGCCGAGCTTCCGGGCGGTGGCTTACCCGACGGCTCGCGGGTGTGCGGCTGCGTATTTCCCGGAGGCCAATGCGTTGGTGCCGTTGGATTCTGTTGCGGAGAAGTCGAATACGCCGGTGTCGAAGGCTGTGGTGATTCGGCTGGAGCCGCACAACCACGCGTGACCTGCTCGTGAGTGGCGGTGCCGGTCAGAACCCCGGCACCGCCACCCGCGAGGCGTCAGTCGATGCAGTTGTCACCGTCTGACGTGACGGGCTGCGGCTGGTCGGCCTTCGCCGGCACCCCAGCCGCAGACCCGCCGTCCGACACCCCCGGTCCCGAGTAGACCTTCCCGAGCACCACCTGGATGTGCCCCGCCGGAACGTCCGCTGATTCCTTAGCGGACAGTCCGCCCAGTTCCTTCGCCACCTCCGCGCCCTCGGCGGCGAGCGCGGCCGGGTAGCGCACGATCGACGTCCGCTGCGACGGCGCGTTCCCCTCGGCGGTGGCGGCGAATCCCTTGCCCTTCAGCACATCCGCGACCCGCGCCGCGAGGCCCGACGCGCCGCCGGCGTTGGAGATCTCCACCGACGCCTTCGGCGCATCCGGCGGCGCGGCGGGCGCGGCCGCGCCGATCAGCCCGGACGCGAACGCTTTCACCTGCGTGGGATCCACCTGCACCGCGGTCGCCGTGGGATGGGATTTGTCGTACCGGTAGTCCGGGTTCACCACCGGGATCGTCGTGAACTGGATGCCGCCGCCGGACACCCCGCGCATCTTGCTGACGAAGTCCAGGATGTTCCACGACTGGTCCAGCACCACCGACCGCTTCACCGCGTCGATGAGATCGCTCAGCTTGCCCGGATCGGCGAGCGTCCCGGCCGAAAGCACCTCGTGCGCCATCGAGGCGAGGAACACCTGCTGCCGCCGCATCCGGCCGAAGTCGGTGCCGGGCAGGTTGTCTCGCTGCCGCACGAACGAGAGCGCGGCGCCGCCGGAGAGCCGCTGTTTGCCCGCCGGGAAGTCCGCGCCCGAGTTCTCGTCCTTGGTGGCCTTCTTCAGGCAGACCTCGACCCCGCCGACGGCCTTGCTGATCTCGGAGAAGCTCAGCAGGTTGACCTCGGCGTAGTGGTCGATGGTGACGCCGGTGAGATCCTCGACCGCCTGCCGCGTCGACTTGCGCGCCGCGGTCATCGAGTCCTTCTCGATCTTGTCCTTGTCCGTCTCCCCGGCCGCGCGCAGTTTCGAGGCCTCGGCCGCCTTGCCGCGGCCGAACGCGGCGTTGATCTTGCCTTTCCCGCCAGGCATGGAGACGTACGAATCGCGCGGGATGGAGAACGCCTTGACCTCCTGCTGCCCGTCCGGGATCCGCAGCACGATCAACGTGTCGGTGAGGTCGTCGCCGTTCGCGCCCGCGCGCAGTTCGTCCAGGACGCTCTGCGGCAGCGGGGTACCGTCCGGGCCCTTGCGCGCGTCCCGGCCGACCAACAGGATGTCCAGCGCCCCGTCGGCGTGCTTTTGGCCTTCCTCCACCGATCCGCCGGTGCCGATGACGTCGCTGCGCGTGATGTCGTCCAGCGCCGACAGCGTCGAGAACCCGTAGGCCGTGCCGGCGAACACCACCATCGACAGCGTGCCGGCGATAACTTTCCCTGCGATCCGCACGCCCCTCTGGACGTCCGGCGGCCCCGATCTGCTGCATTCGTGACACAGCTCACAGCTCAGCGCAGGTGCGAGGCCCCGTTCAGGTCCAGGATCGAGCCGGACGCCCAGGGCGTGTCCGACGAGGCCAGGAACACCACCGCTTCGGCGATCTCCTCCGGCTCGGCGACCCGGCCGAACGGGCTCTGCTCCCGCACCTGGTCAGTGACCCGGTCGGCGACGCGCTCGGTCGCGGTGAAGCCCGGGGCCACGGACGTAACCGAAATGCCGTGCGGTGCCAGCTGAACCGCCATCGACTGGCCGAACGAATGCAGCGCGGCCTTGCTCGCGCCGTACGCGAGGTATTCGGGCTCGCCGCGGAACGCCCCGCGCGAGCCGATGTTCACGATCCGGCCGGGCACGCCGCGAGCCATGAGATGGCGGGCGACGTGGAAGGAAACGTTGGCCGCGCCGAGGAGGTTGACGTCCAGCGTGCGCCGCCACGCCTCCTGCCAGTCCGCATAGGACATTTCGCTGATCGAGGTGCGGGTGGCCGGAGTGGTCCCGACCGCGGCGTTGTTGACCAGCACGTCGACCCCGCCGAGCTGCTCCTCGGCGACGTCGGCGATCCACTGCGCGGCGTCGGGGTTGCCGAGGTCGCCGGACACGAGCACGTGGCCGGACCCGGGCAGCGCCTCGAGCGTCTCGCGCGCGGCCTCCCGGTTGGATCCACAGTGGACAGCGACCCGGTCGCCCCTGGTGGCGAAGGCGACGGCGATGGCGCGGCCGATCCCGCGCGAGGCTCCGGTGACGAGGACGTTCATTTCGCGAACAACCGCGTCTCGTCGCGGAAAGCCTTGAACTCCAGCGCGTTCCCAGCCGGGTCGAGCAGGAACATCGTCCACTGCTCCCCTGGCTCGCCGGGGAACCGCTGATACGGCTCGATCACGAACTCGGTGCCCGCCGCGCGCAGCCGTCCGGCCAGCTCCTGGAAGCTGTCGACGTCGAGCACCAGCCCGAAGTGCGGCACCGGAACGTCGTGCCCGTCGACCGGATTGCGGCCGGCTTCCGCGCGGGCGCCCGGGACCACGTGCGTGACGACCTGGTGGCCGTGGAAGTTCCAGTCGACCCACGCGTCCGCCGAGCGGCCCTCCGCCAGCCCGAGCACGGTGCCGTAGAACTCGCGCGCTTTCGGCAGGTCGTCGACCGGTATGGCCAGGTGGAAGGCGGGACGGACGGCCATGGGGCACTCCTTCGGCACGGGGATCGGTCTCTTCACGTTGACTGGCCAATGTTCGAATGTCAACATTAGGACGTGGAAGTCACCCCCCTGAGGAAGGCCGCGCGCCGCGGGCTCGCCGACGAGGCCGCCGACCGGGTGCGCGAAGCGATCTTCGCCGGCCATTTCCGGCCCGGCGCGCCTTTGCGCGAGGTCGAACTGGCCGCGTCGCTGGAAATCAGCCGCGGTTCGGTACGCGAGGGCATCGCCCAGCTGGCCCGGGAAGGCCTGGTCCGCTGCGGCTGGCATCGCCCGACCACGGTGGTCGACGTGACCGCCGAGGATGTCGCAGAGGTCTACTCGGTGCGCGCCGCCCTCGACCGGCTCGCCGCGGTCACCGCGCGCACCACTGCGACCGCCGAGGATCTGGACGCGCTGGACGCGTTAGTCGCGGAGTTGGCGACGGCCGTCCGCACGAAAGCGGACGGCCCGCGGCTGCTGGCGCTGGATATCGCGTTCCACGACCGCGTTTACGCGGCGGCGGGTAACGGACGGCTCACCGAGGCTTGGGAAGCCGTGCGATCGCAGGTGTTCCTGTTCCAGCTGCAGCGGGTTTCGCTGGGACACGAGCATTACCGGGCCCGAGTGGTCGCCGAGCACCGGGAATTGGCGGAGCTGATTCGTGCCGGAGACCGGGAACGGCTGGCCCGAGTGGCCGAACATCACGTGGAGTCCGCCCGGGAAAGCCTGCTCGGCCGTATCCGAACCGAGTAGTTCCACGCATCCGCCGCGCTTGCCGACCTGCCAGGATCCTTGCGTGGACCCGGACCCGAGCGAACCGACCCAAGCGCGCCCCGCGCTTGCCGGCGCACTGCACGGCGCGGGCGCGTTCCTGGTCAGCGCCTTGGTGCTCTGCGCGCTCGCGGCTGGAGTGGCGGCTGGTTCGAAGGGGCTGAGCTTGCCGGTCGTGCTCGGGATCATCGTGCTCGCTTCCTTCGCGCAGTGGGGGCTTTTCGCGCTGCCGGTCGCGGCCGGAATCGGCGCACTGGTCGCTTCTCTGGGCCAGCCGAAACGACCAGCGCGCCGCGTGTGGCTCACGGTTTGCCCGCTCACCTTGGTGTTCCCGATCCTCTTCGCCGTCGTGGCTTCTATGCGACTGGGGTAGCCTCTTTCGCCCGCGCGAGCGCCGCTTCGATCCGCTTGTTGCTCGTCATGCTCATCGTCACCAGAGTCATCGATACGAGCACCCCCGCCGCCCCGACATACGGCACCCGCACCCCGGCCGTCGCGGCGAGCCAGCCGCCAAGCGCGGCGCCTGCCGGTGCGGCCGAGGCCGAGACCAGGCGCGACGCCGCGGCGACTCGGCCCATCAGCCGTGCCGGGACCACGACCTGTCGCAGCGAGCCGCCGAGCACCATGGTCGCCGCCATGGCACAGCCGCACAGGGCGAACATCGCCCCGGCGAGCCATGGGTCGCGGGCGAGGCCGAACACCAGCACCGCGCCGCCCTCGATCACCGCAGTGACGGTGAGCGCGGTTCCGGTGCCCAGCCATTTCTCCAGCGGCCCGGCGAGCACCATCGCGCCCACCAATCCCCCGGCGGCTTCCGCGGCGAGCAGGAAGCCGTACCCAGCGGTGTGCAGGCCGAGCGCATCCTTCGCGAACACCACCAGCACCGCCCCGAAAGCGCCGAACGCCAGGTTCCCGACGGCGGGCCGCAAGGCGAGGCCGAGCAGCAGCCGATCCTTGACTACGTAAGCGAAACCCTCCTTCGAGTCCGCCCACACCGAGCGACCCGGTTCGCGTTTCGGCACCGGTGCGGGCGGCAGCGTCCGGATCAGCACCGCACTGGCCACGTAGGTCAGCGCGTTCACCGCGAACGGCAGCGTTCTTCCCACGGTGAAAAGGAAACTCCCGACCGGCGGCCCGGCGAACTGCCCGGCGGCAGTGGACGCCCCGCGCAGATAGCCGTTGGCCCGGCGGAGCAAAGTCTGGTCCCGCGCGAGCAGATCCGGCAGGTACGCCTGCGCGGCGGTGTCGAAGAACAGCGTGCCAGTGCCGAGCAGGAACGCCACCACGAGCAGGACCGGAATGCTGAGCCAGCCGAACGCGCCAGCGGCGACCGTCAGCACCAGCAACACCGCCCGCGCCAGGTCGGCGATCCACATCGTCCGCCGCCGATCCCAGCGGTCGACCAGCGCTCCGGCGAACAGCCCGGCCACCGGATACGGCGCGAGCACCGCCACCGTCACCAGGCTGACCACCAGCGGATCGCTGTCCAGCAGCAGCGCCAGCAACGGCAACGCCGCGACATACGCGCCGTCGCCGAGAGAACTGACCGTCGCGGCTGTCCACAAGCGACTGAACGCGGGCGGCATCTTCGGATTGGTCATCTGGCCGCACCCGGCCCCGGACGGAAGAACGCGACCGCGACCGTGGCAGCCGCCTCGTCGGCGTCGCGCGCGTCCCGAAGCTCGTCGAGCAGTCCGGCCAGCCGGCGCTCGAACTCGTCGAACTGCGTCTCGCTGATCCGTGTGTGCTGCATCCGGACGAACCGGTGCGAGCCCTCGGGCGCGGTCGAGAGGTCGTTGATCGCGTGCTGCATCAGCACATCCCGCTGTCCCGCGGCGGGTTCGGGCAGCTCGATGCTCTTGCCGACGTGCGCGTAGTAGCGCTCCAGCACGCCGCGCACCTTCCGCGTGCGCACGACGTGCACGAGCCCGGCCCGCTCCAGCACCCGCATGTGGTAGCTGGAACTGCCTTTCGCGATGTCCAGCTGCTCGGCGACCTGCGTGATCGTCGCGGGCCCGTCGCGCAGCACCGCGAGCACGCGGTGCCGCACGACGTTGCTCACCGCGCGCAGCTGATCGGTCGTCTCCACCTGGACAGATTCTTGGGGCGGGACATAGCCCGCCTGGTCGTCCCCAGTCACGGGGACAATGGTCAACGACTCTTGACCATTTGTCCAGTGCTTATTTTCGGAGCAGCGTTGGCCAGCGGCTCAGCCGCCGAACAGCCCGACCACCTTCCGGATCAGCTCGACCACGCCGTAGGCGAACGGGGCGAGCACCCACAGCCAGGCGATCACCAGCAGGGCGGTCCGGCCGCCGGAGCGGCCCTCGGCACTCGTCATCACGCCTCACTCCCCACCGCGGTCTGCCCGGTCGGCTCGTGGAACTTCTCCTTCACCGGCCGTACGCATTCGTTCGCGACGAACCCGACCACCAGCAGGCCGATCATGATCCAGAACGACAGCTGGTACAGATCCGGCCCGGTCTTGCCCGCCGCCTTCTGGCTGTCCGCGATCCCGTCCACGATCAGCGGCCCGAGCACGCCCGCCGCCGACCACGCGGTCAGCAGCCTGCCGTGGATCGCGCCGACCTGATAGGTGCCGAACAGGTCCTTGAGGTACGCCGGGAGCGTGGCGAACCCGCCGCCGTAGAAGGACAGGATCAGCATCGCGCACAGCACGAACACGAGCTTGGAGGAGTTGGTGGTCAACGCGATCACCAGGTACAGCAGCGCGCCGACGCCGAGGTAGAACCGGTAGATGTTCTTGCGCCCCACCAGATCCGACGTGGAGGACCAGACGAACCGGCCCAGCATGTTGGTGAGCGAGAGCAGCGCGACGAACCCGGCGGCGGACGCGGTGCTCACCGGGGCCGAGGTGTGCTTGAAGAAGTCGCTGATCATCGGCGCGGCCTTCTCCAGGATGCCGATGCCCGCGGTCACGTTGAGGCACAGGACAATCCAGAGACACCAGAACTGCGGCGTCTTCAGCGCGTTCGCCGCCGAGACGTTCGCCGTGGAGATCATCGGCTTGGCCGCGGTCTGCGCCGCCGCGCGCGCCGGACGCCAGTCGTCGGCCGGGACGCGGACGATCAGCACGCCCAGCGTCATGAACACCGCGTACACGATCCCGTGAATGAGGAACGCCGTCGCGATGTCGCCGGTCGTGGGCGAGGTGCCGAGCATCGCCGACGACCACGGCGACGCGATCAGCGCGCCGCCGCCGAAGCCCATGATCGCGATCCCGGTGGCCATGCCCGGCCGGTCCGGGAACCATTTGATCAGCGTCGACACCGGCGAGATGTAGCCGATGCCGAGCCCGATCCCGCCGACGCCGCCGTAACCGGCCACGACGAGCCAGAACTGTCCGGTCGCGACGCCGAGCGCGGCGAGCAGGAACCCGGCGGAGAAACAGACCGTGGCGACGGCCATGGCCCAGCGCGGGCCGTTCTTCTCCACGAGCGTGCCGCCGAACGCGGCGGACAGGCCCAGCATCACGATGCCGAGCTGGAACGGCAGCCCGGATTGCGTGCCGGACAGTCCCAGGGTCTTCTCCAGCGGCGTCTTGAAGACGCTCCACGCGTAGGCTTGGCCGATCGACAGGTGGATGGACAGCGCAGCGGGCGGCACGAGCCAGCGGGTCCAGCCAGGCGGTGCGACGATGCGGGAACGGGCAAGGAAGCCGGGGACAGCCATCGGCGGTCTCCTCCCAACAGTGACGAGGTGCTGGGAATGGTTTACCAGATCCTCAGCGCTCCGCCGGATGACTGTCGAATGACTTGAGAATGTCTTGTCGATGACACCAAAAATCGACGCCGAAGTGGACAACGAGGACGAGCGGAGCAGGCGATGGGCAGAGTGACGGTACGGCGGCCGGTACGGCGGATCTCCGCGACCGGCGAGCGGCGCCGGCCGGACTCGCTGGCCGCCGAGGAGCCGTTGGAGCTGCGGGTCGGCGGCAAGGCGCTGGCAGTGACAATGCGCACTCCGGGCCACGACGTCGAATTGGCGCACGGCTTCCTGTTGTCCGAAGGCGTGCTGGGGTCCCGTGAGGACGTGGCCGTCGCGCGTTACTGCGACGGGGTCGACGACCAGGGCCGCAACACCTACAACGTGCTCGACGTCGCACTCGCCGAGGGAGTTGCCCCGCCGGACACCGGCGTCGAGCGGAACTTCTACACCACCTCGTCGTGCGGTGTCTGCGGCAAGGCCGCGCTCGACGCGGTGAAGCTGCGCAGCCGGTTCTCCCCCGGCGAGTCCGAGTTCACTGTGAAGTCCGACGTCCTCACCCAGATGCCGGATCGGTTGCGGGAACAGCAAAAGGTGTTCTCGTCCACCGGCGGCCTGCACGCCGCCGGACTGTTCACCTCAGACGGTCAGCTGGTCGTGGTGCGCGAGGACGTCGGACGGCACAACGCGGTGGACAAGGTGCTCGGCTGGGCCCTGCAGGCGGGCCGGATCCCCGCCCCGGACCTGGGGCTGCTGGTCTCCGGCCGCGCCTCGTTCGAGCTGGTGCAGAAGGCCGCGATGGCCGGCATCGGGCTCCTCGCCGCGGTGTCCGCGCCGTCGTCGCTCGCGGCGGAACTGGCCGAGGAGAACGGCATGACGCTCATCGGCTTCCTGCGCGGCGACAGCATGAACCTCTACACCGGAGACCGGCGGCTGCTCACCTGATCACCCTTCGGCGGGCACCCAGTTGCCGTGGAAACCGTGCGGGACCCGGTCCGGAAGGTGCACGGCGGCAACGGTTTCGAGGGTGCCCGCGTCGAGCAGCACGAGATCGCTGCGCGCCTCGGCCGCGTCGTAGACGTAACCCATCAGCACGCCCTCGTCCTCGCCCGCGTCCGCACGGGACGGAACGAACACGAACTCGCCCGGCTCACGCCCGGGACCGAAGCGGTGCGCCGCCACGGAACCCTTGCGCAGGTCGTGTTTGTACACCGCGCCGACGCTGCGGGACCGGTCGTCGAGCGCCGTCGCGTAGCCGTACCGGTGCGGCAAGCCGACGAGACGTTCGTCCACTCGCGGGAACTCCTGGCCGTGCTCGTCGATCCGTTCCTCGACGACCTTCCCGAGCGCGAGGTCGACGGTCCAGCGGTCGAGCGTCGGCTCGCCCTCGGCCGGGCCGTGCAGCGCGCGGTCGAACATCTTCGGGTGCCGGACCACGTCGAGCACGATCCGGTCGTCCTCGTCGTAGGCGTTGAGCGGGTGGAAGACGTAGCACTGGCCGACGTCGAACCAGCGGACGTCGCCGTTGTCCCCCTCGCGCGGCATCACGCCGATGCGCGCCGGGTAGTCCGGATTCCACCGGTACGGCAAGGAACTCACGCCGCGGCCGGTGCGCGCGGTCAGCGGATCGGGCACGTCGACCGGCACCGGCGCCTGGTCCGGATCGAAGGTGACGGGCAAGTCGTAGAACACGACATACCGTTCGGTGAGCGAGAAGTCGTGCATCATCGGCGCACCGGTGACCTCGACGTCGACCGTGCGCCGCGCCCGTCCGTCGGTGCCGACCACCGAATACTGGACCTTGTTCCCCAGTCCGAATTGGTACGAGACAGCGTGCAACTCGCCGGTCCTCGGGTCGCGCTTCGGGTGCGCGGTGTACCCGGAGAGGGTGCCGTCGAAGTCGCAGATGCCCAGGGTGTCCAACTCCTCGCTGAGCTCCCACTGCGGCATCCCGCCCTCGACTAGCGCGATCGTGCGCCCGGCGTGCCCGATGACGTTGGTGTTGGCCCCGCCCTCGTCGGTGCCGACCCGGCGGCTGCGGTACCACTCGGCCCGGCCGTCGCGCAGCCGCACGCCGTGCACCATGCCGCGGCCGAGGAACCAGTGATGCGTTTCCGGATCCGGGTCGGTCGGGTTCGGCCCGTTGCGCAGGTAGCGGCCGTCGAGGTAGTCGGGCAACTGCCCGGTCACCGTCAGCCGGGTGCTCGTGTACTCGCGCTCGACCGGCGCGAAGTTGCCTTCGAGGAAGAGATTGCCCATGACACGCTCCGTCCATAACGTGGTTATGGGCACCGGTATAACAGGGTTATGGGATACTGGCAAGCATGAGCGAGCGGACTCGGGGCGAACACGCGCGGACCCAACTGGTCGAGGCAGCGATCCGGCTGCTGGCCGACGGCGGCGCGGAAGCACTGCAGGCCCGCAAGCTCGCGACCGAGATCGGCGCGTCCACGATGGCCGTCTACACCCACTTCGGCGGGATGGCCGCGCTCATGGATGCCGTTGCGCGAGAAGGGTTTCGGCGGCTGATCGCGAACATGGCGACGGTCGGGCAGAGCGACGACCCGGTGGCCGATCTGTACGGCCTGGCGCTGGCCTACCGCCGCACTGCGGTGGAACACCCGGAACTGTTCACGCTGATGTTCCGCGAGGCGGGCGCGCGCGGGCAAGCAGTGGGCGACCTGATGAAGGAGAGCCCGAGCAGCGAGGCCGCGGCGTCGTTCCGCGGCATGGTCGCGGCCGTCTCGCGCACGATCGAGGCCGGACGGCTCAAGGGCGACCCGCTGTCGGTCGCCTCACAGATCTGGAGTGCGATCCACGGCTATGTCACCCTCGAACTGCTGGGCCACTTCGGCCGGGGCGACCGAGGGGTGGCCGAGGTGCTCTCGCCACTCTGCGTGACGCTCGTCGTCGGGCTCGGAGACAGTCCTGCCGCCGCTCGGGCGTCCGTGGGTCTGGTCACAACAACCGTGTGAAGATCTTCTGAAGGCAACGTTTTGTCCCTTCGCCACGTCTTACGCTATATGGGTGAGGGGGATTGGGTGAACGAGGAGACTGAGGGCCGAAGGCGGGTGAGCCGCCGGTCCATGCTGATCGCGGGCGCCTCGGGCCTCGGCATCGCCGGGCTCGCGGTGGGGAGCGCGACCGGCGTGGTGCCGTTCAACCAAGCGATGCAGCGGGCACTGGGCGTGACGTCGTCGACGCCGGTCACCCAGCTCGGCAGCATGCGGGTGGAACGCGTCTACTCGCACGCCCGCGGCCGGGAAGTGGACCTTGTTTTCCAGCTGCCGAGCAAGAAGCCGCCGGCCGGTCTGCCGATGTCGCTGATGCTGCACGGCCTGCACGGATCCGCGCGCTCCGCCGCGCCGAGCGGCCTGCTGAAGCAGCTGGGCAGCGACGTCGCGCGCAAAGCCGTGCCGGCGTACGGCTTCGTCGCGGTCGACGGCGGCGACAACTACTGGCACCAGGTCCACCCGGGCGACGACCCGATGGCGATGCTCCTGGAAGAGGTCCCGCAGTGGCTGCGCGCCCGCGGTTTCGGCGGCACGGACGGCCTGCCGTTCGCGTGCGCCGGAGTGTCGATGGGCGGCTTCGGAGCACTGCTGTACGCCCGCCGCCGCGCCGAACGCCGCCAGCCGCCCGCCGCGGTTGCCGCGATCGCGCCCGCACTGCTCACGTCGTGGCCGGAAATGGCGAAACGCCGCATTTTCACCGGCATGACGGACTGGACTTCGCTCGACCCGCTGCGCCATCAGGCGTCCTTGCAGGGCATTCCGACGGCGGTTTACTGCGGTACGGAAGACCCGTTCATCACCGGCGTGCGGCGGTATATCGCGGAAACGCACCCGACCATTGGGTATACGGCGCACGGGAAGCACAGCGACACGTTCTTCCGGACCACGGTGCCCAGCATGGTGGGGTTCTTGGGGAAGCATTTGCGGCAGAAGGTCTGAGCCTGCTACGCCGAGATCAGCGGAGAAAGCCCAGTTCGTCGATCGCATGCGTCGGCGTGCCCAGGAACAGTTCCGGCGTCACCGGCCCGTACGCGACATTCAGCGTGTCCAGCCGGTAATGCCAATTGCCGCTGCGGAAACCGGTGAAGCGGTAATTCACCTGCCACCGCAGCCATTCCCCGCGTGCCAGGCGGTACGCCGGAGGGCGGCGCGGGCGGCCGGAGCGCCTCCCGAACTGGGTGGTTTCCAGCTTCACCCGCAGCCGGTCTTCGGCCACGTCGAGGCGGACCGTCGAATCCAGCGGCGACGGCGCTTTTTCCCGCTCGCCTTCCCATGCCTCACATCGCGGTTCGAAACCCGTCTCTTCGCCCATCCGCACCACGTGGGTGAAGGGCGCGGTCAACGCCGGAAGCGGGAACGCGATCGGGGCCGCATTGCGGCGAGCCGCCTCCGCACCACCTCGGGATTTCTTCGTCCACGAGGTGCACACCCACTGCACTACCGCATCCATAGCGGCATCCTTCACCGCGAAGGACGCTCGCCGCGAGCGAGTTACGAGACCCAGCGGGCCACGACGGACATCACCCAGAACCCGACCATCGCCGCCAGCGCCGTCAGCAGCGACCAGCGCAGCTGAAGCGCCCGGGTCTCCGAGGCACGCCACTGGCGCAGGAACAGCCACGCCACCACGAACAGCGGGATCGGCAGCAGCGGCAGCGCCGACAGCCGGGTGCCGACCGCGACCAGGCAGACCAGCGTGCACAGCGCCAGCATGATCTCGGCGGCGCGGGGCAGCCACGGGAAGCGCGTGAACACGGACGCGGCTACCCGCTCGCTCAACTCCAGGATGCCGACGACCGGCGCGGCTGCGCGCTCGGTCTCGGCGGGAACCGCTTCGCCGGGGTCGGCAGTCTCGTCCCCCCGGGGTGCGGTCAGCGGCACGGTTGTCATCCTGTCCATTATCGCGCCTGCCGCCGACACCCGGACAGCCGACTCCTGCTAACGCCCGGCGGCCGGGTCAGGCCGACTTTTCGCCGCGCTCGCTGCGGGTGCGGCGCGACGGCTGGCGGGCCACGATCGTGGGGTTGACGTTCTCCCGCACGGTCTGCTCGGTGATCACGACCTTCGCCACGTCCTCGCGGCTCGGGATGTCGTACATGACCGGCTGGAGGACTTCCTCCATGATCGCGCGCAGGCCGCGGGCGCCGGTGCCGCGGAGCACGGCCTGGTCGGCGATGGCCTCGAGCGCGGTCTTGGTGAACTCCAGCTCGACGTTGTCCATCTCGAAGAGCTTCTTGTACTGCTTCACCAGCGCGTTGCGCGGCTGCGTCAAGATCGAGACGAGCGATTCCTTGTCCAGGTGGTTCACCGTCGCCACGACCGGGAGCCGGCCGATGAACTCCGGGATCAGCCCGAACTTGATCAGGTCCTCCGGCATGGTCTCGGAGAACACGTCGCTGCCCTCGATCTCGGCCTTCGTGCGGATCTCCGCGCCGAAGCCGAGGCCGCGCTTGCCGACCCGCTCGTTGATGATCTTTTCCAGCCCGGCGAACGCGCCCGCGACGATGAACAGCACGTTCGTGGTGTCGATCTGGATGAACTCCTGGTGCGGGTGCTTGCGCCCGCCCTGGGGCGGCACCGACGCGGTGGTGCCCTCGAGGATCTTCAGCAGCGCCTGCTGCACGCCCTCGCCGGACACGTCGCGGGTGATCGACGGGTTCTCGCTCTTGCGGGCGATCTTGTCGACCTCGTCGATGTAGATGATGCCGGTCTCGGCGCGCTTGACGTCGTAGTCCGCCGCCTGGATCAGCTTCAGCAGGATGTTCTCGACGTCCTCGCCGACATAGCCCGCCTCGGTGAGCGCGGTGGCGTCGGCGATGGCGAACGGGACGTTCAGCAGCTTCGCCAGCGTCTGCGCGAGATAGGTCTTGCCGCAGCCGGTGGGGCCGAGCATCAGGATGTTGGACTTGGCCAGCTCGACCGGCTCGTCCTTGGAGTCCTTCGGGCCGGACTTGTCGTCGGCCTGGATCCGCTTGTAGTGGTTGTACACCGCGACCGCGAGCGTCTTCTTCGCGTCGTCCTGGCCGATGATGTACTGCTCGAGGAACTCGTGGATGTCGGCGGGCTTCGGGAGCTCGTCGAGCTTCACGTCGCCGGCTTCGGCCAGTTCCTCTTCGATGATCTCGTTGCAGAGGTCGATGCACTCATCGCAGATGTAGACCCCCGGCCCGGCAATGAGCTTCTTCACCTGCTTCTGGCTCTTGCCGCAGAAAGAACACTTCAGCAGGTCGCCGCCGTCACCGATCCGTGCCATGGCCGTTGACCTCGTCCCCTCCGGTGCGCGGGGCGCACCTGCACTACTGGATGGCGGCCCCGGGACTGCCAGGCGTTCCCGGGACCAACACGCATTGCCACCGACGGTACCCGCCCGAAGGCGCGGGCGGGAACACCCGACCCCCATAGGGCACGTCGACGACCGACAGTAGACCAGCGGACCGGTGCGCGTCGCGGATTCGCCGCGCACCGGCCCGTCGCGGTCAGTTCGCCGAGGCCTTCCGGTACGGAAGCACCTCGTCGATCAGGCCGTAGGCCTTGGCTTCCTCGGCGGTGAGGATCTTGTCCCGCTCGATGTCGGCCTTGATCTCGTCCGGTTCCTTGTTCGTGTGCTTCGCCAGGATGACCTCCATCTGGCGGCGCACGCGCTGGATCTCGTTGGCCTGGATCTCCAGGTCCGAGACCTGCCCGTAGGTGCCCTCGGTGGCCGGCTGGTGGATCAGCACGCGCGCGTTCGGCAGCGCCATGCGCTTGCCCGGCGTGCCCGCCGCCAGCAGCACCGCGGCGGCCGAGGCGGCCTGGCCGAGGCACACGGTCGAGATGTCCGGGCGGATGTACTGCATGGTGTCGTAGATCGCCATCAGCGACGTGAACGACCCGCCCGGGGAGTTGATGTAGATGCTGATGTCGCGGTCCGGGTCCTCGTGCTCGAGGTGCAGCAGCTGGGCCATCACGTCGTTGGCCGACGCGTCGTCCACCTGCACGCCGAGGAAGATCGTCCGCTCCTCGTACAGCTTGTTGTACGGGTTGGACTCCTTCACGCCGTAGCTGGTGCGCTCGACGTAGGACGGGAGGATGTACCGCGACTGGGGAGTCTGCGGGGCCCGGAAGTCACCCGGGAGCCGGAAGTTGCTCATGACGCTCTCCTGTGTGCTTGCGGGCTCAGTTGCTCGAGGTCAGGCCGCTGTCGCGGGTCAGCACGTGGTCGACGAAGCCGTAGTCCTTCGCCTCCTGCGCGGTGAACCAGCGGTCGCGGTCGCCGTCCTTGATGATCTGCTCGGTGGTCTGCCCGGTCTGCTCGGCGGTGATCTTCGCGAGCTCCTGCTTCCACTTGTTGAACAGGTCCGCCTGGATCGCGATGTCGGAGGCGGTGCCGCCGACGCCCGCGGACGGCTGGTGCATCAGGATGCGCGCGTGCGGGAGCGCGTAGCGCTTGCCGGGGGTGCCCGAGGAGAGCAGGAACTGCCCCATCGAGGCCGCCATGCCCATCGCGTAGGTCGCCACGTCCGGCTTGATCAGCTGCATGGTGTCGTAGATCGCGAACCCGGCCGTCACCGAGCCGCCCGGCGAGTTGATGTAGAACCGGATGTCGGATTCGGAGTCGTCCGCGTCGAGCAGCAGGAGCTGCGCGGTGAGCCGGTTGGCGACCTCGTCGTTGACCTCGGAGCCGAGAACGACGATGCGCTCCTGGAGCAACCGCTCGAACACCGAGTCGGTGAGGTTGAGCCCCGCGGTGCCGGTCCGCCCCTCGGGCATGTGCTGCTTCACGTCTGCCTGCCTTTTCACCGGCGGCGGGCCGCCTGTGAGAGCCGCGCCGCCGCTGTCGTGTTCAGATGCTTGAGATCTTGCAACCGACCCTAACGAACTTGGGCGGTGCAGAATGCCTGACACCGCCCAAGTTCGCTCACAGCTTTACTCCGCGGGGGTCGCCGCCGCTTCTTCGGTGACCTGGGTCTCCTCTTCGGCGGCCGCAGTGTCCGACTCGTCAGCGCCGAACAGCTCGGTCAGGTCGACCTCCGACCCGGACTCGTTCTTCACCGTGGTGCCGCGCACGACCGAGGCGAGCGCCTTGCCGCGGCGCACGTCGGCGTAGATCGCGGTCAGCTGGCCGGACTGCTGGGCCCGCTGCACGTACTCGTCCGGGCTGACGCCGAAGCGCTGCGCCTGGTAGATGATCCGCTCGGTGAGCTCGCCGTCGTTGACCGACGTCTTCTCCTTGTCGGCGATGGTGTCCAGCAGCAGCTGCGTGCGGACGGCCTTCTCCGACTCCTCCTTGACCTCGGCGTTGAACTCGTCGAGGGTGCGGCCCTCGGCCTCGAGGGCCTTGGCGAACTGCTCCTCGTCGTGGTCGAACGGGTGAATCGCGTCGTGCTTGCGGTTCTCGATCTCGGCCTCGAGGACCTTCTCCGGCAGCGGCACCTCGGTGCGCTCCAGGAGGATCTCGAGGACCTTGTCGCGCGCCTGGACGCCCTGCTGCATCGTCTTGACGCGGCCGAGCCGGGTGCGCAGGTCCTCGCGCAGCTCGTCGATCGTGTCGAACTCGCTCGCCAGCTGGGCGAACTCGTCGTCGGCCTCGGGAAGCTCGCGCTCCTTGACCGACTGCACGGTGACGGTGACCTCGGCGTCCTGGCCGGCGAACTCGCCCGCGACCAGCTTGGTGGTGAACACCTTGGTCTCTTCGGCGCTGGCGCCGACGATGGCCTCGTCGATGCCGTCCACGAGCTGGCCGGAGCCGATCTCGTAGGACAGGCCGGTGGTGGAGGCCTCCTCGACGGCCTTGCCGTCGACGCTGGCCGAGAGGTCGATCGACACGAAGTCGCCGGTCTGGGCCGGGCGCTCGACGCCGGTCAGGGTGCCGAAGCGGGCGCGCAGCTCGTCGAGCTGCTCGGCGACCTCTTCGTCGGTGGTCTCGACGTCGTCGACGCTGATCTCGAGGCCGGCGAGGTCGGGCAGCTCGATCTCCGGCCGCACGTCGACCTCGGCGCTGAACTCCAGCACCTCGCGGTCCTCGAGCTTGGTCACCTCGAACTCGGGCTGGCCGAGCGTCCGGACCTCGCCCGCGCGGACGGCCTCGATGTACTTGGCCGGGATGGCCTCGTTGACGACCTCGTCGAGCACCGGCGCGCGGCCGATCCGGCTTTCCAGGACGCGAGCGGGGACCTTGCCGGGACGGAAACCGGGGACCCGCACCTGCTGGGCGATCTTCCGGTACGCGGCGTCGAAGTTCGGCTTGAGCTCGTCGAACGGCACCTCGACATTGATCTTCACTCGCGTCGGGCTGAGCTGCTCGACGGTGCTCTTCAAGGTCTTCTCCTCGAGCGGTAAACGATGGGGGCGGACAGTCCCTCGGGACCGCCCCGGTCACCTGCTGACCGGGATATCCGAGTCTAGGCCAGAGGGTTGACAAGACCGGCTGCGGGGCACCTGCCGAGGCAGAGCCGCTCAGCACGCGCCGGTGCGCGCCCGTAGCGTCGGGGACGTGGTTTCCGGGCAACAGAGCGAAGGTCCGGCCGCGGCGGCGGCGCGGCTCACCGGGTTCGGGACAGTCTCACGAGGGTTTTCAGGCGCCCTCAGTGAGATCACGTTGACCGACGGCCACCAGCATTTCGACGCTGTGGTGAAGCGCGGCCACGCTCCGGGCGCGACCCGGGCCGAGGCGGCCGGACTGCACTGGCTGGCAGCGGCGGACGCAGTGCGGATCCCCCAGGTACACGGCGCCGACGACACATGGCTGGTGCTGGACCGGGTGACCGAGACCAGCCCGTCGCACGCCGAGGAGTTCGGCCGCAACCTCGCCCGGCTGCACTCAGCCGGAGCCCCCGCATTCGGCGCCCCTCCGCCGGACGGCTTGGCGGACGCGTGGATCGGGACCGCGCCGATGGAGAACTCGCCTGGTGAGTCATGGCCCGAGTGGTACGCCGAATACCGAATCCTCCCCTACGTCCGGATGGCGTCCGAGATTCTCGACACGGCGGTCTTCGAACGCGCCTGCACACGAATCCCGTCGATAGCTGGCCCCACGGAACCGCCCGCACGGCTGCACGGAGATCTATGGAGCGGGAATGTCCTGTGGGACGCGGACGGAGCGGTGCTGATCGACCCGGCCGCGCACGGCGGACACCGGGAGACGGATCTGGCGATGCTGCACCTGTTCGGCTGCCCGCAACTGGAGCGAATCGTGGCCGCTTACGACGAGTTCGCACCGCTGGCGGACGGCTACCGGGAGCGGATCGCGCTGCATCAGCTTTTCCCGCTCCTGGTGCACACGGTCCTGTTCGGACGTTCCTACGCCGGACAAGCGACCGCCGCCGCACGCTCGCTGGGCTGAGTCAGCCCGCGCCGGGTCCGGCGGCGCCGGGTTGGGCTCCGGCCTCCCTGACCGAGGTCGCGGTCGCGGTGGCGCCGTTCACCGTCGCGACGATCGTGACGTCCTCGCCGGTCTTGATCCCGGTGGCCGTCGCGGAGTCGATGACGTAGACCTTCGTGAACCCGTCGGTGCTTTTCGCGGTCAGCGAGGTGGCGCTCAGCGCAGTGACCTCACCGGTCTGCGTGAACTTCGAGGTGCCGTCGGCGCTGGTCACGAACTCGCCGTGGAGGACGGAGCCCAGCCCGCCGTCCGGACCGGCGGGACCGCCCGGACTGTTCTGTCCGCCCGGCGCCGAAGCCGGGGGTTCGGCGGCGGACGACGAAGACGACGTGGCCGCCCAGACCGCGGCGCCACCGCCCGCGATGAGCACCGCGGCGGTCCCTCCCGCGATCCAGGCGGACCGGTTCTTGCGAGCCGGGCCGGGTTCGGGCGCGGCGCCCCAGGCCGGTTCGGGGGCGACGGGCCGTTGCGGCGCGGGATGCGGTGCGGTCACGGCGTTCTCCTTCGTTCGAGGCTTGCTGATCCCACCGTCCGCACGGCGGCTGTGCCGGTCCTGTGCGGACGGCAAGTCCCGCCTGTGGCCCCGCACATCACCGGAACCGGGCGCGACCGCACAGCGCACTCACAGGAAGCACACATCGCCCCCACACCGTCGGAACGCACGCTCGGGGCATGAGTTCACGCAGGAGGTTCGCCGCTGCCCGGTTCGGGTGCCGGTCCCTGCGCGCGAAACTCACGGTGTCCGTCGTCATCCTGCTGTCCCTCGTCTGTCTGGTGATCGGTGTGATCAGCGAGTTCGCCCTGCGCGCGTTCCTGATCTCGCAGACCGACAACCAGCTCTCCGCCGCCGCCTCCCGCGCGCTGGATTTCGCCACCCGCGGCGGCCCGCCCGGCGACGGTGAGCACAACCCCC
The DNA here is from genome assembly GCF_042647905.1 of Amycolatopsis halotolerans. NCBI lineage: Bacteria > Bacillati > Actinomycetota > Actinomycetes > Pseudonocardiales > Pseudonocardiaceae > Amycolatopsis > Amycolatopsis halotolerans. Next base: position 135,127 of record NZ_JBHRWI010000043.1, read on the forward strand.
TCGACGCACCCGGGCAGGGAGCGGGAACCGTCACCGCGCGCTTCTCTTCCGACGGCGACCCGGCCACCGGTGCTTGGCTCTCGCAGCACGGTCAGCGCATCTCGCTCACCTCCGACGAACTCGCGGTGCTGCAAGGCCTTCCGGTCGACGGCCACCCCTATACCCGCGCCGTCGGCGATCTCGGCGACTACCGGCTGACCGCCGCTCCGACCGGCGACGGCACGGTCGTCACCGGCGTACCGCTGGCCTCGGTGCACCAGACGCTGCTGACCGTCGGCCTGATCCTCTTCGGCGTAGCCGCAGCCGGAGTAACCGGCGCGGCCTTCCTAGGCGCCTTCGCAGTCCGCCGAACCCTGCGCCCGCTCGAACGCGTAGCGGAAACCGCATCACGAGTCTCCGAACTCCCCCTAGACCGAGGCGACGTAGACCTGTCCGTCCGAGTCCCAGCCCAAGACACCGACCCCCGCACCGAAGTAGGCCAAGTCGGCGCGGCACTGAACCACATGCTGGGCCACATCTCCACCGCCCTGGAAGCCCGCCACGCCAGCGAACTGCGCGTCCGCCGATTCGTCGCCGACGCCAGCCACGAACTGCGCACCCCGCTAGCCGCCATCCGCGGCTACGCCGAACTGGCCGGACGATCCGACAGCCACGCCCCACCGGACGTCGCCCATTCGATGACCCGAATCGAATCCGAGGCGGACCGGATGACGGCCCTGGTCGAAGACCTCCTCCTGCTGGCCCGCCTGGACGCGGGCCGCCCGCTAGACGTCGCCGAAGTAGACCTGACCCGCCTGGTCGCGGACGCGGTCAGCGACGCCCACGTAGCCGGTCCGCACCACGTCTGGCAACTCGCCCTGCCCGACGAACCGATCCTCGTACTAGGCGATGTCCAGCGCCTGCACCAAGTTCTGGCGAACCTGCTAGCGAACGCCCGCGTCCACACGCCACCGGGCAGCACCGTCATCACCGCCCTGACCCGATCCGCAGACGGCAGCGCTGTCGTGACCGTGACCGACAACGGCCCCGGCATCCCGCCCGAACTGCGGCCCGCGGTGTTCGAACGCTTCGCGCGCGGAGATTCGTCGCGATCGCGGGCAGCCGGGTCAACCGGCCTGGGCCTGGCGATCGTGTCGGCAGTGCTGACCGCACACCACGGCGCCATCACGATGCACAGCTGCCCCGGCCAAACGTCCTTCGCCGTCCGTCTGCCGATCGCGGTCCCGGCGCAGCGCACGCCGCTAGCCCATGACCCCAGGTCCCACAGCGGGCACACAGGGTAGGCACATCCCGGCCCCAGGTCGCGCCACGAGGCTGACCGCATGACCGCAGTCGCGCCCCATCCAGCCGTCCCCGCCGCGCCGGTACAGCGCGCCGAACCGAGGTGGGTGCGCCCAAGCCTCGCGCTGCTCCTGGTCGCGACCGCCGCGCTGTATCTGTGGGATCTGAGCGCATCCGGCTGGGCCAACGCGTTCTACTCCGCCGCCGCACAAGCCGGATCGCAAAGCTGGAAGGCACTGTTCTTCGGCTCCACCGACGCGGCCAACGGCATCACCGTCGACAAAACTCCCGCCGCGCTCTGGGTGATGAGCCTGTCCGCACGGCTGTTCGGAGTGAACGCGTGGAGCGTCCTGGTGCCGCAGGCATTGATGGGTGTCGGCTCAACGTGGCTGCTGTATGCGACCGTGCGACGCACTTCCGGTGCGGCAGCGGGATTGCTCGCGGGCGCGGTGCTTACGCTCACCCCGGCTGCGGCACTGATCTTCCGCTTCAACAACCCGGACGCGCTGCTTGTGCTGTTGCTGATCGCGGCCGCCTATTGCACCGTACGGGCGATCGAGAAGGCCAGCCCTCGATGGCTCGTTTTCGCGGGCGTCGCAGTCGGATTCGGCTTTCTCGCCAAGATGCTGCAAGCGTTCCTCGTCCTGCCCGCCTTCGCACTCGCGTACCTCGTGGCCGCGCCGATCACTCTCGGCAAACGTTTCCTGCACCTGCTCGCCGGACTCGCCGCCGTCGTGGTTTCGGCAGGCTGGTACCTCGCCGTCGTGGCGTTGTGGCCAGCCGCCGACCGGCCGTACATCGGCGGGTCGCAAAACAACAGCCTGCTCGAACTCACCCTGGGGTACAACGGTTTCGGCCGGATCACCGGCGACGAGACCGGCAGCGTCGGCGGAAGCCCGGGCGGCGGCTGGGGCAGCACCGGACTGTTCCGGTTGTTCGGCAGCGAAATGGCGGGCGGCATCGCCTGGCTGCTGCCCGCGGCGGTGCTCGGACTCGGCGCTGGTCTGTGGTTCACCCGCTACGCGCCCCGTACTGACCGCAGCCGCGCGTCGCTGCTGCTCTGGGGCGGCTGGCTGATCGTGACCGCCGTCGTGTTCAGCTTCATGGGCGGGATCATCCATCCCTACTACACCGTCGCGCTCGCCCCGGCGATCGCCGCGCTCGTCGGGATCGCGGCCGTCCAATTGTGGCGGATCCGCGGCAATCCGGCCGCCGTAGGGCTTTTGAGCGGCGGCGTGGCAACCGTGGCTCGCCCCGACAGTGCTCATCCTCGGGCTTCTAGCCGCTATCGCACTGTTTTTCGTCCAGCACTTCGGCCGAATCGCCGCCGTACTGGGTCTGGTCGTGCTGCTCACCGGAACCGGCGCGTACAGCCTCGCCACCGCATCCACTCCGCACACCGGCGCGATCCCGTCCGCCGGACCGAACACCAGGCAGATGTTCGGCGGAGGCGGCGCGGGCGGACTGCTCGGCACCACCATGCCCGGCGAGAACCTGACGGCGTTGCTGCGGAACTCCGGCGATCACCGATGGGCCGCGGCGACGGTCGGGTCCAACAACGCCGCCGGATACCAGCTCGGCAGCGGCAAACCCGTGCTCGCGGTGGGCGGGTTCAACGGCACCGACGCGTATCCGACCCTCGCACAGTTCGAGCAGTACGTCCGGCAAGGACAGATTCGCTACTTCCTCGGCGACGGCATGACGATGCGCGGCTCCAGCAGCGGAAGCGACGCCGCCGAACAGATCGCGCAGTGGGTGGCCGAGAACTACCGAATGACCACAGTGGACGGTGTGTCCGTGTACGACCTGACTGCCTGATTCACGGTCGCACAGCGCAGGCACAGGAACACCACAACGTGGCCAAAGCCCGGCGGACGACGGTGGTCTCATGAACGCCACCGCCCCCTCCCGCAGCAGCGCTCCGCGGCCCGGGACGACTCCGGTCGGCCTCGGCGGCCCCCAGCCCGTACTGGACGTCGTCATCCCGGTCTACAACGAGGAAACCGACCTGGAGCCGTGCATCCGCCGGCTACAGGCACACCTCGCCGAACGCGCCGGCTACCCGTACCGGATCACTGTCGCGGACAACGCGAGCACCGACAAAACCCTTGCTGTCGCCGAACGGCTGGCCCGCGAGTTCCCCGAGGTCGAGGTGCGCCACCTGGACGAGAAGGGCCGCGGCCGCGCGCTGCAGGCGGTCTGGTCCGCTTCGGACGCGGCGGTGCTGGCTTACATGGACGTGGACCTGTCCACCGACCTCGCCGCGCTGGCCCCGCTCGTCGCGCCGCTGTTGTCCGGACATTCGGATGTCGCGATCGGCAGCCGGCTGGCCCGCGGCGCCCGGGTGGTGCGCGGGCCGAAGCGCGAGTTCATCTCCCGTTGCTACAACCTGATCCTCCGCGGCACGCTGGCGGCGAGGTTCTCCGACGCGCAATGCGGGTTCAAGGCGATCCGCGCCGACGTCGCCCGCGCGCTGCTACCCCACGTGCGCGACACCGGCTGGTTTTTCGACACCGAACTGCTCGTGCTCGCCCAGCGCGCCGGGCTGCGGATCCACGAGGTGCCGGTCGACTGGGTCGACGATCCGGACTCGTCGGTCGACCTCATCGCGACCGCCACCGCCGACCTCAAAGGCATCGCCAGGGTCACCCGCGCGACCTTCACCGGCGAGATTCCCGTGCACCGGCTGCGCGAACAGCTCGGCCGCGAACCGATCGGCGTGGAGGCCCCCGGAGTGTCCCCGAGCCTGGTGAAACAACTCGTGCGCTTCGCCGCGGTCGGCGTCGCCAGCACCGTCGCGTATCTGCTGCTTTTCCTGCTGCTGCGGACGATGGTCGGCGCGCAGGCGGCCAACTTCACCGCACTGCTCGTCACCGCCATCGCGAACACCGCGGTGAACCGGCGGGTGACCTTCGGCGTCCGCGGCCGCACCGGCGCCGGACGGCATCAGTTCGAAGGGCTGATCGTGTTCGGCCTCGGGCTGGCGCTGACCAGCGGTTCGCTCGCCTTGCTCAACCACACCACCCATCCCGGGCTCGTCCTGGAAACGACCGTGCTCGTGCTGGCGAACCTCGCCGCCACGGTGCTCCGCTTCCTGCTGCTCCGGGGCTGGGTCTTCAATCCGCGCCGCACCGCTACCGAGGAGTCGTCTTGACCACTGTCCTGTCCGCCCGGCCTGCCGCCCCGGACGCGCCGGATCGCGCGACACCTCGCTGGATCCGTCCGTCGGTGTTCGGGCTCTTGGCGCTCACCGCTGTCCTGTACTTCTGGGACCTGACCGCTTCCGGGTTCGGCAACTCGTTCTACGCCGCGGCCGTGCAATCGGGCACGCAGAGCATGAAGGCTTGGCTGTTCGGTTCGCTGGACGCCGGGAACGTGATCACTGTCGACAAACCGCCTGCCGCGCTGTGGGTGGGGACGGCTTTCGCGCGAGTCTTCGGGTTCTCCAGCTTTACTGTGCTCGCCCCGCAGGCACTGATGGGAGTCGGCTCGGTCGGGTTGCTTTACCTGACCGTGCGTCGCGTTTCCGGGCCGCTGCCGGGATTGCTGGCTGGTGCGATGCTCGCGCTGACGCCGGTCGCCGCGCTGATGTTCCGCTTCAACAACCCGGACGCGTTGCTCACGCTGCTGCTGATCGCCGGCGCGTACTGCACGGTGCGGGCGATCGAGAAGGCCAGTCCTCGATGGCTCGTTTTCGCTGGCGTGGCAATCGGATTCGGGTTCTTGACGAAGATGATGCAGGCGTTCCTCGTGCTGCCCGCGTTCGCGCTGGCGTACCTGATCGCCGCGCCGACCGGGCTGGGGAAACGGTTGCTGCACTTGGTTTACGCCGGGGTCGCGGTGGTCGTATCGGCTGGGTGGTTCGTGGCGCTGGTGGAGCTGTGGCCGTCGGGGTCGCGGCCGTACATCGGCGGGTCGACCGGGGACAGCCTGCTGGAGCTGGCGCTCGGGTACAACGGGCTCGGGCGGATCTTCGGCGGGCAGGGCAACGGCGGCGGGATGGGCGGCGGTTTCGGCGGCGGCGGGAACAGCGCTTTCGGCGGCAGTTCCGGTCTCGGGCGGATGTTCGGCGCGAGCTTCGGCACCGAGGTCTCGTGGCTGCTGCCCGCCGCGCTGATCGGCTTGGTGGCCGGGTTGTGGTTCACCCGGCGGGCTGCGCGCACCGACCGGACCCGGGCGTCGCTCGTCGTTTGGGGCGGCTGGCTGCTCGTGACCGGGCTGGTGTTCAGCTTCATGAGCGGCACCGTGCACCCGTACTACGCGGTGCAGCTCGCCCCCGCGATCGCCGCGCTGGTCGCGATTTCCGGGCGCGCGCTGTGGCGCGGCCGGGCGCACCCCGCGCCGAGGATGGTGCTGGGCGGGATGATCGCGGCTACCGCGGTGTGGGACTTCATCCTGCTCGACCGCACGCCGGACTGGTTCCCGTTGCTACGCTGGGCGATCGTGGTGCTGGGGTTGCTCGTGAGCACCGTTGTGGTGGTCGGAGTGCCGCGAACGCGGACCGTTTTGATCGGTCTCGCAGCGGCGATCGTCCTGACGCTCGGGGTCGGTACCGCCGGGTACGCCGTGGAGACGGTTTCCTTGCCGCACAGCGGTTCTATCCCTACCTCGGGTCCGCGTACTGGTGGCATGGGCGGTTTCGGGGGCGGCATGGAAGAGACCAACGGCTCCGTCGGTCAGCTGCTCGGCGGCACGACGACGAAGTGGGCCGCCGCGACGACCGGGTCGCAATCGGCGGCGAGCCTGGAACTGGCGAGCGGCAAGTCGGTGATCGGCATCGGCGGATGGGACGGCAGCGACCCGGCTCCCACGTTGGAGCAGTTCAAGCAGTACGTCGCGGCGGGCGAAGTGGCGTACTACGTGGACGGCGGGCGGGGCGGCGGTCCCGGCGGCGGGTCGAACGACATCTCCGAGTGGGTGGCCGCGAACTTCACCGCGACCACTGTCGGTGGCGAAACTGTCTACCAGCTCACCCGGTGAGACGGCGGATCCTCAGCCTCTTCCCAGGAACGAGGCGCATTCTGGAAAGCACGGAGAGTCATCCGCAGCGAATGCCCGGGAGGTCACGATGGCCGGATATCCACGCTGGCACACCGCGAGCGAGCAGGGGCCGCGCGAGCGCAACGCCGACGCGGTGAGCGCCTACGCGGCCGCCGGGGCGCGCGGAATCACCTTCGCGCTCGCCGACGGCGTCGGGGACGACCCCGGCGCCGGTCGGGCCGCGCAGGTCGCCGCCGCGGCCGCCGCGCGCACCCCCGTCGAATTCGGCCCGGCCAAGGCGATTTTGGCCGCACAGCAAGCAGTTCACCGGCTGGGCGGCACCGGAGACGCGGTGCTGGTGGTGGCGATGCCCTTCGCCGGCGGGTACCGGATCGCGTGGGTCGGCGATGCGCGGGCGTACGCCTGGGACGGGTCGATGATCCACAAACTCACGCAGGACCACACGATGGCGGAGTACTTCCGCTCGCGGCACCAGCCGTACTCGCCGCGGATGGAACACCTGGTAACCACCAGCGTCCGCACGACGAAACCGGAGGAGATCGGCACAACGGAGACGTCGAGCGGAGGTCTCCTGCTCACCAGCGACGGCGTCCACAAGGTCCTGACGCCCGCCACGATCGACGAAATCCTGGCCGACCCGGCCCGCGGCGCGTCCGCGCTGGTCGCGACCGCCATCGCCCTGGGCGGCCGCGACAACGCGACGGCCCTGTTCGTGGAACCGGCGGACGTGGCGACGTTGGTGACGGAAAGGTTTCCCGCTGCCGCCTGAGCGAGGTCAGGCGTGATCGCGTTTGAGGTTCCGGTACTCGCGAAAGACAAGCACGATGATCACCGCGTCGAGCGCGGCGAAGAACGGCAGCGCGATGGAGTGGGTTTCGAAGGCACGGTAAATCTCGTACACGACGAACGCGGCGAGCACGACCATCGCGACCGGATAGGCGCGTACCCACTTGCGCGCGAGCGCCCACACGAGGCCGAGCTTGAGCAACCCGTGCGCCAGCAGGTACGCGACGGCGAACGTCTTGGTCCCCCCGCCGACAAAGTGCTCGGCGGCGGTTTCGAGATGCCGGGCGAGCGTGCCGGAGGGATCGCCGAGCAGGTCGCGGGTGATGACCGCGTTCACGAACCCGGTGACGGCCGTCGCGGGGATGAACGCCAGGATCAGCGCCCCGATCAGCTGAAGGGCTCCGTCGAGGCCCTTCAGCGTGATCGCGATCCGGAACAGCCGCTCGGTGGAACGGGTGGAGGTCTCCTCGCTCATCGGTACAGGAAACCGGAAAATCCCGCGGGGTGCTGGGTTGACGGCCGGGTTTCGGGCGGGTGATCCGGTTTGCGTGACCTGTGGTTCGGGGTTTCGGCTCGGGTTTCGGCTCAGCGCTCCGGCACAGTGCTCTGGCCCATGATGTGGCACCGACGGCTCGGGTCTCGGGCCAGTGATCGGTTCTGCGCCCCGCCGCTCGGGTCTTGGCCCGGTGTTCCGGTCTTGCTCACCCTGCCGCTCGGGTCTCCGCCCAGCGCCCCGGTCATGCACACCCCACCACCGGGGGTCTAGGCGCGCTGGCCCAGGCTGGCACCCAGCAGCCTGCCCGACAGCTCGCGAACCCGCGTTCGCCCACCGACTGTGCCGCTACGCTCCCGCGACTCAACCCGTCCTCGGCCGAACTCGTTCCGGCCCACGGCTCACAACTCCACCGTCCGGCCTGTTACCGCGCCCTGGCTTTCCCTCACTCGATGCGCATCGCGGCACCGCCCTTGCTCAGACATTCCGGACAGCGCTCGTACCTTTTCGTGTGATCGTGCGGATCCTGCCCGAACACCGGAAAACACGCCGCCCCGCACAGTCCGAGATACACCGGCCCGCAGCGAAGCGGACGGCGTCCGACCTGATGCGCCAGCCGTGCCGCGTTCTCCGGCGCGCCAGCCTGGGGCAGCCAGCCGTGCGCGGGCAGGCTCGCCAGGACGGCCTCGTTCAGGTGATCGGCCCGCCGGATCAACGCCCGGCCGAGGTCGAGGAGCCGCTCGCCGAGGTCCCGCACCGCGTCCGGGCGCGGGGATCGTTCGTCGAGCGCCCGGGTCAGGAAGGCGAGGTCGAGTGCCAGGGTGGCTTGCAGGTCACGAATCCAGGTCACCAGTTCGGGTCCGGTGAGCCCCACCGCCGAACTGCGCTGCTCCGGCAGCCTGCTCCAGCGTCCGGTCATGCGCCGTTCCCCGCGGGCATCGCGTGGCCATTTCCCGCGCCGTTCACGCGCCAGACACCAGATTCACCGCACCTCGATCCCGACTTCGATGCTTTTGCCAGCGTCCCGCGCGCTGCATCCGCCCTCGCCGCGATCCGCGCGCGCAAGGCGGTCACCGCACTGCTCACGCCAGGCACCGGGCCTCGCTCGAGCAGGCCTGTCCCTCCTGACGGAGCCATTCCTCCGCGCATTCGGCACACGTCGGATCGAACCAATGGCCGCCGAGTTGCGGCACGTCTCGGCGGGCGACCGTGACTTCGGCCCCGCACAGTGCGGTGAACGTTTCCCCGGGTCGCGGTGCGAACGGCCCGTCCAGTGCGTGCCGTTTTCCTTCCGCCTGCTGCCACCTGAACACCGGACTCCTCCCCTTGTGGTGCTTGGAGTCCCATTTGGGATGTCGCCCGCGCGTAACGCAAGCCCCCGGTCCGGGTGATCATCGAAGTCGGGATTTTCCCTCAGCCGCAAGCACTTTCGGCGTGCGACAGGGGGCCGAGCGCGGGTTACCGCCGGGTTAGCCGTCACCATCTGGTGACACCCCGGAGGGCGGACGCCGCCGCGGTTGCCGGCACCCGTGCCCGCCTGAGCGATGCGAGGCGCGGCGGCAGTCACGGGTGCTGCGAGGGGGAAGAGCGGCGGGCGTCCGTGCGGGCATCACCTCGCTTTCGGGAGTGCGGTCGCCGCCATGACCGCTGTCGCCAAGCGCATACGCAACCCCCGCGCGAGGGTTGTCACACGACAGTGGTGCAGATAGTCAGCAAACCGGGCCCGATCACGCCACGATGACGCGACCGATCAGGTCGCCCGAGGCGGCGTCTGGGCAATGCAGCGTGGACATCCAGGGCCGGGCAGGGTCGCAGCAGCTGACAGCACGTCACGGGCGTTGGCCAGCATCAAGCCGGATCACGCCACACTCCGGAAGCAGCGTCCGAGTCGTGCAGCGTGGACACTCCGAGCCAGACTGGAGGGCAGCACGCAGCGGGCTTTGGCCGGCACATCAAGCCGGGTCAAGCCACGATGGTGCGGCTGATCAGCACGTCGAGTCCCGGGCCAGTCAAGTCGTCCGCCGCCGCGCGACGGCCTGCCAGTGCGAGCAGCAGCGCCTCCGCCGGGCCGCGGACCTCGATGCCCCTCCCGGACGCCCAGTCCAGGTCGGTCGCCACCGCGCGCAGCCCGGTCAGCCGGCGCGACACTCCGATCGGCGGCGCGCGCAGCGACAGTTCCAGCGCCCGGCGCAACCGCGCGGCCGGGATCGTCCGCGGCTGCCCGAGCGGGCGGCGGATGTCCTGCTGGTGGATCAGGCCGTCGAGGAAGCCGACCATCCCGCCGAACTTGCCCAGGACCCGCCCCGGCTGCGGGTGCCGTCGCATGACGTCGATCAGTGCCTCCGGCGCGCGCACCCGGTACTCGGCGAGGCCGATCTCGTTCGACCGTTTCAGCGACAGCCCCGCGCGGACGAACCGCCGCGCCAGCTGCCGTCCGCCGAGTTCGTCGTAGCTCACGACGTGAGCGACGACCGAGCGCACGTTCCAGCCGGCACACAGCGTCGGCTCATCCCACTGCTCGGGCGTGAGCGTCTCGAGGAAGTCCGCGAAGTCGGCGCGCTCGTCGCGAGCCAGCGTCCGTACATCCATGTTCTCCCCTGTCCGCGCCGAACACTCACCGTAGCAGCGACCCCCTCGCGTTCGCTGGGTTGAACAGGACAGCGAACCCCAAAGTGTGCCTCTGCGCACATTCATCCGATCGGGTCGAATATGTGCGCATTGATAACGCACGGAATAGTCCGGAAGATCGCGAATACCGGGCATCGAAACACCAGGCCGCGCGGCTTCGGCGAAGAATTTCGCGCCCCGGGTTAGCGCGATCGGCAGCGGGCATGCAAAGATAGCGTTGCCGCAGGCAGGAGTGGTTAAGAGGGTGGAATATTCCATTCCCCGGACACCCGCCGCGGTCGCCGGAACCAGTTCCCCTCGGGGGCGGGCTGGGAACTGTGTTCCGGCACTTTTCCGGCGGACAAGAAAGGATCCACAATGACCGGTCCTGGCGCGGAAAATGCAGGCCAGGCATACCGTCGGACAGGAAAATCGGACACCGGCGACAACAGACCGTATGCGGTCGCCGTAAGTCAACGCCCCGGACGGGTGACCGTGACGTTTCACGAACCAGGCATGCCGCAACCAGCGCCGGCCGTACCGTCGCCGCGGCCGAGCACGCGCCCGGCGTATCCGTCGTGGAAGACCGCGCGGACGTCGGTCGAACTGGCCGCGCGGCAGCCGGACGGCGGCACTCGGCCGTGGCAGCTGATCGCGCTCCTGCTGACGCTGCTCGTCGGGGCGACCGCGATCGTCTTCGCGACCGCCGGAGTCCTGGCCGGACTCGCCACCGCGGGCGGAGTAGCGCTCGTCCACGTCACCGGCGCGGTGCTCCGCAAGCGGCACACCGCGGACCGGGACGCCTGACCACCCTCGAAGCGGACGCCGGCGGCTGCTCACGGCCGCCCGCGTTCTGCGCTCCCGGTGCCCGGCCGGGCAGGGCCGGGCACCGGGAGACGAGGGTCGCTGTCGCGCGGACTGGTTTCCGGAGTCGCGGCGGGTGCCGCTCAGCGCCCGGCCAGCGGCGGGACGACGGTGGCAAGGGCGATGCCGGGGGGTCGCTGCCGAATCGGCATGGCGCGGCGTCTGCGCACTAGCTCGGCTCGGCTCAACCCGATCTACTCTGCTCCGCTCGTCCGCTCGTGGTTCCCGGCTAAGCGCGGCCTAGCGCCCCTGAGCCGCTCGGCAAGATTCCGCTCAACCCGGCCGCTCGGCTCGGCCACGCTCGACGCACGGCTCGGCCGTTCGGTTCAACCCGATCTACCCCGCTCCGCTCGTCCGCTCGCGGGCCTCGACTAGGCGCGGCCTAGCGCTGCCGAGCAGCTCGACAAGATGCAGCCCGGCTCGTCCGCTCGTGGTTTCCGGCTAGGCGCGGCCTAGCGTCCCTGAGCCGCTCGGCGAGATTCAGCTCAGCCCGGCCGCTCGACTCGGCCACGCTCGCCGCTCGGCCCGCCTGCTCATCCTGGCCCGCCAACCCAGACCGGCCCGCACGACCGAGCCGCGACGCGGCCGTCCCGCGTCCGCCGCGCCAGAAGTCCGCATCGCAAGCGACACAACCGAAACAGCACCAAGCAGCTCGGCTAATCAACCGCTCAACAGGTGTCATCAACTGCAGACACCCCACACCGCCCTCCACCCCCACAACACCACGAAAAAAGCAACCCCAATCCAATTCAACAACGAAATCCGCATCATCAATTCCGCATTGCACGTGCGAAAGCACCCCCCAATGCACGAGAAGTGTCCATTCAGGTGAATTCCCCGAAGCACCGCGCGATTGATCCACCGGCCCACTACCCTCAGGAATATTCCGAACACATTCCGTGTATCGCGGAATATTCCATTACCCGAACCGAAAACAAGAAAACGAGGGGTTGCAGTGGACACCTTCGACCCGCACGATCCGCACGAGCACCCGCACGCGAACCCGGCCCGGGCGCATCGCCTCCCGGCGGCCGGTCCGGCGGCGAGGTTCCCCGACCACGCCTGGCGGAAACCCGCTGCTTGCGGGCCTAATTCCGGCAATTGCGTCGAGGTCAACCTGGCCGCCCAGGGGCTCGTCGGGGTGCGGGACAGCAAGATCGACAGCTCCCCCGTGCTGGTCTTCGACCGGGGCGAGTGGGACGAGTTCGTCTCCGCCGTGCGGCGCGGGGAATTCGACGGCTGACCAGGCACGACAACAATCCCACCCCGCCGAAACCGCCGTCCGGCCGCAGTGCACCTTGCGAAAAAGGCGCCGACCCGGAGTTTTGCCCGCCGGGTCGGCGCATTATCATCAGAGGTTCGCACATCGGCCGCTGGACGAAATGACGGAGCCCCTGGTGACCTCGCCGATCCGGCAACCGCCGCCCTCCCTGCGGACCCAGCGTTCCCGGCTGGGCTCCCGGATCCTCAAGTGGCGCACCGAACGCGGGCTGACCCAGGTCGACCTCGCCGACGGGATCGGCTGCAAACAGCCCAAGATCCAGAAGATCGAATGCGGCAAGGCGGGCACCCGGCCCGACGACCTCGAGCGGATCGTCGAGGTACTCGGCATCCCGCCCGCCGAGGCCGACCAGTTGCGGGAACTCAACCAGGCCAACGATCCTTCCGCACGCCGGGCCGAGCGCCGGATGATCACGCCGCAGTGGTTCCGCGAGATCCTCGAACGGGAGCAGGCCGCGGCGGAAATCCTCAGCTGGACCGGGAACCGCATCCCGGGGCTGCTCCAATCGGAGTATTACATGCTCGCGCAGTTCCAGGCCAGCCGCCAGGAGCGGGTCACCGACCGGGTCGCCGAACGCAAGGCGCGGCAACGGCTTTTCGACGCCCGCCCCGGTCCGCAGGCGGTCTTCATGATGGAGTACAGCTGCATCGAAAAACTTGTCTACGGCACCAAGGCCAGCATCGCCACCGATCAGCTCGAGCACATGATCCGGATCGTCGAAACGCATCCCTTCGCCGAGGTCCGGATCCTCCCGCGCGACGCGGCCGCCTACCCGGACGAGGACTTCACCATCCTCCGCTTCGGCCACCCCGACCTTCCCGATTTCGCTTACCAGGAAAGCAAAGTCAAGCTGATCACCGTGCCGCAGGGCCAGGACGAGTTCGCCTCCTACGAGGAGTCGTGGGAAGCCCAGCTCGCCGCCACCCTGTCGCGCGAGGAATCCCTGCAATACCTCAAGGAATGGGCGAGCCGCTGCGCACCGCCCGCCCGCTGACCGCAGTCCCGGACGAAAGGAACAGCCACCGGTGGCCGACGAACCCTTCCCGCCTCCCGGGGTCGATCTCGACCACCCCAGCGTCGCGCGGGTGTACGACTACTACCTCGGCGGCACCACCAACTGGACGATCGACCGGGACTTCGCCGACGAGGTGATCCGCGAGTTCCCGCTGATCCGCCCGATCGCGAAGGCCAACCGGCTGTTCCTGCACCGGCTCGTGCGGCATCTGGTGAAAAAGGGCGTCCGCCAGTTCGTCGACATCGGCTCCGGCGTGCCGACCATGGGCCACGCGCACCAGGTCGCCGACGAACTCGCGCCGGGCGAGAGCCGCGTCTGCTACGTCGATTACGAGCCGGTCGCCGTCGCGCATTCGGAAACCCTGCTGCGCGAGGCGGGCGACCTCGGCCGGCACGCGGTGATCCACGCCGACATGCGCGATCCGAAGCGGCTGTGGGAGCAGATCGCCGCCACCGGCGTGATCGACGTCGACAAGCCGCTCGCGCTGCTGCTGATCGCGGTGCTGCACGTCCAGCAGCCGCCCGCCGAGGACAGCGGCAGCACCGACGACCTCGGCCCGTCGCTCGTCGCGCAGTACCGCGACCTCCTTGCCCCTGGCTCGTTTCTCGCCATCTCGCACCTCACCGACCAGGGCGTTCCGTCCGATGTGGACGACGGGCTGGTCGAGCTGAAGCAGCTCTACGACCGGTCGAGCAGCCCGGTGATCTGGCGGTCGCGCGAGGAGATCCAGGCGCTGTTCGGGCCGTTCGAGATGCTGGAACCGGGACTCACCTGGACGCCGTCGTGGCATCCGGAGGAGTCCGGCGAGGGCGCGCCGCAGGTGGAGTTCCTGACGCCAGCGCATTCGGTGATTCTCGCCGGAGCGGCACAGAAGCCGTAATTCGCTCGCTTCGGGCAGCCGCCGCTGCGACCATCGACGCATGCGTACGAGCACTGTGGCGGACCGGATCCGCGAAGCCACCGTCGTGCTCGGGGACCGGACGGACCGGCACCGTTTCCCCGACCCGACGGGCTGGTGGCGTGCGCCCGAACTGCTGCGGGAACTGGGCCCGGCGCTCGCCGGGTTGTTCGCCGACGAGCGGCCGAATGTCGTGCTGGGCCCCGAATCCCGCGGGTCGCTGCTCGGACCGCTGGTCGCGGTGGAACTCGGCGCGGGCTTCGTCGAGGTGCGCAAAAACCGGTACCCGGCCTGCGATTCCGACCGGTGGCTCCAGCGCACCTCGCCGCCGGATTACCAGGATCGCCACCTGAGGCTCGGCTTCAGCCGCCGGCTGCTGCGGGCGGGCGACCGCGCGCTGCTGGTGGACGACTGGATCGACACCGGCGGCCAAGCCTTCGCCGCGCAGGCCCTGGTCGCCGACGCCGGGGCGACGTGGATCGGAGTCGCCGTGATTGTCGACGGGCTCCGCCGCCACGAACCCCGTCGACAGCTCGGCGTGCGATCCCTCCTCCACTCCCGCGACTTCTGATCACCGGAACGCGTCGGCGTTACGGCCGGCCCACGAAACGAACGAGGTCGCCGGACGGCCCAGCACCTTCTCGACGTCGGGGCTGATGCGAACCTCCTCCGGCAAGGGTTCGCCGAGGATGGCGAGCGTGCCGTCGGCGACCGGCTCCGGCATCTGCTGCAGCATCTGCTCCCGTGCCTGCTCACGGCCGAGCTCGACGAACTCCAGCGGCTCGCCGAGCGCGGCGCCGAGGATTTCCGCGCGCTGCCGCGGGCTCGTCGCCTCAGGTCCGGTGAGGACATAAGTCCGGCTCGCGTGGCTGTGCTCGGTCAGCGCCGCCGCGGCGACTTCAGCGATGTCGAGCGGGTCCACAGCAGGGAGCGCGACGTCGCCGAACGGCGAGAAAACCTTGCGCTGCGCCTGAATCGACGGGATCCACGCGAAGGTGTTGGTCGTGAACCCGCCGGGACGAAGGACTGTCCATTCCAGACCGGACGACCGGACAGTCTCCTCCAATGCGGCCAGCGGCGCGTGCGAAACCGCGCTTGGCCGCGTACCGGCGGCCTGTGACGACTGCAGGACGACCCGCTTGATTCCGGCATCGACGGCGGTCTGCAGGACAGCTTCCCCGTCGACGTGCGCTCCCGCGCCGGAGACCAGCAGAAACAGTGCGTCCGCGCCCTTCAGCGCCGGGGCCAGGCTGTCCGCGTCGGCCAGATCCGCGACCATCGGGGTGACGCCGGGCAGCGAGGGCGGCGGGGAGGTCACCCCTCGGGAGACGGCGGTCACGGCGTGGCCGGATTCGGTCAGGGATTCGACAAGCAGGCGGCCGACGTTGCCCGTGGCACCAGTGACGACGATCAAGACTTGCTCCTCAGCTAGGGGTCGAAAGCGACACAGCGAGGCTAAAACCCGCCGTACAGTAGGTTCCCCAGGGAAAGTATTGGAGCCGCATGACCGCCACCGAGCGCACCGGGGCCGATCCGCTCGCCGCGTGCCGGATCAGCCCGGCCGTCGACCTGCTGTTCAGCCGCTGGACGACCCCGATCCTGTGGACGCTCAGCCAGTCCGGCCCGGTGCGTTTCGTCGAGTTGGAGCGGCGGCTCGGCGCCACCGGGAAGGTCCTCACGCAACGGCTCCGCCAGCTCGAGCGCGACGGTTTGGTGCAGCGGCACTACTACGCCGAGGTGCCGCCACGGGCCGAGTACGAGATCACCGAACTCGGCCGGAGCTTGTCGCCGGTGTTCGCCGCGCTCGCCGAGTGGACTGACGAACATCTGCCAGCTGTCGAGCAGGCGCGCGACTCCTACACCGGCCCGCTTCCGCGCTGACGCCCTGGCTAGCCCGCGAACTGCTCGTTCCCCAGCACGCCCAGCAGCTGGATCTTCTCGAACGCCTCGCTGCGCGGCGGCGCGGTCAGCACCAGCAGCGCCTGCGACTGGTCCTCGGTGAACAGCACCTGGCAGTCCACCTCGATCTCCCCCAGCTGCGGGTGCACGAGCACCTTGTGGTCCTCAAACCGTTTGGCCACTTGATGTTCGTCCCACAACCGCGCGAACTCGCGGCTCTCGCGGGTCAACGCGCGCACTAGCTCGCCCGCGCGCGATCGCGGGCCCATCGACCCGTGCACCACCCGCAGGTTCGCTACCAGCGCGCGGCTCTGCCGGTCCCGGTCGTGCTCGGGATAGACCAGCCGCTCGTCCGGGTTGGTGAACCACCGGTAGATCTCGCTGCGCGCCAGCCCGGTGTACTGCGACCGGTCGCCGTACAGGGCGTCCGCGAGCCGGTTTTGCACCAGCACCTCGCCGAGGTTCGACAGGATGAGCGCGGGAGTGTCCGACAGCCGGTCGAGCACCCGCATCAGCGCTGGCGCGACGTGCGTCGCCGCCACGATCGGTGACGGCGCGTTGCGGCCCGCCAGGTGGAACAGGTAGTCGCGCTCGTCGTCGGTCAGCCGCAGGGCTCTGGCCAGCGCGGCCAGCATCTGCTCGCTCGGCTGCGGTCCGCGTTGCTGCTCCAGCCGCGTGTAGTAGTCGGTGGACATCGCCGCCAGCGCCGCGACCTCCTCCCGCCGCAGCCCGGCCGCCCGCCGTCGCGCCCCCGCGGGCAGCCCGACGTCCGCGGGCCGCAGCCCCTCGCGACGGCTGCGGAGGAAGACAGCCAGCTCAGCTCGATCCATGTGTCCAGTATCGGCTCGGCCGGGCGCGCCAGCCAGGGATCGCCGATCCCCCGATATGCGGTCTCTGCCGCCGTCGCTCCGGGCCGCCGAAACTCGGTGGCATGAACATCACCGGAAACACCGTCTTCATCCCCGGCTCGACCAGCGGCATCGGCCTCGCCCTCGCTCGCGAACTGCGGGCGAAGGGGAACACCGTCATCGTCGGCGGCCGGCGTGCCGAACTGCTCGCGCGGATCGCCGCCGACAACCCCGGTCTCGACACCGTGCGGATCGACACCACCGACCCGGCGAGCATCGAAGCCGCGGCCAAGGAAGTGCTCGCGAAGCATCCGGATCTCAACGTGCTCGTGCCGATGGCGGGCATCATGCGCGTCGAGGACTGGCGCCGTCCAGAGTCCTTTTTGGACAGCGCGGAAGCGACCGTGACCACCAACGTCCTCGGCCCGATCCGGCTCATCGCCGCGTTCGTCGAGCACCTGCGGACGCGTCCGGACGCCACCATTCTCACCGTTTCGTCCGGCCTCGCCTTCGCGCCGCTGAAAGCCACGCCGAGCTACAACGCGTCCAAGGCCGCGATCCACATGCTCAGCGAATCGTTGCGGCTGCAGCTGGCCGACACGTCGGTGCAGGTCATCGAACTGGAGCCGCCGTCCGTGCGCACCGCGCTCCTGCCCGGCCAGGAGGAAAGCGAGTTCGCGATGCCGCTGGACACGTTCGTCGCCGAGGTCCTGGAGTTGCTCGAAACGCAGCCGGACGCCACCGAGATCCAGGTCGAGAACGTCAAGTTCCTCCGGTACGGCGAGGCCCGCGGCGACTACCACCAGGTCGTGGCGATGCTCAACGCCGCGGACCCGCACGGGAAGTGAGCTACGCCAGGTACGTCGGCCTTCCCGCCACGATCGTCGCCGACACCGGCATGCTCCTCAGCTCCTTTGTGGACAGTCCACTCGGGTCAGCCGCCGTCAGCACCAGATCAGCCACATCGCCGACCTGGACGTCACGGCGGCCGCCCGAGGACGCCGCCAGCGCGTCCGCCAGCGGAATGGCCTGCTCCGGATGCCACGGTTCCCGCTCGTCGTCGGTCCGCCCGACCGCGGCGGCGATCCCGTCCCACGGATCGAGCGGCGCGACCGGCGCGTCGGAGCCGAGTTCCAGCCGGGCACCGGACTCCAGCAGGGCGCGATAGGCGTACGCGCGATCGGTGCGGCCGTGCCAATGCCGGTCGGCGACGTCGCGGTCGTCGGGCTGGTGCGCGGGCTGCACACTCGCGACCAGCCCGAGCGCGGCGAACCTCGGCACGTCCTCGGGCCGCAACAACTGCGCGTGCTCGATCCGGCCCGGACAGCCGACCTCAGCGAACGCGTCCAGCGCGATGGTGTTGGCGTGGTCGCCGATCGCGTGCACCGCCGGAGTCAGGCCGTGCTCGTGCGCGCGGCGCAGCAACGGCACCAGATCCTCCGGCGGCAGCTCCAGCAACCCCTTCTCGCCGGATCCCGGGTACGCGTCGTGGCAGTAAGCCGTGCGGGTGTTGAGCGATCCGTCGACGAACAGTTTGAACGGGCCGACCGTGAGCAATCCTTCGCCTGCTTCGAGAACGTCGCCGGTTCGGTGCCCTCTTTGGATGGTCTCGTCCAGCAGATACCGCGCGATGACACAGGAAACCCTTGTCGCTGGTTTCGCGGCGGCGGCCCGACGAGTCCAATCCGCGACCGTGTCCGCGTATTCGTAGTCGACCACCGACGTCACGCCCCGCTTGGCCGCGGCCGTCAGCGCGTCCGCGACCCAGCCGTCCTGAATCTCGACCGGCGCGGACGGCAGCGCGGCCGTGGCGCTCATGCAGTCGTTCTCCAGCAGGACGCCGGTCGGATGCTCTCGCCCGATCAGCTTCAACGCCGCCGGACTGAGCCAGAGCGTATGCAGATCCGCGCTGAACAACGCGACCGCACGGCCGGGGAGCGCCCGCTGCAGCAGATCCTTGTGCGGCTTGTCCGGCCAAAGCCCGTCCCGGAACCCGACCCCGACGACGAGTTCCCGCGCCGGAGCGTCGAGCAGCTTCTCCATCAGCAACTCGACCGCGCCCACGGCGGACTGGGCAGTGTCCAGCGGGATGCGCCTGCGGAAACCCGCCCACTGGACCAGATGCGCGTGCGCGTCGACCAGCCCGGGCAGGAGCGTGCCGCCATGCCCGTCGAGCACCCGCGCGGCGAATCCGGCCCCAGCACCCGGTTCCTCGACGGCCGACACGGCGCCGTCGCGCACGCGGACGTCAGCGAGCGGCCCCTGCAACCCGACCCGGACCCGGCGGAGGAGAAGATCGTCCATGCGCCCAGCCTGCCAGGCCGCCCCCGTTCGGGTGAAGCGGGAATTCCGGTGCGGGGGCCGACGTTGGAATGGGTATCCACAAGCCAGGCAGCCGTCGCCCGCCGAAGGGTCAGGGCCGGTCAGGAGCGCCGCCTTCACAAGCCGCGCAGGGTTCGACTCCCTCGGTTGCCACTTCTTTCACCGCTGAACCGCGGTTTTGTTTGCGCGGACTGCCGGGCCGCCAGCGTTCGACGGGCTGAGGCGGCAGATCACCGGGGCCCTTCGACTGCAGTCAGCCCCAACCGATCTTCGCGCCCGTCCGCCGCCAGTCCAGATATCCAGCTCTCTCAGCGCTTCCTCCGGGCCGATGTCCGGCCCTCATCCGTGACACGACCAGCGACGCGCTGTTCGGCCAGCCCGCGCAGAACAAGCGAAGGCCATGCTCGCCGAACCCGAGCGCAATCCACCGCATCACCCCTCCCAACACTTAGCCCTTGCGCTAACTATCCCCACCCGCAATACTTAGCCCCATGGCTCAGTATTCGACCACCCTCGACGGGGTCTTCTCCGCCCTCGCCGATCCGACTCGGCGGGCGGTCGTGCGGCGGCTCGGGCGGGGTCCGGCAAGCGTGGGCGACCTCGCGGGCGAGGCGCCGATGACGTTGCCCTCCTTCATGAAGCACGTGCGGATGCTCGAGTCGCACGGGTTGATCCGCACCGTGAAGTCCGGGCGGGTGCGGACGTGCGAGCTCAATCGTGAGCGGTTCGCGCTCGTCGAGGACTGGCTCGCCGAGCAGCGGCGCGTCTGGGCCGGGCGCACCGACCGGCTCGAGCAGTTCGTCACCAGCCAGGAGGACCAGCCGTGAATCCCGACCTCGATCTCTCCCTCGACCGCGTCATCCGCGCGCCCCGCAAGCGCGTCTGGGACGCCTGGACCGACCCGGCCAGCCTCGCGCAGTGGTGGATTCCCGCGCCGCTGCGGTGTCGCGTCGACGAACTGGACGTGCGCGCTGGGGGTGCGTTCGTCACGCGGATGAGCGAGGACGGCGACATCTTCGTCCCGCATCTCGACGCGTGTTTCCTCGTCGTCGAGGACTACGAGCGGATCGTTTTCACGAACGCGCTCGACAGCGGCTGGCGGCCAGCGAAACCGCAGCCGGTCTCGATGACGGCGGAGGTCGTCCTTCGCGATCATCCCGACGGTACGGATTATCGCGTTATTGTTCGGCACGGTGATCCAGCGTCGAGGGAACGGCACGCTGATCTCGGCTTCGCGGACGGATGGGGCACGGTCACCGCTCAGCTCTCCCAGGTCGCGGAAAGCGGTTCCTGATGCGGGTAACGATCACGGCGTTCGTCACCCTCGACGGCGTCAGCCAGGGGCCTGGATCGTCCACAGAGGACACCAGCGACGGGTTCGGCCGCGGCGGCTGGTTCGTCCCGCATCTCGACCAGCGCTTCGTCCAGCTCGCCTCTGAGTGGCTGGATCGCGCCGACGGACTGTTGTTCGGCCGTCGCACCTACACCTCGTTCGCGCGAGACTGGCCTGCCGTCGACGATCCGGGAGATCCGTTCGCCGAGCGGATGAATTCGCTGCCGAAGTACGTCGTGTCGAACACGATCGAAACCGGCGACTGGGCACCGACCACCGTGCTGCGTGGCGATCCGGTGGCCGCCGTAGAAAAACTCAAGGCACAACCGGGCCGGGAGCTGCAGATTCACGGCAGCGCCCGGCTCGGCAACACTTTGCTGTCCGAGGGAGTCGTGGACAAAGTCCGGTTGGTCGTGACGCCGACGGTGCTTGGTGCGGGACGTCTGCAGTTTCCGCACCCGGGGTCGGCGACCGGGTTACGGCTCACCCATCACGAAGCCACGCCCAGCGGGTTGGTGCTGCTGGAGTACGACGTCACCGGAGAAGCCGCGGTCGGCGACTACGAAGGGGTCACGAATTTGGCCTCATGAAAGGTGTGCGGCGGAAACCATCGCGCGGTAGACGTCGGTGTTGTCCAGCGTTCCGTCGAGCCGGTCCGAGCCGGGGCCGGTCGCGGTGACGGGGGTCGGCACACCGCTGTGGTCGCCGGTGGTCCAGTCGACGGTCAGCGAAAGTTTGGTGCCGGGAACGGGGAACGGACCGTCTTCGTTGCCTTCAGGGGCACCGTCAGTGTCCTCAATGGCCAGTCCGCCGGTCTCGTGGTCACCGCCGATGATCACCAGGGTGTCCGGGTGCGAGCGGGTGAAGCGAAGCACCTCGGAGACGGCCGCGTCGAGTGCTCGGCCCGCGTCGAGGACGCCGTGTGCGTTGTTCTCGTGGGACATTCCGTCGATGCCTTCTTCTTCCAGGAACAGGAAGAAGCCGCGCGGGTTGGCGGAAAGCGTGTCCAGCGCCTTCCGCGCCATCACCGGCAGCGCGACCTTCGGCTGGTACGCGCCCTTGCCGTCCGGGCCGTAGTCGACCATGTCCTCGTTCGCGAAAAGTCCGAGCAGCCGCGGCGCGCGGGTCGCGGCGAGTTCGCTGGCATTCCGGACGTAGGTGTAGCCGGAGCGCTTCGCCTGTTCGATGAGATTGCCGTGCGTGCTGCGGCTTTCCTCGCCCGGCTTGTCCGGCCACGCGCCGGGGTCGCCCTTCGGCAGCCACCAGTCCTCGCCGCCGCCGAGGAGGACTTCCGGGCGGCTTTCGGTGAGGTACTGCTTGGCGATGTCGCTCTGCAGGTCGCGGGAAGGCACGTGCGACGCGAACGCGGCCGGCGACGCACCGGTGACCTGCGCGGTCGTGACCAGGCCGGTCGACTTGCCGGCGCGTTTCGCCTGTTCGAGGACGGTCAGCAGCCGACGGCCCTGCGCGTCCTGGCCGACCGCGCCGTTGCGGGTCTTGTGCCCGGTGGCCAGCGCGGTCGCGGCGGCGGCCGAGTCGGTGACGAGTTCTTCCGGGTCGGCGGGGTCGGTGTGCACCAGGCCGGTGACCGGGAGCCGGTTCATCGCCAGGTCGCCCGCCCGGCCGGTCGTCGCGAGCCGGACGAACTCCCGCTGCGCCGCGCCCATGCCGTCGCCCTGGATGTAGACGATGTTGCGCGCCTTCGGATGCCAGCCGCTGGAGTCCGCGGCGGGACCGTCCCCGGCCATCGCGACCGCGGGCACCGCTCCGGCCACCGCGAGCACGGCCGCGGTGAGCACCATCGTCTTGCGCATCCGGATCCTCCTTTAGTTAGGAAGCTTTCCTAACATGTTTCCGAGAGCACCGCGAGGGGGTCACCTGAATGGACGTGTCCGCCGACGGTGAACAGCACCCCGCCGGGACCCGGCGCTCATTACGGTGGGTTCTCATGGAGACCGTCACGACGCGCACCGTCGAGTACCAGGCCGACGGCCTCACCATGGTCGGCCGCCTCGCGCTCCCCGCGGGCGCCGGCCGTCGGCCCGCGGTCCTGATCGGCCCCGAAGGCACTGGCCTCAACGACTTTCAGCGCGCCCGGGCCGACGCGCTGGCCGAACTGGGCTACGTGGCGCTGGCCTTCGACATCCACGGCGGCCGCTGGTTCACCGATCCCGACGAGATGCTGGCCCGCTGCCTGCCGCTGCTCGACGACCCCGACCGGATGCGGGACATCGGCCACGCGGCGCTCGATGTGCTGCTCGCCGAACCTCGCACCGACCCCGGCCGGATCGCCGGGATCGGCTACGGCACCGGCGGCGCGATCGTGCTGGAACTCGGCCGCGCGGGCGTCGACCTGCGCGCGATCGGCACGGTCAACGGGCTGGTCACCGGACGGCCGGGCGAGGCCGCGAACATTCGCTGCCCGGTGTGGGCGGGCGTCGGCTCGGAGGACCCGATCATGGCGCCCGCGCAACGGGACGCGTTCGCCGCCGAGATGCAGGCGGCGGGCGTCGATTGGCAGCTGACGGTCTACGGCGGCGCCCTGCACGCCTTCCACCACCCGCCGGTCGGGCCGAAGCAGCGGCTCGTCCCCGGCGTCGGCTATCACGCACGGCACGCCGAGCGGGCCTGGCGCGACGTCGTGACTCTGCTCGCCGAAAACCTGGGCTAACGGACGAGGAACGGCCCCGGATCGGCCAAGACCTGATGGATCGTCCGGCCTGCCGCACCCAGCGTCGCGGCGGAATCGCCGAGGACGGACGGGTTCAGCACCGGCACCGATCCGCGCAGGCCGGTCAAACGTGCCCGCAGTACCGCCTCCGCGGCGGGGGCCAGCCACGGAAACAGCGGCCCGAACACTCCGCCGAGCACCACGCGGTCCACATCGACCAGATTGACCGCCGACGCCAATGCCAGCCCCAAAGCCTCCCCCGCCGCTTTGACCGCTGACAGCGTCGCATCGTCGCCCGTGCTCAGCGCGGTGGAGAGAGCGTCCACTGTGGATACTCCGGCCGCGGTGAGCATCGCTTCCTGTCCGGCGTAGGTCTCCAGGCAGCCGACCGCGCCACAGCGGCACGGCGGGCCGGCCGGGGAAACCAGTACGTGCCCCAGCTCGCCGCCGGTGCCGCGGAACAACCGCGAGTCCACCACCAGCCCCGCGCCGATGCCGATTTCGCCGGATACATAAAGGAAATCCGCCGACCCGGCACCGAACCACAGCTCGCCCAGCGCACCGAGATTGGCCTCGTTGTCCACCGAAACCGGGACCGGCAGGTCCAGCTCAACCGGAACGTTCCGCCACCCGAGGTTCGGCGCGCTCAGCACCACGCCGTCCCGCACCGGGCCGGACACCGCAAACACCGCCCCGGCGACGGTCAGTCCCAACTCGCGCGCCTCCGCCAGCTCCGAGGAAGCCAGTTCGCGCACCGCCGCCAGCACAGTTTCCGCTGGCACAGCACGGTTGTCGCGCTCGATCCGGACTGACCGCCGGACCGTGCCAGTCAAGTCCAGGACGCACGCGGCGAGATAGTCCACATTGGCCTCAAGCCCCAGCGACGCGATCCGCCCGCCGCTCAGCGACACCTCGACGCCGGGTCGGCCGCGTTCTCCCGCCCGCACCGCGGCGGTCTCAGCCAGAAGGCCCGCGTCCAGCAGCGAGCCGACCAAAGTGGACACTGTCGACTTCGTCAGCCCGGTCAGCTCCGCCAGCGCGGCGCGAGTCAGCGGGCCGCCGCGGCTGATCTCGCCGAGCACCAGCTCGAGGTTCCGCGCACGCATCGCGTCATGCCGAACCGGCTCCATCCGAACCTCCGCTCTTGACGGCCGGGGCGGCCGCGGCGCAGTATTTAGTCTACATCGTGAACTAAATGAAGGGACGGGCATGGCCGACTACGCCCCCGCGCCGGAGGACAAGTTTTCGTTCGGGTTGTGGACCGTCGGCTGGCCCGCCGCCGACCCGTTCGGCGTCGCCACCCGGCCGCCGCTCGACCCGGTCGAGAGCGTGCACCGGCTGGCCGATCTTGGCGCGTACGGCGTCACTTTCCACGACGACGACCTGCTCGCCACCGAGCCGGACCGCGACGCCGCGATCGGCAGGTTCAAGAAAGCGCTGGCGGACACCGGCCTGCGCGTGCCGATGGCGACGACGAACCTGTTCAGCCACCCGGTCTTCAAGGACGGCGGCCTGACCAGCAACGACCGCGACATCCGGCGGTACGCGCTCACCAAGGTCCGGCGCAATCTCGACCTCGCCGCGGAACTCGGCGCGCGGACGTACGTCCTGTGGGGCGGCCGCGAGGGCGCGGAATCCGATGCGGCGAAAGACGTCCGCGCCGCGCTCGCCCGGTACAAGGAAGGCCTCGACGTCCTCGCCGACTACGCCGTCTCGCAGGGCTACGACCTTCGCTTCGCGCTGGAGCCGAAGCCGAACGAGCCGCGCGGCGACATCCTCCTGCCGACCATCGGCCACGCGCTCGGCTTCATCTCGCAACTGGACCGGCCCGAGCTGTTCGGGCTGAATCCGGAGGTCGGCCACGAGCAGATGGCCGGGCTGAACTTCGTGCACGGCATCGCGCAGGCGCTGTGGCAGGGCAAGCTGTTCCACATCGACCTCAACGGCCAGCACGGCCCGAAGTACGACCAGGACCTGATCGTCGGCCACGGCGACCTCACCAGCGCGTTCTTCCTCGTCGACCTCCTGGAACACGGCGGGTACGACGGCCCGCGGCACTTCGACTACAAACCGCTGCGCACCGAGGATCCCGACGACGTCTGGGTTTCCGCGGCGGCGAACATGCGCACGTATCTGATCCTGCGCGAGAAAGCCCGCGCGTTCCGAGCCGATCCGGAAGTCGCCGAAGCTCTTGCGGCGTCGCGGGTGCCGGAGCTGGCCACGCCGACGCTCTCGCCCGGCGAGACCCTCGACGACCTGGCTGCCGACGAATTCGACGTCGAGGCGGCCGGTCGACGCGGCTACCACTTCACCCGGCTCAACCAGCTCGCACTGGAGCACCTGCTCGGGGTGCGATAAATCAGGCGACGCGGGTGGCGGCGGTGTTTTACCGTTGCGGGCAACACGTTGACGGAGACGAGTAGCGCAGGGCACGGCGAGGGACAGAGAGCTGCCGCCGGTGAGAAGGCAGCGTCGCGGCCCAGCGCGAAGACACTCCTGAGTGCGGGGAGGAAATGCCCCGCCGGCCCGGCCGCCGTCATCCGGTCAGAACGAGGCCGCCGTCTGGCGGCGAAGGTGCGGTGGCACCGCGAGTGTCCCTTCTCGCCCGCACCCCCAAGGGGTCGCCGAGTGCGCTCAGGAGAAGGAATGAGTACCCGCACCCCGGTGGCCTGCCTGCGTGACCGCGTGGGCTCCACCGCAACGATCGCCGGTTGGGTGCACCGCCGGCGAGTGCTGAAATCCGTGGCATTTCTCGTCATCCGCGACCGGTCCGGTACCGCGCAGGCGGTTTTCGCCGAGCCGCCGGAGGTCGCCGAGGAGACCGTCGTGCGGCTTACTGGCAAGGTGGTCGCTAATCCTCAAGCACCGCAAGGGGTTGAGCTGCGCGAGCCCACGGTGGAGGTCTTGTTCGCACCGGAGAAGCAGCCGCCGTTTGCCCTTTATCGGCCAGAGGTGACCGCCGGTTTGCCTGTAGTGCTGGATAACGCAGCGGTCGCGTTGCGGCATCCGTTGCTGCGCAGGCGGTTTGAGTTCGCCGCAGCCAGTGTCGCGGCGTTTCGACGGGCATTGGACGGTCAAGGGTTCACCGAGATCCATACGCCGAAGATCGTTGCTACCGCGACGGAATCCGGCGCGAATGTGTTCCAGCTGGACTACTTCGGACGCCCGGCTTATCTCGCGCAGTCGCCACAGTTCTTCAAACAGGCCATGGTCGGCGTGTTCGAGCGCGTGTATGAGGTGGGGCCGGTCTTCCGGGCCGAACCCCACGACACCGCAAGGCATCTGGCCCAGTACACGAGTCTCGACGCGGAACTCGGCTTCATCTCCGACCATCGCGACGTGATGGGAGTGCTGCGCGACGTCGTAGCGGAGATGGCCGCCGCGGCCGGCCCGGACGCGCCGACGGTACCGGAAGAGATTCCGTCCATCGATTTCGTTGCGGCACAAGAACTTCTCGCCCGACACACCGGCGAGGACCCGCGCGGAGAACCGGACCTCGCGCCCGCGCACGAACGGTGGCTGTGCGAATGGGCCGAGCGAGAACACGGGTCGGAATTCTTGTTCGTAACCGGCTACCCGATGGCGAAACGGCCGTTCTACACCCACCCGGACCCAGCGAACCCGGTTAAGTCGAACAGTTTCGACCTGCTGTTCCGCGGCCTCGAACTGGTCACCGGCGGCCAGCGGCTCCACCGGTACGCGGACTACCTGGCCGTACTCGGCGACTCGGCCGAGCAGTACTCCGACTACCTCGACGCCTTCGCGTACGGAATGCCGCCGCACGGCGGGTTCGCGATCGGCCTGGAACGGTGGGTCGCGCGAGTGCTGGGCGTGCCCAACGTACGCGGGGCGACGCTCTTCCCCCGCGACCTGCACCGCCTGCGGCCCTGATCATCCGTGAAGGGCTCCTTGAGGGAATCTGATTCCCTCAAGGAGCCCTTCACGGACGGTCACTTGGCAGCGAAAGTGAGCGAGCCCAGCGCGGTGACCAGCGGGGCCAGCTCAGGCAGTTCCTCCGCCTCGCCGAGCGCGGCGGAAAGGGCCGCGTCGTGCGTCGGGCGGGCGGCGGCCAGCAGCTTCTGGCCGGACGGCGTGACCTCGGTGTAGATCCCGCGCCGGTCGTCCTGGCACAGGTACCGCGACAGCAGGCCGCGCTCCTCCAGCCGCGTGACGAGACGGGTCGTCGCGGACTGGCTCAGCACCACCGCGTTGGCGAGCTGGCTCATCCGCAGGTGGAAACCGTCCTGGCGGCCGAGCACGTCGAGCACTGTGTACTCGCTCACCGACAGCTCGTGCTCGCTCTCCAGCGCCCGGTTCAGCCGGTCTTCGATCCGCGCGTGCAGCGCCGCCAGCGTCCGCCAGCCTTGCGCGCGCGCCTCGACGGCGTCGTCCGACACCGACATGGTGCACCTCCTCCAGACGGCCCCGGTTGCGGGCGGCCGCGGCCCCGAGCATCATCGGCGCGTGCCCATCTCAATGTAACTGCAAGTATTGCGCGCGCCGGTAGTACCCAGGTGCCACTGTACTCGCGCACCGTCAGGAGGGTCTCCCCGATGAACCTCGACCTCACCGGCCGCACCGCGCTCGTCACCGGGTCGACCTCCGGGATCGGCGCGGCGACCGCCGCCGCGCTGGCCGCCGCCGGGGCCGAGGTCGTGGTCAACGGACGGGACCCGGGCCGGGTCGCGGAGACCGCCGCGCGGATCGGCGGGCGCGGGATCGCGGCGGACGTCGGCACCGCCGAGGGCGTCGCGGAGCTGGTGGACCAGCTGCCGGACGTCGACGTCCTGGTCAACAACGCCGGGATCTTCGCCGCGCAGCCGGTGTTCGAGATCCCGGACTCCGAATGGCAGCGGTTCTACGAGGTCAACGTCCTGTCCGGAGTACGGCTGAGCAGGCATTACGCGCCGCGGATGGCCAAGCGCGGCTGGGGCCGGGTGATCTTCGTGAGCAGCGATTCGTCCGTGCAGATCCCGACCGAAATGGTCCACTACGGACTCACGAAGACCGCGCAGCTGTCCCTGTCGCGCGGCATGGCGCAGGAACTGGCGGGAACCGGCGTGACGGTGAATGCCGTCCTTCCGGGGCCGACACTCACCCCCGGCGTGCGCGAGTTCGTCGCGAGCCTGCACCCGGACGTCGAGTTCGCCGAGGCCGAGCGCCGGTTCATGGCCGGGGACCGGCCGACGTCGCTGCTCGGCAGGCTGATCCGGCCGGAGGAAATCGCGAACCTGATCACCTACGTCGCGTCCGAGCTGTCCTCGGCGACCACCGGCGGCGCGCTGCGCGTGGACGGCGGCGTGACCTCGTCGATCATCCCCTGAACCGCGCCACCGCTTTTGCCCTCGCCTTCCGGCGAGTAAGTTGTCCCCGCTACCCGGGGGAAAGGTGATCGGCGAATGACCGGCGCTGGCGATTCGGACGCGGGCACGACCGCGAGACGGTTCGCGCTGGGCCGATACGGGCCCGCGCCGCTGGTCCTGGCCGGCCGGTACGAGCTCGGCGAGCGGATCGGCGAGGGCGCGACGGCCTGCGTCCACCAGGCAGAAGACCGCGAAACCGGCACCGCGGTCGCGGTGAAGCTGTTCCACGCCGGAGCGGTCGAGCTGGGCCGCAACCGCCGCGACCAGGAAATCGCCGCCTTGCGCGCGGTGCGACACCCGGGGCTGGTCGGATTCGTCGACGCCGGGGTCGACGAGGGGCACGCGTACCTCGTCATGGACTGCGTGCACGGGCCCAACCTGTCCGAATGGCTGCGCTCCGGACCGCTGCCCGCCGACCAGGTCGTGAAGCTGGGCGCGCAGCTGGCCGAGGCGCTCGCCCACGTGCACGCGCACGCGGTGACCCACCGGGATCTCAAGCCCGCCAACATCCTCATGTCCGACGACGGGCCGCGGATCGCCGACTTCGGCGTCGCGCGCATCGTGGACGCGACCCGCGTGACCAACACCGGCGCGGTCGTCGGGACGGCGGCCTATCTCTCGCCGGAGCAGGTGCTGGGCGAGCACCCCGGCCCGGCTTCGGACGTCTACGCGCTGGGGCTCGTTCTCCTCGAATGCCTCACCGGCGTCCGCGAATACCCGGGCACGGCGGCGGAAACCGCGGTGGTGCGGCTGCATCGGTCGCCGGGGGTGCCGTCGGGAACACCGGAACCGCTCGCGAGGACTCTGCGCGCGATGACCATGCGCGATCCGGAAGAAAGACCCTCCGCGACCGCCGTGGCGCGCGCGTTGCGCGGCACGGAAACGTTGCGGCTCCCGATCAAAACGCGGCTGGCGGTCTTCTGCCGCCGCCACCGGGTGTCCCGGCGGCGCGCGGTGCTCGCGGCGGGCCTGCCGGTGGTGCTGGTCGCGGCGGGCACGTTGCTGCTGGCGACCCCGCTCCGTCCGGGCACCGGGTCCGCGCCCGGCCCCGAGCCGGCTCCGGTTCCGGTTTCTCCGCCCTCTTCCGCTCCGTCCGATTCACCGGACTCGGCTCCCCGGCACTCGTCGTCCGCGCCGACGACCCCGTCCGCGCCGACAGCCCATTCGACGAAAGCGGACGCACCCGCGCAGACCACGACTATTCCGCCCAGCACGACGACCCGCACCGTGCCGATGCCTCCGGGGCAGGCGAACCCGCCGGACCGGAACCCGCCGAAAACCCCGCCGGGACAGACGAAAAAACCCAAGGCTCCCGGCCAGGGGCCGCCGGGCGGGATGCCTCCACATTAGACAGACGCGGGGTGTTTCCCCCGCCGCCGGACCACCCGGTCGGCTGACCCGGCGCAATTCGGTGGCGAAGTCGTCCCCGGCGCGCGATCCTGGTGGCGAGCGGGGAGGTGGAGGCGATGACCGCGCACGCACGCCGGTTCGGACGGCAGTGCCGAGAACACTTCGAGCACCCGGAAACCGCCCGCGCCGCCGAGCCGAAGCAGGACGTCGAGACCGTTTCGGAGCCGGATCGGGCGGCGAAGGCCGAACCGGAGCCGGAAGTCCAGCATGGGAAGTGAGTTCCCCTTGCCGGGCAAGAAAAATCTGGCTCACTCCGCGCGCGGAGCGGCCTCGATCGCCAGCACCGCGATGTCGTCGTGGCCGGAATTCCCGAGCCATTCCCGCACCGCCTCGCGCAACCGGCGCACGACTTCCCGCGCCGGTTGCCCGACGCAATCCTCCAGCACCGTGTAGAGCCGTTCGTCGCCGAACAGTTCGGTGGATTCCGTGCGGTTGCGGGCTTCGGTGACGCCGTCGGTGTAGAGCAGGCAGACGTCGCCCTCGGCCAGGTGCGTCGTCGCCTCGGCGAAGCGGGCCTGCGGCGACACGCCGACCAAAGTGCCGGGCACGCTGATCTCCTCGACCCCTCCCCCGCGCCGCAGCACGAGCGGGGCGGGATGGCCGCCGGAGGCGAGCGTGACGTCGAGCCCGGATTCCGCCGCCGCGACCGAACCGAGCACGAGCGTCGCGAACCGGTTGCTGCCGCCGGAGATCAGGAGTTCGTTGAGCAGCCGCAGCATCGTGCGGCCGTCGCGTTCGACGAGGTGCAGCGCGGCCAGCGAATGCCGCACCCGGCCGGTCAGCGCGGCCGCCTCGGCTCCCTTGCCGCAGATGTCGCCGACCACCACGAACGCGCTGCCGTCGTCGCGGGAGAGAACGTCGTAGAAATCGCCGCCGACCCCCAGCACTCCGCCGGCGGGTTCGTACCACAGCTCGAAATTCGCGCCGTCGACCTGCGCGGGCGGCGTCGGCAGCAACGTCGATTCAAGCCCGCGGGTGGCCTCCTCTTGGCTGGCGTAGCGCTGCGCGTTGGCCAGCGCCGTGCCGGCCGCGTCCGCGAACGCCTCGACCGCCTGGCCCTGCGACACTCCGAACGCGGGCTCGCCGCGCCTGCCGAGCAGCACCGCTCCGGCCATGCCGGAGCCGAACGAGACCACGGAGACCTCGAGGTGGCCTTCGAACGGCTCGGCGACCGCCGCGGGCAACGCCGCGACCTCGGTCGCGGGCACCGCGCGAATCTCGGGCCGGGCGACGTCGGTGACCGCGTCGGACACCACCGGCGCGAGCTGCGGCGGCACCCGCCGGATCCGGCCGTGGCCCGCCGCGCCGTGCTCGGTGCAGCTCCACCACTCCCAGCGGCCACGCGTCGTCGGCAGCAGCACGAAGGCGCAATCGCCCAAAGCGGACGCCGCCAGCTCCGCGATCACCCGGGCCGTGCCGTGCCGTCCGCGCGCGAGCGCCAGTTTCGGACCGGCCTCGGCGAGGAACTCTTCAGGACGGCGGCGGCCGTCGTCGACCACGGTCCAGGCACGCCAGCCGCCGGGCAGCACCCGGATCTTGGCCGGCCGGTGGCCGACCGTGCCGGTGGTCTCGGTCACGCCGACGAGCTCCGCCGGGCCGAGCCGCTCGGCGGCCGCGTTCGCCCAGCGCAGCGCGCCTTCGGGGTCCTGCAGGAACACCGGCTCCCGCACGTCGTCGAGCACCGAGCGCCAGAATCCGGCGTGCCCGGGCAGCTCGGTGCCGGGTGGCAGGGCCGACGCCGGAGCGGGCCGTGACACCATGCACGAACCTCCTGCCTCCGGGTCGACCTGACGGTCCTGGTCCTTCCAGGTTGGCACAGTGTGCGCGGGCGGACTGGGTCGAAGTGTAGGGCGAACCATGGCACGCTGGGTCGACGACCATGGCTGGCACACGCGTGGTGGGAAGGTCGGCAAAGATGACAGAGTCCCCACAGGCTTCCGGGAGCCCCCGGAACTCCGGGGCCCAGGAACCGGAACTCGTCCCGGCGAGCGAGGTCGCGGCGCTGGAGCGGCTGCTCGGCGCTGTCCACGACCTTGGGGACGGCAACTTCCGGCGGCGGTTCGTGGCGCACGGCGACGGGATCACCGCCCGGCTGGCGTCGGCGTTCAACGACATCGCCGAACGCAACCAGCGGCTGGTGACGGAACTCATGCGCGTGCGCGGCGCGGTGGGCCAGGAGGGCAAGCTCACCGAGCGCGTGCGCACCGAGATCGGCCCCGGCGGCTGGGCCACCGCGGTCGACACGGTCAACGGGCTGATCGAGGACGTCAGCCGTCCGGTCGTGGAGCTGGACCGGGTGCTCGGCGCGGTCGCCGAGGGCGATCTGTCGCAGCCGATGGCGCTGCAGCTGGACGGGCGTCCGCTGCGCGGGCAGTACGCCGAGCTGGCGAAGACCGTGAACGGGCTCAACGCGCAGCTGTCGCGGTTCGCCGCCGAGGTGATCCGGCTGTCCCGCGAGATCGCCGGCGAGGGCCGTCTCGGCGGCCAGGCCGAGGTCCCCGGCGTGGCCGGCACGTGGCGCGACCTCACCGACTCGGTCAACTTCCTCGCCGACAACCTCACCGAGCAGGTCCGGAACATCGCGTCGGTCACCACCGCCGTGGCCCGCGGCGACCTGACGCAGAAGATCAACGTCGACGCTCGCGGCGAGATCCTCGAGCTCAAGAACACGATCAACACGATGGTCGACCAGCTCTCGTCCTTCGCCGACGAGGTCACCCGGGTGTCGCGAGAGGTCGGTTCCGAAGGACGTCTCGGCGGCCAGGCGCGCGTGCCGGGCGTCGCGGGCACCTGGCGCGACCTCACCGACTCGGTGAACCTGATGGCGGACAACCTGACCGACCAGGTCCGCAACATCTCGCAGGTCGCCACGGCGGTCGCGGCGGGCGATCTGACGAAGAAGATCGACGTTGACGCCCGCGGCGAGATCCTGCAGCTCAAGACGACGCTGAACACGATGGTCGACCAGCTCTCGTCCTTCGCCGACGAAGTCACCCGAGTCGCCCGCGAGGTCGGCAGCGACGGCCGCCTCGGCGGTCAGGCGGAGGTCCCCGGCGCGGCCGGCACGTGGCGCGGCCTGACCGACTCGGTCAACCAGATGGCGGACAACCTGACCGACCAGGTCCGGAACATCTCGCACGTGACCACCGCGGTCGCGAAGGGCGACCTGACGCAGAAGATCACCGTGGACGCGCGCGGCGAAATCCTCGAGTTGAAGACCACGATGAACACGATGGTCGACCAGCTCTCGTCCTTCGCCGACGAAGTCACCCGAGTCGCCCGCGAAGTGGGTACGGAAGGGCAGCTGGGCGGCCAGGCCACCGTGCCCGGGGTCGCCGGCATCTGGCGCGACCTGACCGGCTCGGTGAACTTCATGGCCAACAACCTCACCGCGCAGGTCCGCAACATCGCGCAGGTCGCGACGGCGGTGGCGCGAGGCGACCTGACGAAGAAGATCGCGGTCGACGCGCGCGGCGAGATCCTCGAGCTGAAGACCACGCTGAACACGATGGTCGACCAGCTGTCGTCGTTCGCCGACGAGGTCACCCGAGTGTCGCGAGAGGTTGGTACGGAAGGAAAACTCGGCGGTCAGGCGACTGTGCCGGGCGTGGCGGGGACCTGGAAGGACCTCACCGACAACGTCAACTTCATGGCCAACAACCTCACCGACCAGGTGCGGAACATCTCCCAGGTCACCTCCGCCGTGGCGCGCGGCGACCTGACTCAGAAGATCACCGTCGACGCGCGCGGCGAGATCCTCGAGCTGAAGAACATCCTGAACACGATGGTCGACCAGCTGTCCGCCTTCGCGGACGAGGTCACCCGGGTCGCCCGCGAGGTCGGCACCGAAGGCCGCCTGGGCGGCCAGGCGCGTGTCCCCGGCGTTGCGGGGATCTGGAAAGACCTGACCGACAACGTGAACGTCATGGCCGACAACCTGACCGTGCAGGTCCGGAGCATCGCCACGATGGCGAGCGCGGTGGCGAACGGCGACCTGTCGAAGAAGATCTCCATCGACGCGGCGGGCGAGGTCGCGGCGCTGGCCGGGACGCTGAACGACATGGTCGAGACGCTGCGCGCGTTCGCCGACGAGGTCACCCGGGTCGCCCGCGAGGTCGGCACGGAAGGCATCCTCGGCGGTCAGGCGCGGGTGCCCGGCGTGGCCGGGACCTGGAAGGACCTGACCGAGAACGTCAACTTCATGGCGCACAACCTGACCAGCCAGGTCCGGAACATCTCGCAGGTCACGACGGCGGTCGCGCGCGGCGACCTGTCCCGCAAGATCGACGTCGACGCCCGGGGCGAGATCCTCGAGCTGAAGACCACGATGAACACGATGGTCGACCAGCTGTCCGCGTTCGCCGCGGAGGTCACCCGGGTCGCCCGCGAGGTCGGCACCGAGGGCAAGCTGGGCGGTCAGGCCGAGGTCGAGGGCGTGTCCGGCACCTGGAAGCGGCTGACCGAGAGCGTGAACCAGCTGGCGGGCAACCTGACCACGCAGGTCCGCGCGATCGGCCAGGTCGCCACGGCGGTGACCGCGGGCGATCTGACCCGGCACATCACCGTGGACGCGTCCGGCGAGCTGGCGGACCTCAAGGACAACATCAACCAGATGATCGCGAACCTCAAGGAGACCACCTCCGCGAACCGCGAACAGGACTGGCTGAAGACGAACCTGGCGCGGCTGTCCGGCCGGATGCAGGGCCACCGCGACCTCGCGTCGGTGGCGACGCTGATCCTGTCCGAACTGGCCCCGCTGGTGAGCGCGCAGCAGGGCGCGTTCTTCATCGCGCACGACGACGAGGACGCCGGCGACCCCGACAAGCTGCTCGACTGCATCGCCGCCTACGGCCTCGCCCAGGCGCGCACCGGGCTGCGGTTCCGGCTCGGCGAATCGCTGATCGGCCAGGCCGCGGTGGACCGGCGGACGATACTGGTCAACGGCGCTCCCCCGGAGTACGCGCTGGTGTCGTCCGGGCTCGGTTCGGCTCCGCCGGTGAACGTGATCGTGCTGCCGGTGCTGTTCCAGGGCGAGGTGCTGGGCGTGCTGGAACTGGCATCGGTCAACGAGTTCTCCGCGGTGCACCTGGACCTGCTGGAGCAGCTGCGGCACACGATCGGCGTCAACGTGAACACGATCCTGTCGAACTCGCGCACCGAGGCGCTGCTGACCGAATCGCAGCGGCTGGCCCAGGAACTGCGCGCGCGGTCCGAGCAGCTGCAGGCCCAGCAGGGCGAACTGCGCCGGTCGAACACCGAACTGGCCGAGAAGGCGGCGCTGCTGGCCCAGCAGAACCGCGACATCGAGGTCAAGAACATCGAGATCGAACAGGCGCGGCAGGAACTCGAGGAGCGGGCCGGGCAGCTGACGGTCGCGTCGCAGTACAAGAACGAGTTCATGGCGAACATGTCGCACGAGCTGCGAACTCCGCTCAACAGTGCGCTGATCCTGGCGAAACTGCTGTCGGAGAATCCCGAGGGCAACCTCACGGAGAAGCAGATCCAGTTCGCGAAGACGATCTGGGCGGCGGGAAGCGATCTGCAGCAGCTGATCAACGACATCCTGGACCTGGCGAAGGTCGAGGCCGGGAAGCTGGACCTGCAGATGTCCGACGTGACGCTGCCGGAGCTGGTGAACTACGTCGAATCCCTGTGCCGCCCGCTGACCGCGGACAAGGGCCTGGAGTTCGCGGTCCTGATCGACCCGCCGGTGCCCGGCAGCGTGCACACCGACGAACACCGCCTCCAGCAAGTGCTCCGGAACCTGCTGTCGAACGCCGCGAAGTTCACCGACGAGGGCGGCGTGCGCCTGCACATCCGGATGGCCGACCCCGACGAGGTCGAGCAGGAGTCACTGCGCTCCGCGGCCGGGATCATCGCGTTCGGCGTCGAGGACACCGGAATCGGCATTCCGGAGGAGAAGCTGGAAGTCATCTTCGACGCATTCCGCCAAGCCGATGGAACGACGAGCCGCAAGTACGGCGGCACGGGCCTGGGCCTGTCGATCAGCCAGCAGCTGACGGAGCTGCTGAGCGGCGAACTGCGCGTCAGCAGCGTCCCCGGCCGGGGCAGCACCTTCACGCTGTACCTGCCGGTGGGCGCCGCGAACCTGATCGCCCCCACGACGCCCGTCCGCCCCACCCCGAAGCTGCCGGTCCTGCCCAGCACCATCACAGTGGCCGAACCGAACAGCGCCCCGAAGCGCTTCAACAGCGAAAAGGTCCTCATCGTCGACGACGACCTGCGCAACGTCTTCGCGCTAGCCGCGGTCCTGGAACAGGCAGGCCTGGAAGTCATCTACGCCGACACCGGTGTGGCCGGAATCCGGGCCCTGGAACGCCACGAGGACACCGCACTGGTGCTGATGGACGTGATGATGCCGGAACTGGACGGCAACGCGACCATCGCGGCGATCCGCGCCGAAGCGGCTCACGAAGACCTGCCCGTGATCGCCGTCACAGCGAAAGCGACGGAGGAAGACCGCGAACGAACCCTGGCTTCGGGAGCGGACGACTACATCACGAAGCCGGTGGACACTGACTTGCTGCTGGACGTGATCGCCGCCCGCCTGGAGGCGGACGCGGCGTCGTCTTCTTCAGAGGTGGAACCGTTGGAGCGGGTGACGGGAATCGAACCCGCGTAGCTAGTTTGGAAGACTAGGGCTCTACCATTGAGCTACACCCGCAGCGCCCTCGGTGACCCGGGAGCGAAGCCAGCTTAGCGTGCCCGCTAGGGTGGGTCGTACACCCCCCGGGTACACGGGTTCTGGAAGCTCCGGGGGTGCCGGGATGTGGCGCAGCTTGGTAGCGCATCCGCTTTGGGAGCGGAGGGTCGCAGGTTCAAATCCTGTCATCCCGACTCGGCTTTGGAGGGGCTGGACCTGCGGGTTCAGCCCCTTTTTCGTGCCGTCGGACGCGGCCCGGGAGCTAGCACAGCGCTCAGTGAGACTCCTATTTGAGGATTCTCGCCTGCGCACCCGAGCCCTGACCCTCGCTCCGCGGGCCTGGCAGGCGTTGATCAACGAGTGGGCTATGTCACTCGAGGCGGAGAACAGAGTGCCCGGACGATCCGCTGCTACTGCGACTCCGTGCGCCTCTTCCACATCTGGCTCGCCAACCCCGTCGCGCCGCCGGAAGCCGACGACCCAGAAGGTTGGCTGGCATTGGTTCCACCCGAACCACCGAGCCCGAAGGCTACGAACCGAACCACCTCAAACGGTGGATCGCCTATCGCCTCGCCACCACCAGCCCCGGCAACGCGAACAACAACTACCGAGCCTTGAGCGCGTGGTTCAACTGGCTCCTGACCGAGGAAGAAATCGAGCACCATCCGATGGCCCGCATGAACCCGCCGCACATCCCGGACCAGCCGATCCCTATCACCCCAGTGGAATTCATCAAGCAGGTGCTCCGGGACTGCCAGGGCCGCGACTTCCACAGCCGCCGCGACGAAGCCATCATCCGCCTCATCTGGGACACCGGCGGCCGCCTCGCTGAAATCGCCAACATCGATCTGGAACGCGACCTCGACCTCTCCCGTCGCGTCGTCAACGTCCTGGGCAAAGGCGGGAGATGGCGCGCGCTCCCTTTCAGCGCCGCCACCGGCAAAGCCCTCGGCCGCTACCTCCGCGTCCGCGCGCGCCACCCCTACGCCGACGCCACCACCAGACTGTGGCTCAGCGACCACCGCCGCAGCACGCCGCTATCGCCGAACGGCATCAAGATCATGCTCCGCCGACGAGGCAACGACGCCGACGCCCACGGCGTGCTCGGCCGCAACCTCCACGCACACCTCGGCCGACACTTCCAGTCGCACACCTTCCTCAAATCCGGCGGCAGCGAAGGCGACCTCATGCTCCTCAACGGCTGGTCTACAGCGCAGATGGCCCGGAAGTACGGTGCCAGCGCCGCCACCGAACGAGCCCACGAAGCCGCGAGGAAAATCCGGGTCGGGGACGCCCTCTGATCCAGAGGCAAGCGCCCCGCCCCAACCACGAGCATGCACTAATTCACCCGTTTCGGCGGTGCAGTGCCTGAACATCGTGTTCACTACGCCAGCTTGCCCGCAGAGGGTCCTGGTGGCGGATCAGGACAGATTTCGAGCGCCCGCACCAGCACTCCATTCAGGAAGGAGGCACGGGGTACACCGTCGCCTAGCGGGCCGGGCGTCGGGAATCATGCAGCATACCCTTGGCCTTCCAGAGTGCGGCCCGCAAGAAGGCTTCGGCCTTCTCCTGGGCATTCTGAGAGAAAGCGCCGCTGGTCCGCGACCACTGCCCCCTGCTGCGGCGACGGAATTGCTCGTTTGGGGGCCCGAAAGCGGGCAAAACCGCCGACAGAACCCCGCTGACGGTGCCGATTTCCAGTCTTCCCCGCAACCGCTTCCCCGCGAGAATCGGCGATTGTACTATCGCAGTCGATTTCTCGTGAAGTGAGGCGCTCTCATGACTCATCCTGGGATCGAACGCATGAAGATCAGCGACGTCGTCGCTCATGCGCGCAACGGAGATTTCGACGTCCTTGAGTTTCAACGTATTTTTAGTCGTGACCCAGCGTGGGTTCGCGATCTGATCGACTCGGCGTCCCGCGAGATACCGCTGGGAGCATTACTCCTCTGGGCACCCAAGCAGGGACATACACCGCAAAACGGAAGGTATCGAACCGGCTCCGCGGCCATCTGGTGGATAGTCGACGGCCAGCAGCGCACTGGAGCCGTTCTGGCCGCACTCGGCATCCGCCCGCCGTGGATGAACGAGCAGCAGTGGTCAGCCTGCGGCGGCAACACGCTGGGCGTCTCGGCAACGATGTCATCCGATGGTCGCGCGGTCGTCGCGGAGCGGAATCAGCGCGGACCCCGAGTATTGGTGTCCGATCTATTTCAGGCGAGCGAAATGCGCACTATGCCAGCGTTGATCCGAGAGTCCGGGTTTCCCGCCACCGAGACCTCCGTCCTGGAATTCGACCATTTCGTGAAAGCCATTCTGGATGCGGAGTTTCCCATCGAATGGATGCCCGGTCAGATCGATGATGCATTTTTGGCTTTTAAGCGCAGGAACAGCCGGTCGACTCAGATGTCGCTTCGACAGGAGGAGCTGGAACTATCTCTGCTTGCCACGCGATTCGGCCCCCTGCTACGAGAGTACGTGGACCCGGCACTGTGCGAGGCAGCGAGCTATCACCTGAACAAGTCATTCACCCGGCGGCGAGCGAACAACGTAGTGCAACGGATGCTGCCGCCGCAGCAGCGACGCGGCAACGCGCTGCGCGCAGACCCAGATCTCGTCCAAGAAGCAGCTCAACGACTGCGAAACACCTGCAAATGCACGCTGCGATACCTCCATACCCACGGTCTCGTCCATGACGAAATAGTGTCGACACCAGCCATCGTCGAAGTCCTGATGACTCTGTTCGACCGGATACCGCACGCCGACACCGACGAATTCTCAATGCGCTGGGTCACCCACGTGGTCGCCGGAAACTTGTTCTTCGGCCGCCCCAGTCTCTTCTCCAAGAGCCTGGAAGCCGTCCTCGGCGGCGGCAATTACGCGGAGATACAAGCGCTGATGGCGGCACTTGTCCCCGCAGGAGAACCGAACCGAATCACCGAGCAGCACCTCCATCCCATACCGCTCAAACGATCCACTTTCGGCAGCAACGGATCCTTGTATGCCCTCACCGCCGCGCACCCCATCGGGACGACGCGAGACCTCGGCGACGGGGATCTGCACTATCCGCATTCCGATCTGCGGCTGCGTCCGCTCTGCCTGGATCCCAAACGTGGGCTGCTGGCGCACTACACCCTCATGACCGACCACACGGCAGAGAAGATCGCCAGCTTCGGCGGATGGACGTACAACGCCATCCACGAACTCAAGCCTGAGGACGAACAGCTTGCTGCGCACTGTCTCCCGGCACCACCACGTGCGCTGTCCTCGGCCGAGGTCGCCGACTGGCTGCTGGAAAACCGCACCCCCGTGCTGGCACAACGGATCAACCGGTTCCTCCGCGACGTCGGGCCTCTGCGCGAACCGCCCGAACCGATGCTCCCCTTCGGCCAATGACCGGGCACTCTCGCCGAAAGCGCGATCTTGTCCTGGTGAATGAGTCCGGTGCCACGATCGGCACCGGACTGCGGGCGCTCCTCGAAGACTTCGCCGGCAGCACACCCGGACCGGTCACACTATTCACCGGCTATCTGAGTATCCGCGGCCTGCTCGAAGCGCTGCCCGCCCTGCACCGGCTGAGGCGCGAACAAGTACCGCTGAGGCTTCTGTTCGGCGTCAGCCCCCCGGAGACGTCCGTAGTCCTGATCGCCGACGGCGGATCTGCCTACCGCGACGAAGATCTTGCGCGCTGGCTTCGTAATGCCGAATCAACACTACTCGCCGAGATCGACCAAGTTCCCGTGAGCAGAGCAAAAGGCATGGCGCTGCTGGAACTCTCCGATCTGCTCGCCGCGCCGCCGGTTGAGTGTCGTCGCGAGGAAAGACGGACGATGCACGCAAAAGGTGTAGTCGTTCCTGAAGTGCAGACCCTCGTGGGTTCGGCCAATCTCAGCCTGCTGGGCTTCCGGGTCAACCGGGAACTCGCCAGCGTCACCCATCCCCGTGCTGTTCCGCTGATCGGACAATTGATCGGGGCCTGGTGGGAGGAAGCCGAGCCCTACGACCTGGCAGCTGCGATCCAGCGCCGGTTCGTCCCGTACCGGCCAGAACTCGTCTATCTGGCCATGCTCAGTCAGGTATTCGGCCGCCAGGTTGACCACCGCTCCGCAATGGACCTCCGGCCGTGGCAGCGCGACGCCGTCGCCAAGGCGCTGGACATCGTCGATCGGCACGAAGGTGCGCTCCTTGCCGACGACGTCGGCGTCGGCAAGACCGACGAAGCTATCGCCATCGCCCTGCACGGCACCCACGTAGGCTGGGGAAGAACACTCGTCGTGTGTCCGGCGAACCTACGCGGCATGTGGATTGACGAACTCCGCAAGCATCTCGTGCCCTGCGACGTGATCAGCTACGACAAGCTACTGCAAGACGTGCGCAGCGCCGAGGAGAACGAGACCGGCTGGCGCGAATACGGCTTGCTCATCTGCGACGAAGCGCACCACCTGCGGAACCCCGAACGGTTCCGCAACTCCGCGCTTCGCCAAGTCATCGCACATCAGCCCTGCCCGCCGAAAACTGTTCTGATCACCGCCACC
Source organism: Amycolatopsis halotolerans (assembly GCF_042647905.1). NCBI lineage: Bacteria > Bacillati > Actinomycetota > Actinomycetes > Pseudonocardiales > Pseudonocardiaceae > Amycolatopsis > Amycolatopsis halotolerans. Next base: position 176,399 of record NZ_JBHRWI010000043.1, read on the forward strand.
CCGGTCAACAACGCCGGACTCGACCTGTACGAATTGCTTTGCCTCGCGGATCGGTCTCTCGAACCGCACTGGGTCGCAACCCGAGCCACCACCGCACGCCGTCGCAAGGGGCGTTCTCCTGCAGCATTCCGGCTGTACACGGTGTGCCGGCGACCCACCGCCCACAGCCCGGCCGGGCCGACGATGCAGGGCTTTTACCAGGCCCTTGACGACCGGATTGTCCGGCGTAGCCGGTCTTTGATCCAGCGCCTCTATCCGGAGAGCACTAGCCATTTCCCCCAGCGGATCCACCGTCGGGTGCTCTACCGTCTCGCCCTGCGACATCGCGAACTCGTCGGAGACGTCCTGGACGGGCTCGGGGCTGGCGATCTCGCGGACGCTGCCGGACAACTGCGTCAGCTTCGCGGCGACAACCCGCGCACGCCACCGCTGACCCTCGCTGCCTACCGGGCCGAAGAATACCGCCTCGTCCGCGCTCAAGGCTTCGTGCCGATCTCAGCCTTCATCAAATGCCTATTGCTCAAGCGACTCGAATCCTCGCCAGCGGCGTTCGCGTCCACCGCTACGCACATGCGTGACAACTACGCGTTCGCTCTGCGCTGTCTCGACCGCGGCTGGGTCCTGACACCCGGACCACGCCGTCGACGCCGACTCGTCCACGCCATCAAGACCGGCATGCTCGACGATCGGATGGCTGGCTCAACAGATACGGATACGGACGCGCGCCTCGATCAGCTCGTCAAAGCGATCGAGAACAGCGATTCCGACGAACGCCGACCAGCTGCTGAATACGACGTGGCGCGGTTGCGCGCCGACCTCGAACACGACCGTCGCATCTTCGCGCAGCTCGCCTCGCTGGCCCGGCAGGCCGTCAGCCAGGACACCAAGTTCGCCGAGCTGCGCGCACTCCTGTGCACGCTGACCGAGACCTTTCCCGGGCATAAGATCCTTATCCTCACGTTGTCCCGGCAAACCGCGGTAGACCTGCACGCCAAACTTCAGCACGCAGTCGACAACGAGCCGCGACTGGCTGTGCTCAAGGGACGCATCGCAACCGCCGCCCCGCTACCACCGCTGGAGAAGTCCGCGCTGCTCGCCACCATCGCGCAGTTCGTCCCCCGCACAGCAGCGCGGCCAGCCTCCGGTGTGCGGGCCGCCCACCCGCCTGACCGCTACGACCTCCTCATCGGCACAGACCAGCTCAGCGAAGGGCACAACCTTCAGCAGGCGTCCATCCTCATCAACTACGACCTGCCCTGGAACCCGCAAGCGCTCGGACAGCGCATCGGCCGCCTCGACCGGTACGACGCCGAACGCCCGACCGTGCACTGCTACACCGTTCTTCCCGACACGGCGCTAGACGTCGTGCTGCACCTCATGGCCATCCTCCAGAACAAGATCGACGCCGCTGCGGCGACAGTCGGCGTACCCTCCGCGTTGCTCCCGGACTCGAACGAAACACCCCGGGACTTCGGCACCGCGCTGGACGACCTCGACCGCGAGCCGCACGCCGTCCCGGTCAGCCCGTTCGAACGCGCACGGGCCATTCTCGGCAACGCACTGCGCGCGGCAGACGTTCGATCGGCGGTCGAAGCCTTGCCTGTCGGCGCGGGCGGGGTCCACCCCCGTCGGCCCGTAACTCCCGAAGCAGTGTTCTGCTTCGAGGTCGCCGTTGACGAAGGAATCGAAATTGCCCTGTGCTACCTCAGGCAAGGGGCCCAGCATGCCCGCAGCACCGACACCCTCGAATGCCTGCGCGCCGCCGAAGTCGTCGTCGACAGATGGCTCTCCGAACAGCCGCTTCCGGTCCTGGACCCCGCACCCGATCCGCACGCGTTCCACACTTTGCTGTGGGCCCTCATCGACACCGCCCGCAAAGAGGTCGCGGATCGTTACCGAATACCCGAGCGCGAGACTGTCGACCGCGTCAGGCTCCTGACCTGGCTGGGCTTCCTCAACGAGGCCAATGAGAAGTCCGCGTCCTGACCGAGCCAGAGCGACATAGCCTGGGCGCAAATGGCTGCCCGAGCTTGATGGAGGAGGTGGTGTGAGGTGGGGCTGACCCGAGCTGGCACGCCCCCGGCACCGGGCGCAGACCGCGATTTGGCAGTTCGCGGCCTTCTCCACGCAGCTTCGCCAGACAGCAGCGATCGTCTGCTCTGCTTATCTGTACCTGACCAGTCCAGATCAGATTGCCCGTCAGGCCGGCGGAAACTGTTGCCATGGAACGTTGTCAGGTGAAAGCGGCGTGGGGCCACCGCCCCCGTAGACATGCGGGTACACCGCCGGATGCGCATCCGGAGCCGGTGCCCAACCGGAGATCGCCGTTGCCGATGTGCTACGCGATCCTGGGCGAGTTCGAGACCGCACGCGACCTGACCCTGCTCGACCTCACCCAACTGCCCAGAATCCCGAGCCTGTACACCGAATCCGGCCGAACCCCAGAACGTTACGACCTGACCTTCCTGCGTCAGTTCGCACGCGATCTGGCCCAGCCGATCGCCCTCGACGGCCGCGAACACACCGAATACGTGCCCACACAAGTGATCACCGAGTATCTGCGATTCGTGTCTACGACGAAAGTGGACGGCATCCTCTACCCGAGCGCACAAACCGACGGCGTGTGCTGCGTATTCTTCTGCAACAGCGACCAATGTTTAGTTCCGGGACAGGAACCTGACCGCTTCGCTGAGCCTTGGCTGACTCTGCACCCTGAGACTGTGCGCGCCGTACGCATCATCGCCGCCCCCGGCCCTGCCGTGGCTTGATCCGCAAGCAGAGCACGAGCCGCAGCATCGTCGGGGCCTCACAGCGGACTTTCTCGCGGCAGCTTGCTTGCGTCATCGACGCGCTACTCTTCAGTCGCACGCTCCGTGCCGATGATCATCAGCCAAGCGTCGATCAAATTCGCTTTCACTGAAGCCAACCGCGTCCGATAGGCCCGGGAACCAGCAAGCAGGCTTCACCGTGCCGCAGGTCCAGATGACGAGCGTCTGTAACTGCTCTGCACGCGTCAGGCCAACGGTAACCGTTCTACCGGTTAGCAAAGCACCGGAACCACCGACTGTGCTTCGTCAGCGACGCTGGCCTTCCCGTTGGTCTCAAACCAAGGCTGGGACCATGCGTGCTCCAAGTCGGCCTCGTCTCCGCCAGGCGAGAGACTTCCGCGGACGCGACCGGGCTGCGTCCGATCGGTCCTCAGCAATCAGTGCAAAGACCCGCTGCAAAGCAGCGATTCGGATACGCCGGCAACAAACCCAGCACCACAGGCGACCTACCCCAAACCCACACCGAAGGGGTACCGCGCCATGGCTCAGACCGCTGAAAAGTCCGCACTGACGAATCCCGTCGTTGCGGTGATCGCGGCCGTCGTCCTCGCCGTCGCGGCCGGCGTTGTCCTGCTCGTCCGCGCGAACAGTGACCGTGCACCCGCCGACTACCAGGTCAGCGTCTACGGCAATATTTCCGCGGCTTGGTCCGAGATCGGATCCGCTATGAGCACCATCGACGTCTCGCACGGCACAGCGACCCAGACGATCCACGCCAGCAGCTTCACGCTCACCGTCGAGTCGACGTTGCCGAACGGCGCGTCGTGCGTCGTCAAGGACACGGCCGGCAAGGTGGTCGCCGAAGACGGCGGCCTGCCCGCGGCCGACACAAGCGGCCTCTCCGCCAGCAGCACGGCCACTTGCACGGTGGGCAAGTGATGGAACTCAACCCAGACGACGAGACACTGCTTGAACTTGGCCGGTTCACCTGGATCGGGCTCCACCTCGAAGCCGCCATCCTCCGCGTGTGCTACGCGATTTCCCCACAGGTCATTCCGTCGGGAACGGTCGACCAATACGTCACGCTCGCACGGCAAACTCTCAAGCACTGGGCGGAGAGCGATGCGCACACCTCAGCAGCACGATGGCTTGACGAGGCACAGAACGTCCTCGACGAGGAACGAAACCAGGTGCTGCACGCCACCCCGGAACTCGTACTGGACAAGACCATCATGACAGCCAGCCGAGCCCTTGGAGTTCAGCCCCGACCGGATAAGCGCAACCGGCCCGGACGGCTGGGGCGACGTCGGCCGTTCGAGCCCGAGCACCTGCGGGCCGCCTACGCACGGATGGCCCTGGTCTGCGAAGGATGGGAGAATGCGCATTTTCAAGTCGCCCTGGCGCGGGCTCACGCCGAAGGGTTCTTTGACGGAGGTTCGGCCAACCTTCCCGGGATTCCTCGGTGATGCGGAACCGGTTCGGTTGCCTGCCGACAGACGTCGCCGTGTCCTCCAACTGCTCCGTTCGACGGCGGCGCGGTCTTGCGGCCTGGACGCCGGGGGCCGGTGTAACAAGACCCGCGAGGACGAAGATGCGGTCGGTGCACGGCGCGATCCGGTCTGCCGACGCCTGCGCGGCTGCCGGAGTCGCGGAAGTCCTGCTGTTGACGGGCCCACCCGTTGCCTGAGTGCCAGCCTCCCCGATCAGACGTGGGCACTTGTGGGTCAGCGAAAACTCCTCCGCAGTCGTTCTCACTACTGCGCGGCTCCCCCGCGCACCACCAATCCGAGCAGCGCGTCGCCCGGCTTTCGGTCACTGCGGTGCTGTTGGCGACTGCACCCCGCCCGCGTGCGCCAGCTAGCAACGGTCCAGCGGCGGCAGTGCAGGCGGAGTGGCCGGTCCGAAAGGCCGCAGGCGGTTGTCGAGTCACCGCGGTTCGGCTATCGTCGCCAGCAGGCAAGGGGTTCGGGATTGTGCCTGAACAACCGCCGACTTCCACTGAGCAGCAAGGAGCGTGGGATCGCACCCGCGCTACCGCTGTTTACTCGTTTCCCTCTTACCCCAGGTCAACGTGTCCAGCGGGGACGTTGATCGGAAGGGCACGTTGACGATGACCATCTACTCTCAGCATCCCCAGCGGGGGAAGGTTCAGGTCCTGGCCAGCTACCGCGTACCGAGCGGCGTGGTGTCTTCCACCCTGACCAGCGTGGATTCCACCACGACAGCAGCTCCGATCGTCGATGCCCTGAACCGGGTCTCAGCATGCGCATCGGTTCCGGTGAGCGTGTACGACATGCGCGGCAGCGGCTACAACCACTACCCGGAGAGGCACCTCGCCGCGCTGACCGACCGTGATTCGCGCGCCAGCCTGTTCGAAGGCACGCACAGCCTGTGGTACGAGCAGGCGATGTGGCTGCTCCACGAGGCGTTGACAGACCTTGACGATGCGACAGCGTCGGTACCGGCCCCGATCCGCACGGCCATAGACGCGGAACTGGAAACAGAGGCTCACTGGCTCCTCGCCGCCCTGGCCGAATACACCGAGGGAATCGAGGTTCCCGACGACGAAACGCGGCGCGCTTGGGACTTCGAGGATCCGTTCGTCACGTACGACAGTAGATGGGGCGGGCTCGGCCGCCTAGAACGCAAGCTCCTGGACCGTCTCGAAGCAGACGCCACCGGCCAGGAACTCGACGACGCCATCACCGATCTGCGACTGCTGCTCGACATCGCCGCGCAGCTCGACATCGGCGACCTTCGGCTCCAGCTGGACGATCTGTCGATCACCGCGGAACCGGAGGACCCGGACGGCTTCTTCCTGAACGTGGAGGCTCCGCTGCCTAGCGGAAAGTACAACCGCGTGGAGTGGGGTGTGGCCATTGACCGGTGGGAGGTAGACAAAAGGGACGAGGAGGGCTACCCCCTGGATTCGCACGGCGAGCCCGTCATCCGCTGCGTACTCGCCGAGCGGCCAAACATCACCGACGTCGTCGCACTGTTCAAGCTCACCACGAGCCAAGAGCAACTGGAGTCCTGGACACAAACACCCATCGGCTCGACGTTGGCCAACACGGCTTTCACCGTAACCAAGCGATACAACGACACCGGCGGCTCAGAATAAGGAGCCGCTGTTGCCGAGTTGTCTGGTACTGCGAGGAGCGGACACGCACGAACAACGTGGTTCCGCTCCTCGCAGTCGTTGAGCAACCCCATGACTACTACGCGCGTTGACAGCTCGATCATTTTGGCTTTAGCCTGAGAAGAACACAGTTCTTTCCAGCAAAATCGGTTAATCAAGCGCATGATATATACTCGGCATAGCTATTCTTCTTGATCCGTTTCCGATCCTCGCCTGCGTTGGCCTTCCGCATGACGGCGCACGACGCAGATCGTAATGTTTCCGCAGCTGTGGCCGTGGCATCGTGATCTGGCCCCGGTTCGGCATTCGTGCTGGTCGCCATCCGGCGCGGCCACGCCACCATCGGTGAGCACGGAACCTCGCCCTGGCTGTTCCTCGGTGGACAACCGGGCCGCTCCCGTCAGCGTCGACCGGCTCGGCCGACGCCTCCGCAAACTCGGACTCCGCCCCAGCCAGACCCGATCCATCGCGCTGTCCCAACTCGCCACCGAACTCCCCGCCGCCTTGGCCCGCATGGCCGGCATCCACCTCGGCGTCGCGTGGCAGCACGTCTCCACCGGAGACTGGGCGAGGTACACCGCCGACGTCAGCCCTCGCCCCCCATCACGCGGTCCCCGCGGGAGAGGCAGCTAATCGGGTGTTTTCGTTACCGCGCACCGCGTCGCGCTGTCACCCTAAAACCCGGGCGGAGGAGGGAACTCATGGGCCACGAGGAGAACTCAGCGGGAAAGGTCGTCAATGCTGTAGTAGGCGGCGCGGAGCAGATTGTGCAGGCTCGCGACGTTGCCGGCGGCATTCATGTCCACGCGAGTAGTTCCTCGGAGATTCCGCGGCCCCGGCAGTTGCCGCCTGCGGTCACCCATTTCACCGGCCGCGACGCCGAGCTGGGCATATTGGACACATTGCTGGGTAACACCGGGGCTGGGCGGCCGTCAGCGGTGGTGATCTCCGCGATCGCCGGCGCGGCCGGGATCGGCAAAACCTCGTTGGCGGTGCGTTGGGCGCACCGGGTGAAAGACCAGTTCCCCGACGGGCAGTTGCATGTCAATCTCCGCGGCTACGACTCTGGCCCGCCGCTGACCGCGCACCACGTCCTGGACTCGTTCCTGCGCGCTCTCGGCGTGCCCGCAGAACGGATCCCGCCGGAGGTGGACACGAAGGCGGCCTTGTACCGGTCGGTGCTGGCCGGACGGCGGATGCTGGTGGTGCTGGACAATGCCGCGGCTCCCGACCAGGTCCGGCCGCTGTTGCCCAGCGAACCAGGCTGCATGGTGGTGGTGACCAGCCGCAGCCGACTATCCGGGCTCATCGCCCGGGACGGCGCGCACCGCATCAGCCTCGACGTCCTCACCCCCGACGAGGCATGCGCCCTGCTCCGCGAGGTCATCGGGCACACGCGCGCCGACCACGAACCCCAGGCGACGGCCGAACTGGTCCGGTCCTGCGCCTGCCTGCCCCTCGCGTTGCGAATCGCGGCCGAACGGATCGCCAGCCGCCCGCACCTCACCGTGGCCGATCTCGTGCAAGAACTGGCCGGGGAGCACGACCGGCTGGACGTGCTCGCCGCCGACGACGACGAGACCGCTGCCGTGCGCACCGTGTTCTCCTGGTCCTACCACGCCCTGCCCGACCAGGCCGCCCACGTATTTCGGTTGCTCGGCCTGCACCCCGGGTCCAGCATCAGCCTCCCGAGTGCCGCCGCCCTCACCGGTGCCACCACCGCCAGCACCCAGCGGCTGCTCGCAGTACTGACCGGGGTTCACCTGCTCACCGAGACCGGACGCGACCGCTACCAGTTCCATGACCTCCTGCGCGACTACGCCGCCGAACGGTCCGCCGACGAACCAGACCGACAACGAGAAGACGCGACCAGGCGGCTGTTCCAGTGGTACCTCCACACCGCCCATGCAGCCCTATTCGCCTTCTATCCGCAACACCCCGAGATCCCGATCGACCCCCGCCCGCCCGACTGCCACCCATTGACGTTCACCGACACCGCCCATGCCCGCACATGGTTCACCGCCGAACACGCCAACCTCATGGCCATCGTCCGGCGCGCACCTGTGGTCGGCCAGCACACCGTCGGCTGGCAACTGCCCAACGCCGTCGACTGCTACCTGGCCGATCACCATCACGTCGCCGACCGGATCGCCGTTCACCGGCTTGGTCTTGCCGCGGCCCAGCACCTCGGTCACCAACTCGGCCAACGCTGGGCGCACGGTCATCTCGGTGAAGCTTTGTGGGGGGGGAACGCCGCTACGACGACGCCATCGTCCACCACCAGCGGGCACTGACCATCGGGAGAAACATCGGCCACCGATTCGGAGAGGCCGCCGCACTGGGAGACCTCGCCCACGTCTACAACCAACTGGGGCGATACCTCGAGGCCGCTGAGCACAGTCGCCAAGCCTTGGGTATCTATCGAGAAATCGGCCACCAACGGAACCAAGCCGTCAACCTGACGAACCTTGGCAACGCTCTCCGCGGCATGGGCCACCTCGACCAGGCCTTGACCCACCTGCAGCAGGGCCTGAACATCTTCACCACGATCGGGGCCACGGGAGGCCAAGCCTGGCCACTGCGATGCATCGCGAAGGTCTACCACCAGCAGGGCCACAGCGACCATGCTGTCGACTGCCTCCGGCAGGCCGCCGCCCTGGAGTGTGCAGGACACCGAGCCTACGACTACGCGATGACTCTCGGCGATCTCGGGACCGTCCTGAACGACATCGGCCGGCCGCGCGAGGCCAGGGACGCCTGGAACGAAGCCCTCAGCATCCTGAATGACCTCGACCCCCACCAGGCAGACCAAATCCGCAAACACCTCAACGCATCCGGCCCCGTCGAGAACAACTTTTCCGAAGCCGAAGTGCAAGGTCTGGCAGGCGATGACGCCCGTAACCACTGCGACAGCCTGCACGGCATTGGCCCCGTCCGAATCTGACCGAACCGACGAGTTCACTCCGCACCGGGTCATCGAGGCCGTGCACAAGGCCATCGTTGGGTTCCCGAGCGCCAATACGGAGGCGACAAGCAGGGAGCCCCGGCGGCAGGCAGGACACCGTCCAGAGACGCACTGCGGAGGTCACTTAGGGACAACACCTCGTACGGCCAGTCGGTCGGAGTGGTCGATGGCGGCGGGCGCTTCGATACAGAAGGGCATAGCTGCCGCAATGATGTCCAAGCGGCGGTCGCGACATCGAGCTCGGAGGGTTAGCGGACGCCGCGAGCCCTTCGCGCGATTCACTCCTCGATCGTGAGCAACGAGGCAGGGCGGATACGCGGACCCGACGAACTTCCCGCGTAGTCTCCGACTTCCGCTGGCCGCAGGGGCCGCTGTGTGGGGACACGCGACGTGATCGTCCTGAAGAGACCCAGCGGGGCCTGACATTCGGCAGCCAGGACCTGCTCGTCCACCTGCGCTTCGTCTTCCAAGAGTTTGATTGCCCTGGGCAGCAGCGATGGCTGCTCAAGCAGTGGCATCGGACCGGGCTCGCGCCGCCGCCAGCCTCTGGCAGACACCGTCGACATCGCGTTGCGATACGTGACGTCGTTCATCACCTTCAATGTCCGAGCCCGGAAGAGCAATGCTTGCAGGCTGACATTCCAGTAATGCTTGAGCTGTCCAAGGCGACGCCAATCGGCCTTGCTCGGCAGTTGGTCCGCAATCTCGTCCGCCGGCATGAGTAGCTCTGCGGCGAACCGGTGGGCTTGGTCCTCCACTGTGCGACCGCCTGGCTCCGCGTCGACGTGCATGACTAAGTGCCCAAGTTCATGGGCAACGTCGAAACGCTGCCGGTAGTAGTCGTCCTTCAGCGGGTTGAGGAGCATGATCGGGCGCTGAGCCGTGGCGAACGAGTAGGCATCCACCGTTGCGTTGTCCATCGGACTGAACACGACCAAGCCACCATGGTTCTCAACCAGCCTCACCAGATGTCCGACCGGTCCGGACGGTAAGTCCCATTGTTTGCGCAGCAGCGCGGCTGCGGCCTCCGGACCTCGCCCTACGACGTCGTCGGTCGCGACTGGGTAACTCGGCAAGTCCAGAGGCGGGAACTCGACGTGACGTTCGACCGCAGCGGCGACATCGACCGCCAGGCACCCGTAGGCATACGCCTGATCCCGAGAGATTTGGCTGGTCGAACGCAACGACCGGAAGTGCGGAGCGGTGGTCGCCGCAGTCAAGTGGCTTGGCCGGACGGTGAAGAAGCTCGGGTCGACCTCGAGAGCCAACGCCAACGCGGCCACAGTTGCCGGGGCCGGGTTCTTAAGCCCGCTCTCGTAGCCCGCGACCGCGGTCGGCGTCTTGTCGATCAGTCCGGCCAGCGCGTTCTTGCGAAGACCGGCCAGCTGCCGTGCCAGTGTGAGACGTCCGCCGTCGAAGAACGCGGCGATATCGTCCAGCCGATCACTCATGCCTCACCAATAGCACGAGGTGTGCCTCCGTCGCGCGCCGACCGCCGAACACGCAACTCGACATCGGCCACCACGTCGCCTCGGGGAGTCGTGGGGTCCAGCGGTTGCAACCGAGAACCGCGGTTGCCCAGCTCTGGCGGCAAGTCCAGCATGTTCTGCTTCCACACCCACGCGCTTCCGCCGTCGGCATTCCACCGGCTTCGCCCGAGGAAGAGCTCGAACTCCAGCGTGTCCGGATCCATAGCATGAGCGAGCACGAGTGTCTGACGCATCTCACGTTCGCGATCGGTGGGATTCTCAGGCAGTGCAAGCGCGGGGATCGCCGTCATGGGGAACAAGCCGCCATCGTCGCACCCGTGGGGCTGCCGAGCCACGGTGGCCTTGGTCTCGCTCTTCTCCGACCAGCGGATCTTGTCAACCTGGCCGAACTTGTACGAGGACAGCAACCACCGCCATCCTTCCGCCATCCACCCGGGCGAGTTGTTGAGGTCCCGGCGATTCACCGCGTCCGGAGGCAGCAACCGCATGGTCTGGTAGTCACGACCGATCATTCCATCTGCCAGGACATCACGACCGACTGACTCTTCACCGTCCGGTGCCATGTACTGCTCACACTGGAACACTCGATCCAGACGATTGAGCAGATACTTGTATGCGTTGTAACCAATCCAGCCCTGATCGTGCCCGCCAGCCGGGTTGAAATCCTGTTGCACCTGGCGATACGCCGAACCTTGCGCCCAGCGGATCCCCTCCAGGACTCCAGCGTCGCCGAGCAGCCTCAGCACTTGATCGCGCTCACCCATGGCTCCAGAACCTACACCATGTCAGTAGATAGTGTCCAAAAATGAACTCCTCCACGTCGCAGGTAGATCTGACATGAACTGCAACCCCGGATGCCGGCGAAGTCCATTTCGTAGCAACCGGTAGCCGCACGGCCTGCCCGACGACTCGGCCACTGCATCTCCTTCACCGCTTCGTCCTCAGGTCACCGAGCAGCCACCTGCTCCTCGAACTCCGTCCGAACGATCTTGACAAGGTGGCGAGCCCGAGCGGCGCCTACGCCCAGTTGGACGCGCAGAGTGTCCGCGGATATCGGCTTCTGGTGAACTGCACGATGAGCCGCGTCTGCTCGCCGGGCCAGAACCGACCTCCGACCAGCCGATCAACAGAAGTGGCCCTACCGCGTCGAACGCCGCCTTCCCAAACTGACCTGCCACGAGCGGCTCCGCCACATTCAGCGCGAGGGTGACCACGCTCGCGAAGATCAGCAGGCGACGAGCTCGTCGGCCAGCGCGGACCGTATCGCGGCTCGGTGGACGTCCCGCGCGGGGTCAACCCGACTTCTGCAGTCGGCCGAAAAACGGTAGCCAGCCGGCATTTCGGCGACCGGCGCGAGGCACCGGTGTCACTCCCGTCGCGTGTACAGCCCGGGGCGGGATCGACAACTGTCGCGGCCGGGAAGTTCAGGCGGTGACGAATGACGGTGGTCCCGAGCACAGCGGCTGACCAAGATCAGATCAATGACCTCGACCGAGGAGAGCGACCATGCGTCCCATGATGGATGAGCGCTATCGCTGCGCGCTGGCTCTGGTACCCGAACGTCTGCCCGGACTGGTCCGCAACCGTGCGATCGTCCCGCATTGGACCGGTGACGGCGACGAGTTCTGGTACCGCCGCGACGGAGTCGACGGCTACGAATACATCCTGGTCGCCCCGGAGACCTTCACCAGGCGGCCGCTGTTCGACCGCGACGCGCTGGCCAAGCGGCTGAGCGCGGTGTTCGGTGCCGAGATCGATCTCCGCACGATCGCTGTCACCACTTACGAGCCGCACCTGGTGCGGCTCGGCGACGGCCGCGCCGCGGCACTCGGCCCCGACGGCGACTCAGCAGTCCCCGCCACAGAGCCCGCGCTCCGCAGCCCGGACGGCAAGACCCAGGTATTCCGGCGCGAGCACGACCTGTGGCTGCGCGATGAGAACGGCGAGGAACGCCGGGTGACCCGAGGCGGTGAAGCGCGTTTCGCGTGGGGTGCGCCTTCGGACTACCTGCGTTCGAATCTGCCGCTGGCCGCGCGGGACCGTCCGCTTCCGCCATTGGCCACGGCGGTCTCGCCATCCGGTCGGCTCCTTCTCACCGGGCGGCTGGACGAGCGTTCGATGCCCGAGCACCCGTTCGTCGACCAGCTTCCGACCGACCGGGCGAAGCCGCGGTTGGATCCCTTCCGTTACCACCACATCGACGAGAAGCCCGAGGGCGTTCCTCAACTTGCGATCATCGACCTGGTGACCGGGGACCAGGCCGTCTTCGACGACGAGGACGGCCTGACCGAGGGCCTCGCCATGACGCACCTCGACACCGTCGCGTGGTCGGCCGACGAGCGCTTCGTCTACATGCTCGCCCACGAAACCGGCGGCAAAACCGCGGCGCTGCTGCGGATCGACACTCGTACCGGTGCGCGGACCGTGGCGCTCAGCGAGACGGCAGAGCCGATCTACGAACCCAACACCCACGAGTACAGCCTGCCGCTGCTCCATGTGCTGCCCGCGACGAACGAGGTGATCTGGTTCTCCCAGCGCGACGGCTGGGGCCACCTCTACCTCTACGACCTCGGCACCGGAGCCTGTCGACACCGCATCACCAGCGGCGACATCGTCGTCCGCGATATCCTGCGCGTGGACGAGCAGCGGCGCGAGGTGCTGTTCCTGGCCGGCACCGGCGAGGACGGCGGCAACCCGTACTGGCGCCGGCTCTACAAGGCATCGCTGGACGGCGGCGCCCAAACACTGCTCACGCCGGAACCGGCCGATCACGAACTCAAGGCGCCCGCCATCGCGTTCTTCACCACGATCTTCGGCGGTGCTGCCGACAGTTCGATCAGCCCCAGCGGCCGCTGCTTCGTCGACCACGTCTCGACTGTCGAGAAGCCGACCGAGATCGTCCTGCGCGACACCACGACCGGCGCGATCATCGGCGAACTGGAACGCGCGGACGTCTCCGCGCTGACCGACGCGGGCTATGTGTTCCCGCAGCAGTTCCAGGTCACCGCCGACGACGGGAAGACGCCGCTGTGGGGACTGCTCACGCTGCCTGCGGACCCCGTCGATCCGGCGCGGATCCCGGTCATCGACCTGATGTACGCGGGCTATCAGGTCGTCACCCAGCCGACCGGGTTCCTCAGCGGCGGCGGCAACCCGTCCTGGAGCCAGCTCGGCTCGGCCTACGCTGCCCTCGGCTTCGCCACGGTCGTGCTCGACGGCCGCGGCACACCCGGCCGCGATCCCGTGTTCCGGCAATGGACGCGGGAAGAACTCGACACCCCGCGGGGAATCGAGGACCACGTCACCGCCATCCGTGCACTGGCCGCTCAGCATCCCGAACTGGACCTCTCCCGCGTCGGCGTGACCGGCCACTCCTACGGCGGGTACAACTCGGTGCGCGCGATGCTGTCTTTCCCAGAGTTCTTCACCGTCGGGGTCAGCTCCGCCGGTGTGCACGACGCGCGCAAGCTCCCGCGCGGCGCCTGGAACTGGCACTTGGGCAGCGAGGATCCGAAAGACCCCGGCAAACTGGTCGCCCTCGGCAATCTCCGGCTGGCCGACCGGTTGCGCGGCAAGCTCCTGCTGGTGTCCGGCGACCGGGACGCCAACGTCAGCCTGGATCACACCTTCGCGCTGATCGACGCGCTCATCCATGCGCGCAAGCGATTCGACCTCAAGATCTGGCCCGGAGTCGACCACTACAGCGGGACCACTCCATACGTCCGCGCGCTGATGTGGGATTACTTCGTCGAACACCTGCTCGGCGAGAAGCCGCCCGCCGAACTGCCATTCTGATCCGCGCCGACGCCGGTCGTGTTCGCTGGTCGCATCACTTGCGCTGAGCCGAATGCTGCGGACCGTGCCCGATGCCTTCGGCCTGACCAGCCTGATCGACGCCGCCCCGACGCCGAGCTTGCTCAACCGCGCGAACAGCCTGTCCAGACCGGACGCTCCCGACGTGCCTCACTGGACCAGTTTCCGGATCCGGTCGGTGATCTCGTCCGCATCCAGGATGTCCGGGAAGTGCGCGAGGTACGCCGCGACCGGGTCGAGCAGATAGGTCAGTGCGGTGTGCGGCACCGCGTATCCCTCCGGGTCCTCCGGATCCGCTCCGTGGCCGGCGTAGACGCGGAACGCGGCGCGGGCCGCCTCCGCTGCTTCCGGGCTCCCGGTGAGCCCCAGGGACCGCGGGTATGTCTGTTCGAGGAACGCGCGCATGACGCTGGGGGTGTCGCGTTCCGGATCGACTGAGACGTACAGCGGCTGAATCCGGTCGGCGAGCGGCCCGAGATTGTCGAGCACCGTGCTCAGAAGGCCCAGCACGCGGGGGCAGACGGGACGGCAGTGGGTGAAGCCGAAGAAGACCATCTGGTAGCGACCCGGAAAGTCCTGCTCGGTGACCTTGCGACCGTGGTGGTCGACCAGGGTGTATCGCGGCTGGAGGGGGCGGTGCGTGACGTTCATGCCTTGCTCCAGATCATCTCGAGGTCGACGCGGCCACGCAGATCGAGCGAGATCCGCAACCCGTCGTCCACGCGCCTCGGTTGAAGCCGATGTCCTTCCGTCGTCGGCTCGACCCCGGCTTCGTCGCCTCGGGCGACAGTGCTGCCGTCGATCGTCAACGCCCAGGCGCCTCGGCGCGGCCTCCTCACTGATCGATGCGGGAGGACCGCACAGCGCGACGATGGCTTTCGCCGGCCCAAAACTTCGTCGACATCTGTCGCGTGCGTCAGGCAGGTGAGCCATCATCTGTCGATCGCGTTCCGGGCCTGGCCAGGGCAGAGTGGTTCCACCCCGACCGTCCACACCGGACCAGCCCCACGGAGGACGAGATGACCGACGCGCAGCTGCCCTATCCTGCGGCGCGAACCGTCGACACCCGAGACACCGTCGCAGGTATCAGTTTCGCCGATCCCTACCGCTGGCTCGAAAACGATTCGGCCGAGACGGCGGCGTGGCAGGAGACGCAGAACTCCCTCGCCGACGCGTTCCTCGGGCAGTGGCCGCACCTGGACGCCCTCCGGTCCTCGGTCGACGAGCACGTCGCGGACGGCACCGGCTCACCCAACTGGCTGGTCGACCCGACACCGAAGTTCGCCGGTGGCCGCTGGTTCCGTGTCGCCCGCACCCCCGACCCCGGCTATCCGGACAGTGCCGCGCTTGTGATCTCGGACGGCCTGGACGGTCCAGGGCGCGTCCTGTACGACCCGGCCCGGGACGGCGGCAGGCAGATCTCCTGGTTCGTTCCCTCGCCGGACGGACGGATCGCGCTGTTCGCGGTCAACCAGGGTGGTTCCGACCTCGGGCAGATCCGGCTGCTGGACGTGGAAACTGGCGATCAGCTGCCGGAGCGGCTTCCGCAGCTGACGATGGGTCCGATGATCACCCCGCAGTGGCTGCCGGACAGCTCCGGTTTCTTCTACACCGCGGGTGATCTGTCAGCGGAGTCGTTCGCCTTCCGGGTCTACTTCCATTCGATCGGCGCGGAACCGCCGACCGAGCCGGAGCCGGTCACCGGCGGCGAAGGCCCGACGGTCCAGGTCGCCGCTGACGGCAAGCACGCCGTGCTGACCAGTGTCTGGCCGCTCCCCCGGTACGTGTGCGACCTGCCCGAACGGAACTGGCGCCCGTTCGTGCCGGACCTCGACGCGTCCGTGGCCGGTGTCATCGACGGGGACCGCTACGTCGCGGTCACCAACCGCCAGGCACCCCGCGGGCGGATCGTGGCGATCGGATTCGACGATCCGGATCCCGCCGCGTGGCGGGAACTCGTCGGGGAGTCACAGCGGGTTCTGAGCCACGTCCGGCTGGTCGGCGACCGGCTGGTCGTCACGGGATCGGTCGACACCGAGGCCCGCGCCTGGGTGTTCGACCGGGATGGACGGGAGCTCGAGGAGGTGCCGATGCCCGGCCAGGGAGCCCTGCCGCTCGACGTCATGCCGAACGCCGCGCTCGCGGCCGAGAGCCACCCCGACGAGTTCGTGTTCCAGTTCTCGACCCCCGTCTCCTCGCCGGGCCTCTATCGCTACCGGTGGGGTTCCGGGCAGATCGACACCCTGCGCGCGCCGCGGGTACACCTTGCCGGTGCGACGTCAACCCTGCGCTGGGCCCGTTCCGCGGACGGCACCGAGGTGCCGTATCACCTCGTCCTGCCAGAGGGTGCCGACGGGACGAGTCCGCTGCCCACGCTCGTCACCGCATACGGCGGCGGCAGGGTCTCCTGGCCGGCGCAGTATCCCGGCCCCGTCGCCGCGTTCGTCGCGGCCGGCGGCGCACTGGCCATCTCCCACCAGCGCGGCGGAAGCGACCTCGGCACCGGCTGGGCCGACGCCGGACGCCTCCGCTGCAAGCAAAACAGCCTTGACGACCTCTACGCGATCGCCGAACACCTCCTCGCCACCGGCGCCACCGCCACCGGCCAGCTCGCCATGACCGGCTGGAGCAACGGCGGCTTCGTCGCGGGCAACGCATTCACCCAACGACCGGACCTCTGGGCGGCGGTCGTGCCGCAATGCCCGCCGCTGGACGTCATCGGCGCCCACCGCCAGCCCTACGGCAAGTTCGCCGCCAGCGCGGAGTACGGCGACCTGGACAATCCCGAAGAGGTCGCCCGCCTCGCCACGATGTCGCCCTACCACCTCGTCGACGACACAGTCGCTTACCCGGCGCTCTACATTCACGCAGGCGGCGCGGACGTCGCCTGCCCGCCCGGCCCGACCCGCAAGTTCGTCGCGCGCGTGCAAGCCTCCGAAGCCACCACCGCGCCAGTGCTGCTGCGCGTCTGGGACGGCGTCGGACACGGCACCGCCAGCAACCGGTCGGAAGCCGTCACCCACGCGACCCATTGGCTCGCCTTCCTCATGCAGCGCCTGGGGATGACACCAGCCGGTGGGTAGGTCGAAGAACGCGGGGCTCGACAATTCGTTCAATGTCTCGCTGCTGCCTCGGTTTCCCGCGAGTACGTCCCGTTCGTCGAAGCAGGCGTGGTCTTCGTGCTGATGTCCTTGCGCGGCAGCGGCGAATACGGCCGGGCGCGGCACGACACCGGGTGGCCGGCCGCGAGCAGAACGTGTTCGACGACTTGGCCGTCGCACCACGACATCGAGTGCGACGTCGTGCATCCCGGCGTCTACCGGGTGTTCGTCGAGAACGACTCGGTTTGCCTGTCCTTCCTCATCGACCAGACCGGTCTGCGCCACCGCGGCGCCGCACACTTAGGAGACCCCGCATGACCGAACCGCTCGCGACCATCGACTTCCTGACCCACAGCAAGGTGCACATCGCGGCCGGCGCGGCGGCGATCTGGCCGCACATCGTCGACTCCGACGGCTGGCGCAGGGGCCAGCTCCTGACACCCCTCGGCGGCCCGACGGGTTCCGTGGGGCAGCGGTTCCACGCGGCTTCTCCCGAGGCTCCTGACGTCGCGCTCTACTACGTCGAGAACGCCGAGCTGGTCCCTGCGCAGCGCCGCACGATCCGTCTCGACACATTGGACGGCACTTTCATGGGTTTCGCGACCTGGGAGCTGACCCCGGCCGGTGACGGCACCATGGTCGCCTACGACGTCTACAGCCGCGGTCCGATGTTGCCTCCCGGGCAGTCGGCGGAAGACCTGCTCGCCTGGGCCCAGCAGATGATGGACGAGGGGCTGGTGCGGCTCAAGGGGTTCATCGAGGGTAAAGACCTGGGATCCGAAGTCGCCTGACGTCGGCGCACGCTGGCTCTTGCGGGCTGTCGGGGCGCCGGTCGCCCGACGGTCCACAAAGGAGTGTCAGCTCGCAGCGAGCTGTTCCGCCTCGTAGGAGATGCCGTCCGGAGGATGACTGCGTGCCTGCAGCGACCTCGTCGAAGAGGCGGACTTCCGATTCTTCCGATCTCGAGGTGGTCTTCGCGGTGCCGAGCGACGGCAGTTGTCGCGTCGTAAGCGTCGAATACACGACGGTGGTCGACTGCGTTCCGGCCCGGCCGTCCCCGAAACTGGCGCCACGTAATCCGTTCGGCGAAGGAGTAGCGCATGGTGGACGTGGTGGTGGTCGGGGCCGGGGTGATCGGGTCGTCGATCGCGCTCGAGCTGGCCCGGTCCGGACAGCAGGTGGTCGTGCTCGACCGTGCGCCGGGAGCGGGGCAGGGGTCGACGTCGGCGTCGAGTGCGATCGTGCGCTTCAACTTCTCGACCACGGCTGGGGTGGCGATGGCGTGGGAAGCGCACTTCGGCTGGCGTGCCTGGCCCGGGCACCTCGGGCACGACGTCGGCGATCTGGCGCGGTTCAGCCGATCCGGGCTGGTGATGCTGGACGTCGACGCCGCCCCGCGCGCGTCGTGGCTGCCGCTGTTCGACGAAATCGGTGTGCCGTACGAAGAATGGGATGCCGCGACACTGGCCGAACGAGTCCCCGGCATCGACACCGGCCGCTACTGGCCGCCGAAACGTCTCGAAGACGAGGAGTTCTGGGGTGACTCGCGAGGCACGCTCGGCGCTGTCTACACCCCGGACGCGGGATACGTTTCGGACCCTTCGCTCGCCGCGGTCAACCTGGCCGTCGCGGCGGCCGCCGAAGGTGCGGAGTTCCGTTTCCGCGCCACGCTTGCCGGTGTCGAGAAGTCCGGTGGCCGGGTGAGGGCGGTCCGGCTGGCGGACGGCACCCGGATCCCGTGCGGGGTGGTCGTCAACGCGGCCGGGCCGTGGTCCGGAGCGGTGAACCGGCTGGCCGGGGTGGGGGCCGACTTCACCGTCGGCGTGCGCCCGCTGCGGCAGGAGGTCGCGCACGTGCCCGTCCCGGCGGGGTACCGCGGGCCCGCGGTGGCGGACATGGACCTCGGCACCTACTTCCGCGGCGAGGTCGGCGGCGACCTGCTCGTCGGGGGCACGGAACCGGACTGTGACCCGTTGCGGTGGGTCGACGATCCCGACTCGGTCGACGTCCACCCGACGGCGGTGGTGTTCGAGGCCCAGGTGACGCGAGCGGCGCGGCGGCTGCCGGAGCTGGCGGTGCCGAACCGGGCGCGCGGGGTGGTGGGCGTCTACGACGTGGCGGACGACTGGACCCCGATCTACGACCGGACGGACCTCGGCGGTTTCTACGTCGCGATCGGGACCAGCGGCAACCAGTTCAAGAACGCCCCGATGGTCGGGCAGGTGCTGGCGGAGCTGATCGACCGGGTCGAGAACGGCGCCGATCACGACGCGTCGCCGGTGCGGTTCCGGGCGCCACGCACGGGTCTGGAGATCGACCTGGGCGCGTTTTCCCGGCGGCGCACCAGGAATTCCGCGAACTCGGGCACCGTGATGGGCTGAACCCGGACCTGCGGGGGCCGCGCGACAGATGTCTCGCGGTGGCCCGGCGGGAACGGGACATCCGCGGATAGGGAATGCCCGGTGTGAGCGGCGACACTCGTGCATCCGCTCCGGCGACCGCACCCCTTCCGGCCGAAGTGGACTCGAAATTCCCCGCTCCTCCGGGAGGCCGTGCATGTCATCATCCGCGCTCACCGTCGAAAATGGACAGAGAACCGGGTCGTTTCCCGCGGCCGTCCTCGGTGCCGTCGTGCTCGTCTACAGCCTGCTGGAATCGATGCTCGTCCCGGCGCTGCCGCTGATCCAGCAAGGGTTGGGAGCCTCGACCGCTTCGGTCACCTGGGTCTTCACCGGGCTGCTGCTGTCCGGCGCGGTCTGCACCCCGCTCGTCGGACGACTGGCCGACCTCCACACCAAGAAAGCCGTCTTCTTCGGTGTGTGGGCAGTGGTCGCGGCCGGTGCGCTCATCGCCGCCGTCGCCACCTCGATCAGGCTGCTCGCGATCGGCCAGGTCCTGCAAGGCGCCGGGCTCGGCTTCGTCCCGCTGGCGATCGGCATCCTGCCGGACACCCAGTCCGCCGATCGGGCCCGGACCGGCAACGGGCTGATCATCGGCATGTCCGCGCTGGGCTCCGTCGCCGGCGTGCTGGTGTCCGGCCCGTTGCTCACCGCGCTGTCCTACCACTGGCTCTACTGGCTTCCGTTGGCGGCGTTGGTCCTCCTCGGCATCGTGGCCGCGGTGGTTCTTCCCTCCGCCCCGGCCACCGGCGAGGGAAAGATCGACTGGGCGGGCGCGGTGCTGCTCAGCAGCGGGTTGTTCGCGGTGCTCGTCGCCCTCACCGAGGCCCCCGCGTGGGGGTGGTCGTCGGCGAAGTTCCTCGTGCTCGCCGGCGCGGGGGGTGGTCCTGGTGGCGGTGTTCGCGGTGGTCGCACGAACGATCGAGCGGCCGTTGGTCGCCCTCCGGGTCGGTGGGAAGGCGGTGCTCGTCACGTGCGCGGTCGCGTTCGCGGCCGGCTGGGCGACGTACGCGGTCTTCCTCTCCCTGCCGACGATGGTGACCGCGCCGCCGGCCGCCGGGTACGGACTCGGGGGCACGCCGACCACGACGGGGCTGCTGCTGCCCCTCGGGCTGGCCGGTGCCGCCTCGGCGGCCCTGACCGGACGGCTGGAGCGTTCGCTGGGCAGCAAGACGGTGATGGTGCTGTCCCGCGTGCCGCTCGCGGCGTCTTCGGCGATCCTGTTCCTGGCCCGGTACGAGGGCGGCATGCTCGCGCTCGCCTCGGGACTGGCCGGGCTCGGCGTCGGCGTCGGGCTGACCCAGGCGATGAACATCGTGTCGTCGTCGGTGCCCGCGGAGCGGGTGGCCAGTGCCAGCGGCTTCCTCCTGGTCGTGCGCTCGGTCGGCGGGACGCTGGGCGCGCAGGTGTCGGGCAGCGTCCTGGCGAGCGACCTCGTCCCGGGGACGCCCCTGCCCACCTGGTCGTCCTTCGGCACGATCTTCGTCATCTCGATCGTGGTCGGCCTCGGCGCGCTCGCGGCGAGCATGGCGCTGCCCCGGCGCACGGCGAGCCTCTGACATCCAGCGCCGCCCGTCCCGTCCGACGTCTTGACGGGGCGGGCGGCGCTGGCCCTGGTCTCGGAGGCGGGGCCGGGGCCGAGCTCGTCCCGCCGTCGGACAAAGTTCCGCTGGAAGTCCCGGACGACTCCCCGCCGCGGCCGGGCCCGGCGGTGAAACCCGATCGAGCCGAGCCGGCGGTCAGCGGCCGAGGTGGTCGCGGTAGGCCGCGGCGAGGACCCGTAGCTTGAGCCCGAGGTGCAGCATCAGCCGGTCGTCGCCGGAGTCGAGGCTGCACCCCGTGATCTGCTCGATCCGCTTGAGCCGCTGGTACAACGTGGCGCGGTGGACGCGCAGGGAGTCGGCGGTGCGCTGGATGTTGCCGCCGTGGTCGAAGAACTCGGTCAGCGTGGTGAGCAGGACGTCGTGGGTGTCCTCCCGCTCCACCGCCGCGAGCGCCGGCACCCCGGATGCGTCGAGCAGGTCTTCCGGCGGCAATTTCAGCAGGAGTTCGTACGGGCCCAGCTCGCCCCAGCGGGCCAGTGACCCGATGCCGGGCAGCAGCAGGGCCGCGCGGGCGGCCAGGAGCGCTTCGCGGTAGGACGTGACGACGTCGCCGAGGGCCGTCACGGTTCCGCCGACCCCGAAGACCGGCTCGGCGTTCTCGTCGCCGAACCGGCCGAAGCGGGTCGTGATCCGCTCCGCGACCGCAGCTGCCAGGGCCCGGGACGGCGGAACCCGCTGCACGAGCAGGATCCACGCGCGTGACCGGTTCGCCGCCATCAGCGCGACGCCGTCGTGGACCGTGCGGACGCCTTCCTCGACTGCAGCTTCGAATGCGACCTCTCGTGGCGCGGCGGTCGTCCGCGAAGCCGGGCACTGCACGGCGAGCACGGTGAAGTGGCCGCTCTCGACGCCGAAGAGCTGTTCGGCGCGCAGGTCCTCGATCGCCTGGGCGCGCGCGGCCGGGTCGCCGGAGACGAGCTCTCGGAGGATGCCTTCCTGCCGGGCCTTCGACCGCTCGTGCAGCAGCAGCCGTCGCAGCAGCACCGCTCCCGCGGTGTCGGCGGCTTCACCCGCGGCCGCCGTCTCCTGTTCGGTGAACGTGCCGTCCTTGTCGATCAGCCACAGGTAGCCCAGCAGCATGCCGTCGCAGCGGACCGGTGCGCACAGCCGCGACGCTCCACCTTCGACCTCGACGACGGCGGGTGCGACCCAGCGGCCGATGCCCTGGGCGAGGAGGTGGTCGACGATCCGCGGTTCGACCGCCCGGTTCATCACCGAGCTGACGCGCATGGCGTCTTCGTCCCCGAAGTGGCGGCTGGCCGCGAGCAGGCGGATGGCCGGGTCGTCGATCGCGACCGAGCGCTGCAGGCGCTCGGCGAGTTCGTCCACGATGGACTGGAGGTCGCGGTCGGACACAGCACCCCTTTTCGTTCGGCGGTCGCCGTCCACGGTAACCCGGGCGGGGCGAGGGCGATTTCCCGTATATCGCGCGAGGATGAGGTCGATTTCCTCGGCCGTCGTACGGTGGTTGGTGATGCACGCGCGCAGACCGAGCCTGCCGTCGAGCACCACGGGCCCGAGCAGCGTCAGGCCGGCTGTGGCCCCGATACCGCGTGCGAAGTGTTCCGACAGCCGGAGCCGGCGCGTGGCGGCGCGGAACGACTCCACCCCGAACGCTTCGAGCGCACTCCGCACCTTGAGTTGCCTTGAAACTCCGCGAAAGCCGCGGGCCGTAGATCGAGTCGGCGCGGGCCGCACCGCCCGTCAGCCCCCGCATCTCCTCGCACAGCAAGAAAAGACCGCCGTAAGCGCTGTCGACGTGGAACGTCGCGGCCACGGGCGAGGTGCCGGGGCCACGCATCATCCACTGTGGACTGTTGCCGGGCCTGGACCGGCGGTCACGGCCGGCTCGGCGCCGGGTGGGACACGGTCGACGACTGGCGCGCGCAAGGCCTTCCTGCGGGTGCGTCGTTCCTCAGGATGTGCGTGACCAGGGTGGCGCTGGTCGTCCGGCGTGGCGGGATCGTCAAGGACATCCGTTGACGGCGCGGCTCGCCCGCGACAATCGTGCGGCCTCACGCGGAAAGGACGCGACCGTTGTCGATTCCCGGGCGGAGGTTCGCGAGGTTAGGTTGGCCGCCATGACTTCACCGAGTGAGCTGGCCGACGAGTTGTGGGCGCACCTGCTGCGCACCCAGCCGCAGCTCGCGCTGCATGCGGGTGAACCGGTCACCCAGCTGCCGCGCGGCACCCACGAGGAAGCGAGCGAGGCCGCCGCTCTGGGCCGCCGGCTGCTGGCCCGGCTCGGTTCGGAGGCCGATGCGGACAGTTCGATCGCCGCTGTGGTGCGCGAACTGGCAGGCAACCTGGCCGGCGGTGACGACGACTTCTGGTGGAGCTTTCCGATCGCGCCGTACCAGAGCTACGGGTGGACGTCGTTCGTCCAGCAGGTGTTCCGCCCGTTCACCTTCGCCACCGGCGACGACGCGCGACGCTACCTGTCCCTGGCCGGCGACTTCACGCATGCCGTCAAGGCCGCAAGGACCAAGCTCGCCGGTCAGGCCGAACAGGGCATCCGGCTGCCGCGCCCGGCCTTGGCCGGCTTCCGGACCGCCGTCCGTGCGCATCGTTCCGCGGCCGCGGAGTTCCTGCGTCCTGCGGAGTCCCGGCTGGCCTGCCTCGACGCCGCGGCACGCGGGGCGCTGGTCGACGGCGTGGACCGGCTCATCGCGGACGAACTGCTGCCCGCCTTCGACGCCGTGCTTGCCTACGTGGACGGACCGGGTGCACAGAGCGCGGTCGAGGGCATCGGGCTCGGCCAGTACCCCGGCGGTGCCGTGGCGTACCGCCGACTGGTGCGCCAGTACGCCACCTATCCCATCGAGCCCGCCGACGTGCACGAACTGGGCCTGGCCCGGGTCCAGCAGCTGACCGAGCAGCTGACCGAGGTCCGCCGGGAGACCGGCTTCGACGGCGACGAGGCCGCTTACCGGCTCCGGCTCGAAGCCGACCCGCGCTTCCACGCTCCCGATCCGGAGTACGTCGCGGAGACCTATCGCAGGCACATCGCCGCTGTCGAACCCCAGGTCGACCAGTGGTTCCAGGTCCGGCCACGGGCGGCGTACGGCGTGCACCGGCTCGATCCGGAGCTGGAAGCGGGCATGACATTCGGCTACTACGAGCCGCCTATCGCGACCAACCCGGTCGGCCGCTACCGGTTCAACGGGTCAGGCTTGGCCGATCGTGCGCAGATTTCGGCCGCCGCGCTGATCTTCCACGAACTCGTGCCCGGTCACCACTTCCACTTGGCGCGCCAGGCCGAAGATGCCTCTTTGCACCCGCTGCAGGCGCAGGGCGCGGCGGAGGCGCTCGGCGCGTACAGCGAGGGCTGGGCCGAGTACGCGGCCTCGCTCGGGTTCGAAATGGGTCTCTTCGCCGATCCGTGGGACCGCTACGGCGCCCTTCTGCACCAGCGGTTCGTGGCCCAGCGACTGGTCGTGGACACCGGGCTCAACCTGCTGGGCTGGTCCGAGGACAAGGCCCGCGCGTACATGGCGTCGACGACCATGGAGTCACCCGCCCAGGTGGCCTCGGAGATCCTGCGCTACGGCACCGATCTGCCCGCCCAGTCGCTGTCCTACCGGCTGGGTTTCGAGAAGTTCTGGCAGCTTCGCGGCACGGCCGAGCAAGAACTGGGCAGCCGGTTCGACGTGCGCGAGTTCCACGAGACAGTGCTCGGCGCCGGCAGCCTTCCGCTCACCGCCGTCGAACACAACGTCAAGGCTGCCCTGAGCCGCTGACCACGCAGCGCGACTCCGGTGGATCTCGGCAGGATACGCCGGCCGACCCCGAACCGGACGGGATCTTGTCCGAGCTCATCGCCCAGGCTGCCGCCGAGCTGCGCGATGCGGTCACGCCGCGAGCCCCGACAGCCCTGGCACTCATCGGCGTGGTGGTCGGCGCGATCATCGCCTGGCGCACCTTCACGTCCCAGAACCAGGCGAACGAGAAGAACCTCGCGGCGCTGAAGGCCCAGCTTGACCTCCAACGCGACGATTCCCGGCGGCAGGCTGATCTGCACAGCGCCCAAGGAGAGGCGCTCGCGCTCCAGGTGCGTCAGATGACAAGCCAGCTGGAGCGCGAACAACGCTTCGACGCGGAAGCTGTTCGCGTCATCAAGCATGTCATCGACAACACCGACCTGAAGCAGTCCCAGCTCAAGGTCATTGTCACGAACACGTCGCCAAGACCCATCCATGACCTCGACATCGTGTTCAGCGACGGCGTGACCCTCCACGACTGTGTCATCGGAGACCAGCAGGTCGGTCCTGGACGCCAACGAAGCCCCGACTCGCAGGTCGGCATCCTCACCGCCGAGACCGCAGTGCGGTACTTCTCGGGCTACGTCGATCGTTCCTTGGCATCGCGCCTGAAGTTCAAGATCACCTACCGCACTCGATACAGCCACTGGGTCGACGACATGTGCATCCCGGAGAAGATAGAGCCCGGCGTCGATCCGTTCGCGGCACACGACTCGGACGGTGCATCAACTGCCTCCTAGACGCGCAAGTCTCAGCTCGGGCCCGGCGTCCGCAGCGCGGGGAATGACCTCCCGCTCCACCACGGGACAAACATCCGCTCATGCCGCATAGCGGCCACGGTGGAATGTCCACCACCTCGTCAGCGCCAGCGACCACTGCCAGCTCGCGATCAGCATCGACGCCACGAAACCTGTTCCTGTCTTTGCTATTTGGCCCCTGTGATCGATAGGTGGCCCCGGATAGGGCGATTCGGCCCGACGCACCGCCTCGCCTGTGTTGCCAGTCGAGTGCAGGGGAAATGGCAGCGGACGCTCAGCCGATGTCGGTGCGGCGCGGGACGGTCCGGTCCCCCGCGCGGCAGGCTTGCCGGGAGCCAACCGAGAGCGGGCGTCACGCGTCTTGTGACTGTGATCGGCGGCAGAGAGCTTTCTTGGGACGGGTGTGTCAATGTTCGGGATCTCAGCGGGCTGGGGCGGGTCAGGCCGCGTGCGGTGGTCCGGATGGAGGCGCCGACGCGCTTGAGCGAGGCCGGGTGGGCGGCGGCTTGGGCATACGGGGTCCGCACAGTGGTCGATCTGCGCGAGCCCGACGAGCACGAGCCGGACGACGCACCGAGACCGGCGGGAATCACGACCGTTCATGCCCCGCTGGAACCGGTCGGCACACCGTTCTACGAACAGTGGAAGAAGATCGACAACTTGGCCTCGCCGCTGTACTTCCCGGCGATACTGGCCGAACACCCCGAGTTGGTGGTCACCGCCGTGCGGGCGATCGCCAACGCCGCGCCGGGGTGCGTGGTGTTCCACTGCTCCGGCGGCAAGGACCGGACTGGGCTGCTGGCCCTGGTGTTGCTCACGTTGGCCGGAGCGGCACCGGAGGAGATCATCGCCGACTATCTGCTGACCTACGACCGGATGAAGCAGCGGTACGACGCACTCGGCATCCCTGACCAACTGACCGGAGTGACCAAGCTCCTCGCGGCCCGCAACACCACCATCGAAGCATCGCTGGCCTCAACGATCACGTCGTTGACGATGCCGGACTACCTTCTCGACAACGACCTGTCCGATACCGAACTCGCCGCCCTGCACGCCCGCTTGGCCATCTGACGAACAGGTCAGCCGGGGAGGACCTTCGGCACCGACAATCGGAGGGTCCGGCTACGCGGCCCCTTATCGCGCCAGCTGATTCGAGTCTTCCTCAGTCCAGGTTCCGCTGGGTCAGCAGCGGGTGATCGCCCGCTGCGGCTTGCCGCTGTAGGTGCTCGACGGGCGGATCAGGCTGTTGGCCGCGAGCTGTTCGGTGATGTGCGCGGTCCAGCCGGTGATCCGCGCGGCCACGAAGATCGGCGTGAACACCGGGGTGTCGAACCCCATCAGGTGATACGCCGGGCCCGCGGGGTAGTCGAGGTTCGGGTGGAGTCCTTTCGCCGTGTGCATCGCCTGCGCGAGAGCTTCGTAGAGGTCGAGCAGTTCGTGGCCGTCGCGCAGCTCGGCCACCTCCTGCAACGCCTGGCGCATCGTCGGCACCCGGGAATCGCCTTTCTTGTACACCCGGTGCCCGAATCCCATGATCTTGCGCTTGTCTGCGAGGGCTTTCGTCAACCATGCCTCGGCTTTGTCCGCGACGCCGATTTCCTCGAAGGTCGCCATCACCGCCTCGTTCGCGCCACCGTGCAGCGGGCCTTTCAGCGCCCCGATAGCGGCCGTCACCGCGCTGTAGAGGTCCGACAGCGTCGAGGTGACGACCCGCGAGGTGAAGGTGGAGGCGTTGAAGCTGTGCTCTGCGTAGAGGATCAGAGATGTCTCGAAGGCCCGGACGATCACCGGCTCCGGTACCGCGCCGAGGGTCAGGTACAGGAAGTTCTCCGCGTAGCCGAGATCGTCGCGGGGCGGCAGCGGAAGCAGTCCGTGGCGGCGGCGTTGTGTGAGCGCGACGACCGACGGCAGCACCGCGAACAGGCGCAATGCCTTGGCCTGATTGGCTTCCGGCGAGTTGTCGTCTTCCGCGGGGTCGTTCGCGCCGATAATGCTGACCGCGGTGCGCAGAGTGTCCATCGGGTGCGCCGTCTCCGGCAGGCTGAGCAACGTCATGACCAGCTCGACCGGCAGGCCGCGTTGCGCTCGCTCGGCCTGGTTCTGCTCGGCCAGTTGCGCCGGCGTGGGCAGTTCGCCGTGCCAGAGCAGATAGGCGACTTCTTCGAAGCCGCAGTGCGCGGCGAGGTCCTGGACCGGATAGCCGCGGTAGGTCAGGGAGTTGGTGTCGGGGTTGACCATCGACACGCCGGTGGTGTCGACGACGACCCCGGAGAGTCCTTTGTGGATGGTTGGTGCGGACATCGGCGTCCTCCTGGCAGTCGGGCGAGCGTCACACGGAGAAGGTGAAAATGTTCTGGTCGAACGTGTTGTAGGCGGGGTAATCGAGCAGGTCGTAGAGATCACGGCGGTGCTGCATGCGGTCGAGCAGCCCCTCTTGCGTGCCTTCGCCGGCGATCTCGCGCAGAGCCGTTTCGGCGGCGTGCATGGCGATCCGCAGCAGCGTGACCGGGTAGATGACCAGGTTCACCCCGAGCGATTCCAGGGTCGGCGCGTCGAGCAGCTTGCTTTTCCCGAACTCGGTCATGTTGGCGAGAATCGGGACGTCGACGGCGGCCCGCATCTTCTCGAAGTCTTCCGGACCGGTCATCGCTTCGGGGAAGATGAGGTCGGCACCCGCGTCGGCGAAGGCCTTGGCTCGTTCGATCGCGTCGTCCAGGCCGTGCACTCCCGCGGCGTCGGTGCGCGCGGCGATCACGAAGTCCGGGTCGCGACGCGCGGAGGCCGCGGCCGAGATGCGGCGGACCGCGACGTCCCGGTCGACGACGTCCTTGCCGTCGAGGTGGCCGCAGCGCTTCGGGTTCACCTGGTCCTCCAGGTGCATCCCGGCGACGCCGGCGTCTTCCAGGAGCTGGACGGTGCGGGCGGCGTTCATCGGCTCGCCGAACCCGGTGTCGGCGTCGACGAGCGCGGGCAGCGCGGTGACCCGGGCGATCTGCTGCGCCCGGCCGGCGACCTCGGTGATCGTGGTCAGGCCGATATCAGGCAGGCCGAGGTCCGCCGACAGCACGGCCCCGGAGACGTAGACGCCCTCGAACCCTTCGCGCTCGATGAGCTTGGCGCTGAGCGGGTTGAACGCGCCCGGGAATCGCTGCAGCTTGCCGGAATTCAGCCCGGCTCGGAACGCGGCCCGCTTCTGCGCGGCAGTGGGAGCGGCGTGCAGCATCAGAAGATCCCCTTCGTCTTCGGGGTCGCGTCGATCGCCGACGGCAGGGTCAGTTCGCGAACCTCGTCGGCGTCCAGTTCGGACAGTCGGCTGACGGTGCCGAGGAACCGGTCCTGGTCGGCCGGGGCGATCACGCCGTCGGCGAGCGTGCGGAACTTCGCCACGTACTGCTCGCGGGCGAACGGCCTGGCCCCGGCTGGATGGGCGTCGGCGACGGCGATCTCGTCGGTGACCGTGGTTCCGTCGGCAAGAGTGACTTCGACACGGCCGCCGAACGCCGGTTCCGGCTCGTGGTACCGCCGAGTCCACTCCTGATCCTCCACAGTGGATACTTTCTGCCACAGCTCCACCGTGTCCGGGCGGGTCGCGCGTTCCCGGGCGTAAGACTTCTCGTGGTGCCAGGCCCGGTCCTGCAGCGCGACCGCGAAGATGTACGGGATCGAGTGATCGAGGGTTTCGCGGCTGGCGTTCGGATCGTATTTCTGCGGATCGTTCGCCCCTGAGCCGATCACGTAATGCGTGTGATGGCTGGTGCGGATCACGATCTTCTCGACCTTGCCGAGTTCGCCGATCCGCGGGCCGAGCCGCCGCGCGAGGTCGATCAGCGCCTGGCTCTGGTACTCCGCCGAATGCTCCTTGGTGTAGGTGTCCAAAATGGACCTCTTCGCCTCGCCCGGCGCGGGCAACGGGACGGTGTAGCGCGCTTCCGGGCCGCCCAGCAGCCAGGCGACGAACCCGTCTTCTCCCTCGTAGATCGGGCTCGGCGCGCCTTCGCCGCGCATCGCCCGGTCGACCGCTTCGATCGCGGCTTTCCCGGCGAATGCGGGGGCGTACGCCTTCCAGGACGAGATCTCGCCCTTGCGCGACTGCCGCGTGGCCGTCGTGGCGTGCAGCGCCTGCCCGATCGCCTGGTACACGGTTTCGGTGTCCAGCCGCAGCAGCGCGCCCAAGCCGCCCGCCACCGACGGGCCGAGGTGCGCGATGTGGTCGATCTTGTGTTCGTGCAGGCAGATCCCGCGGACGAGGTCGACCTGCAGCTCGTACCCGGCGGCGATGCCGCGGACCACATCGGCTCCGGTGCGGCCGGTGTGCTGCGCGACGGCGAGAATCGGCGGGATGTTGTCGCCCGGATGCGAGTAGTCCGCGGCCAGGAACGTGTCGTGGTAGTCCAGCTCCCGTACCGCGACGCCGTTCGCCCACGCGGCCCACTCCGGGGCATACCGGCCGGGCACGCCGAACACGGTCGCGCCGGGCCCGGCCGGATGCGCCAGCGCCTGGTCGCGGGCCGCGGACACCGGCCGCCGGGACAGCGAGGCGGCGGCGACCGCGGCGTTGTCGATCACCCGGTTGACCACCATCTCGGTCACCTCGGGAGCGACTGTCACGGGATCGACAGCGACGGACGCTAGCTTCCAGGCCAGCTGCTCCTCGCGGGGCAGCGGCTCGGCGGAACGGTAGGTGCGGACGGAATGGTCGATCATCATTTTCCTTCGGGTACGGAGAAACCGGTCTTCTCGCCGACCGGCCGACGTCGGCCGTGTGCGGCGGGCAACGGGCGCGGCACGCGGCCAGCGCCGACGGCTCGGGCGATGTCCGTCCGACTTCCCTGTGAAGCTTGTGGTGCCATGCGATCAGCGTGGCACCGAAGAACGGGACAGGCGATACCTGGGGGCTGTGAAGTGTTGTGAACATTCGCGGCAGCCTTGTAAATGTTGTTACAGTTCGAAAATGGAGAAGATGTTCGCTGGCGCGCGGCTGCGGCAGCTGCGCGAGGGGCAGTCGATGACGCAGTCCGACCTCGCCCGGCTGCTGGAGATCTCCCCCAGTTACGTGAACCAGCTCGAGCACAACGGGCGTCCGCTCACGCTGCCCGTGCTGGTGCGGCTGACCGAGCATTTCGGCGTGGACGCCGAGTTCTTCGCGCCGCAGGACATCGCCCGGCTCGTCGCCGACGTCCGCGAGGTGTTCGCCGACGAAACCGTGACCGGCTCGGCGTCCGCGGGCGAGGTCGACGAGCTGACCGCCAAGCTGCCCGAGGTGGCCAGGACGCTGGTCGCGCTGCACCGCCGCTACCGGGAGGCCGTGGAGAACATCGCGACGCTGGTGTCCGAGCAGGGCATGGACCGCGCGGTCGCGAACCAGCCGCACGAGGAGATCCGCGACTGGTTCTACCGCCGCCGCAACTACGTCGCCGAGCTGGACGAGCCCGCCGAACGACTCGCGGCGGAGCTGCGACTGGTGCCTGGGGAAGTGCGTTCGGGACTGGCATCGGGCCTGCGGGAGCGGCACGGCGTCACCGTTGCCGCCGCCCCCATCGGCGCCGACCAGCACCGCTTCGACCCGGCCGCACGGGTGCTGCACCTCTCCCCCGCGCTGCGTCCGGGCCAGGCCGCGTTCCGTCTCGCCTCGGAACTCGCCATGCTGGAAGCGGGAACCACGATCGACCGGCTGGTGGACGGCGGCGGTTTCACCGGCGAAACCGCCCGGCGCCTGGCGAGAATCGGCCTGGCCAACTACTTCGCCGGAGCGCTCGTGCTCCCGTACCGCGTGTTCCTCGGGGCGGCTGAGCGCTGCCGCTACGACATCACGCGGCTGTCGGATCACTTCGGCGTCGGATTCGAGACGATCTGCCACCGGCTCTCGACCCTGCAACGGCGCGGCACCCGCGGGGTGCCCTTCTCCTTCGTCCGGGTCGACCGGGCGGGCAACATCTCGAAACGCCAGTCGGCGACCGGGTTCCACTTCTCCCGCGTCGGCGGTTCGTGTCCGCTGTGGATCGTCTACGAGGCGTTCGGCTCGCCGGGAAAGATCGTCACCCAGGTCGCCGAACTGCCGGACGGCAAGAAGTACTTCTGGCTCGCCCGCACGGTCGACCGCTCCGTCGGCGGGCACGGCGACCCCGGCAAGACGTTCGCCATCGGGCTCGGCTGCGAACTGCGCCACGCCCGGCGGCTCGTCTACTCCGACGGCCTCGCCCTCGGCGCCGACGCGGCGGTGACCCCGATCGGCATGGGCTGCAAGGTGTGCGAACGGCCCGCCTGCCCGCAGCGCGCCTTCCCCGCGATCGGGAAGCCGCTGCGCGTCGACGAACACGCCAGCAGCCTGCTCCCCTACCCGCCCCTCGGCTGAGCACCGCCACCCGGACGAGATCCCCTCAGCCGGTCGACATAGTAGGAATTCCTACTATAGGATGCCAACAGGTCTGCGGTGCAGGGAAGCCGGTGCGAATCCGGCGCGGTCCCGCCACTGTGACCGGGGAGCGGCGCTCCACCCGAAAGACGGCCACTGGCGCGAGCCGGGAAGGCCTGGGGCGCCGCGGATCCGGGAGCCAGGATACCGGCCGCGGACGTTCGTGTTCGTCCACGAGGATGGAGCTGAACGCATGCGGATTCTTCCTGCCTGCGCGAAAAACGCCGACCCGCCGCCCGGCCTTCGGTAGCTCAAGCCTGCCCGGAAACCCCGGCCGCCGCCGTGTGCGGCCGGGCAGTTCGTCCTGCGCTCTCGCGAAAGGCATGCCATGACCACCGAACTCCGGCATTTCGTCGGCGGCAAACCCGTGTCCGGCGCCTCGGGCCGGTTCGCCGACGTCTTCGACCCCAGCACCGGCGCCGTCCAGGCCAGGGTGCCGCTCGCCTCCGCCGAGGAG
The DNA here is from genome assembly GCF_042647905.1 of Amycolatopsis halotolerans. Lineage (NCBI taxonomy): Bacteria > Bacillati > Actinomycetota > Actinomycetes > Pseudonocardiales > Pseudonocardiaceae > Amycolatopsis > Amycolatopsis halotolerans. The sequence goes on from NZ_JBHRWI010000043.1 coordinate 209,066, forward strand.
GTGAGCGCCGCCGTCGGCATCGCGGCCGCCGCCCAACTCGAATGGGCGCGCTGGAATCCGCAGCGCCGCGCCCGCGTGCTGATGCGGTTTCTCGACCTGGTCCGGTCCGAAGAGGACAGTCTCGCGCGGCTGCTGTCCTCCGAGCACGGCAAAACGATCGCCGACGCCCGCGGCGACCTCCAGCGCGGGCTGGAGGTGGTCGAGTTCGCGATCGGAATCCCGCACCTGCTCAAGGGCGAGTTCAGCGACTCCGCGGGCACCGGGATCGACGTCTACTCGATGCGGCAGCCGCTCGGCGTCGTCGCCGGGATCACGCCGTTCAACTTCCCGGCGATGATTCCGCTGTGGAAGGCCGCGCCGGCGATCGCCTGCGGCAACGCGTTCGTGCTCAAGCCGTCCGAACGCGACCCGTCCGTGCCGCTGCGGCTGGCCGAGCTGTTCCTGGAGGCCGGGCTGCCGCCGGGCGTCTTCCAGGTCGTCAACGGCGACAAGGAGGCCGTCGACGCGCTGCTCACCGATCCCCGGGTCGAGGCGGTCGGGTTCGTCGGATCGTCGTCGATCGCCGAGTACATCTACACCACCGCCGCTTCGCACGGGAAGCGCGCCCAGTGCTTCGGCGGGGCGAAGAACCACCTGATCGTCATGCCCGACGCCGACCTCGGGCAGGTCGTCGATGCCCTGATCGGCGCGAGCTACGGCTCCGCGGGAGAGCGCTGCATGGCCATCTCCGTCGCCGTCCCGGTCGGCGAGGCCACCGCGGACGCGCTGGTCGAACGGCTCGCCGAGCGCGTGAAGACCCTCAAGGTCGGGGCAGCGCACGACGAGACCGCCGACTTCGGCCCCCTGGTCACGGCCGACGCCGTGCGGCGGGTGCGGGATTACCTCGAGGTCGGTGTCGCCGAAGGCGCGGAGCTGGTGGTGGACGGCCGCGATCTCACGGTTCCGGGGCACGAGAACGGGTTCTTCCTCGGCGGCTGCCTGTTCGACAAGGTGACGCCGAAGATGCGGATCTACCGGGAGGAGATTTTCGGCCCGGTGCTGTCGGTCGTCCGCGCGGCCGATTACGAAGAGGCATTGCGATTGCCGAGCGAACACGAATACGGCAACGGCGTGGCGATCTTCACCCGTGACGGCGACACCGCCCGCGATTTCACCGCCCGCGTGAACACCGGCATGGTCGGCGTGAACGTCCCGATCCCGGTGCCGATCGCGTACCACACTTTCGGCGGCTGGAAGCGGTCCGGCTTCGGCGATCTCAACCAGCACGGCCCGGATTCGGTCCGCTTCTACACCAAGACGAAGACCGTGACCTCGCGGTGGCCGTCCGGCATCAAGGAAGAAGCCTCGTTCGTCATCCCGACGATGGATTGAGGCGGGTCATGAGACTGACCGCAGAACAACTCGCGCTGCGCGACACCACCGCGGACTTCGCGGCCGAGCATCTCGCACCGCACGCGCTGGAATGGGACCAGGACAAGCATTTCCCGGTCGACGTGCTGCGCAAGGCGGCACAGCTCGGCCTCGGCGGGATCTACCTGCCCGAGGACGTCGGCGGATCCGGCCTCGGCCGGCTCGACGGCGTGCTCGTGTTCGAAGCGCTCGCCACCGGCTGCCCGTCGATCGCGGCCTACGCGTCCATCCACAACATGGTCGCGACGATGATCGACCGGTTCGGCGACGACACCCAGCGTCGCCGCTACCTGCCGCGTATGTCCACTATGGACTCGCTCGGCAGCTACTGCCTCACCGAACCCGGCGCCGGTTCGGACGCCGCCGCCCTCACGACCCGCGCGCGACGGGACGGAGACCACTACTTCCTCAGCGGCGTCAAGCAATTCATCTCCGGCGCGGGCACGTCCGACGTCTATGTCGTGCTGGCGCGGACCGGCGGGCCCGGCGCGGCGGGGATCTCCGCGTTCGTGGTCGAGCGGAACACCCCTGGCGTTTCGTTCGGCCCGAACGAGGTCAAGATGGGCTGGAACGCCCAGCCGACGAGACAGGTCGTCTTCGACGACGCCCCGGTGCCCGTCTCCGCGCTGCTAGGCGGCGAGGGAGCCGGGTTCAAGGTGGCGATGTCCGCTTTGGACGGCGGACGGCTCAACATCGCCGCGTGCTCGCTCGGCGGCGCGAAAACAGCGCTGGGCAAAGCCGTCCGGCATGTGTCGGAGCGCTCCGCATTCGGCGCGAAGCTCTCCGAAGCGCAGGCCCTGCGGTTCCGGCTGGCCGACATGCGCACCGACCTCGAAGCCGCCCAGACGCTGTTGTGGCGCGCCGCGGACGCGCTCGACCAAGGCGACCCCGATGCCACCCAGCTTTCCGCGATGGCCAAGCGATTCTGCACCGACGCCGGATTCGAGATCGCGAACCAGGCGCTGCAACTGCACGGCGGCTACGGGTACCTGGCCGAGTACGGGATCGAGAAGATCGTTCGCGACCTGCGGGTGCACCAGATCCTCGAAGGGACCAACGAAATCATGCGGGTCATCATTTCCCGCCGGATGCTGGCGGAGGCGGCATGAGCACATCATCGCGACAGTTTGCTCGTGCCGCCGACTGGGCGCGGGTATCCCGCACATCACTGGAGGCCGCGTGAGCGACGTCGAATTCCTTGTCCACAGCGGGATCGGGCGGATCACGCTCAACCGCCCCCGCGCGCTCAACGCCCTGACCCACGACATGGTCCGGGCGATCACCGCCCGCCTCGACCGGTGGCGCGACGACGCGGGCGTGCGCGCCGTGCTCGTCGAAGGCGCCGGCGAACGCGGGCTGTGCGCCGGCGGCGACATCCGCTCCATCTACGAGGACGCTCGTGCGGGCGGCACCGCCACGCTGGAGTTCTGGGCCGACGAGTACCGGCTGAACGCCGCGATCGCCCGCTACCCCAAGCCGTACGTGGCGATCATGGACGGGCTGGTCATGGGCGGCGGCGTCGGGGTGTCCGCGCACGGCAGCCACCGCGTGGCCACCGACCGGTCCCGGATCGCTATGCCCGAAGTCGGCATCGGCTTCGTCCCCGACGTCGGCGGCACCTATCTGCTTTCGCGCACTCCCGGCGAACTGGGCACGCACGCCGCTCTCACGACCGCACAACTCTCCGGAGCCGACGCCGTCCACTGCGGACTGGCCGATTTCTTCGTCCCGGCGGACCGGCTGCCCGACCTGTTCGACGCCCTGGCCACCCGCACCCCCGACTCGGCTTTGGCGCTGGTCGCCGAAACTCCGCCGCCGAGTGCACTGGCGGCCGAAGCCGCGTGGATCGATCACTGCTACGCCGCCGACACGGTCGAAGAGATCCTGGGCCGGCTGCGCGACGGCGGCGAAGCGGCGGTCGCCGCGGCCAAGGAAATCGAAAGCAAGTCCCCTGTCGCGCTGAAGGTCACCCTTCGGGCGCTGCGCGCCGCAGCAGCACTGCCGGACCTGGAATCGGTGCTGGCGCAGGAATACCGGATCTCGCACCGGGCGTTCGGCTCCGCCGAGTTCACCGAAGGCATCCGCGCGCAGGTCATCGACAAGGACCGGTCGCCCCGCTGGCACCCGGCGACCCTGGCCGAGGTCGACGCCGACCTGGTCGGCAGCTATTTCGCAGCGCTGGGCGACGAAGAGTGGACGGGAGTGGCCCGATGAACATCGCTTTCCTGGGACTCGGGAACATGGGCGGGCCCATGGCCGCCAACCTGGCCAAGGCCGGGGAGAAGGTGACCGGCTACGACCCGGTCCCCGACGCCCGTGCCGCCGCGGCCGGAAACGGCGTGGCCGTGGCGGATTCCGCGATCGCGGCAGTCGCGGGCGCAGCAGTAGTGATCACCATGCTCCCCAGCGGACAGCACGTGCTGGACTGCTACCGGGACATCGTCCCCGCCGCCTCGCCCGGCACGCTGTTCCTCGACTGTTCGACCATAGAGGTCGCAGACGCGCGAGATGCCGCCGACCTCGCCGCCGCGGACGGGCACCTGGCGCTCGACGCTCCGGTGTCGGGCGGGGTCGTCGGCGCTGCCGCCGCCACGCTCACCTTCATGGTGGGCGGTCCGTCCGAGGCGTTCATCAGCGCCGAGCCGTACCTGAAGAGCATGGGCAAGCGGATCGTCCACTGTGGAGAGACCGGTGCCGGGCAGGCGGCGAAGATCTGCAACAACATGATCCTCGGCGTCTCGATGATCGCGGTCAGCGAGGCGTTCGCCCTCGGCCGCCGGCTCGGCTTGACCGACCAGGCCCTCTTCGACGTCGCCTCCACCGCGTCCGGACAGTGCTGGGCGCTCACCACCAACTGCCCGGTCCCCGGGCCGGTGCCGGCGAGCCCGGCCAACCGGGACTACGCGGGCGGGTTCGCCAGCGGCCTGATGCTCAAGGACCTGCGCCTGGCCCAAGCCGCGGCGCAGGCCGAGGGCGTCCGCACCGAACTCGGCAAGCACACCGAAGAGCTGTACACCGCGTTCGTCGCCGCAGACGGCCCCGGTCGCGATTTCTCCGCCATCATCACCAGCCTCACCAAGGACTGCACCGCATGACCGAGACCATCCTCGTCGACCGCCCGGCCGAACGGGTAGCCCGAATCACGCTCAACCGGCCCCAGGCGCTCAACGCGCTGAACCGGCAGGCGATGAACGAGATCACCGCGGCAGCGGCCGAATTGGACCGCGACCCGGACATCGGCGCGATCGTCCTCACCGGCTCGGCGAAAGCGTTCGCGGCCGGGGCGGACATCAAGGAGATGGCCCCGCAGAGCTTCAGCGAGGTCTACGCGGCGGATTGGTTCGCGGGCTGGGAAACGCTGGGCCGTGTCCGGACGCCGCTGGTGGCGGCGGTCGCCGGGTACGCCCTCGGCGGCGGCTGCGAACTGGCGATGATGTGCGACGTGCTGCTCGCGGCGGACACCGCGAAGTTCGGCCAGCCGGAGATCACGCTCGGCGTCATTCCCGGCATGGGCGGCTCCCAGCGGCTGACCCGCGCGATCGGCAAGGCCAAGGCGATGGACCTGGTCCTGACCGGCCGGATGATCGGGGCCGAGGAGGCCGAGCGGGCCGGGCTGGTGTCCCGGATCGTCCCGGCCGACGCGCTGCCGGAGGAAGCGGTCGCGACGGCGGCGAAGATCGCGGCGATGTCCAAACCGGCGGCGATGCTGGCGAAAGAGGCTGTGAATCGCGCGTTCGAGACAAGCCTGTCGGAAGGATTGCTGTTCGAACGACGGCTGTTCCACTCGACCTTCGCCACTGCCGATCAGAAGGAGGGCATGACGGCGTTCGTCGAGAAGCGGCCTCCGGAGTTCCGCCACGGATAAGCCCGGCCTCATCGAATCGGCCCGCTGGTCACACCGGCTTGTCGTGGAATTCGACCGGCGCGTCGAAGGCGGCGCGGCGCGAGGCACGGCGCAGCGTCGCCAGCACCAGCGGGCCGAAAGCGACGATCGCGACGACGTTGGTCACCGCGCGGCCGGTGTCCCAGCCCAGCGAAGTGGCCGTGTCGAACAGGAGATAGCGGCCGAGGTTCGTGAGCGTCGAAGCGTTGGGGTCAAAGGACAGGGCGGTGTGCGCACCGATCGCGAACGGCCAGAACGACAGGTTCAGCGCGAGCCCGTAGCCGAAGGCCGACAGCGCCCCGTACGCCGCCAGCAGAACGATTTCGAGGCGGCCGCTCGCGCGGGGAAGCAGCCCGGCGCCCAGCCCGACCCAGGCGCAGCCGAACATCTGGAACGGCAGCCACGGCCCGATCCCGCCGGTCAGCAGCGCCGAGGCGAACAGGGACACCGAGCCGAGGGTGAAGCCGAATCCAGGGCCGAAGACCCGTCCGGCGAGCACCAGCAGGAAAAAGACGGTCTCGATGCCTCCGGCGCCAGCCCCGAGCGGGCGCAGCGCCGCGTTCACCGCGGCGAGCACCCCCAGCAGCGCCAATGCTTTCGCGTCGATCCCGCCGTCTGCCAATTGCGCCAGCAGGACCCCGAGCACGAGCACCAGCAGCACGCCGAAAATGAGCGGAGCCTCGGTGGCCGCGTCGGCCAGCACCGTGCCGGGGGCGACGAAGAACGGCCAGCAGAACGCGGCGACGCCCAGCACGGAGGACACCGCCAGCGAGACCGCGGACCAGCGGCCGATGCGTACCGGGCTCACCGCAGCGCTCCCGCGACCTGGTCGACGGTCAACCAGCCGCCGCCGAGGATCTTCGCCACCTGCGGCGCGAACAGCGGCGAGGACACCACGACGTCCGCAGTGGGCCCGTCGGCGACCACTTCGCCCTCGGCGAGCACCACTGCCCGATCGCACGTCTCGGCCACGAATTCCACGTCGTGCGTAGCGATCAGCACCGCTCCGGGATAGGCCCGCACCAGCGCGGTGAGCCGCTGCTTTCCGGGGTAGTCCAGGCCGCGGGTCGGTTCGTCGAGCAGCAGCACCGCGGGGTCGGCGGCGAGCTGCACGGCCAGCGCGAGCGCGAGACGCTGGCCTTCCGACAGGTCGCGCGGATGCGAGTCCGGGTCGATGCCGGGGGCCAGTTCGTCCAGGATCGCCCGCGCTGCCGGCGAAGCGAGTTCCTCGCCGACGGTGTGCAGGTACAGCAGATCCGCCGGGGACTGCGGGACCAGGGCCGCGAGTTCCCGGCGCGGCACCGGTTTCAGGCCCGCGGGATCCGTCCCGCGGATCGTGACGGCACCGCGGTGCCGGGCGCCGCTGCCCTGCAATGCCCACAACAGAGACGACTTGCCGGAGCCGTTGCGGCCCATCAGCGCCACCGTCTCCCCGGCGGCCACTGTCAACGACACCTCGCGCACCGCGACCGTGTCGCCGTAGCGAACCACGACGCCTCGGCTGGCCAACGTTTCTTCGCCGGAACCGAGTGGCCCGGGCACCGGCGCCGAAGGAAGTTCGGCGCGCAGTGACTGCGCTTGGCGGCGGGCGTCGCGGACCGACAGCGGCAACGGATCCCACCCGGCGAGGCGTCCCAACGCGACCACCGGCGGGGCGATCGGCGCGGACCGCATCGCCTGCGCGGGCTCGGCGACGGTGACCCGGCCGCCGTCCACGGTCAGCACCCGGTCGGCGTACTGCAGCACCCGTTCCAGCCGGTGTTCGGCGATCAGGACGGTGACCCCGAGGTCGTGGACCAGCCGGGTCACCGCGGCCAGGACTTCCTCCGCGGCGCCCGGATCCAGCGCGGAGGTCGGTTCGTCGAGGACCAGCACTCGCGGGCCCGCGGCCAGCACCGCGCCGATCGCGACCCGCTGCTGCTGCCCGCCGGACAGCGCGCGGAGCGGACGGTCCCGCAGCTCCGCGATGCCCAGCAGATCCATCGTCTCCTCCACCCGCTTGCGCATCACGCCGGCGGGCACGCCCAGCTGTTCCATGCCGTAGGCCAGTTCTTCCTCCACCGAGTCGGTCACGAACCCGGCGACGGGGTCTTGCCCTACTACGCCGACCACCGCGGCGAGTTCACGCGGCCGGTGCGTGCGGGTGTCCCGCCCGGCCACGGTGACCCGGCCCGCCAGCCGTCCGCCGGTGAAGTGCGGCACCAATCCGTTCACCGCGCCCAGCAGCGTCGATTTGCCGGAACCGGTGCGGCCCACCACGAGGGCCAGCTCTCCTTCGTCGATGTGCAAGGAGACCTCGCGCAGCACGGGCGTGTCCCGATAGGAGATGGTCACCTCGGAGAAGTCGATCACCGCAGTACTCCCGGCCGGTACCGCGCGGTCAGCTCGGGAGGGGGTGGGGCGGCGAGCGCGGGCAGCAATCCGGCGAGGATCCCGGCCAATGCCACCAGATCCATCCCCGGCGCCAGCAGCGGCGGGTTCAGCACGACCGGATCGGCCGACGCGACCAGCGCGGCCGCGGCAACGCCGGACGCCGTGACGGCCCACTCCGGCACTGTCCAGGGATCCGGCCGGTAGCGGGTCCGCTGAACGCGCCTGCCGCCGAGATAGAGCCCCACACCGCACACCACCGCACCCGCAGCCAGCATCACCGGCCCGTAACTGTGCTGTTCGGCGGCCAGCAACCCGTAGCTGCCCACGCACAACCCGAGCAGACCGGCCAGCATCAGCGCCGCGGCGGTGCGGCGAGCCGCCGCGGACCGCTCCCAGCGTTGGCCGTAGCCGCGGGAGTCCATCGCCGCGGCCAGCGCGATCGCCCGGTCCAGCGCGTCGGCCAGCACCGGCAACGCCACTGACCGGAACAGTTTTCCAGTGGCTCCGCGCAGCGCGCGGGCGCGCATGATCCGCTGTCCGCTCTCGATCAGCTGCGGCGCCACGGTCAGCGCGATCACCACGGTGGTGCCGATTTCGTACAGGGCACCGGGCAGCATGCGCAGCACCCGCTTGGGGTTGGCCAGCGTGTTCGCCGCGCCGACGCACACCAGCAAGGTCGCCAGCCGCAACCCGTCGCAGGCGGCGCTGAGGATGCCTTCCAGCTCGACCGGCCCGCCGAGGCGCACCCCGGCCATCCAGTGCGGCAGCGGAATCCGCGGCAGCGCGAACAGCAGATGCCCTCCCCCGGTGAAGGCGGAACCGAGCAGGATCCGGAACAGCACCCGGAACCCGATCACCACCAGCGCCAGGACCAGGTACGCGCGGAACCCCCTGGCCCACGGGGCTTCCCCGCGCCGGGCGGCCACCACGACCCCGGCCACCGCGAGAATCAACCCGAGCAGCAACGGATTCGTGGTCCTGCTGGCCGCCGTCGCCATGCCCAGCGCCCAGATCCACCACGCCGCGGGATGCAGCATCCGCGGCAGCGAGGCGGCGCCGATCACTCCGCTTCCCGCCTGCGGCGGCGCCGGACCAGGACCGCGGCGAGGACTCCCAGCAGCCAGATCGCCCCGAACGCCACGACCGGCAGCATCGGAAATCCGCTTGTGCCAGCGGTCTCGGACGCGGCCGCCGCCGGTTCCGGCGCGCTGCTCGCCGCCGACGGCCGGGAAGAGCCTGTCGAAACCGGTGCGTTCGCCGGTGCCGACGGCGGCGGCTCACCCGGCGCGGCGGCACCCGAACTCTTCGGCGGCAGTTGCGTTCCTCCCGGAGTCTGCGGCGACGGTGCACTGTCTCCTGCCGCGGTGGGGTTCGGGCCCGCGACACCGCCTTGCTGGTGCGCCGGACCCGCCGGGGCGATCAGCGCGGCCACCGCCGGACTGGGCGGCTTCCCGTCCCCGAAGGACCAGCCCTCGACCTGGCCTGCCCGCGGAGTGGCACTCATCGCGCCCTCGTTGCTGTACTCCCAGCGGTTCGTTCCGGCATTGCCGTCCCAGTACGACCAGTACGCCGTCGTGGGAGGCGTGTCCGTGCACGGCTCCACCGACGGCGAGGGCCGATCGTCGATGCGGCACACAAAAGCCGGGCCGTCGTGCACGGTCCCGGCGGTGCGGAATCCTGCCGCGCGCAACGCGTCGTACCCGGATTCGGGCGGCGTGCCAAGGCAGCGCTGCACCACTCCGCCGCCGAGGGACCCGAAGTCCACCACCACGAGCACACCGGACGTCGCCGTGCACGCCGGTGCCGCCACCGCAGCGGGCGCCGCGATGCCGCCCATCGCCATAAATCCGGCCGCCAGCGCGGCAATCAGCCGCCTCACGAACGGGATCCCCTGCGGCGCACCAGCAACCAGAACGTGCCCGCGGCGAACAGCAAACCGGCCAGTACCGCTGCCGCGATTCCGTTCGGGCCGGCCCAGAACGACGCCGGACGCGGTTCCAGCGCCCGCGCCTGCCCGACCTGATCCGGCGGCGAGGTGGTCGACGGCACCGGCTGCGCGCTCGGCACCGGGCCAGCCGAACCGCTCGCTGGAGCCTCGGCGGCGGTGGGCGGGGCTGAGCCAGCTGGTTCGGTCCGCAGCACGCCGCTGTGCCTTCCTCCCGGCAACCCCGGGCCCGGGGCGCCACGCCCGGGACTGCCAGGCGGCACGGTGCCAGGCAGCACGGTGCCGGGCGGCGGATTGTCCGGCGGCCGAGGCGGAACCGGACCGGGAACCGCGGCGGACAGGCCCAGCAATGCCTGTGCGGTGGCCCGGCGCACGCCGTCCTGCTTGCCCACGTTGTCGGCACCGCTGCGCTTGAGCCAGAACGCCTTCGCGTCTAGGGCGATCGCGTCCAGGTCCGTCTGGCTCTTCGCGATCGCACCGGCCATCGCCGGAACCGGCACGCTCGCGGGCACCTGCATGGCGGCCAGCCACCCGGTCGCCCGGGAGGCCGCCGCGCCGTCGCCGCCGAGGGCCAGCGCCATCGCGGCCAGCCCGGACGAGTTGGTGTTCACCTGCGCCGGGGTTTTCGGATCCGCGCTGAACGCCCCCGTCGCGGGATCCTGATGAGCGCGCAGCCAGCCCAGCCCCCGCGCGACCTGCTGCCGATGGCCGCCGATCTCGACGAGTGCCCACACCCCCATCGCCGTGGTGTCCGCGCTGGCATCGGTATCCGACGCGCACTGCGCGGTCTCGCCGCCCGCGGGCACGTTCAGCCGGAACCCGCCGCCCGGACATTGCTGGCGCAGCAGCACAGCCTTCCCGGCAGGGTTGCCGATCCCGGCCTTGTGCAAGCCGATCAGCGCCAAAGCCTGCCCGAACACATTGGCCGGGGTGCGCGCTCCGCCGACCGCGGTGTCCTCGAAAGCGCCCGCGGAACCCTGCGCCGCACCGAGCCGCGCGATGAGGTCGATGGTGTCGCCCTTGCTGTCCTTCCCCCACTGGCGCGGATTCACTCCTTGCTCGACAGCCACGATCAGGTCCTTGCCCGTGAGGCCCGCCGAGACGATCGTGGCGCTGAAGAAGTGCGCCCGCAGTTTCGCGGTCGCCTTCGCCTGCGCTGCCGGTTCGACTCCCGCGCGGTGCATGGCGAGCAGCGCGTCGGCCATCAACCCCGCGTCGGTGTTGCCGGGACTGACCGGGTCCGGATAGCCGTCGCCGAGCCGGCTGAACTCGTGGGCCAGGAACTCCGCGGCGGCCACCGCGGGCTCGGCGACGCCCGGCGCGGGTGCCGGAACCGCCGCGGCCAGCACCAACGCGCTGGCCACGGCACCGGCACCCCAGCTCACGAACCGGTCCAGTTCGGGTCTTTCGCCTGCGCGAGGGTCAGGCTCATCTGGTTCGGGTCCGTCGCCGTGCCCGCGCCGAAGGAGAACCCGAGCACCGTGCCCGGCGCCGGGTCCGAGACGTCGACGCCCTCGTCGGCATAGGTCCAGTTGGCGTTCTGCTTGTCCGGCACCCAGTACGCCCAGTACGGAGCGTTCGGCACGAACCCGGTGCACGGATCGGCGGAACTGGACGGACGAGCGTCGATCCGGCACAAGTACTGGTACGGACCCTGCTGCCCCTGCCCGGTCCCGTGCACCGGAGCGAACCCGGCCTCGCTGAGCGCCTCGAACGCCGTCTCCGGATCACCGGCGACACAACGTCTGGTCACCGAGGCGCCGGCGAAATGCGTGGCGTCCACCACGACCGTCACGCCGGAACTGCCCTGGCACGGGCCGTTCGTGTACGACGCCGGTGCTGCGGCAGCGGGAGAGGAAACGAAAAGGGGAACCGCGAGCACACTGATCGCGGCAGTCTTGGCCAGGGAGAACATAGTGATGTCCTACCTTCTTTGTTGGGTCTGAACTGGTCATTCGTAGGATCGGTGGGCCCTGGGG